>NZ_JADJAT010000001.1:0-572500 GCF_016704105.1 Candidatus Amarobacter glycogenicus | reverse complement strand
ACTGCATCCGCGATGGGTGTGCACCGACATGCGCACACATCGCAATAGGCAATTCATAGATATCGAGTCTTAATGTAGGTCAAGCTACTTAGGGCGCGCGGTGGATGCCTTGGTATCAGGGGCCGATGAAGGACGTGGTAAGGCTGCGATAAGCCTCGCTCAGCTGCCAAACAAGCTTAGGCGGGGATTTCCGAATGGGGTAACCCAGCCCGGTAAAACCGGGCTACTCCGGACTGAACACATAGGTCCGGTAGAGGGCACCGGGGGAACTGAAACATCTAAGTACCCCGAGGAAAAGAGAGTATTCCCCTAGTAGCGGCGAGCGAACGGGGAGAAGCCCAAACCGGTAGGGTTCGCCTTACCGGGGTTGTAGGGCCTGGAATTGTGAAGTTACCAATCGCACGGGTAGGAGAACGGCCCTGGAAAGGCCGGCCAAAGAGGGTGATAGCCCCGTAAACGAAACACGCTGCGACTTCCTCCAGGTACCTGAGTACCACGGGACACGTGAAACCCCGTGGGAATCTGGGGAGACCACTTCCCAAGGCTAAATACCCCTGATGACCGATAGTGAACCAGTACCGTGAGGGAAAGGTGAAAAGTACCCCGGGAGGGGAGTGAAATAGACCCTGAAACCGCGTGCTTACGTGCAGTTGGAGCCCATTACGGTGGGTGACAGCGTGCCTATTGAAGAATGAGCCGGTGAGTTACTTTACGTGGCAAGGTTAAGCAAGGTGACTTGTGGAGCCGTAGCGAAAGCGAGTCCGAATAGGGCGCCATAGTCGCGTGCAGTAGACGCGAAACCGAGTGATCTACCCTTGGGCAGCGTGAAGTCCAGGTAAAACTGGATGGAGGCGCGAACCTTCTAACGTTGCAAAGTTATTGGATGACTTGTGGGTAGCGGTGAAATGCCAAACGAACTCGGAGATAGCTCGTTCTCCCCGAAATGCATTTAGGTGCAGCGTCACGCGATCTCCTGCGGAGGTAGGGCTCTGAAAGGGCTAGGGGGCTTACCGCTTACCAAACCCTATCAAACCGCGAATGCCGTTGGACAAAGCGTGGCAGTGAGACAGTGGGGGCTAAGCTTCATTGTCGAAAGGGAAACAGCCCAGACCACCAGTTAAGGTCCCGAAGTCCATGCTCAGTGTAAAAGGATGTTGAACCGCAAAAACAGCCAGGAGGTTGGCTTAGAAGCAGCCACCCTTTAAAGAGTGCGTAATAGCTCACTGGTCGAGTGGTTCTGCGCCGACAATTCAACGGGGCTAAGCATGGCACCGAAACTGTGGGTCCCTCTGTAATAGCAGAGGGGCGGTAGGGGAGCGTTTGCTTCAGCAGAGAAGGGGAAGCCGTGAGGCACCCTGGAGCGAAGCGAAGTGAGAATGCCGGCATGAGTAGCGTAAGGTGCGTGAGAACCGCACCCCCCGTATACCTGAGGTTTCCTACGGAAGGTCAATCCGCGTAGGGTTAGTCGGGCCTAAGCCGAGGCCGAAAGGCGTAGGCGATGGACAGCTGGTTAGTATTCCAGCACCGCGATGGTAGCGTTTGATGCAGAGGGGGGACCCAGGAGGGTAGGCTCCGCGGGCCCACTGGACATGGTCCGTTCCTGGTCTGTAGGCGTCTCGCCGGAGGTAAATCCCCGGTGAGGTTAAGCGGAGGGGCCGGGACGAGTAGAGACTTTGTCAACGCGAGGGGGCTCAGCCCACGCTGGCTAGAAAATCCTCGCTGCTAGTTACCAATGCGCCCGTACCGCAAACCGACACTGGTAGGTGATGGTAAGAACCATAAGGGGATCGGGAGAACCTTCGTTAAGGAACTCGGCAAATTAGATCCGTAACTTCGGGAGAAGGATCGCCCCTGGTTGTGTAGGAATTTACTTTTGAAGCAACTGGGGGCCGCAGTGAGCAGGCCCAGGCGACTGTTTATCAAAATCACAGGTCTCTGCAAAAGCGAAAGCTGACGTATAGGGGCTGACGCCTGCCCAGTGCCGGAAGGTTAAGAGGAGAGGTTCACGCCTTGAATTGAAGCCCCGGTGAACGGCGGCCGTAACTATAACGGTCCTAAGGTAGCGAAATTCCTTGTCGGGTAAGTTCCGACCCGCACGAAAGGCGTAACGATCTGGGCACTGTCTCAACGGAGGACCCGGCGAAATTGAATTGACCGTGAAGATGCGGTTGTCCCGTGGCAGGACAAAAAGACCCCGTGGAGCTTTACTGCAACTTGGCACTGGGAGTGGGTCTGAGATGCGTAGGATAGGTGGGAGGCGTTGAAGCGAGGCTTTCGGGCAGCGTGGAGCCATCCTTGAAATACCACCCTTCTCTGATCTGCTTTCTAACTCGCGAGCAAGCGCGAGGACAGTGTCTGGTGGGCAGTTTGACTGGGGCGGTCGCCTCCTAAAATGTAACGGAGGCGCACAAAGGTTCCCTCAGGGTGGATGGAAATCACCCGTTGAGTGCATTGGCATAAGGGAGCTTGACTGCGAGACCTACAAGTCGAGCAGGGGCGAAAGCCGGTCAAAGTGATCCTACGGTACCGAGTGGAAGGGCCGTGGCTTATCGGATACAAGCTACCCCGGGGATAACAGGCTTATCTTGCCCAAGCGTCCACAGCGACGGCAAGGTTTGGCACCTCGATGTCGGCTCGTCGCATCCTGGGGCTGGAGTAGGTCCCAAGGGTTGGGCTGTTCGCCCATTAAAGCGGTACGCGAGCTGGGTTCAGAACGTCGTGAGACAGTTCGGTCTCTATCCGCCATGGGCGTAGGAAGTTTGAGAGGAGTTGCCCCTAGTACGAGAGGACCGGGGTGAACGGACCTCTGGTGTGCGGGTTGTTCCGCCAGGAGCATTGCCCGGTAGCCATGTCCGGTTCGGATAAGCGCTGAAAGCATCTAAGTGCGAAGCCGACCTCAAGATGAGACTTCCCACTGGATTAATCAGGTAAGACCACAGGAAGACTACCTGTTTGATAGGCGCCAGGTGTAAGCGTAGTAATGCGTTCAGCTGAGGCGTACTAATGGTCGAGGGCTTGACCTATATTGAAGACTCGGTCCCTATGAGTTCCGGGTGCAGTTCTTCGCTCTTCAGTTCCTTAAAGGCGCGCAATCCCGCCGCCTTCCACCGCGGGGTGGAGCAGTGGCAGCTCGTCGGGCTCATAACCCGAAGGTCAGGGGTTCGAATCCCTTCCCCGCTACCAATCTACTTGATGGCCCTCCCTTCTCGGGGAGGGCCATTTCGTTTCCCGGTTGTCCCGCAAAGGCGAGTAACCCTTGCCGCCGGCAGTGGCTTTCGAAGAGCGCCGGTGCGGGGCACGGTTTCTCCAGCCGCGTCGGCGCGCCGGCACTCGGGTTCTGCGCAGATGGAGCAGTCTTCCGAACCTTCCCGGGGGGCGCCGGCAGTTTCCAATTCCGGCCGTCGCAGAGGTGCTCCAGGAGAGCCCTCCTCGCCGTGCGCCAGCTCGGGGCACCGGCTTCCGGTTCGTGGTGCGTGCTTCGTGGGTCCCCAAAGGGCGGTCTTCCGTCAGTGGCCGAGGCCCGGTGATACCGTGAGCTTCTGAGGTGGGCACATGCGAGGTCCGCGGTGCAAGGGCCCACCAGGGGCCGAGTCACCCTTGGTCACGATGCCGTCGGGTGACGCAGTGGGCAGCGGAGGGGATTCGGCAGTCGGCAGGCCGTGATGGCGCCTACAAAGTTCCGCTTGGTGATGGAGGCCGAGGGGCGGAAGGGGAACGTCGGCGGCGGCCCTGGCTGGGGCCATCCGGCGAGCTACCCCGAGGGCGAACTGGTGTGTTGTTCCCTGATCGCAACCAGGGCCAGGGGCTTGCTTCCGACGCGGAACGCGCTCGGGACAGGCTCGGCGACTTCGCCGCTCGCGCCGCCACTCTTCGAAGAGTTGAGTCCTTGAGCCAGGCCGGACTGGCTAGTTGGTGTCCAGGCTGCGTGTGAGGGCCGTGACGCCCGCCAGCACCGTGCCCATTACTATCCCGGCCGCCAGCGCGCCGGCGACCGCCTGCCAGAGCGGCAGCCGGCTCGAGACGTCGAACAGCAGGCTACCGCTGGGGTGGGTCGAACAGTCGAACTTCAGTGCGCCTTCGCCGGGGGGAATCTGGAGAGTCGTGGTCTCGCCGGGGGCGATACTCGCCCAGGCTACGAAGTGCGTGACATCGTCACGGTTGACTACTGTCAGGGTTCCCCCGCGCCGGAGCTTGATTTCCGAGGGTTGCGAGACGGGATATCCGTTTGCGATCGCCTCGGCCGTCCCGGGCGCGATGACCATCTCGCTTGCGTCGAGGCCGGTGCCTTGCGCGCGCAGCGCCGCCCACCAGGCGAGCGACACCAGCAGCGCGCCGGCCGTGCAGACCAGCAACCAGCCCGCAAGGAGCTTCAGCCCGGGAGGGAGCAGCAACGGCATTCCCGGCATGGCTCGGGGCGCCTGCTGAACTTGCATTGGTCTAGCTGCCGACCAGGTAGAGCGCGGGGTAGAAGAAGACCCAGACCACGTCGACGAAGTGCCAGTACATCACGGTGCCCGAAATGCCCCAGTGATTCTTGCTGTCGAACCGGCCCTTTCGGGCGAGGTTCCAGGCGAGGGCGAGGAACCCGATACCGCTCACGACGTGGGCCGCGTGGATGCCGGTCATCGTGAAGAAGACGGTGCCGAAGGCCTCTTCGCGGCTGAAGTGCGCGGTGGCCCATTCGTAGGCGACGCCGCCCGCGAAGAGGGTGCCCAGGACGATAGTGAGCAGCAGCATCTGGTGGCAGAGCCGCGAGTTCCCCTTTTCCATAGCCGTCTCAGCCGTGAAGGCGGTCACACTGCTCAACAGGAGTACGATCGTGATGACCAGGCCGAGTTGCTGGTCGACGTGTTCCTGGTGGATGCCTTCGAGGAAGAAGCGACTCGAGAGCAACAGCCCGAAGATGACGCTTTCCGAGAAGAAGAACAGCCAGAGACCGATTCGATTGAGGACCAGTGGGTTGTGATGCGCCGGTGCGTGTTCTGCGGGGGCCTGGACAGCCATTAGTGTGCCTCCTCGCGCCAGAGGCGGTAAATGTGCATGAAGTACTGGATGATGAGCCATGCCTTCACCACAGCGGCGAAGGCGAGTCCCAGGAAACGAGCCGTGTCGTTTTCGAGTCCCACGGCGAAGATGTATTCAGCGATGGTCCAGATGGCGAGGAAGACCGCCACCACGTAGCCCTTCTGAAATGCTCCGAGAGAGTTAAACGCTCCCAAGTGATGCCTCCGACAATCGAATCAGTGTGAGGTGGTTGCTGAGCCGCGTTCGTGCCGGCCTAACCACCGCCCCCTCCTCCGCCACCGCCCCCGGCGGGGGAGGCCGCATGGGCGCCGCCGGTCTGGGGGAACGTCGCGTGAGGCGGCTTCGGGAGCCCGTAGTCGTACGGGTGGCCCGTGACCTCCGGGAGCACCGGGAAGTTCTCAAGCGGCGGCGGCGAACTTGTCTGCCATTCCAGGGTGCGGGCGTGCCACGGGTTCGCCTCGGCCACTTCGCCCCGGATCCAGCTGTTGATCATGTTGTAGATGAACACCAGGAAGCTCGCGCCAAGGAGGAAAGCCGAGATACTGACCGCCAGGTTCACCGGCTGGTAAACCTCCGGATAGTCCGCGATACGCCGGTTCATCCCCTGGATGCCCGGCCAGTGCATGACCATGAAGGTGACGTTGAAGCCGATGAACATCCACCAGAAGTGGAGCTTCGCGAGCCGCTCGTTGTACATCCGGCCCGTCATCTTCGGGAACCAGTAGTAGATGCCCGCGAACAGCCCGAAGATCTCGCCGCCGACGATGGTGTAATGGAAGTGCGCCACCACGAAGTACGTGTCGTGCAGGTGGATGTCCGTCGGGACGTCCGCCAGGAAGATGCCGGTGACACCGCCACAGGCGAAGTTGAAGATCACGGCCATGGCAAACAGCATCGGCGCCGTGAGCCACAGGCGGCCCATCCAGATCGTCCCCAGGGCGCAAAGGAAGATCAGGCCGGTTGGGACCGAGATCGCCTCTGTCATGATCAGGAACGGACCGTGAAGGTAGTTCGGCATGCCCGAGGTGAACATGTGGTGTGCCCAGACGACGCCGCTCAGACCGAGGATGCCCATGAACGCGCCCACCGCGTACCGGTAGGCGTAGAAGGGCTTTCGCGAGAAGTGAGCGATGACTTCCAGGGCGATGCCGAACCCCGGGATGACCATGATGTACACGGCCGGGTGTGAGTAGAACCAGAACACGTGCTCGTAGAGCAGCGGGTCGCCGCCGTTGCTCGCATCGAAGAAGCTCATCCCGCCGATGCGGTCCAGCGTCACCATCAGCATGGCCGTCGCGAAACCCTGCGTGTAGAGCAAGGCAAGCCACGAAGTCACGAACATCGACCAGACAAAGACCGGCAAGCGGCCCCAGGTCATGCCCGGCGCGCGCATGCAGACAATCGTCACGAGGAAGTTCAGGGCGCCCAGGATCGAAGTCAGGCCGACCGTGATGATCGCCAGGTTGAAGAACGTTTGGCCGGTCTGTGTCACCACCGAGAGTGGCGGATACGCCGTCCAGCCGGCTTCCAGTCCGCCGACGAATGGTGTTGTCAGCAGCATCACCGCCGCCGGCGGGACCATCCAGTAGGTCAGCGCGTTCAGCCGGGGGAAGGCCATGTCTTCGGCCCCGATCATCAACGGCACCACGTAGTTGCCGAGGGCACCAATCACCGTGCCGACCGCCACCGCGACCATCAGGATGCCGTGCAGCGACATGATCGAGTTGTACTGGGCCTTATCGAAGAACTGCAGCCCATTGGTCGCCAGTTCGGCCCGGATCAGCAGCGCGAGCGCCCCGGCCAGGAAGAACACGATCAGGAAGGTCACGCCGTACTGGATTCCGATGACCTTATGGTCGGTGTTAAACGTGAAGTAGCGCCCCCACCCATCGTGCTGAGACGGGGTGGTCGGGAGGCCGAACCATTCTTTCCCCCACCGGCCCCACATCCCCACGCCCATCAACCAGCCGGAGAGGCCGAACATGTAGCCGATCGTGACATTGAGGTCGCGCTCCCAGACCTCCTCGAAGCCGAACATCCAGCGGAAAAGCGCCGCGACAGAAATGCCGAGGTAGAAGCCGAGTAGGCCGAGGGCCAGGCCCGCGAAAACCGAATTGAATCGATGCATGGTCTATTGCCCCTTCGCCGCTACGGTCTTGGAGTCCACCCAGTCCTTGAACTCCTGCTGCGACACGACCCGCACCGGGAACTGCATGCCCGAATGGTCGAGTCCGCAGAGTTCGGCACATTGGACGCGGAAAGCCGTGTCGTCGTTGAAGTTGCCTTCAGTCGTCGGCTTCACCGTGAAGAAGGTCGTCCGGCCCGGGACCGCGTCAATCTTCATGCGGAACGCGGGGATCCAGTAGGAGTGCAGCACATCGGCAGCATCGACATCGAAACGGATGACCGTGTCCACCGGCAGGACCAGTTCGTTACCGGCGCCTTTGACCGAGATGCCGCTCTCCGGGTATTCGAACTCCCAGAACCACTGGTATCCGATCGCGTGAACCACCAGCTCGGCATCGTATTCGCCCCAACCGTTGCCGCTGCGCTCCTTGTTGAGCGCAGCCAGCCCCGTCATTCCCGGGAAGATCATCACGAACACCGCGAGGGCTGCCGTCAGGCCAACCCAGACGCGCGGGCCGGTGCCCACGCCGAGGAAGGTGGCGCCAGTCTCCTCCCGGTCATTCGACCGGAAATTGAGCATGGCATAGGCGAGTACCGCGATGACGAATGCGAAGACGGGCGTACCCATCGCGACGAGGATCAGGAAGATCCTGTCGAAGTCCTCCGCTTCGTGCGATCCGACGGTGGGGAACCAGTCGAGGAAGATGGTTGCCTCCCCGACCGCTGTGAGGAGTGCCCACAGTAGAACTGCTGATACGACGTGACGAGTCACCAAATTCTCCGGCATGGTTCCGGGCGAAACCCGGACGTTAGGCGTTATTTACACAGTGCCTAACGAACCATGCAAGCCCGGGTGAATTCCGGCCGCGAGATGCCCTGCGTTCCCGCATCTCCAATGTCCACGGACGGCCAGTCGCTATGCGGTCCCGTGTCACTGACCATTTTGAACTCCCGCCCAGCGACGTTACTTTTCCGGCCTCGCCACGTTTACCGCGGGCACACCACTTCGCAAGGAACACGCAACAGTGAAAAGCAAACTCGGACACATCGAACTCAAGATCGATACCGCCAACACCGGCTTCTACAAGGAGCTCCTGGGCTTCCTCGGCTGGGACACCATTTGGGAAGGCGAGGGAATGCTCGGTCTTGGCGGCAGCGACGGCGCCAGCCTCTGGTTTGGGAGCGGCGCCAACGCTGCAGTCAACGACTACGACGGCCGAGGCGTGAACCACCTCGGGATCTCGGTCGATTCCCAGGCCGATGTTGATGCATTCGCGGCGTACCTCAGCGGAAAGGGCGTGCCGGCGCTGTTCGAGACCCCTCGCCACCGGCCCGAGTTTGCGGGCGCCGAAGACCAGACGTACTACCAGGTCATGTTCGAATCGCCGGACCGCATCCTCTTTGAAGTGGTTTACTCCGGCCCGAAGCAGTAGCTCCCGACCCTCAGCAGCTAGCGGCCGGAGACCACCAGGTCCGTTCGCCTGTGCTCGCTACAAACCGTTACGCTGGAAGCCGGAGGTGGCGGTTGGCTGATGTCCTCGCACCCGGGCTTTGGTGGCTCCACGGCACTCGTGGTTCGAACGTCTACCTCGTTGAGGCCGACGACGGTCGCCTGGCTCTTGTCGATACGGGTTTCGGATCGAGCTCGGGAGCGATCCTCGAGGAGATCCAGGCTCTCGGCGGTAAGCTCGCCGCCGTACTGCTGACGCACCTCCACCGCGATCACACCGGCGCGGCCGCCGCCGTGCGAGCGGCGACCGGTGCCCTCGTCCACCTCGGGCGCGGCGACTGTCTCCAGCGCGGCGACGGCTACATCCTTCACCCGGCGGTTGGCCGGACGCATGTCCTGCGGCGAATGAGCGGCCGCACCCACCGCGTCCCGAGGGAAGATACCGTCGTCGATGTCGTGATGACCGGGGAAGTGGAAGTCCTTCCCGGCATTCGTGCCGTGCCCGTGGCCGGTCACACCCCCGGAGCCTACTGCTTCCTTGTCGACCGGCTGGATGCGGCATTCGTTGGCGACCTCGTCATCAGCCATGGGGGAGAGATCACGCGTTCGATGAAGTTCGCTAACAGCGACGATGCCGCCTACCTGGAGTCCATTCGCCAGTTCGCGGTCATCGCGCCGGGTGCAGGTCTGCCGGGCCACGGTGCTCCCGTCATGCAGGGCTTCGGCGATGCTCTCCGCGGGCTGGCGGAACTCCCCCGGCGGCGCGGGATTGCCCCCAGCATCGAGCGCGCCCTGCGGCTGGCACGTTTCACGAAGGGAATGTCGGCCACGCGCTCTGCTCCGGAGTCGCAGGGCGAAGGACGGGCGACCGGCCCCCGCGAAAACTGAGTCACTGCGTTCCGCCGATAACCGGCGCCGCGTAAAGTGCGCCGCATGAAGCCCTACGTGCTCGTGATCGGCCATGCCTGCGCAGCAGGCGAAGCCCCTGCCAACACCCTCGCCGGCCTGCGTTCCTGCCTCGAATGCGGCGCCGAAGCGATGGAAATCGACGTCCAGCTCTGCGCCGATGGCGTCCCCATCTTGATGCATGACGACACCGTCGACCGTACGACCAACCTGTCCGGGCCTGTACGCGAAAGGACGCTTGCCGAACTGCAGGCCGCGGATGCAGGCGCCGGTGAGTTCGTCCCCACACTTGACCAGGTCCTCGCCCTCGCTGCCGGGAAGCTCACCGTCATGTGCGAACTCAAGGCGACGCCGGGCGCTCCCGAGCAGGATCAGGCCTGTGTCGATGCGGTTGTCGAGGTGATCCGCCGGCACAATGCCGAGTCGTGGACCGCGATCCACTCGTTCAACCCGGTCATGGTCGAACGCGCCCGTGCAACCGAGCCGCGCGTTTCGGCGACGATCATCACCGGCCCGGTCCAGGGCGACCTGGTCGACCGCCTACTGGGTGGGTTGCTGAAACGCGATGGCCAGGCAATCTCCGTCGAGCACCATTGCGTCGACCGGTCGCTGGTTGAGAAGGCGAAACGGCGCCAGGTGAGCGTCTGGACCTGGACTGTGGACAACCCGGATGACTGGGCGCGAGTGGTGGAAGCCGGAGTCGACGGGATCATCACGAATGTGCCGCACAAGCTCCGCGAGTGGCTTGGCGCGTTGTAACGCTGTTACCAGCTCCCGCCGCCACCGCCGCCGCCACCACCACCCGACGAGCCGCCTGAGAAGCCGGAGCCCCCGCTGCTCGAACGCGTGCTGCTCAGCGTGCTTCCCACCGAGCTGGAGAAGCCCTGGAGGTCTCGCGAGAACGTCGTTGGCTGGAACGGGTGGGTCCCGCTGTACCAGGCTGCGGTTGAAGCCGCCGCCGTCGCTTCGAGCCCTTCGAATGCCTTCGCCCACTTCCCGACTGAGCCGAACACGATTGCGAACGGGAGGTAACGGGCGAAGATGTTCTCCTGCTCGTTGAACTGTTGGCGGTACTTTTCCGCGGTCTCGATATAGAGGCGGAACCCGAGCACCCGTCTGAGGATTTCGCTTCCGTGCGCCGTCCGGCGCGCCATGGACCGCGACATGAGCATCAGGAACAGCCCCGCCGGGACAAGGCCCAGGAAGAAGAGCCCGCGGTGGAGATACAACGCCGCGAAACACGAAAGGCCAACCCCGAAGATCATCATCGCGAGGGCTGCCACAACCCACATCCCCCGGGCGCTCTCTGGCCTCACTTCAAACCACTTTTGTTTCACCGCGTCGTCGTAGAGCAACTCCTTCGACTTCGCCAGGTCGTCTGCGAACTTGTACCGCAGGTCCGACATCTCGACTTCTGTCTTGGAATTGAACAGCCCTGCGAGGACGCGCCGCTCGAATGGGGTGAGGTCAGTGTCGTCCTTGAGCTTCGTCAGTTTCCAGTCGTTGCTCCCGAACCAGCCCTTCTTCGGCAGCTCGGTGATGTGGAGATACCCCCGGACGGCGAGGTCGACGATCGTCGCCGTGACGTCCAGCGTGTCGGCTCGTTCGTCCATCAGCACGCCCATCTGGGCAGGGTGGAGGCCTTCCGGTGGCAGGAACTCGACGACGATTGGCGGGCCGCCCCGGATTGGCTTGGTCTGTTGCGCCGTTTCGCTGGTGAGGTAGTGGACGGTGAGGTAGGCCTTGTCGCGTCCATACCGCCACCACGAAGCCAGGACCGCGAGGACGCCAAGCACCCCGCTCGCAATGATGCCTCCGAACTCCAGGGCGTCGAGCGTGAAGAAGTCGCGGAAGTTCGCGCGGTCGGCCAGCACCGGAGGCGCCACCTCCACGAGTCCGCGCTGCCACCCCGCCACGATGGTTACCTGTTCAGTCTCCGAAAGTGCGCGCGGCGCCGCATAGGTAATGGTTGAGCCGCTCGCTTGCGCCCCGCACTGCTCGTTGGATCCGGCGTAACCCTCGTAGCACACGGCCCGCGCATCGGCGCCTTCAGGCAGGTCCACAGTCAGGGTGAATGCCTCGATCGTGACGGGCCACTCCCCGCTCGCATCCCAGTAGAGTTCGTCATGGTCGTCGTAGGCATCGAGAGCGCCCTTGACGGTGTACTTGATGATGTAATCCTGGGCTCCCGTGATGAAGATGTCGCCGTCGCCGATCTTCACGATCACTTTGCCCTGTTCGTTGCTGACGTCGTACTTCCACTTCGAGCCGTCGGCCTTGGTGACGCTCTTGATCGAGTAGTCGTACTTCCGGTACTGCCCCGTTGGACACGGGTAAATCGGCTGCTGAGCCCCGGAGATCGGCTCTCCACAGGGCACGCTGGTGTTGAAGTACCGGAAGATACCGTGCTTCGAAAGGGAGCCGAAGTCCGCGTTGATCGTCTCGGTCGCCTGTATCGTCCCGTCCGTCTGCAGGTCGTAGACGATGTTGAAACTCGTGATGACCCAGCCTTCGTCGGCCCGCGCGATACCTGGCCTGGCGATAGCGAGCACAAGAAGCAGGGCCACGGCCGTCGCAAAGGTTGGAACCCGTCTCATCTGCCAGGATTGTAACGCCCTGTGCGCTGAGGCGAGCGTTCAAGACAACCTTCCGTCCGCCGCTTATCATTCAGCGCAACACGCGGCCCGCCGCTCTGCGGGCCTCCGCTCAATCCCGAAGGACGGTTCATGGACTCCTTTACCTACCTCGCGCCCCGCTCATTGGGCGAAGCGTTCACCGCGCTTGGCAACGGCAAACGGTCGCTGCTGCTCGCCGGAGGCACCGATGTCATCGTCCAGTTGCGAGAAGGCCGCCGTCACTGCGACCAGTTGATCGACCTGAAGCACATTCCCGAACTGATGGCCTACCGCATCACCGATGACGGCGCCCTCGAGGTTGGTGCTTCCGTCCCGTTGGCGCGGATCTACGAAGACGCAGAGATCCAGCGCCGCTTCCCCGCTCTGGTCGATTGCGCGTCGATCATCGGCGGCGTCGCCATCCAATCGAGGGCGACTCTGGGCGGCAACCTCTGCAACGCCAGTCCCGCAGCCGATTCGTCGCCAGCCCTCATCGCCCTCGGCGCGCGGGTCGTCATCGCGTCGAGCGCCGGCCTCCGCGAGATCCCGGTCGAAGAGCTGTTCGCCGGACCCGGAAGCAACACCCTGCGGCCCGGCGAGATCCTGCTCCGAGTGAAAGTCCCCGCTCCGTCCGCGAACTCCGCTGCGTTCTACCACCGCTTCATCCCCCGGAACGAGATGGACATTGCGGTTGCCTCGTCCGGTGTCTCGCTCACGCTCGATGCGGCGGGAACGATTACCGCTGCCCGGGTTGCTCTCGGAGCGGTGGCTGCGACCCCGATCCTGGCACCTGCCGCCGCGGCGGCACTCGTGGGCGCGCAGGCGACCCCTGAGACGTTCGCCGCCGCCGGGGAGGCCGCCGCTGCGGCTGCCTCGCCGATAGACGACATGCGAGGCGGCATCGCCCAGCGACGGCACCTCGCGAAAATCCTCACCATCCGCGCGCTGGAAGGCGCGCTCAAGCGTATCCGGGAGACCCGCTAACCATGGCCCGAAGCCACGTGACCACAACCCTCAACGGCATCGAAACCGATTTCCTCTGCGAGCCCCGCCAGAGTCTCCTTGAGGTCCTGCGCGACGAACTCGGCCTCACCGGAGCAAAGGAAGGATGCAACAACGGCAACTGCGGTGCCTGCGCCGTCCACCTCGATGGGCGCGTCGTGAACTCCTGCTGCGTACTCGCCGTAGAGACCCAGGGCCGGACCGTCGACACCATCGAAAGCCTCGCCCACGGCGATGCCCTTCACCCGCTCCAGCAGGCATTCCTCGATGAAGCAGCCTTGCAGTGCGGCATCTGCACTCCCGGTCTCATCATGTCGGCCAAGGCGTTGCTCGATGCCGAACCGAATCCCGATGAACACCGGATCCGCTTCTGGCTATCCGGGAACCTTTGCCGCTGTACCGGCTACGACAAGATCATCCGCGCAGTGCAGCGCGCGGCCACAGAAATGCAGGAGGCGAACAAATGACCACAATCGAACGCCCCGAATACAAGGTGATCGGCACGCGCCCCGTCCGGCCCGATGGCGTGGAAAAAGTCACAGGACGGGCCCAGTACGGCGCCGACGTCCACCCCGCGGGCCTCATCTACGGGCGGATCTTGCGCTCACCTCACGCCCATGCCCGCATCCTCTCGGTCGATACGAGCGAGGCGGAGAAGCATCCGGGTGTCTTCGCGGTCATCACCGCGAAGGACTTTCCCAGTGCCGAAGACAAGATGGAGGACCTCGGCGAGACGGCCGTGAACCTGAAGGACGCGCTGGATAACATCCTCGCTTCCACAAAGGCGCTCTATCGCGGCCACGCGATCGCTGCCGTCGCTGCGCTGAATGGCCACGTCGCCGAGGAAGCCCTCGCCAAGATCAAGGTCCAGTACGAAGTCCTCCCTCCCGTCCTCAACGTCCGCGACGCAATGCGCGAAGACGCCCCGCTCCTGAACGAGGCACGGCGCACGAAGACGCTGATGACCGGCGAACTCTCCGATAAGCCGTCCAACATCGCGACGTACAACAAGTTCGCCGGGGGCGACGTTGAAGCTGCTTTCGCCGAAGCCGATGCCGTCGTTGAGCGTGAATTCACGACGCAGATGGTCCACCAGGGCTACATCGAGCCGCATAACTCGACCGCCAACTGGAACTCGGATGACACGCTCACCATCTGGACGAGCACGCAGGGGGCGTTCGCGGTCCGCAACCTGACAGCCGACGCGCTCAAGCACCCGATCGCGAGCATCAAGGTCGTGCCGATGGAGATCGGTGGTGGGTTCGGCGGCAAGCTGCCGATCTATCTCGATCCTGTGGCCGCACTGCTCTCCAAGCGGTCGGGGCGCCCCGTGAAGGTCGTCATGAGCCGCACCGAGGTGTTCGAGGGCAGCGGTCCTACCAGCGGCGTCTACATCAAGCTGAAGGCAGCCGCGAAGGGCGACCGGCTCACCGCCGTCCAGGCCACCCTCTGTTACGAAGCAGGAGCGTTCCCCGGCTCGCCCGTCGGGGCGGGCTCCATGACGATGCTCGCTCCGTACAACATCGGGGCTTTCGAACTCAACGGGTACGACGTCGTCGTCAACAAGCCGAAGGTCGCGGCCTATCGCGCACCGGGCTCTGCCGTCGCCGCCTTTGCCATCGAGAGTGTGATCGACGAGCTCTGCAAAAAGCAGGGACAGGATCCGCTTCAGTTCCGCCTGGCCAACGCTTCGAAAGAAGGCACGAAGCAGGTCACGGGGATCTCGTTCCCTCGCATCGGCGCCGAGGAGGCCCTCCAGGCGGCGATCGACTCCCCCCACTGGAAGTCCCCTATCGAAGGCCCGAACCGCGGCCGAGGCGTCGCCTCCGGGTACTGGTTCAACGGCGGCATGCAGTCTTCCGTCGTGGTCAACGTCAACAACGACGGCACCCTGAACCTCGTCGAAGGCTCCACCGACATCGGTGGCTCTCGCGCCTCCCTCGCGATGCAACTCGCCGAGACACTCGGCGTCGGCTACGAGACCATCCGGCCTACGGTCGTTGACACCGACTCGATCGGACATAACGACGTGACAGGCGGGTCGCGGACTACCTTCGCCAGTGGCCTGGCAGTCTTCGAAGCAGGGATGGACATCCGCCGCCAGATGATCGCTCGCGCCGCCAAGCTCTGGGGCGTTCCGGAAGACCAGGTCGTGTACGAATCCGGCAAACTCCACAGCCTGAAGGACTCGACCAGGGAGCTCACCTTCAAGGAGATGGCTGGCCAGTCCGCCCGGACTGGTGGGCCGATCGCCGGGAAGGCGTCGCTCCTCGCCCGTGGCGCCGGCGGCGCATTTGCCACGCACATCGTCGATGTCGAAGTCGACCCGGATACCGGTAAGGTCACGATTCTCCGCTACACCGCGACCCAGGATGTCGGCACGGCCATCCACCCGGCCTACGTCGAGGGACAGATCCAGGGCGCAGTAGCCCAGGGCATCGGCTGGGCGCTGAACGAGGAGTACTTCTTCGACGACAGCGGCCGCATGGTGAACTCGAGCTATCTCGACTACCGCATGCCGACAGCTCTCGATGTCCCGATGATCGACACCGTCCTTGTCGAAGTGCCAAATCCCGGCCACCCGTATGGTGTCCGGGGTGTCGGCGAAGTGCCGATAGTCCCACCGCTGGGAGCCATCGCCAACGCCATCGCCGATGCGACGGGACACCGTTTTACCGACTTGCCGATCTCTCCTCGCCGCGTCGTGGAGGAGCTGAACGGGCTGGCCTAGTGGCCAACGTCATCATCCCCGCCGCTCTGCGCGACTTCTGCGCCGGGGCTTCGAAGCTCGAAGTCTCCGGCGCGACGGTCGGCGAAGTCCTGCGTGGACTGGATCGGCACTGCCCCGGTTTCTACGAACGCGTCGTCGAAGACGGTCGGCTCCGGCCGGACCTGGCCTTCGCCATCAACGGCGAGGTGTACCGGCTCGCACTCCATGACACACTCGCGCCCGGCGTCGAGATCGCCATTGTCCCGGCGCTCGGGGGCGGATGAGCCGCTACCGGAACCGCGCCAGCCACATGATGTAATCGAGGCCGGGAGCTTCGCGTCCCGCCCTGGCGATTCCGGCGGCGACGCCCGCCCGGTGCTGCACGGAGTGGGTCACTACCTGCATCAGCCCTTGCTCCACGGTGAACCTCCGGTCAAACCACTCCAGCTCGAATGTCTCCCCCAATCGGCCAATTAGGGCTGGAAGGGCGGCGCGATAACCGTCCGCGTTGGCTTCCAGCAGTGAGCGGACCTTCGCGTACGGGCGCTCTTCCCGCGGGGGACGCGCCCGGGCCGTCATCACCGCGAGAAACGCCGCTTCTACCTGTGCCGTGTGATCGAGCAGTTGAAGTGCGGAGCCGCCAAGGTCATCCATCGGCGCCGCCAATTCCGCCCCGGTGAGCAGGTCCGTGACTGCGAGGATCTCGCGGTTCGCCCAGGCGTTGTACTCGAAGAGGTCGTCGAAGCTGGTCAAGGTAGTCCTCCGGAATGGAAACGCCCGGCACTGGGCCGGGCGTCCGGGTTCGAGCTCTGCTGAGCAGGTTAACCGCGAGGCAGACCGAGCCCGCGGGTGGCGATGATGTTCCGCTGGATTTCGCTCGTACCGGCGGCGATGGTGGCCGGGACTGTCTGCATGTACTCCTGCGCCGCGTTAATGCTGTGCGCATCCTGGAGGCCGCTCGCCTTCCGTTCCTGGCCGTACATGCCGGCGAGGTGCATCTTCGTCCCCGCAATTCGCTGCGAAAGCTCCGAGCCGTACATCTTGCACATCGACGCTTCCATGTTCGGCACGCCGCCCTTGGCCTGGATGGAGATGACAACGAACGAAAGCAACTGGCAGATCGAGGTCTCGATAGCACGGTCCGCGATCTCGTTCCGGAAGGTCTGCCTGACGGCCGAGCCAGCCGCCGTCCGCGCCTGAGCGTAGCTCACCAGCCGCTCGACATTCTTGCGCGCGGTGATCGCACGGGCGATGTTCGATCGCTCGAAGTCGAGCGTCGTGGTGCCCACGTACCAGCCCCGGTTTTCCTCGCCGATGCGGTTCCGCACAGGCACCCGCACGTCTTCGAAGAAGACCTCGTTGAAAACGTGGCCGTTGGCCATGTTGATCAGCGGGCGGACGGTGACTCCCGGCGCCTTCATGTCGAGCAAGAGATAGCTAATCCCCCGGTGCTTCGGCGCGTTTGGGTCGGTCCGCGTAAGTACGAACATCCAGTTGGCCCGGTGTGCGCCGGACGTCCAGATCTTCTGGCCATTCACCACGTACTCGTCGCCGTCGCGGACGGCCCGGGTCTGGAGGCTCGCGAGGTCCGAGCCCGAACCCGGCTCGCTGAAGCCCTGGCACCAGGCGACTTCGCCCCGCAGCATGGGGGGAAGGTGCTCCGCCTTCTGCTCCTCTGTCCCGTGGAGCATGATCGTCGGCCCAACGAGGTTCAGCATCTGGCGGCTCGTCGGCGCGCCTGCTTCGTGAAGTTCCTGGCTCAGTACGAACTGTTCGAGCACCGACATGTCGGCGCCTCCGTACTTCCGCGGCCACGCCGGCGCAAGCCAGCCGTTTGCACCGAGCTTGTCGAGCCACTTCTTGGCGCGATTCTCGTCGCGTGGGCCTTCCATGCCCTCGTCTTCGTCCCTGACGCCCGCGAGGCGCCAGTTGTCGTCCACGAACTTGCGGACGGTGCCTCGCCACTCGGCGAGTTCAGGTGTGTCCTGGAATCGCATGCACGTTCCTCCGAATTGTTGCGGGCCGATTCTAGCCCGAACCGGCTCGCCGTGCGACACGCGTGTACGAAATGCGCGGTCCGCCGCCTGCGCCGCTCCCGTGTCGGCGGCCGAGACGCGAGCTGAGCTCGGCGGTCACCGTGTTGTGATGCCGAAGCTGCCGAGGTGCCGCAATAGCTGAGAAGCAGTGTCACCCGCGTGGTCGATCTGCCGAGCGTGCCAGCCGGCACGACCGGCGCCGAGGACGTTCTCCGTCCGGTCATCGAAGAAGAGGATGGACGAAGGCGGGAAGCCAGTGGCATTGCCGAAGGCGGTGAAAATGCGGGGATCGGGCTTCGCGACACCGAGCAGGTGGCTCGCATGCGCGTGCTGGAGCCGCGCCACAGTCGGATACTCCGGGCTGTCCGACCCCTGTCCGATGAGCCGCGGCCAGTGCGCGGGGTTCGTGTTGGAGAGGACGCCTGTGCTGACGCCGGCTGCCTGGATGGTGTCGACGATCGCTCCTACCCCCGGGTACTCGTCCATGGAGATGGCATGGTGCACACGCGCAACCTCGCCAGGGGTGTAGGCGCCGCCAGAGGAGGCGGCGACCCGCTCTTCGAACTGGTCCGGTGAGAGCTCGCCGGCGTCGTACGCGCGCGTGAGGTTCGCGAGCTGCTCCGCGAAGTCGGCGTCGTCCAGGATCGCGTGATTCGCGAGGCCCGCGGCCGCATGCGCCTCGGCCCAGCTCTGGGCGATCCGGACCAGCACGCCCCCGAGGTCGAACACGACAATCCGGATCCCGTGTGGCGTCATTGCGCCTAGCCCGGCCCGAACGCTTCGGCTGCTGCTTCGCCTGAGCGGACCGCGCCTTCGATGCACGCCTGGTGCGTCCAGTCCCCGGCGAACACGACCGGGGGCCGCCGCGTGTACGCGGCCATCCGCGTGAAGTGCCCCGGAGCCATGGTCGGCACGGCGTGGCGCCACTTCACCAGGTGCCGCACTTTCCAGGCTCGCAGCGGCGGCAGTTCCGGCACGATTGCGGCAGCGTCCGCCCAGAGCCGTTCAATCGCCTCGAAGTCCGGCAGGTCGATGAGGTCGTTGTTGTATGCCTCGTTCGCGCACACCAGCACCCACTGCCATCCTGGCGGGCAAGCCCCCCACGCCCCGTCGCTCCCGGACTGCCATTCGACGCTAGCGATTCGCCCCATCGGCAGGGGCCGCCGGTGAATCCGCACGGGCGCGTCGCCGGGCATCGCCAGGTAGAGGCGGCACTGCCCGGAATACTCGACGTGCTCGTAGTTGAGCTGCGCGACCCATCGCGGTTCGATCGCCCGCGTGACGAACGCCGCACCTTGCGGCGGAGGCACGGCAACCACGACTCCGTCGACCGCCGCGCCGACGCTGTTGGCCACCACCTCCAGCCTGGAGCCGCCCTGTCGAATCATCTCGACGCGCGCGTTCAGCCGGACATCGACGTGCATGGCGATGCGTTGCCATGGCGCGTCCATTCCATCGCGGACCTGGAAATACCGCGCGCGCGAGGCAGCGATCCACGAACGCAGGAACTCCGCCGATTGCTCCGAGAGCGGTGCAAACAGGCCCTCGAACATCGGCGCGAAGAGAAACCGCTCGGCCGCCGGGCTCACCGGCATCATGTGTTGGCTGGCTGTTTCGTTGTCATTGAACGTGCGAAACCCGAGCGGGGGGTACCCTTCGAGCCAGTGCAGCCAGTTCCGGAGGCGCTCGCGTTCCTCTCCCGGGATGAGGTGTTCGCCCGCCGGAGTCCGAGGCAGACCCGCGCCAATGAACGACTTGCCATCGATCATCAGTTCTGACGGCGCGGATGCTTTCATCGGCTGGAGCCGCCCGGTCTCGCCGAGTTCTTCGAACAGCCGCAACGTGCGCGTGTAGGCGCTCGTCAGCCAGCCTGCTCCAGTATCGAGATAGTGCCCCGGTGCGAACTGCGCACTGTGCGTCCGCCCGCCGACGTACGGCTGTGCTTCATACACCACCACGCGGTGGCCGGCCTGCACGAGCCGGTACGCCGCCGTTAGACCAGCCGCGCCTGCGCCAATCACGGCAATCTGCATCAGTTCGAGTATACGGACAGGTCGATCCCGGTTGACCACCAACAGGGCAATCCGCGGGTAACAACTCGGGAAACATAGGAATTGCCCGTGGCTTAGACTCCTTCCACACCACGCGAATCGGAGGCCCTCATGCACTGGTCAGCAGGCGCGCAGGTCGCCATGGGCGTCTCGGAACGGCCATTTGTCGTCACCCGCGAAGGGGACCGGTTGCCCGGCATTCTCTGGATGCCCGAGCACGCTTCCGGCCCCGTGCCGCTCGTGCTCATCGGACACGGCGGACAGAGCGAGAAGCGAAACCCAAATGGCCTCGCCCTGGCGCGCCGCTTTGTGAGGCGCCACGGCTTCGCCGTCGCTGCCATCGATGCGATCGATCACGGCGAACGCGGACCAATTGTCGTCAGCGAAGATCCGGCAGGACACCCGGACTACATCGCGCTGTGGAAGAAGCCCGAGACCTTCGACCGCATGGTCGCCGACTGGAGTGCGACCCTCGACGCGCTGGTGGTGCAGCCAGGGATCGACGGCTCTCGCGTCGGTTACTGGGGACTCTCGATGGGGACGATGCTCGGACTGCCGTTCGTGGCCGCAGAACCACGAGTGAAGGCGGCCGTCCTCGGGCTTTGTGGCTTCGCTGGCAGGAGCGCGATTCGTGGCCGCTTTGGCGAACGCCACCGGGTCGATGCGCCGCGCGTCACCGTGCCCACGTTGTTCGTCGTTCAGTGGGATGACGAGCGGTTCGACCGGGACGGTGCGTTCGAGCTTTTCGGCCTGCTCGGTTCAGCCGATAAGCGGATGCACGTCTATCCGGGCCTGCACGCGGAAGTCCCGCCGGAAGGCACCGACGCCACACGCGAGTTCCTCGCCGCGCATCTCTAGCAGCAGTTCAGGCCGAACGCGCCTCGTCCGGCTCTGCGTTTGCCTCCCCACTCGCGACGAGGAAACGCCCCGCCGCCGCATGGCGTTGCGGAGCGGTCTCGACCACGGGGACCGCAACATTCGTGCCGAGGGCATCGCCGTTCGCGATCCATTCGCGAAGGATGGCGCGCGCTACCTCGGCAGGGTCGGGCTGATACGTGCCCTCCCGGACCTGCTTGCGGAGTTCCATCACGCGGCGGGTGCGGTCGTCGAACGGGACCGGGTCGTTGGCCGGGTTGCCGTCCGGTGTATGCGTCGTGTCTGCCATGTGAAGTCCCTCCAGAAGGGTTACACCTTAGGAAACGGCAGGTGTTCACGGTGTCTTGAGGGTGTCTAACGCGTTTCTGTCGGTTTCTTCACAAACGTATGCAAGGGTCTGCCCTCATACAGGCCCGTCTGCCTCCCGGCCGCGCACGCCCGGAGATTCGTGATTTCACTCGCGCGGCAGTCCGAGACCGCGTGTGGCGATCACCGAGCGCTGGATCTCGCTCGTGCCGCCCTCGATCGTGTTCGCGACGCTCCGCAGCAGCCCGTAGCGATAGGACGCCGCCCTGGAAACCGGCCGGTGCGCCTGCCCCTCCATCCCGAACACTTGCAGCGCCGTCGCCGCGATCCGCTGCTGAAGCTCCGCCCCGAACAGCTTCGCCATCTGCGCTTCCCGCGTTGGCGCGATCCCGGTCTTCTCCTGCCGTGACGCGATGTAGTACGCCATGTTCCTCAGCAGCGCGACGCCGATCGCCTCATCCACCAGCCGGTGCTTGACCGCGTTGTCAATTCGCGGCTTCTCCGTGCGCAGGTAGGTCACGAGGTCATCGACCATCCGCCGCGAGTTGGAGGTCGCACCGATTGACGAGCGTTCGAAGTCGAGACCGACCGCGACGTTGTACCAGCCCCGGTTCTCTTCGCCCACCAGGTTGGCAGCCGGGACACGCACATCTTCGAAGAAGATCTCGTTGAACTCGTGCGTGCCGGCCATGTTCACCAGCGGTCGAATGGTGATTCCGGGAGTGTCCATCTTGATTGCGAAGGTCGAGAGGCCCTTGTGCTTCGGCACGTCCGGGTCGGTGCGGACTGCCAGCCAACCCCAGTCGGCGTAGTGCCCGAACGACGTCCAGATCTTCTGGCCGTTGATGATGTAGTCATCGCCATCGCGGACCGCTCGTGTCTGCATGGCCGCCAGGTCGCTCCCTGCGCCAGGTTCACTGTAGAGCGTGCACCAGAGGTCGCTCCCGTCGGCAATGCGCGAGAGGTACTGCGCCTTCTGGTCATCGCGCCCGTAAAGCATCACGACCGGGCCTACCCACGCAACGCCCATGTTCATCGTCCCGGGGACGCCGTGGTAGGCCATCTGCTCGTTGAAAATCAGTTGTTGCATCGGCGAAGCCCCAAGCCCGCCGAATTCCTTCGGCCAGGGCAGGGCGAGCCAGTGCTTCGCCGCCAGCCGTGTCATGATCTGGCGCTCGATCCTCAGCGCCTCTGCGAACGACTCGTGCTCGCTGTCCCATCCGTCGGGAAGCCCCTGCTCGATGAAGTCGACCACTTCCTGTTGGAAGGCGGTCTGATCGGCGTCGAGGTGGAAGTTCATGTCGTGGCTCTCTCAGTCAGCGTGTTGCTTCGACAAGTCTACGCGTCACTCCGCCCCTCGGACGCCCGGCGAATGGAAGCTTGCTCGTCGAAGCCGTGTTCGCCGGATCCTGGTCCTCCGGTGGCGGCCCCGTGCGCGAACGCTCTCTCCAACCGCAATCGCCCGTCGATTCTCACTGTAGGAGCGCAATGTATGGAATGCGGCGAATGTGGTTCTTCCATCCGTGACGAGGCGCGCGTGTGCCTTTCCTGCGGGGAGATCGTGCGCCGCCGGGTGGCGGCCGCCGACCGTCTCCAGGCGATTCCCGCCGGGGTACCCCACTGGATCGCCTTCGATGATCCGCGCGGCGCCGAAGTTGGCTTCTACGGCGCCTCTCGTGTCCAGCGCATACTGGCTGGCCTCATCGACGCGCTGATTCTCGGCGCCATCGCCTTCGCGCTCTCGTTCGTCGTCGGCCGCGAGGCCGCAACCCTCAACAGCGATGGGACCGTCACCTTCGACTGGGTCCGCATCGTCCCCTTCGTTGCCATCGGCGCCATCTATCACATCGCCTTCCCGGCTTCGGCCTGGCAGGCGACCCCGGGCAAGAAGTTCATCGGCCTCCGCGTCACCACCCTGGAACACGAACGTCTCACGCTCGTCCAGGCGATAGGCCGCTGGGCAGCCCTGCAAGTTTGTTTCTGCATCGTGTTCCCCCTGGCGGCGATGGTCGCGGTCCTGGGATGCATCGCCGTCCCCCTCGCTTTTCTCATCCTCATGGGCGACGGGCGTTCACCCTGGGACGCCATGGCCGGTACCCAGGTCGTGGACTGAAGGCTGGCCCGCCGCATTGCCGGTCAAATCGCCGCCTCACAGTGTGAAGATTTCGCCCAAATCACGGATTCGCATTGACAGTAGTGGTAGCCTCTCCGATGGCCACGGGGTGACCCGCGACCTGGCGATGAGGTGTTCTGAGGGCGCCAGAATCGAGGTCTTGGTCAATGTCCGTCTATCTTGGGTACTACCGGCCCACCGCAACCTATCGTGAAGCGAACGAAACGCGCGCCCGCCAGGGCGACACAACACTCGATCCGAAGTTCGCCCAGATCGTCGTCGATCTTCCCTTGAAGCTGCCTGCGGGCTGCTCCATCCTCGGGTCCTTCGCGCCGGCCGGCGGCTCGCCCGACAACCCGCCGAACGTGATGATCATCGAGACATCCGACACCGCCCACCTGGGCTTCATTTCCAACTACTACGCCGGATACCTGCAATTCCAGTGGTTCCCGGCCACTTCCGTCGGAGCGAACAAGAACCAGCGCGAAGAGTGGCGGCAGGCTGCGGCCGCGCCGCCGGCTGTCACCCGCTAACGTCACCGCCCTCAGAACACCGCCACCTCCTCGCACCCGAGCACAGATTCAGTCCTCCGCCCGCCTATAATCCCACGGTGCCGTCTCCATCCACCTCGAAACCCCGCCTCGTCGTGCTCGACTCGCATGGCATCCTCTACCGCGCCTTCTTCGCGATGGCGAACTCCGATAACCCGCTCATGACTTCGAAAGGCGAACTCACTTTCGCCACGCACGGTTACGCCGAAACCCTCATCCGCGTGCTCGATCTCTTGAAGCCCACCCACATCTGCGCCGCCTGGGACGCGCACGGGCCGACTTTCCGCCACGAGGCGAGTGCCGCCTACAAGGCAACCAGGCGCGAGACGCCGTCGGAGCTCATCGTCCAGATGAAGCGCGTCCGCGAGATGCTGGACGCCTTCGGCATTCCGGTTTTCGAGATGCCCGGCTACGAGGCCGACGATGTCGCTGGGACCATCGCGAAACAGGTTGCTGCGAACGGCATGGAGACCTACATCGCGACCCTCGATACAGACCTCGTGCAGCTCATCGGCCCCAACATCAACCTCTTCATGTTCCGGCCTTACCAGCGCGATACCGTCGACTACAACGAAGCTCGTGCCGCCGAACGCTACGGTTTCAGCCCGAAGCACATGATCGACTACAAGGCACTCAAGGGAGACACGAGCGACAACGTCGAGGGCATCAAGGGCATCGGCGAAAAGACGGCCACCGACCTCATCCGCCAGTTCGGCGGAGTCCCCCAGATCTACGAAAACATCGAACTGACGAAGGGCGCGCTCAAGCAGAAGCTCGTCGACGGCCGTGAAATCGCCTTCCGCAACCTGGACCTGGTCACCATCCACACCGATCTGCCCATCGACTTCGACCTCGATAAGTGCCGCGTAAAGGACTTCGACCGCGAGAAGGTAATGGCACTCTTCCGCGAGCTGGAATTCCGGATGCTCGCCCAGCGGCTTGATGAAGTGCTCGGTTCGAAACCGGCCCAGGAGCTCGTCGAAGCCGAAACCGACTACGTCACCGTCGGCACCGATGCCGGCCTTGCCGAGCTTGCGGTCAACCTCCGGAACGCCGGGCACTTCGGCGTTGCCACCGTCTCGTCGACTGGCGACACGGCCCATCCCCTGTTGCTCGGTCTCTCCTTCGCCACGGAACCGGGCAAAGCCTGGTATGTACCGGTCGGTCACGCCCCCCGGCTCGATGCGTCCCTGGAACAGGTCCCCATGGCGAGTGTGCGTGCCACGCTCGGGCCGCTTCTCGCCGATCCTGCGCTGAAGAAGACCGCCTACAACACCAAGTACCTCATGCACCAGCTCGAAGCGAACGGGATGTCACTCGCCGGCTACGAGTTCGACATCGCCATCGCGGCCTTCCTCCTCGGGGAGACCTCGTCGACGCTTGGCGCCCTCGTCAACGAACGGCTCGGCGTCGAGCTGGTGACGGTGGCATCGCTCACGGGCAGCGGCCGGAACGCCATCCTGCTCTCGCAAGCCGATCCTGAGCAGGTCGCACGCCACGCCTGCCAGCAGTCCGAGACGCTGCTCCGCGTCCGCCCGCCACTCGAGGCCCAGCTGAACGAACGCGGCCAGTGGCCTCTCTTCAACGACATGGAAATGCCGCTCATGCCCGTGCTTTATCGCATGGAGCAGGCGGGCATCGCTGTCGATGTGAGCGTCCTGCGCGACATCTCCCGCACGCTGGCTACTGATGCTGAGAGGGCAGAGCGAGAGATCTACGCCATCGTCGGGCACGAGTTCAACATCGGCAGCCCGAAGCAACTGAGCGACATCCTCTTCGGAGAGCTCGGCCTTCCCAAGACGCGCAAGACGACGCAGGGCTACAGCACCGACCAGCGCTCGCTCGAGAGTCTCCGCTCCGTTGCGCCGATTATTGACCTCATCTTCAGCTACCGGGAGCTGACCAAGCTCAAGTCCACTTACACCGATGCGCTCCCGGCTACCGTCGCCGCTGACGGGCGCATTCATACGGACTTCCAACAGACCGTGGCGGCCACGGGGCGCCTCAGCAGTACCAACCCCAATCTCCAGAACATCCCCGTCCGCACCGATACCGGCCGCGACATTCGCCGCGCCTTCGTTGCTTCGACATACGACGACCCGTGGTTCGTCGCCGGCGACTACTCCCAGATCGAGCTCCGCGTGCTCGCCCATGTCACGAAGGATGAGGGGCTCGTCTCCGCCTTCCTCGCCGACCAGGACATCCACCGTGCGACGGCCGCCACGGTCTACGGTGTGACCCCGGGAGATGTCACCCGGCAGATGCGTGATACGGCCAAGATGGTGAACTTCGGCATTGCCTACGGCATGGGCGAGTTCGGGCTGGCGAGCCGCACCGGCATGACTCGTGAAGAGGCCGAGGCGTTCATCACCACCTACTACCGGAACTTCCCCGGCATCGCTCTCTGGCAACAGCAGACGCTCTCCTCCACGCGCGAGAAGGGTTACGCCGAGACGCTGTTCGGCCGCCGCCGCTACCTCCCCGCCATCCGCAGCACGAACTTCCAGGTGCGCTCCGCCGCGGAACGCGAAGCCATCAACATGCCCATCCAGGGCACCGCCGCCGACATCATCAAGGTCGCGATGATCGGGGTGGACGCCGAACTGCGCGAGCGCGAACTTCGCAGCCGGATGATCCTCCAGGTCCACGACGAACTCATTTTCGAATGCCCCGCCGATGAGGTGGACGCCATCCGCGAACTGGCAACCCGCATCATGCCCGCCGGCCTGGAGATGAACGTCCCCCTGAAGGTGGACTTGAAACAGGGTAAGAACTGGGGCGGGATGGCGTAGCGCTAGTGCGCAAATTGGGCATGTTCACGTGGAGAGTCGTGTGACGGAGATCAGGTTCAGCCAGCTTCTTCGCGCGGAGTGACCGTTGTGGCTTCGGCCGCAGCGGAAACAATCCCACCCCGGACTCGACTTATGCCCTCGAATCGACAATCGCCGATCGCCAATCAACAATGGTCAGGTTCAGTGGGCCGGGTGACCGCTGGGGAGCGTGCTCCTCAGAGGAAAGTCCGGACTCCTGCGGGCAGGGTGCCAGGTAACGCCTGGGCGGCGTGAGCCGACGGAAAGTGCAACAGAAACATACCGCCTGTCTTCGGATGGGTAAGGTTGAAATGGTGCGGTAAGAGCGCACCGGCGTCCTGGCAACAGTACGGCCGTGAAAACCCCACCCGGAGCAAGGCCAAATAGGGGAGAAGGGCTGCCCGCCCCGTTCGTACTCCCGGGTTGGCTGCTAGAGCGCCGCAGCGATGCGGCGTCGAGAGAAATGGTCACACAGCCCTTCGGGGTGGACAGAATCCGGCTTACAGGCCCGCTGAACCTCTCTATCATTCGCTCCTCAACGGAGGGACCCATGGCACTCGAAGACCTCAAACCTGGAGCGACCGCGTCGCGCTCTGTCACCGCCGCGCCCGAACACTTCGCCAGCAAGATCGTCGCGGGCACGCCCGACGTCTTCAGCACACCCGCGCTCGGCGCCCTCGTCGAAAAGACCGCCGCCGAGTGGGTTGGCGCGCACTTGAACGCGGACCAGATGACCGTCGGCGCCCAGATCGTCATCAATCACACCGCCGCCACGCCCGAGGGGCTCACCGTCACCGCCACGGTCACCCTCGCTGGCGTCGAGGGCCGCAAGCTCGATTTCACCTGGACCGCCACCGATGGCATCGATGAAGTCGGCAACGGGACACACCAGCGCTTCGTCGTCGACCGGCCCCGGTTCGAACAGAGGCTGGCGACCAAGCGCCAGGGGTGACGCCTGACACTCCCGCGCCGGTTCGCTACGATCGGATCACCTGACCCTTAGCCGGAGCCGCTGCATGTTGCCCCACACCTACGTTGAAGTAACCGATGGCAACTTCGCCATCGAGGTCCAGGAAAAGTCGAAAACCGTCCCCGTTGTCGTTGACTTCTGGGCGCCATGGTGCGGGCCGTGCCGTGTGCTCGGGCCGATCATCGAGAAAGTCGCCGAGGAGAACCATGGCAAGGTGGTCCTCGCGAAGCTGAACACCGACGAGAACCCGAAGGTCGCCGCGCTCTTCCGCATCCAGGGGATCCCCGCCGTGAAGGCGTTCAAGGACGGCAAGGTGATCGCTGAGTTCACCGGCGCCTATCCGGAACCCCAGGTCCGTGCGTTCTTCGAAAAGGTCGTCGGCGCGCCGGCCATCCGCGTGACACAGGACGCTGACGACCACCTGCGGGCGGGCAACGTCGATGCGGCCGAGGCGGGTTACCGTGCCATCCTCGCGAAGCAACCATCGCAGCCCGATGCGCTCGTCGGCCTGGCCGCCATCCTCGCCGGAAAGGGCGAAACGGCCGCCGCGGAAGACCTCCTCGACCGCGCCCCGACCGACCGCCGGGCGAAGATCTTGAAGCACCGCATCTTCCTGAACGGCTTCGCCGAGAAGCACGCGGGCGAAGATCTGGAGAGCGCCGCCGCGGCAAACCCCCGTAACCCGCGGGATCGGTATCGCTGGGGTGTGATGCTGGCCGCACGGGAGCAGTACGAGGATGCCCTCGACGAACTGGTCGAATCCGTCCGGATCGATCGGACGTTCGCGGACGGCGCTGCCCGAAAGGCGATGCTCGCGATCTTCGACATCCTCGGACTGGATTCGGAAGTGACGAAGGACTACCAGCGGCGGCTCTCGGGCGCGCTCTTCTAGGACCTGTCTTTCCCGTACCTTTCTCACGAATTTCCAATATGCGCTTGCCGGGCGGATGCCCCCGCGAATTGGAGGAGGTTCGGATGTTTCTGATTTCAACCAGTCGGGGCCTGAGAGTTCTCGCCCTGGTCGTCCTCATGGCGGCTACGGGGCTTGCGATGTTGCTTGCAGCCGCGCCCACGACGAATGCCCAGGCTGGCCGTTCGGCCACCATCAAGCAGGTCACCCTCACCCCCGGCGAAGAAGTCCCCGCCGTCACCGCCAATGCCATCGGTTACTTCAGCGGCACGCTCACCGATGGCAACCTCGAGTTCGACCTCAGCGCCGTCGCGCCCGAGATCACGATGGCCCACATCCATGCCGGTGCGAAGGGGGCGAACGGCCCGGTTGTCGCGTTCCTCTACGGCCCGGTCGACCCAGGAGTTGGCGCGATCCATCCAACTGGCGACATCAAGGTGGCGAACCTCAGCGGGCCCCACGCGGGCAACTGGAAGGCGTTCACCGACGCCATGGCGAAGGGTGAGCTCTACGTGAACGTCCACTCAAAAGCGAATCCGGGTGGTGTCGTCCGCGCTCAGATACCGGCCACAACGCTCGTCCCTGGAGCGCCATCGGCGGGCGATAGCCTGATACCCGGGGGCGGTAACGGGTTTACCTACGCCGCCGGCGTCGCCCTGGTGCTGGCCTCGGTGGTCACGCTCGCGTTCGGTGTTTCGCGCCGACGGGCCTAGACGGCTGAGGTAGTTCGCATCTCTCGGGCGGCCCGATTCGGGCCGCCCGACTTCTTTGCCCTGCTTCGCCTCTAACTCCGAGGCGTTGCACACTGGCTCTCCCAACATAACCATCGCGAGCCAGCTTCATGATTATTCACATGGCCCCCGGGGCCTCTATCGAACAAGTCGAGCGCGTCATCAACCGGATCACCAGTGACTACGGCCTCCGGTGCGAGACCATTGTTTCCGGGACCACGGTCATCGGCGTCAAAGGAATCGCTTCTGTCATCGATGATGGCCGGATCACTGAGCTCCCTGGCGTCGACCGCGTCATCCGCATAACCGAGAAGTACAAGGACGCGAGTCGCAACTTTCACAAGGACGACTCGATCGTCACCATCGGTGGCCGCGTCAACGTCGGTGGCGGGAACCTCACTTTCTTTGGCGGCCCCTGCGCGATCGAATCCGAAAAGCAGTCCATCGAATCCGCCATGATGGCGAAGGAAACGGGCGTCGACGTGCTCCGCGCATTCGTCGACAAGTCCCGTACGAGCCCCTACGACTACCGCGGTCTCGAACTTCAAAAGGGCCTCGAGATCGCCGCGGCGATGAAGCAGGCGACGGGGCTCCCCACGGTTTCCGAACTCATCGACCTCCGCCACCTTGATGCGTTCCTGAATGCGGGGATCGATGTCATCCAGGTCGGCGCCCGGAGTGCGCAGTACTCGCCCCTGCTCGAGGAACTCTCTCGCATAGACACGCCGGTCGTTCTCAAGCACGGTTTCGGCAACGACCTGAATGAGTGGCTCTGCGCCGCCGCCTACATCATGTCCGGCATCGACCGCGAGGGCCGCGTCACCGGGTCCGGCAACCGGAACGTGATCCTTTGCTACCGCGGCATCAAGAGCTTCGAATCCGAGACCCGTTTCGGCGCCGACGCCGGCATGATCCCGCTGGTCCGCATGCGGTCGCACCTTCCACTTCTTGCCGACCCGAGTCATAGCGGTGGCGACCGGAAACTCGTGGAACGCATGACCTACGCGTTTGTCGCGGCCGGCGCCCAGGGTGTCGAATTCGATATCCACAACAACCCGGCCGAAGCCCTCTGCGATGGCAAGCAGGCCGTTCAACACGAGGCCGGACGCATCATCCAGACCGCCCGCAAGATCCACTCCATGCTCGACGGGATCGGGATAGAGACAGGGTCGTCGATAGCCGTCGCGGCGAAGTAGCGCCCGCGACGGTGGCCCACAGGCCCACGAGTCCGGGTCTGGCCCGGCCGGCGCTCAGAGCCGGACGCACCCCTCGACGACCGCTGCGCATTGCAGCATCTCCGGAATGACCAGGTATTCGTCCCTGGTGTGCTGGTTGTAACCACCGCGGCCAATGACGACGCTTGCGATACCGTGCCCTCGGAAGACGTTGCCGTCGGTCCCACCCCCAACCGGGTGAGGATCCGGTCTGTATCCGAGCCGTTCGAGCACAGGGAAGAGCAGCTTCACCGCCGGGTCGTCTGGCGTGAGCGAGTAGCCGGGGTAGGCCTGGCCGAACTTCGCATCGATGCGCGCATCCGGGTGGGCGCCCGCGACCTCGTCGACATGTTTCTTCGCGTTGGTCATCAGCGTCTCGAGCTTCTCTTCGACCATGCTCCGCATCTCGCCCTGGATGAGCGCGTAGTCTGGGACAGCATTGCGGACGAGACCGCCCTGCACCTTACCGACATTCCCCGTCGTCTCGGCATCGAACCGGCCCTGGGGCAACCCGACGATGATCTCCGCCGCGATCGAGATGGCCGGCACGCCCTTCTCCGGTTCGAGCCCCGCGTGCGCGCTTCTCCCGTGGACCTCGATGTCGTACGTGCTGTGGTAGGGAGCCTGGCCCTGGATGCTGGAAGGTGGCCCGCCGCTATCGATCACGATCGCTACCCTGGCCGTGATCCGGGAATAGTCCATCTTCGTGGCCCCCAGTAGACCGACTTCCTCCCCGCGGCTGATCGCGACTTCGATGGTCCGGGTCTCGGCGCCGTCTTCGATGGCCGACTGGATCACTTCGAGAATGACCGCGCAGCCCGCCTTGTTGTCGGCCCCGAGGATGGTCGTCCCGTCGCTCCGGATGATGTCGTCGCCGTCCCAGACGGGCTTGATACCCCGGCCGGGCTCAACGGTGTCCATATGCGCCGAAAGCAGAATGGGCTCCCCCCGCCCCTCACGCCTGGCGAGCACGTTGCCTGCGGCGTCCTGGCTGGCGTCGAGCCCGAGCGCCCGAAGGCGTCGTTCGAGTTCAGCGGCGATGGCGTCCTCATCACCTGAAGGCGAATCGATTGCGACGAGGTCAAGGAATGTTCGAACGATACGGTCTCGGTTGATCACGACGGAACGCTACCAGCATTCCGCGTCTCCGGGCGAGCGATGCCTCCCGGCGTTAACGCGCGGTTCATCCATGCATGTCAGAATGTTTGCATGACGCTAACTATCACGAATCGCGAGTTGAGGCTCGAAGTCGCCCACAACGTCCGCCACATGGGCGGCTATACCACTCCCGAAGGCCGCACCACCACCGACACCGTCATTCGTTCCGCCGGACTCCAGCGGCTGACTCCTCACGGCCTCGGCACGCTCGCCGACCATGGCGTGAAGGCCATCGTCGACCTCCGCTCGCGGGCCGAGAGGGAACGCGACGTCACCCCCGATCCTTCCGTTGCCGGGATTCGCCACGTCTTCGCACCCGTGTTCGAAGAGGACCAGTCCCCTGTGGGGTTGGACGCCGAGTTCCCCGGCTACTTTGTCGTCTACCAGCGCATGCTCGAAACGGGCCGTGACGCCTACCGCGTCCTCTTCGAAACGGTTTCGGACACCGACGGCAAGGTCGTCTTCCACTGTGCTGCCGGCAAGGACCGGACCGGCGTTGCGGCGGCCCTGATGCTCCGCCTCGCAGGCGTCGACGAGGCTACCGTCATCGAGGACTACGCCCATTCGTTTCACCTCCTGCGTCCACTCCTGGACGAGTGGCTCCCGCGGATGTCCGAGCAGGGTATCGACCAGTCGAGAGCGCTCCAGCTCATGGCGTCGCCGCCGGAAGACATGACCAACACACTGGCCCACATCGAGCGTCTCTACGGCGGTGCAGCCGCCTACCTTGAGAGCGTCGGCGTCAGCGCCGCGACTCTCTCCGCCGTGAGAGCGAAGCTGGTCGCCTAACCAGGCATCGCCCGCATGATCTGTTGGATCGGTCTGCCGGTGATGATCGCTGTCCGGATGCAGACCGCAGCGGTCAGGCCCAGGGCGGCCATCGCCAGCACGCCCGCGAGCGCCATTGCACCTTGGGCCGCGTCGCCTGGTGCATCACCAGCGAGGGCCGGGATAACCCGCAACGGCCATGCCGCAACCAGCAGGAGAAAGCCCGCAGTCAGCAGGTTCTGCCACGGGATGTATCCCGCCCCGAACCGTGCCAGGACGATGTGGGCCATCGCCAGCATCAGCGGCAGGACGAACCCGAGCAGGAAGATGTGCCGGATAGCCCCTTCCTGGTACAGGTTCAGCTCGTCTCCCGCCGGGGCGAGGCGCACCAGCACGAGCGTCGCCGCATAGACGACCGCGCCAAGCCAGGCGATAGGGGCCGCCCACTCGTACCGCTCGCCGCGATAGCGTCTCTTGAGGTTGGAGAAGATCCGCAACCAGTATGTGAGCAGCAGAAGCGCCACTCCCAGCGCGATGTCTGCGACACGCACGAGCATGAATGCCCCGGGCAACACCCAGACGTCCTGGCCGGCGACCCAGAGAGCCGTGCCTGCATTGACAGTGACCAGCAAGAAGATCTGCTTGCGCGCATCAATCAGAGGCAGGCCCATGTGTCCGCCGAGGGCGCGCGGCCCGATCGCCAGGATTACCTGCAAGAGGAACCCGCGCAGGAACACTTCGGCTACGAGATGCGATTCGGCCGGCAATGCCGTGCCCATTTCCCAGTTCAACGAGGCGATCAGTGCCATCGCCGAGGCGGTTACGAGCCATCCCCCGGCGAACCAGACGAACCACGGCTGTGGGTCAAGTTTGAGGCTGTGCGGCGGCTTCACACGCACCACTGCCACCGCAAATGCGCCCGAAGCAGCCAACATGACCACCCCGCCGATCGGGCCGAGGAAGTCCGCCTGGTCGTACCACAGTTGCCCCGCGGCCTGGAGCAGTCCCCCACCCGCGAGCCCGGCCGGCACCCCTATCCGCAGCCAGAGGCTAAATGGTTGCCTCCCGTTCATCCGCACCAGGAACTCGAACGCCAGCGCGACGATGAACACGCCCGCGAATGCCCAGAGCTGGAGACGCCCATGAGCCTGCACTGACTGTGTCCAGCGGTCGAGGCCGTAACCTGTTTCTAATGCGGCGAGAAGGCCGAGGACGAGACCGGCACAAACCGAGATAGCCGCAGAGACTGCCATCCACATCGCGAAGATCCAGGGGAAACCCGGTCTTCGCACCCGGCGTGTCGCGACCTGGGCGAGGGGGATATCACCGGCATGAGGGCGCATGGGCGAATGCTGGAGTGTCGCTCTGGTAGCCGATGTGACAGTTGTCACGGGATCGCTGGCGCTCGGTGCTACTCCAGCCATCCTGCAGGCGGCGTGGGCTGCCACGCGACGCCAAGGAGGGAATCGCCATTAGAGCGATCCACGGGCTTGAACATTTCCCACTCGTCGGCCGTCGCTTCAATCTCGATGACCGGCCAACCGATTGGCACGCCGCTGCCTTTGACGACGAAGGTCTCCGCGTCGAACCCCGTCGATCCGTATGCTGCCGCGATGGCGGTGCCCACGGCTTTCTGCCACTCGCTCGGCTGTCGCCCCGGGTGTGGCACGGCGGCCGGGTTCGCGAAGAAGTTCCGGAAGCTCGCGGGATGTGCCGTCCGTCCGCAAGACAGGAAGCGATCCTTCGGTGGCAATGCGTTCGCAGCCAGGGCCGCAGCTTCCAGCTTCCCGAAAAGGCCGTGCCGCCGGTAGTCCATTCCGACGCAGCACAATCCCGCCAGGCGGACGTTGGTTCCTGGTAGTTGCGGGAGATCGATCACCCGGGATTCACCCAGCGCGAACCCCGCCACCGCCCCGTCACGAGCGGTCGCAAGGGCCAGGTGGCGGAGCTTCCCGAGGTTCTTCTCCAGGTAAGCCGTGTTCGCGTCGCGGTAGTTCTGCTGAAACAGGCGCATCACGTCGCTGAGCACACCTTGCGGCAGTGCACTGGTCTCCAGCACCGCGATTGCGAAGTCCGATGCCTCCATGCCCGCGCCTCCCCTGCTCAAGCCGACTTCCGATGGCTACCATTGTTCCACAACAGGAGGCTCGACATGGTGGTCCACTACGAGACCGACGGCCCGCTGGCCATCGTGACTATCGACCGTCCGGAGGTCCGTAACGCGGTCGACCGCGAAACGGCAGCAGCGCTCGCCCGGGCTTTCCGCACCTTCGAAGATGATGATGCGCTTCGCGTGGCAATCCTGACAGGCGCGAACGGCACGTTCTGCGCCGGGGCGGATTTGAAAGCTGTTGCAACCGGAGGCGGCAATCGGGCCGCCACAGATGGCGATGGTCCTATGGGGCCTTCACGCATGCGGCTCTCCAAGCCGGTGATCGCTGCAGTGGAGGGCTTCGCCGTCGCAGGCGGACTGGAACTCTCGCTCTGGTGTGACCTCCGCGTGGCCGCCCAGGACGCCGTCTTCGGCGTCTACTGCCGCCGCTGGGGCGTCCCCCTCGTCGATGGTGGGACCGTCCGGCTCCCTCGCCTCATCGGCGAGAGCCACGCGCTTGATCTGATCCTGACCGGCCGGGGCGTGAGCGGCGAGGAAGCGCGGGCGATGGGGCTCGCCAACCGGCTCGTGCCGGCGGGCGAGGCCCTCTCCGGCGCAAGGGAACTGGCGGCCCAAATCGCCGCCTTCCCCCAGCGATGCCTGCGCAGCGACCGCCTTTCGGCGCTCGAACAGTGGGACCTCGAGTTCGAGGACGCCCTGGCGAACGAGACCCGGCGCGGCATCGAGGTCATCAACTCCGGCGAGACGCGCGAGGGTGCCGCCCGTTTCGCGGCGGGAGCAGGCCGTCACGGCTCGTTCGCTTGATCAGGCTCGCACGGCGAGTACGACCGTCCGGAAGGCGTATTCACCCTCATCGGGCGGGCCGCTGCAGGTCATCAGCGTGATGCTTTCGAATCCTTCGCGGCCCTTGAGCAGCGCCCCCATGTCGATCGTGCCCAGCGCGTATTCGACGGCCGAAGTGACGCGGTAGCCATGTTCGCTCCCATCGCTCAGCACGATCCGGATGTCGTCATCTGCGGAGAGTGTGGATAGCCGGGAGAACACCCCCGGCTGCCCGTTGAAATACACGTGGGCTGCCAGGAAGGTCGATCCGCCTTCGCCGGGCAGCGCGCAGTACGCCGGGTTCCAGCCAATTGTGCTCGTGTCCTGCGGCACATCGAGCCGGCCGAAGGCGTCCAGGCCGTAGCGTCCGACCCTCGCCTGCCTCAGGCCAAGCCTGGGGACGGACACCGAAACGATGTCGACCGGGCCCGCAGGTGGCGGCGGAACCGGTTCGCTGGCGTCCTGGCCGTAGCGCTCGATGGCTTTCTCAGTTTCGGCGATGAACGTGTCGTTAACGCGCGCGGGAAGGCCCGTCGCGCCATCGCGCCCGATGTACCGGAGATGTTCGCCGAACCCTGGCTGCGTCACTCCAGTCCCAGTCTACAGTGCGCGGTGCACCCCCGGGTATGTGTGAACTCCTGCACGGATGGTGGCAGGAGAGCCCGTGAATTCCGTTGACAGTTAACCTTTTGCCGGCCAACATCGTTACTTAGAACAAGCGCGGCAAAAGCCGGTGAGGAGAGCCCAATGGTCACGAACATTCGCACCTCGGCAATCGCGCGTGGAGCTGCGTCGCCAGGCTAGTGTCCTTGAATAAGAAGGACGGCCTCGACGCCGTACCGCCAGGCGGTACGGCGTTTTCATTTAGCCGGCTACTCGCCGGTGCAGGGTGAGCCACTAGAGCGCCCGTACCAGAGATTCGCCTTTAGCCGTCTAACTGTCGGCCCAGTTTGTATTCGCCGGTTACTGCATCGGAATTCCTTCAAGAAGAGATGCACAGTACTCGTGTGCCATTCGTGGCGGCACAAGTGTCAAGGAATGTAGAGCCATGTTGAACCTCGTAATGACTCACTCGCCGCGCATCGCGGCGATGGCGACCAACAAGCGGTTTGGCCCGGACCTGGTGAAAGCTCCCGCACGCCAACACCGGATTGACTGGCTGCGCGGCCCCCGCGCCAGCCGATTTCGCAACCAGCCCCGCGGCGCCGAACCGGCGTTCCGCGGGCGCACCGCCTGAAGCTACCATCCCCGGCCCGCTCCGCTGGCCCCAACCCGAAAGGAAGCTCGGAAATGTTCCAGACTGTTTACTACTCGTTCCACGGCCAGTTCCAGGTCCTCCGCGACGGCCGTATCGCCGGTTCTGGTCAACCGGAACCGGAATTCCTGCGGCGCCGCTACGAGCACGCCCAGGTCCTCCGCGAAATCAATCGCGAAACTAGGATTCGCGAACTCATCGCCAACGACTCGCAGCGCTTCGTCGACCGGGTCCGCGCCGCCCTCGGCATCGCGTGAAGGCGGCAAGCCGAGCGGGCAAAAACAGGGGCTCCCTTCGGGGAGCCCCTCTCTCGTTTGGTAAAGGCGGATGCTCGCCAGGATGAAACTCACTGCTCACCCCTCATCCACTGGACGTGATCTGTCGATAGCTCAAGCAGAACCGCTGAGGGTCACCGAAATGTCACGTTACGACGAAGCCTGCCCGTTCGATTCTTCCGCTCGCGCCAACCGCTGCCAGCCCTGTTGCGCGGCGAACAGCGTCCCGCCTTGCGTGGCGGCCTACCTCGATGGCCGAAGCCTGCAGTTGGCATCGAACGTCATCCCGCTCTACCGCGCCGACGCTCTCCCGGTCCGCAAGGCGGCCTGAACTCCGGCCGCCCCGCGCGGTCGACTGGCCGACACCATCTGGGGCCGCGGCGCCCTGTTGGGTTGCCGGGTCGCGTCCCGGCGGCTTGCGGCCTTCGCGGAGATGCCCGGCCCCCGGCTTGCGCCCTCAAAGTGGCGGCATCTGCCACATTCGTGGCACGATCGCGAGCATGCCAAAACAGGTCTCGAACGTCGCCAGCGATGACTACCTGACCGCGATCTACCGGCTTGACCACGATGAAGGACAGGACGTGATTGCGGTCCGCCTCGCGGACCGGCTGGAGATCACCCCGCCATCGGTCGCGGGCATGCTCAAACGGTTGCTCCGCGACCACCTCGTAACCCTGGACGGAAAGAAGATCATCCGGCTCACGCCCGAAGGGCTCCGGCGCGCAGAACAGATGGTCCGCCGGCACAGGCTTGCGGAGTGCCTCATCACAGATGTGCTTAAGGTTCCATGGTGGCAGGCCTATGAAGAGGCCCACCTCCTCGAACACGGGCTCTCAGACGTTACCGAACCCAGCCTCTTCGAGACGCTCGGCCGCCCCGAGCGCAGCCCTTTCGGCTATCCGATTCCCGGGCACGGCGCGCCTCCCAAGCTCACCATGATCACGCTCACCGACATCCAGGAAGGCGAACAGGTCACGATCGACCGCGTCTTCGAAGAAGACGAACAACTCCTCAAGTTCTTCGATGAGGAAGGTATCCGGCCCGGCGTCACCGTCCGCCTTGAGGCTGTCGCACCCTACCGAGGGACAGTGACAGCCCAGATCGCGGGAAGGTCGATCGTGATGGGCACCCAGGTTGCCAGCCGAATCTGGGTCAATCGCTCGAAATAACCCCGCTTCAGCTTCGATCGGGCTGTGCCGCCTGACCCGCCTGCCGACAATCTTGGAGGATGGAGCCCACGGTACTCTGGCAACCGGTCCGAGAGGCGCTGCGCGTCCTCGTCATCGAAGATGACCCCGCCCTGGGCCGCCTGATCCAGCTCGTGCTCGGCCAACACACCAATCACGTGACGGTTGCGAGGAGCGGAGCCGCGGCGATCAGTGCCATCCGAAATCAAGAGTTCGACGCAGTCGCATCAGACATCTCGCTCCCGGACGTTTCCGGGCTCGATGTCATCGCCGAAGCCCGCTCCCTGGCGCCCGCGGCAGGTATCGTGGCGATCACCGGATTCGTTGATGTCGATGTCGCCGTCCGGTCTATGAAAGCCGGCGCCGACGACTTCCTCGGGAAGCCTTTCGATGCCGAGATCCTCTGGCACATGCTCAACAAGGCGGTCGATACCCGCGCCCGTCAAATCGAGGCGGAACAGGCTGCCGTCTACCGCACGCTCGCCTACACCGACGCCCTGACCGGTTCGCCCAATCGCCGTTTTATCGACGAATTCATTGTTGAGGCCGTTTCCAACTCGCAGCGCCTGGGCAAGCCGCTCGCCGTCGCCTACCTGGACATCGACAACTTCAAGCTTCTCAACGACTTCGTGGGACACGAAGAGGGCGACCACGTCTTAAAGAAGGTGGCGACAGCCCTGACCAGGCACATCGGCCGTCCGGCTCAGTTCGCCCGCTTTGGCGGCGATGAGTTTGTGGTCGTCTTCCCTGAATGCGACGAGGTTCGGGCTCGCCAGGTGATGGATCGCGTCTGCCGGGCAGTCTCGGAGATCGAGGTCATCAACGGTGCACGCATCTCCCTGCCCACCCGTATCAGTTGCGGGATCGCAGAGTTCCGCGGGTTCGAGTCTCCCCGCGACCTGATCGCGGAGGCCGAGGACCAGATGTACCTCGACAAGTCCATGTCGCCTGCATCGGTCCTCGGGCAGGCCGGCGATGAGCCAGCCGACGGCCTCCTCAAGGTCAGCAACCTGAAGGCCCTTCGCAACCTGGTGAAGGCCATCGACCGCCGCGATAGCTACACGCGCTTCCATAGTGACCACGCCACCCAGCTCGCGCTTGCTGTTGCGCGCTCCGCGGGACTCGACGACACCCAGGTCAACGCCATCGCCATCGGTGGCCCCATCCATGACCTCGGGAAGATCGTCGTCGCCGATGAGATCCTGCGAAAGCCTGGACCACTCACCCTCGACGAGCGCAGGAGTATGGAGGAGCACCCGCTCCTCGGGGCCGCCATCACTGCCGCCGTCACCGACTACGATAGCGTCGTCGACCTCGTCCGCCATCACCACGAACGGATCGATGGAGATGGGTATCCGGGGCGCCTCAAGGGACTCGAAATCAGCGCCCCAACGCGGCTCTTCACCCTCGCCGACGCCTACAGCGCCATGACCACTGACCGGCCCTACCGAAAGGGGTTCAGCCCAGAACGCGCGATCGACGAGATCCATAAGGGCAGTGGGACGCAGTTCGACCCGGACTTCGCCGTTGCCTTCGTCGACCTCATCGAGCGGATGTACCAGGAGGCCGCAGCATGAGATCTCAGGCCTACCTTCTGTTCGAGATCGTCGCCTGGCCGGCCCTCGCCTGGTGTGGCGCCGAAGTCGCCCTGCGGATGGCTGCGGGCGCCTTCGATGGCCTCGCCTCGACGGCGATCACCGGTGCGATGGCCGGTCTCACCATCGCCGCGTGCCGTCTGCGCACGGCTCAACTCGCGGCAGCCGTGGTACGGCGGTAGCGCGCGGCCGACTCACCGGACGTTCAGCGGCGAACGGCGCCCTGCGCCTTTCCGCCGGGCGCCCCCGCGATCATCTGAACGAGCGTCTCCGTCACCCTCGGCTCCAGCCCTTCCGTATGCCCCTTGTCGAGCCGGACGACATCCGCGATGACTTTCCCCCCGCGCCCGTTCGGGTATGAGAACACCTGGGCCGTTCCGGGCCGCGGCGAAAGGCCCCAGCCGGGCGTCGATTTCCCTTCCCGGCTCGTGTCGTGGATCTGTCCTGGCTGGTCGTCCACGACATCGGCCAGCCTCGTCCGAGGCCCTGCGCCGTACTTCTCCGCCCACGGCGAACTCTCTGGGAGAGCTACCATTTCGTGCTCGCCAGTCGCGAAGATGAACGAGATGTCGCACTCCGGCGTGACCGCCCGTCCCGGACGCGGAGCGTCTCCGCCCGGAGTCGCCGCCTGCGCCGGTGGCGGAGTCCCACGGCTCGGCGGAAAGAACGAAGCGGGGATCTCGACGGGCCCGATTCGCCCGCCCGAAAGGCTCAGCCAGCCATCAACCCGGTCCTTGAAGTAATCCTGGCTCAAGAGGCGATTGCTCGTCATGCCGCCCTGTGAGTGCCCGACCAGCCAGAACGCCCGGATGTGCTCGACCCCGTACTTCTCGAAGACGTATTCCACAATGTTCCGGAGGTGGTCGTCGTCGGCCTCCGCGACCCACCGGCGCATGGGTTCCTTCGTCGCTGCGGAAGGCGTGGCGATCACCAGGCGGTAGCGCTCCTTGTAGTCGAAGGCGGGAAAGTACAGGCGCTGCCACGCGCCGACCGAACCGCCCCCGTGAAGGTTCAGCAGGAACACGAGTTGCTCTCCCGGCTTCATGTCGTCCGGGTCATCGAGGTAGAACTTCCTCCCCGTTTTCTCGTCAGTAGCGACTGTGCTGCCCATTTTTCTCTCCTTCGCCCCTGCCGCCCCTCCGGGCTGCCGAGGACCGATTGCATGTCTGGACGTCGAATGTGGCGTAACGCGCGGCAGTGTACAGGAGGGGCCGGATCGTCGCAGTCCTGCCGGCATGCAGCCGGTCAAACCGATACGATTGTTCGACGATGGGCCACCGGAAGAACCGCAAACGCGAACGGCGCCAGGAGCAACAGGTCCGCGACGGCTGGCGTCACGAGCCACGGGTCACCGAAGAGGACTTCATCCAGCCGGAACCCATCTCGCTGATCGAGTTGGCGGGCCTGCGGCCGTCTTTCGGCCCCAGGGGGGAACTGCCGAAGACCTGCGGAAACTGCCGCCAGTTCATCGAGGACCACGACTTTGGCCGGGGGACCTGCCTTCACATCGCCAGCGGTTTCCTCAACCCCTACACCGATACCGCCGCCTGTGACTTCTTCGAACGCACGAAGTCGTCAGCCCGGAGATAGCCGGCGTGGAACCTGAACGAGGCAGTTCGGTGGACTTGTTCTGGATCCCGGTCGGCGCGGGGACCCACTTTCAGCGCTACAGCCTCGTGCTCTATGAGGAATTGGTCGCACGCTGGGCACGCAGGCGGCGCCTGGGACTGCTCCATGCGGCATTGAAAGTCTGTGTTGCGGGAGACCGCTTCACGATCGAGGCCGCGCCCGCATCGGGAGGGCCCAATCCCTCGGGAGAAGTGACTGGCCCGGTGGGCTCGACGTGGGCTGGCCGGCTGCGACTGTTTCGCTACCAGGTCTACGTCCGCCCCGGCGACCGCCTCTCCGATCAGGCGTGGGCCGTCGCACCGCCGATCCCGCTCACGCACGATGCCGGCGTGGCATCCCGCATCCTCGACCTGGCCACGCAGGTTCCCGGTTACACCTGGGGTCGCCGCCGCCCCGGACACTCCGAAATGTGGACATCGGACTCGACCGTGTCGTGGCTGCTTCTCCGGGCCGGTATCGAGAGTGGGGAGATTGGCGTGCCGGCCGGCTACCGCGCTCCGGGCTGGGTTTCGGGGATAGAGGAAGCCAGTCACGGAGGGCCCTGAACTCGGTCGGGCTCCCTGTTCCGCTGGTGGATGTTGCAGTCCGGCCCTCGCCGGTAGCCCGCCCCCTGAGTACCCTGCCGTCGTGTTTCGGGTCGTCGTGTCAGTCGCTGCAGCGCTCTTCGTCCCGCTCGTGCTCGCAGGATGCGGCGACGGTCCCACCCCGCCTCAGCCGACGCCCACCGTCGACTCCACTGCTGGACCGGTCGAGGGACTGCCGGTCCTCGGCCCCGCTCTTCAGGCTCTGGAGTTCGCCGGCGTGACGACCGGCGCCATGAGTGAGGCCAACGCCACGTGCGCCTGGATCCACGGCACCACGGCCGGCAGCGGCCGCCTCCAGGTCACGCTCGACGGCATGGTCGATGGCGCGCGACACCGCCTCCGGATCATCATCAACGGCTACGACGGCCCCGGGGTTTACGAATGGGATGGAGCGCCCGGTTCCGGTCCCGAGGTCTCGGTTGACCTCGACGGCCAGAAAGGGCACGCGCTTGTGGTGGTTGCCCCGACTGGCGATGCCGGCGAGATCGAAGCTGCCCTCAGCAATCCTTACCAGGGACGAATCCATGGCATCTGGCAGTGCCCCGGCGTCCCGCGATAGACCGGATTCGAGCTTGTCGCAGATGAACTCGGTTCGGGCTCACGTTCACACGGACGCCGTCTCAAATCTGGACTGTTCATAAGACTGGTACAATATCTTGTGGCCATGCTCTTGACGAGCCACAAGATGTTGATCGATACTCCGCGTCGCACCGCTTTCAATTGCTAAGGTGCCTAGACGCTTCAAGGAATTTACGTCAACCGTGCGCTGCCCCTACTGCCACTTCCGCGACTCCAAGGTTACCGATAGTCGGGCCAACGATGACGGCATCCGCCGCCGCCGCCAGTGCATCGCCTGTGGCGAACGGTTCTCCACCGTGGAAACTGTCCAGTTCTCTTCGGTCCAGATTCTGAAGCGCGATGGCCGCCGTGAGGAGTTCTCTCGCGAGAAGCTCCTCCGCGGGTTGCGTAGCGCCTGCGCCAAACGCGATATCTCCGTGGCCCAGCTCGATGCCATCGTCGGGGAGATCGAAGCGAAAGTGAATGCCGACGGCAGGCCCGAGGTGCCCTCGCAGGTCGTGGGAGAACTCGCGATGGACGCGCTCCGCCGTCTCGATCACATCGCCTATATCCGGTTCGCCTCCGTGTACCGCTCGTTCACCGACATCGAGTCACTCAAAGAGGCCGTCGACGCCCTCGAACAGGGCCGCGTGCCCACCGCCGAAGAACGCGAACTCCAACTCGGGCTCCCCGAACCCGCACCCTCCGAGCCCCGCGGCCCGCGCCTCCTCCAGGATGTCGAAAGCCGCCATTACGTCGAGTCGATGCGTTAGCCATGAAAATCTGGGAAGTCCACGCCATGCATACAGGGGGCCGCGTTCGCACCACCGCCGACGGCCACTGCGAGATCGACGGCCTCCTCCTCTCGGAGCGGGCGTACCTGCTCGCCGTCCGTGACATCCGTCCCGCTCAACTCCTCCGCCTCGTCGAGGAGCTCGGCGCCGAGGAAGCGGCCGCGCAGCTGCTCGCTTACTACACATCGCCCGCGCCTGGGCAACCTGGCCAGTCCCTCGCCTCCGGCCGTTCCAGGCTCGGCGACCCGATGCTGCTCCGGAGCGATGAAGTGCGGGTTCCCGCCCGGGAGTACGCCACCTGAACGTATCACTGGACAAATAGAACGCTTGTTCGTAATCTCAGCAACCCCGTCACCCCGGCGGACGATCGAAATGGGAGGAACATCATGGTCACGACTTCTTCAGAGACTCACGGATTTGGCGGTTCGGGTGATTTCCAGCCGGCTGAACTCTCTGAAAACGCGAAGGTCGTCATCGAGCGCCGCATCGCACGTCGCGACGATCAGGGCGACGCCGTAGAGACCCCCGACCAGGTCTTCCTCCGCGTTGCCCGCAACCTCGCTGAAGCGGAGACGCGCTTCGGCGGCACCGAAGGAGACCGTGCTGCCGCGGAAGCATCGTTCTACCGGCTCATGGCCTCACTCGACTTCCTCCCGAACTCTCCCACGCTGGTAAACGCCGGCCGCGATCTCCAGCAGCTCTCTGCCTGCTTCGTTCTCCCGGTTGAAGACTCAATCGACGGCATCTTCGAGACCGTCAAGAACACGGCCATCATCCACAAGTCGGGTGGTGGCACCGGCTTCTCGTTCTCCCGCCTTCGTCCCTCGAACGACCGCGTCCGCTCGACGATGGGCGTCGCCAGCGGCCCCGTCTCGTTCATGCGCGTCTTCGATTCGGCCACGGAAGCGATCAAGCAGGGCGGTACGCGCCGCGGCGCCAACATGGGCATTCTGCGCGTCGATCACCCGGATATCGATGAGTTCATCAAGATGAAAGCCGACATGACGACGCTCCAGAACTTCAACATCAGCGTCGCCGTCACCGAAGCCTTCATGAAGGCCGTCGAGGCCGGCACTGACTTCGACATTATCAACCCCCAGACCGGCTCGATCGTCGGCCAGCGCGACGCCCGCCAGGTATGGGAGACGATGTTCGCCAACGCCTGGAAGAACGGCGACCCGGGCGTGGTCTTCATCGACCGCATCAACGCCGGCCGTGCGAATCCCGTTCCGAAGCGCGGCCCGGTCGAATCGACCAATCCGTGCGGAGAGCAGCCGCTCTACCCCTACGACTCCTGCAACCTCGGTTCGATCAACCTCGGACATTTCACCAAGGGACCCGCGGGCGATAAGACCGTGGACTACGAGCGGCTCGGTACTGTCGTCCGCCGCACGGTCCACCTCCTCGACAACGTCATCGAGATGAACAACTACCCGATCCCTGAAATCGCCGAAACATCCCACGCGATCCGCCGCATCGGCCTCGGCGTCATGGGTTGGTCGGACCTGCTCATCGATCTGCGCATCCCTTACAACTCTGAAGAAGCGCTCGCCGTTGCCCGCGAGGTGATGTCGCACATCCAGCGCGAATCCGATGCGGCTTCCCAGCAGCTCGCCCTGGTGCGCGGGAACTTCCCCGATTGGCCGGAGTCCATCTACGGGCCCGGTGGCCAGGAAGGCCCGCGGCCGATGCGAAACTCCACTCGCACGACGATCGCTCCCACCGGAACTCTCAGCATCATCGCCAACTGCTCCGGCGGTATCGAGCCGGTGTTTTCGCTGGCATTCATCCGAAGCCACTACCTGGATAAGGACGACCCAACGAAGCGCACCGAGTTGGCCGAGGTCAACGAGCAGTTCGAGTCCGCTGCCAGGGCCGAAGGCTGCTACAGCGAAGAGCTCATCCGCTTCCTCGCCGAAGGCGGTCACCTCGCCGAGCGCCCGGAGGTCCCGCAATGGATAAAGGACACCTTCGTCACCGCCCACGACATCGCACCGGAATGGCACGTGCGTATGCAGGCGGCCTTCCAGGAGTTCACCGACAACGCCGTATCGAAGACCATCAACTTCCCCAATACGGCCACGGTCGATGACGTCCGGACCGCCTACGAACTCGCCTATCGGACGGGATGCAACGGGATCACCATCTACCGCGATGGTTCGCGCGAACTCCAGGTCCTGAAGCACGCCGAGAAGTCCGACGGCGAAAAGGCCATCGAGGCGGCCCAGGCTATCGTCACCGCCGGATTAGGCCCGGTCCGCCGGAAACTCCCCGATGAGCGCCAGGCCATCACGCACAAGTTCCGCGTCGGCGAACAGGAAGGCTACATAACAGTGGGCCTGTTCGAAGACGGTACACCGGGCGAGGTCTTTATCAATGTCAGCAAGCAGGGCTCAACCGTCTCTGGCCTCATGGATACGCTCGCGATGATGACGAGCTATTCGCTGCAGTACGGCATCCCGCTCAGTGTGCTCGCCGCCAAGCTGAAGAACACGCGCTTCGAGCCGAGCGGCCCGACCAGTAATCGCCAGATCCCGATCTCCACGAGCATCGTCGACTACGTCTTCCGCTGGCTCGAACTGAAATTCGATGGAGCGAACGCCTCGATCCAGCCAACCCTCATCCCCGCGGAGGACCTGGTCGATAGCACGAACGCCAGCGTCAACCCGATGAAACACTCGGATGCGGTCGCCAGCGGTGTGGGCTGCCCAGAATGCGGCGCTGTCCTCTACTACGCCGAGGGCTGCCTCATTTGCCACAACTGTTTCTATAACAAGTGCGGCTGAGATAGCACCTCGAAGCGGCCGGGCCGGGGTCGGCCGCTGATTCCCCGGCCGCCACTTCTGTCGGCGCGGCCCACACGCGGGCCAGCCTCGACCGCATGCCCGTAGAATGTGGCCGCAGTTCACCCCAGGAGGCGCGAATGGCCGGTCCACTCGCAGGCATCAAGGTTGTTGAAATGGGGGTTTGGGTCGCGGGGCCGTCGTGCGCCGCGATCCTCGCCGACTGGGGGGCAGAGGTCATCAAGATCGAACCGCCGGAAGGTGATCCCTTCCGCGGTCTGGGCGCCCTCCTGGGTGCCTCGATAAACCCGCCGTTCGAGCTCGACAACCGGGGCAAGCGCAGCATCGCCCTCAACCTCGCCGTCGAAGACGCCCGCAACATCGCCGGTGACCTCATCGACGCCGCGGACGTGTTCGTCTCGAACATGCGCCCCGGCGCCCTGGAGCGGCTCGGCATGACCTATGAAAAGCTCTCCGACACGAATCCCGGGCTTATCTACTGCAACGTGACCGGCTACGGGCCTGAAACGCCAGAAGCGAACCGCGCCGCCTACGACGTTGGCGCCTTCTGGGCTCGCGCCGGTGTCGTCATGGGCCTCACTCCCGAAGGGGGGTCGCCACCACTTCAGCGGGGCGGAATGGGCGACCACATGACCGGTGCCAACGCCGCGGGCGCCATCTCCGCCGCCCTCTTCAATCGCGAAAAGACCGGCCGCGGGCAGCGTGTGGCCGTCTCCTTGACGCGGATCGGCGTTTACATGATGGGCTGGGACACCAACACCCAATTGCGCACTGGCATGCCGTATGCGCCTCCTGCGGACCGATTTCACGCGCCGAACCCGCTGATCAACCCGTTCCAGGACAAGGACGGGCACTGGTTCTACCTGCTCATGCTCCAGGGCGACCGTCACTGGCCGGACTTTCTCCGCGCACTGGGCAATCCGCCCGAGCTCGCGGACGACGAACGATTCCGCGATATACCGAACCGCTTCGCGAACGCTCCGCTCCTTGTCGGCATCCTCGACCGTATGCTGGCGACGAAGCCCCTCGCCGAGTGGGGCCCGGTTTTCGACAGCAACGATGTCTGGTGGGCTCCAATCCAGAACGTGACCGAAGTCGTCCAGGACCCCGTGGTCCGCGCCGCCGGCGCATTCGTCACCATGGATGGCCCCGACGGCCCGGTAGAACAGGTGAACACACCCGTTGACTTCTACGGTACTCCCACGAAGCCCGGCGAATGGGCGCCCGAGCTCGGCCAGCACACCGAGACCATTCTCCTGGAGGACCTGGGCTACGACTGGGACCGGATCGCGTCGCTGAAGGAACTGGGCGCCATCCCGTAGGCGTCTAGCGGGCGGGATTCCGGACTGGAAGCTACTATCGGTGGATGCAGGGCCTGCGTTTCCAGTGCAACGCGTCGGAACAATTCATCGTCTGGGAACTGCCTGCCTGGGTGAAGCGCCAGGGGTTCCCAGCCGATGAGACGGTGACCGTCGAAGTCCTCCACCCCGACCGCGAAATGGATGGTTCCTGCCGTTGGTGCGGGGGCCGAAGGAACGAGACCGTCGCCGTCCGCGGTGACCACATCCTCTAACAGGGTGCCCCGGCGCCCAACTCGTGCTTGAATGCGCGCCACATGTTCGAAAGCGTCCTCATCGCCAACCGCGGCGAAATCGCCGTCCGCATCGCAAAGACCCTGCGCAAGATGGGCATCCGCTCGGTCGTCGTCGCCTCTATCCCCGACCGGCGTAGCCTGGCCGTACGCACGGCCGACGCGTGGGTGCTGCTCGAAGGCTACTCGGCCGCTGAGAGCTACCTCGATGTCGATGCCGTCATCGCCGCAGCGAAGGCCGAGGGTTGCCAGGCGATCCACCCCGGCTACGGCTTCCTCAGCGAACGCGCCGACTTCGCCGAACGCTGCGCCGCTGAAGGCATCACCTTCATCGGCCCCCCACCCGCAGTCCTGCGCGGTGTGGGCGACAAAGTTGCCGCCCGCCAGCTGGCCATCGCCAACGATGTCCCCGTCGTCCCTGGCTGGGACGGCGACGACGACCCCGAGACGCTTGTGGGTGAGGCTGCAAGCATCGGCTACCCGGTGATGTTGAAGGCCCGCGGGGGTGGCGGCGGGCGCGGCATGCGCGAGGTGTTCACGGCGGAAGACCTTCCCGAGGCCATCGAATGCGCCCGCCGCGAAGCCATCGCCGCCTTCGGCGACGGTGGCCTCCTGCTCGAAAAGCTGGTGACTAACGCCCACCACGTCGAGGTCCAGGTCCTCGCCGATACCCAGGGCAACGTCATCCATCTGGGCGAGCGCGACTGCTCAGTCCAGCGCCGGCACCAGAAGCTCATCGAGGAGTCGCCCAGCCCGGTCGTCGACGACGCCCTCCGCGAGCGCCTGACCGGCCACGCCCTCAAGCTCGCGCGAGCCATCAACTACGTGAACGCCGGAACCTTCGAATTCCTCGTCTCCGCGCCGACCGAAACGTCGTCACTCCCCCTCTCCCAAGCTCGGGAGAGGGGGCGGGGGGGTGAGGGACCGGACGTCTATTTCCTCGAAGTGAACCCCAGGCTCCAGGTCGAACACCCGGTCACAGAGATGGTCACCGGCCTGGACCTGGTCGAACTCCAGCTCCGCATCGCCGCCGGCGAACCGCTGCCGCTGAAGCAGGAGGACGTGCAGTTCTCCGGGCACGCCATCGAGTTCCGGATTAACGCGGAGGATCCGTGGGATGGGTTCAAGCCGAGTTCGGGGCGGATCGATGCGCTGTCGACCGGTCCGGTGGCTCGCGCCGACTTCGGCTTTGCCGCCGGTGACACGGTGCCTGCGAATTACGATTCGCTTCTCGGCAAACTCATCGTGGACGGCCGGGATAGAGCCGCGGCGCTGGAGACGATTGAAGAGGCGGCACATCACGTAGAACTGCATGGCCCAACCACGAACCTTGAATTGTTGCGTCGGGCCGTTCTCCACCCGGACTTCGCGCTGGGCGCCGCCACCGTGGAGTGGCTTGAGGGGTGTCAGGAGGAACTTCTCGCCGCGGCACCCCCGCAGGAACACTGGGCGGCCGCCGCCGCGTCCGTTGCCATGCTCGAGAACACCTGGTGGGAATTCCGCCCGTGGAAGGCGGCCGTTTGGATTGGCCCAGGCCCCACCACCATCTGGCTTTCCGACGGCCAGGCCGTCAAGCGCGCGACCGTAAGCCGGGGGAGAGATGGTCTCCTCGTCGCCATCGCCGACGAGGAGACTGAGCTCAGGATTCTCGAAGGCAACAATCAGGGGTTCCCTGCAGAGATCACCTGGCGAACGAATTCTGAATCGCGCCCGCTCGTGTCGGTTGGAAAAGGGGACGTTGGCGAAGGGCGGCCGTTCCTGGTCCGAGACGAATACGGACACCCTCGAGAGCTACCAGGCGAGCGCGATCTACCTCGTCCCTCCCCCTCCCCTCCCGCGCCGCATGCAAGCAGCCACTGCCGGCGCCACCGCCATTACCGCCCCGCTCGCCGGTACCATCGCCGCCGTCCGCGTGGCCGAAGGCGACGAAGTCGCCGAGGGCCAGCTGCTCCTCGTCCTCGAAGCGATGAAGATGGAGCACCGCATCACCGCCCCGTCGGCGGGAGTCGTGAAAGCGGTCCATGTCCGCGAACGGGACGTGGTGCGCGAAGGCGACACGCTCCTCGAACTCGCGTGAGGCTATGGACGCTTAGCGGCTCGACTTCTCGGCAGGCATTGGAGCCGGAAGGTCGATGCCGTCCGGTTGCTCGTCCAGCTTCGAAAGGTCGAAGGTCGGGTCCATGCTCTTCGCCACCGCTACCAGGTCGTCCTTGTCCACGTCCGGACTTATGCCTTTGGAGTAGGCGTTGACGGAGAACTGCGTGCCACCCCGGGAGGTCCACGAAAGGTAGTTGGAGGATTGATAGCCGGCGCCGTCGCTGGAGCCCGAGGTCCCGTAGCGGTTGGCCGAAGCCTGGATGACTGTCGCGCCGCCCAGGAACGTCCAGTTGAGGCTGTAATTGGGTTCCCAGCCGTCAGGTTTGGGGCAAGCGGCGCCGATTTCGGACGCCATCAGGTTCGAAGACTCGAGTTTATAGCCAGCTGGCGCCTTCGCCGGCGAGAAGCCGAGCCCCGCGAGTTCGCCTTCCGCCAACTTGCGTTCACGGATGAAGCAAGCTTCGTTGAAGCCCGGGTCGAGGGCCTTCGCGATGGCGCGGATCGTGTCGATGCCCAGTGCGCTGTCCGACTTGCCGTAGACCGAGAACTGGAGGCCGTCCCTGGACCAGTTCGCACCCCAATCACCGATCTGGCCGGGATAGCTGGCCTTCTCTTCCGAGCCGTATACCGAGACCCCCAGGTAGGCGAAGTTCTTGCCATCGATCTGCTGCCAGTTCGCGTTGAAGCTGAAACCTGCGCTCGGCTCCAGGCCGGTGTCGCAGCCAGCGGGCGGCGGCGTGAAGGCCGTGACATTCACATCTTGAAGACTGAACCCGGCGGGAATCGCCGGGCGGGGGTCGCCAATCCGGAGCGCTCCCAGCGAACTCCAGTCGCCCTCTCCGAGCGTCCAGAAGCACTTCAGGTCGACCGCCGGTGCTACCTGGCCGACCAGCTCTCGCAGCACCGCGGCCGCCGCCGGGTCCGGCTGGGGTGGTCGCGGACTCGCCGCCGGCGCGGAACCGCTCGTCCTCGAACCGTCGGAGGAGTTGCCCGATGCGGTGTCATCGGCCATCGGTACGGCACTGAAGGCACTCACGCCGACCGTGAACTGGTAGCCGTTCGCCCAGAACGTGGCGGATTCCACGCGGAGGACGCTGGCCACTCTCTCCTGGCTTACTCGCTGGGTGATGTAGGCCTCAATACCGCTCGCGTCGTGCTTCCACGTTGTGCTCAGCGTGAGGGCGCCGCTGATGGCGACTCCCTCCTTGGTGCAATCGCCGGTCGCGGCAAGCCCTACTGACTGGGCCGTAAATCCGTTGGCAGGGAGCGCAGGGACGAAACCCGCCTTCGCCGGGTCGATGCCCGCAGCGGAGACCACTCCCGCCGGGATTGGACCGGTGCAGCCCCCGTAGGCGACATCCCCCCTTCCCGCGGAGTCCTTTCCGTCCACACCCACGGCAACGGTGCCCGGGAACGACGAGGCGCCGGACGGCTCAGCGGGGAGGTCTGCGCCGGGAGAAGATCCGGCCTGGCTGGGTGCCGGCGCTGGATCGTCGCCCTCGTCGGTAGCTCGGGCCACAACGACCCCGGCGGCAAAGCAGGCGGCTGCGATTGCCGCAGCCCCTGCCCAAAACAACGGTTTGCGCGGATTGAGTGTGTTCGAAGACACAGAGCCCTCCAGGTGCTATCTCCCTGCGACACCAAACGTCCATTCGTTCAGAGAAGTTCCCGGAAGGAAAACAAGTGGAAAGGGGCCGCATCAGGAGCCGGGTTCGAGGCCCCGGTCGAGCACGCTGAACAGGTCGTGAAGAGGAAGGCGGAATGCGCTCAACACCGGGGCCGCATCAGCAGTGTCGGCTTCGCCGAATACGGTCGGCGGCCTGCCGGGCGTATAGGCCGTCAGCGTCCGCTCGTCCGGGTCGACGATCCACACCAGCGGCACACCCGCCCGGAGGTAGAACGCCAGCTTGTCGGCGATGCGCGCCGGCCGGTCGTCGGGACTCGCAATCTCGATTGCGATATCCGGTGTCTGCTCGATGGCGCCTTCGCGCCGTTGACTCGCGGTTCGCGGCGCCCGCTCCCAACGTGCGATCGAGACATCAGGGACGTAGGCGCGCCTCTCCTCCCTCGAAGCGTGGCGCAGTTCGACATTCACATAACCTTCGTCATGCGCCATGAAGTAGATCTCAAACAGGGCTGCCAGGCGCGCGGCCAAGCGGCTGTGGAACCACGTCGGCGTGGGCTTCTCCACGATCCTCCCGCACGCGAACTCCGACGGAGGCTCGGTCTCCGGGAGCGCGAGGAATTCGTCCAGCGTCATCGTCGTCGCTGTTGCCACGCTGACAGTATAGCCGTACCTACATCCGGAAGATGCCCCAGTCGGTCTCGCCGAATGGGGCGTTGAGCGCGGCGGCGATGCCGAGGCCGAGTACCCGGCGCGTGTCCAATGGGTCGATGACGCCGTCGTCCCAGAGGCGGGCGGTGCTGAAGTAGGGCGACCCCTCGGCTTCGTAGCGGTCGATCGTCGGCGCCTTGAAGCGCTCCTGTTCCTCGGGCGAGAGTGTCTCGCCGCGGTCGAGCCGCACCTGCAGGAGGACCGAGGCCGCCTGTTCGCCGCCCATCACGCTGATGCGCGCGTTGGGCCACATCCAGAGTTGGCGCGGACCATAAGCGCGGCCGCACATCGCGTAGTTGCCGGCACCGAAGCTCCCACCGATGACGACCGTGAACTTCGGGACATCGGCGCAGGCCACGGCGGTCACCATCTTGGCGCCGTCCTTGGCGATCCCGGCGTTTTCGTATTGTTTGCCCACCATGAAGCCGGTGATGTTCTGGAGGAAGACGAGCGGTGTCTTTCGCTGGGCGCAGAGCTGGACGAAGTGTGCCCCCTTCAGGGCGCTCTCGCCGAAGAGGATGCCGTTGTTCGCCACGATGCCGACGGGGTAGCCCATGATCCGGGCGAAACCGCAGACAAGCGTGGCACCGTAGCGAGCCTTGAACTCGTGGAAGCGTGAACCATCGACGATCCGGCCGATGACCTCGCGGACGTCCATCGAGTGCCGAAGATCGGCCGGGACGAGCCCGTAGAGCTCCTCTGGGTCGTGGTACGGCTCTTCGGGCTCGGTGATTTCCCACGGGGGCGTCCGGCCCGAGGGGATGCTTTCGATGATGCTGCGGACGATACGGAGTGCCTCGCCGTCGTCCTCGGCGAGGTGGTCCGCGACTCCGCTGATGCGAGTGTGGACGTCGGCGCCGCCGAGCTCTTCCGCGGTCGTGACCTCGCCCGTCGCCGCCTTCACGAGAGGGGGTCCGCCAAGAAAGATCGTGCCGGTCCCCCTGACGATGACCGTTTCGTCGCTCATCGCCGGGACATAGGCGCCGCCTGCCGTGCACGAACCCATGACCGCGGCAACCTGGTAGATTCCCTTCGCGCTCATCCGTGCCTGGTTGTAGAAAATGCGCCCGAAGTGTGTCCTGTCCGGGAAGACATCGTGCTGGAGCGGCAGAAACGCGCCTCCGGAATCGACCAGGTAGATGCAGGGAAGGTGGTTCTCCTCCGCGATCTCCTGCGCCCGTAGATGCTTTTTCACGGTCATCGGGTAGTAGGTGCCGCCTTTGACAGTCGCGTCGTTCGCGATGACGACGACTTCGCGTCCGTGCACCACACCCATCCCGGTAACGATCCCGGCGCTGGGCACGTCGTCTTCGTAAACGCTCGCGGCGGCGAGCGGGCTCAGTTCGAGGAAGGTTGTGGCAGGGTCGATGAGGCGCTGGATGCGTTCGCGGGCGAGCAGTTTGCCGCGTTCGTGGTGTCGGGCGATGTACTCCGGCCCGCCGGCGAGGGCGACGACGTCCAGCCTGGCGCGCAGGTCTGCGGCGAGTTCGAGGTTTCGCGCGCGGTTCGCTTTGTACTGCGGGTCGCGCAAATCGACGCGGGTGGGAAGCTCGGGAACATCGTGCCAGCGCATGGGCGAAGCTTACGGCGGGAAGGGAGGAAAGAGGAAAGACGAAAGAGGAACGCCGGGGCGCTGATCAAGCCAGCCACGCCCTACCCGGTGACCGCACCCACGATAGCGACCGATCCGCTGACCAGCAGGATGGCGTAGACCATCTTGCGGAAGATGGCCGCGTTTACCTTCTCGAACAGGCCGTTGCCGATGCGCTGGCCGATGAAGACGGCGGGTACCGAGAGCGCGAATGCGACGAAGACGTAAGGCTCCGCTGTCCCCGAAGCGAGGAGGAGGAGTACCGCCACCGCCGACGTCACGGCGAAGAACGTGGCGATGGTTGCGCGGAACTGGAGCGGCGGTAGTCCCCGGCCCTGGAGGTACATGACGACAGGCGGCCCCGACATGCTGGTGCTGGTGTTCAGGATGCCGCTGGTGAGGCCCGCCGCGAGGTCGCCGAGGACACCCGCCCGGTGCAGTTCGAGCCCACGCATGAGGAGCAAGGTGAACACGATGACCATGATGGCGATCACGAGCTTTAGCGCCGTCGGGTCGAGGAGCAGAAGGACGGCGAGTCCGATCGGCATCCCGGCGAACGAACCGGCCATCAGCGTCACCGCCGTACGCCGGTCGGCCGAATGACGAAGGGTGCGGGATTGCATGCCGCTCGCAACCGTCGACATCAGGTTCGAAAGCAACACCGTATCGCGAGGGCCAATCAGGATGGCCAGGAATGGGACGATAAACAGGGCGAAGCCGAACCCCGAGAGCGACTGGATGATGGCCGCTGTTGCGGCGAGTGCGACGATGGCGACGGCGGTCGGCCAATCCATCTGCCGGTTATAGATGAGCGAGCCGCTACAGACCTTGCGTTCGACATTGCGTGGGCGCCAATCGACAATCCGCCCATGGAAGTAGCGAACGAACTCATGGTCCGCGGGATCGTCGTCGGTGTGTTCCAGGAAAACTGCTGGGTTGTCGGCAACCGGCGGACGGGCGAGGCGATCTGCATCGACCCCGGCGATCAACCGGCGGAGATCCTGGCGCTGGCCAAAGACATGGGTGTGACGATCAAGTACATCGCGAACTCGCATGCCCACATCGACCACGTGATGGGCGTCCATGGCGTGCATGCGGCCACCGGTGCGAAGTTCCTGTTGCACCGGGGCGACCTGGACCTGCTGCGGAACGGCTGGAAGGGCACCGCCGCGCGCTTCGGTCTCGATGTGAGCCAGGGGCCGCCGGACCCGGATCAGTTCGTCGCCCACGACGACATCGTGGAGGTCGACGGGTTGCGGCTGCGCTGCATCGAAACCCCCGGCCATACGCCGGGCAGTGTGAGCTTCTACGCAGAAGAGGGCATGCTTTTCAGCGGCGACACGCTCTTTCGCGGTTCAATCGGCCGGACCGACCTGCCCGGTGGCAGCATGGATCACGAGATGAACAGCATCTGCGAAAGGTTGCTGGTGCTGCCGGAAGAGACTGTCGTCCTCCCCGGGCACATGGAACAGACGACGGTCGCGTTCGAGAAGAAGCACAACCCCTTCGTCCTCGAATGGATGCGGCGTGGGACCGATTCCCCGCCGTGGCCGCGGCAATGACCCTCTCGATCGCCTTTCATGGCGCAGCCGGCACCGTCACCGGGTCGAGGAACCTGGTTACCGCCGACGACACCCGCGTACTCATCGATTGCGGGATGTTCCAGGGCGTCCGCGAACTGCGGGAACTGAACTGGCTGCCCGCCCCTTTCCCGCCGAACTCGCCAGACGCCGTCCTCCTCACGCACGCCCACGTTGACCACACCGGCTGGCTCCCGCGGCTGGTGAAGGAGGGCTACAGGGGACCGGTCTACACCACACCGGCCACCGCGGAAATGACACGCATCCTCCTCCTCGATTCCGCCAAGCTGCAACAAGAAGACGCCGAATACGCGAACCGCAAGGGCTTCAGCCGCCACCGCCCCGCCCTGCCGCTCTATACCGAGAAGGACGTCGAGCGGACCCTGGGCCTGTTCCATACGGTCGAGTACGGGGACCCGGTGCACATCGGGAAGAATGTCACGGCCCGCTTCCGGAATGCCGGACACATCCTCGGGTCGGCGTTCATCGAACTGGAATGCACGACCCGCGAAGGTAAAGCGACCCTGGTATTCAGTGGAGACCTCGGCCGCTACAACGCACCGCTCCATAGCGACCCGGACCCATTGCCCGAGTGCGACATGCTCGTGATGGAATCGACCTATGGCGACCGAAGCCACAGCGACGAGCCCATCGCGGATCAGATAGCGGAGGCTTTCGGCCCGGCCATCGAACGCGGCGGGGTCATCCTCATTCCGTCGTTCGCGGTGGCGCGCGCGCAACTCGTGGCCCTGATCCTGCGGGACCTCATCCACGACAAGCGGCTGCCGGAGATCCCGATTCACGTCGATTCGCCGATGGCCTCGGATGTGACCGCGATCTACAACCGCTACATCCGGTCGGAATCCCTCGACCAGGGTATCCCGCACACGACGGCCCATTCGCTCTTCCCTTCGAACGTGCGCTTCCACAGGACGGTGAAGGAATCGATGCAGCTGAACGACATGGCGGGTCCGCGGATCATCATCTCCGCGAGCGGCATGCTGGCTGGCGGGCGCGTGTTGCACCACCTCAAGCGCCTTGCGCCGGACCCGAAGAATCTCATCGTCCTCGTTGGCTACCAGGCGGTCGGTACGCGTGGACGTGACCTCGCCGACGGCAAGCGCACCGTCCGCATCCACGGCCAGGATGTACGGGTCCAGGCGCAGGTGGAAGACATCCACGGGCTCTCCGCACACGCAGACCGTGACGAACTGTTCCGGTGGATCGAGACGCAGCCGAAGCGCCCGCGGGCGGTCTACCTCACTCATGGTGAGGGCGACCAGCGCGAGGCACTGCGGGCGGCGCTGTACGAGCGGCTCGAGGTCGTCGGCTTGCTCCCCGAGATGAACCAGGAACACGACCTCCACTGGCTGTTCAAAGGCGAACCTGCATAGCCCCGACCCTTTCCCGGCGGACGGGTAGGCTAGTGGTGTGGGGTTTCGCTTTGTGCCCGCGGGTGTAGTCGAGTACCGGCCGTGGAGGCCCCCGGCATGGGCATTGCTGCTGGTCGTTGCGTCACTCACCGGCACGTGTCTTGGCATCGGCATCGCGGCCCTCTGGCCGAAAGGGCCCGTCGGCGACGATGAATACCAGCTCTGGCGCTGGGAGGCGAACACGTTGCTCGACAACGCGTTCGCGCGTCTCGGCATCGGCCCCGACCCGGACGAGGAGGACGGTGAGTCCGCGCTTGCACGCTACTTCGAGTTGACGAGCCAGATTCGCGGCCTCTACACCGCCGCCGACCCCGACGAAGTAGCGATCGAGGCGCTCACAAATGAGCGCGCGACGTTCGAGAACGACGTGGAACGGTTGCTCGAACGGTACATCGATGAGGCGGTCGACAGCGTCGGGCTGGAACGCGGGCTCCCGCTCTTCAACGCCGTCCGTATCACATGGCCCCCCGTCGACTTCGAACTGACCAACCCGCCCCAGTTGCTGGTCCGTTCGCCCCGGGACGAGATAAAGCGCGATGGGGACACGTTGCTGAAGAACGACCTGACGCTCCGCGACATCGAGCGGTTGGAAGCGAAGACCACGGATGAGGACACGGTTTCGATCGTTGTCTCCATCGGCGGGCTGGCGGCTTACCCGGCGATCGTCCGCGATGACCGCGCCTTCGATTCGGTCCTGGAGACGGCTTCCCACGAGTGGGTGCACCACTACCTCGCGTTCTTTCCTCTCGGCGAACAGTGGGGCAACGGGGGAGACGCGGAAACGCTGAACGAGACGACAGCCAGCATCGCCGGCCGCGAGATCGCCAACCTCGTGCGGTTGAACCACCCGATCGTTCTCGCCGAGGGCGCCGATGGCCGCGCCCCCGCACGTCCCGCACCGACTGTGGACTTCGGTGCGGAAATGCGGGCGCTCCGGCTCACGGTCGATGACCTGCTCAAACAGGGAAACGTGACCGGCGCCGAGCGCGCTATGGAAGAGAAGCGCGTCTATCTCAACGCCAACGGCTTCAGCATCCGCAAGATCAACCAGGCGTACTTCGCCTTCTACGGCACGTATGCCGATAGTCCGCAGTCATCGAACCCGGTCGGGCCAAAAATCGAGAAGGTCTGGGAATTGACCCGGGACGTGGGGCTCTTCCTGAGGATCATGCGCGATGTGCGGGACGTGGAAGGCCTCGATGAGGCCATCGCCGACCTTGGCGGTTGAATCAGGCCATTCGGTTCGTGCGGAGGTGCGCCATGATGGCGTCGCTCACGGCTTCGAACTTCTCCTGGATCAGCCAGTGGCCCGCGTCGAGCTCGACGAACGTGTAAGGGCCTTTCATGAACTGCGCGCTGTTTTCGACGGCGGCGCGGCCGATGGCACTGTCCTGGTTCCCCCAGATCAGGAGCGTCGGCGTCTCCACGTCACCGAACGCGTCGGAGGGTGCGATGCCGCCCGAGCCGCGATACCAGTTGAGCGCGCCGGTGAGTGCTCCCGGCTGGGTGAAGACCGAGAGGTACTCGCGGCGTTCTTCTTCCGAGCTGGCGCTCCAGATGTTCTTCAGTCCTGCGAAATCGTTGGCCGAAAGCGCCGCTTCGGCGACGCCCGGGTCCTGGAAGAACGTGACGTAGGTACTCCGCTGCGCCTGGTCGGCGTCTTCGCGAATGGCCCGGCCGAAGGCACCGACGTGCGGCACCGAGAGGGCCGACCAGCTAACGATGCGCTCGGGGTAGAGCGCGACCGCCGACCATCCTGCGCCGGCGCCCCAGTCATGGCCGACGAGGTGGAACTTGTCGACGCCCCAGGCGTCGGCGAGTGCGATCACGTCGGAGGCCATGTCTTCGTAGCGGTAGTTCTGGATTCCATCGGGGCGGGCGCCGGGCGAGTATCCGCGCTGGTCCGGCGCCATGCAGCGGTAGCCCGCCGCTTCGAGCCGGGCGAGGAGGTCGACCCACATGTGTGACGTCTCCGGGAAGCCGTGGAGCAGGATCACGGGTTCTCCCGAGCCGCCGGCAAATCGGCAGCGGAAGGTCATGTTGTTGGCAACGAGTTCTCGGTGTGTGGTCGGCACGTTGTGGCTCCTCGATGGGCTCGCCGGAGTGTAGCGGGCCGCGTCCTCCGCGGCACTCCCGCGTGCCGTGGTAGCCTCAACCCGTGTACGACGTGGTCGTCCTGGGCGCCGGTGCTGCCGGGTTGATGTGCGCGATGGAGGCCGGCCGGCGCGGTCGCCGGGTGCTCGTACTCGAGCGAAACGATCAGCCGGGGAAGAAGATCCTTATCTCGGGTGGCGGGCGCTGCAACTTCACCAACCTGTACGCGGGCCCGGAACACTACTACTCGGAGAACCCCAACTTCTGCCGCTCCGCGCTCGCCAGCTATCCCCCAGCGGCGTTCATCGCCCTCGTCGAATCGCACGGTATCCCCTACCACGAGAAGGCGCTGGGCCAGTTGTTCTGTGACGGCTCGGCGCGCGAGGTCCTCGACATGCTGCTCGATGAGTGCAGCGCGGCCGACGTCGAATTGCGGTTCGGTCGCCAGGTCCTGGAGGTTTCGAAGGACGACTCCTTCCGGGTCGTGACAGACTCGGGCGTGGTTGAAGCGGAGTCGCTGGTGGTCGCTACCGGCGGGCTTTCAATCCCCCAGCTCGGCGCCAGCGGCCTGGGCTACGAGATTGCTGCGCAGTTCGGTCTTCGCCGCGTAGCGACGAGGCCCGGGCTCGTGCCCTTCACGTTTTCGAAGCAGGACCTGGAGTTCTTTCAGATCCTGAGCGGCATCTCGCTCGAAGTGACCGTTCGCTGTGGCGACGAGGCCTTCAGCGAGCACATGCTTTTCACGCACAGGGGCCTCAGCGGCCCGGCGATCCTCCAGATCTCCAACGTCTGGAAGCCCGGCCAGGCGGTCGTCATCGACCTGTTCCCGAAGGTCTCGATGCGGGACGCGTTGGCGGCCGCGCACGAGAGCACTCGCGAACTGGTGAGCATCCTCGCTGACTACGTGCCGAAGCGCTTCGCGCAGGCGTGGTGTGCGAGTTTCGCGCCCTCGCGTCCGATGAATCGTTTCACCAGCGAACAACTCCAGGCCATCGCGGCACGCCTCCACGCGTGGGAACTTCGGCCCGCCGGCACCGCAGGGTTCGGAAAGGCTGAAGTCACGCTCGGGGGCGTCGACACACGCGACCTCAACTCCAGGACGCTGGAGTCCCGAAACGTCCGCGGGCTCTTCTTCATCGGCGAGGTGGTGGATGTCACGGGCTGGCTGGGCGGGTACAACTTCCAGTGGGCCTGGTCCTCGGGGTTCGCGGCGGGTCAGGTTGCGTGAATGGGCTTGCCCGCGCAGGAACTCCGGCTGCGATGTATACCCAACGTACATAAGGAGGCCCGCGATGCACACAAAGGTTTCGAAGTGGGGCAACAGCCTCGCAGTGCGGATTCCCGCCGCGATAGCCGAACAGGTCAATATCACCTGCGGCGGCACGGTCGATCTCAAGGTCGTCAACGGCCAACTCGTCGTTGTTCCAGCACGCGTCCACGTGCCGACCCTCGATGAGCTGCTGGATAAGCTCGATCCCGGGAGGCTCCATGGAGAAGTGAACTGGGGGCGCCCGGTTGGGAATGGAGCCTGGTGACCGGCCTCGCCGTCTGTTGCCCGGTCACCTCGCGGGTCAAAGGCTACGTCTTGGAGTACCTCCTCCCCGGAGACGCGCCGGCCCGCGGCGCGGTGCTAACGGACCAGATCCGGTCCCTGGGTTGGCGCCGCCGAAACGCGGAACTCATCGGCCGGTTGGACACCACGTCTCTCGAAACCGTGCTCGGCATGGCGAGAGAGATGCTCGCCTGAAGGCCGGCTGGAGTGCACGAAGGCCCCGCACTGCGGGGCCTTCGCACTGTTCGTCGAACGGTCCGATTCGCCTATCGCGTGAGCCAGGCGAACTGCTGGGGTTTCCGCTGGGCGCGGGCGCTGATCATGATGTTCACGATGGCCGGCTTGTCGGAGTTGACTGCCGCTTCGAGCGCGGGCCGAAGCTGGGCCGGCTCGGTTACGAAGAAGCCCTTCCCGCCGTAGATCTCCGCCATCTTCTCGTAGTGAGCCCTCGGTGTGTAGGCGCTGGGCGGGACCTTTTCCGGGTCCAGCTCATCGGGGCCGCCGCCGACGCCGTTGTTGTTGATGATGATGAAGACGATGTTGTTCAGGCCGTAACGGGCGGCGGTTTCGACTTCCATGCCGCTGAAACCGAACGCCGAGTCGCCTTCGATGCAGAAGACCTTCTTGTCGCGGTGGACCATGGCCGCCGCGATCGCCTGGCCGAGCCCGACGCCCATGGTGCCAAACGAACCGGCATCGAGGCGGTGGCGCGGGAGGAAGTTCGGCATGAGCGTCCGGCCGATGTCCATCGTGCTCGCGCCCTCGTTCTGGATGATCGCATCGCGCGGGATGAAGTCCCGGATGTCCTTGTAGACGCGGTAGTAGTTCATCGGCGTCGAGTCATCCGCCATGTACTCGTCGACCTGCGCGCCGTTCTCTTCGATCTTCTTCCGCAGGCCGGTCCACCAGGTTGTCTCCGAGGGGTACTGCCACGGTGACTGCTTGAGGTGCGCGTTCATCTGGGCGGTGATTGCCCTGGCATCGCCGACGAGTGCGACTTCGGTTGGGACGTTCGTGCCGATCTCCTCGGCGAGGATATCCATCTGGATGACCCGGACGTTCTTGTCGAAACGCGGAGGCTGGCCGAAGTGCATCATCCAGTTCAGGCGGGCGCCCATCAGGAGGATGACATCCGCGCCCGCGAGGGCGGCCGAACGGGCCGGCGCAATCGAAAGCGGATGGTCGTCGGGCATCACGCCTTTGCCCATCGGCGAGGCAAGGTAGGGCAGCTGGGTGGACTCCAGGAACGCGCGTACCTCGTCCTCAGCGCGCGAGAACGCGGCACCCTTGCCGACGATCACCAGCGGCCGCTCGGCCGTCTTCAGGGCGGCCATGGCCTGGTCGATGCTGTCTTGAGGAGCCATTGTGCGGGGCGCATCCGGGCACTTCGGCGGGAATTCGAGTTCCTCCTCCTCGACGGTGCCGGTGATGATGTCTCCGGGCAGATCGAGGTAGCAGGCGCCGGGTCGCCCATACATGGAGGTGCGGACGGCCTGCTCCACATAGAACGGCAGGCGCTTCACGCTGTCCGGCCGGGCGGCGTACTTGGCGTACGGCCGCGCGGTCTCGATCTGGGGGGCTTCCTGGAAAGCGCCCTGGCCGTTCTGGTAGCTGTCATTGGCGCCACCGATCAGGATCATGGGCCAGCAGTTGGACCATGCGTTCGCCATGCCGGCGATCCCGTGGATCATGCCCGGGCCGGAAACGCCGAGGCAGACGCCCGGGCGGCCGGTGAGGTAGCCGACCGCGGCGGCGGCGTAGCTCGCCGACTGCTCGTTGCGGAAGCCCAGGAACTTGATGCCCTCGCGCTGGGCGTGGACGGCGATGGGGATAACCGGGATGCCGACGATCCCGAACATGTACTCGACCCCCTGCTGCTTAAGCGAGCGGGCGACGATCTGCGCGCCAGTCATTGCTGCCATGAAGTGTCCTCGAATCTGTGTTGGGTATGGCGCAGAATCATACGGGATGCGAGACAACAGCGTTGAGGGTGAGACTCGGGACCGGCCGTCGGGCGGAAGTGTGAAGCCCACGTCGCATCGTTCAGATTGGAGGTTCGAGATGCCGACTGGATTTCATCGGATCGCCGCTGCAATGGTGGCTGTGGCCGTGGCTACTACGTCTTGCTCGCGCCTCGCTCAGGCGCAGAGCGCGCCCGCCTGGGCCTACCCGATCGGCACCCGCACGGGTGTCCCAGCCGTCGACGCGGTGCTTCGAGCCACGGAAACGCACGATGCAGCGGCGCTCTCGGCGCTCTTCCGGTTTACCCTAAAACCATGTACGGAACCCGGCGTGGGAGAGATTGAGTGTCCTGTCGGCAGGCCCGTCGGTACGCCGGTGGAGATCTTCCCGGTACCGCAATGGGGGGGGCTAGCCTCCAACGAGGCGACCCTGTGCTAACAGAAGTCGCGAGTTCGGTCGCGTCGAGGCCGTTGCTCGTCTTTGCGGTGGGCGAGCTCTCGCCCGCACAATGGCCGAATTCCAGCTACGTTATCTTCCTCGGCTCGCCGAACGATCCGGGCAGCTCGGCCCAGCTTTCCGCCAGGGACCAGGCGGTGATGGTATTCACCGATGCCGAGGGAGTGCGCGCCATCAACACCGGGTGCGGTAGCTCTGCGGCTCGACGCGTGTCTGAGATATCCCCCGTGGGGTTCGTGCTCGCACCGAGATCCGCTCCCGGTGCCCCGAACACGGGCACAGGGGATACGCGTGACTCCGATTCGCCATGGGTCCTTGCATTGATCACGTCGGTGGTCGCTGGATGCCTGGGTGCGGTAACCTCTCAATGGATGCGGAGGGAGCCGGGCGGGCGTCACGTGCGGAGCCCAGGATCGCGCAGGCGGTCCCTCAGTCCACGATCGCCGAGTAGATGATGTTCTTGAGTTGGCCGCGGAAGTTGAACGTGGCCGAGGGCATCAGCTGGGTCATGAAGATCGCGACAAGGTCCTCTTTCGGGTCCACCCAGAAGATGGTGGAGGCGGCGCCACCCCAGTAGTAGTCGCCTTCGCCGAGGGTCCCGGCCTCGACTTCGCCGAGGGTCATCGCGAAGCCGAGTCCGAAACCCACGCCTTCGTAGGCCGTTTCCGAGAACGCGCCGATGGCCATCCCGGCCAGGTCGCGGCCCCCGGCAAGGTGGTTCTTGCGCATGAGGTCGATGGTGCGCGGCCCGAGGATGCGGGCGCCATCGAGCTCGCCGCCGCGCCGGAGCATCTCGCAGAAGCGCAAGTAATCGGCCGTTGTGCTCGTCAACCCGCCGCCGCCGGAGAAGAAGCCGGGCTTCGTGAGGTAGGCGCTGCGCTCCGGGTCGTCGATGAGCTTCAGCGTCTTGTCCGGGTTGCGCTGGTAGTTGGCGGCGAAGCGCTTCTGCTTCTCGGGAGCCACCCAGAACGACGTGTCGGCCATCTCCAGCGGGTCGAAGATGTTCTTCTGCAAGTACTCGTCGAAAGGCATGCCCGAGATCGCTTCGACCAGCCCGCCGCAGACATCGGTCGACAGCGAATAGAGCCAGGCCGTGCCCGGCTCGTAGCGGAGCGGCGTTTGTCCGATGCGCTCCATGAAGGTGCTCAGCGTCTCGTTGCGGTCGCGGTTCACGCCGATTCGGCGATAGACCTTATCGACCGGGTGGTTCGTGGCGCCGTAGGTGAGCCCGCCGCTGTGGCTGAGCACGTGGCGGAACGTCATCGGGCTGTCCGGCGCCTTCAGTTCCATGTTGTCGGCATCGCCCGAGACCCAGACCTTCTGGTCTCGCCAGCCAGGGATGACGCGGGAGACCGGGTCGTTGAGCTGAAAGTGGCCCTGCTCGTACAACTGCATCAGAGCCACCGACGTGATCGGCTTGGACATCGAATAGATGCGGAAGATCGTGTCGTCGCGCATCGGAGTCGAGCGTTCGGCGTCGGCGCAGCCGAGCGATTCGAAGTAGGCGACCTGGCCATGCCGCGCCACGAGCGCCTGGCAGCCGGCGATCTTCCCGGACTGGATGTAGTTGCGGTCCAGGTGCTCGGTGATGCGGTTCAGCCGGGCAGGGTCGAAGCCGGCTTCTTCGGGATTGCGTTCCATCTGGGTCTCGATTCGGATTGGAGTAGGAGCCGCGATCCTACAGCCCAGCGCCGGACGGTTGAAGCGCCCACGCTGTGCGAGACGCCGGACAGCGCTACGATTTCGAGCCTAACCCGCAGGAGGGGCGGCCATGACCCAGGAACTCGACCTCGTCAACTTCGAATCGCTCACACCCGGCGCGATCGCCGAGGCCTGCCAGTCCGCAATGGATGGCTGCGATGCGATCCTCGCCCGGGTGGTAGGCATCACGGGTCCGAGGACGCTGGCGAACACCCTGCTGCCGCTGGAAGAGGCCACCGACCTCGTTGCCGGGGCATCCGGGCAGCACGCCTTCATGGCCTACGTCTCCGCAGACGAAGCGCTGCGCAACGCGGCCCGGGAGTGGGACGAGAAGCTCGATAAGTACATGGTCGCGCTCAGTTTCCGGGAAGACCTCTACGAGGCGATCAAGGCCTTCTCCATCACGGAAGAGGCCAGGGCTCTCACAGGCGAGGATGCGCGCTGGCTGGCCTTCGAACTGCGCGACTACCGCCGTAACGGCTTCGATCTCCCGAAGGAGGACCGCCAGCGGGTGCGGGATCTGTTCGATCGGCTGGTTGAACTCGACGTCCAGTTCCGCAGAAACATCGATGACTTCGAGGACGGGATCCTTGTCACCCGCGAACAGGTCGCGATGATGCCCGATGCCTGGGTCGAGAGCCTCGCGAAGGTCGAAGAAGGCGGCGAGACGAAGTACAGGGTCTCGCTGGATTACCCGGAGATCCAGCCTTTCATGGCCAACTGCCCGGACGGTGAGCTTCGCCGCCAGCTGTTCGAAAAGGACCAGCGCAAGGGTGGCGCCGTCAACGTCGGCATCCTCGAAGACGCGATCGGGGTCCGGAACGAGATCGCGACGATGCTCGGCTATGACTCCTGGGCTGCCTACCGCACCGAGACGCGCATGGCGAAGACCCGCGAGACCGTCACCAGCTTTCTGCGCGACCTGCGCGGGAAGGTGACCCTGAAGGCGGCCGAAGACCTTCAGCAGATGAACGACCTGGCCCGGACGCGCGGTGTCGCGGACCCGATCAACATCTGGGACTGGCGTTACTTCCACAATGAACTGCTCAAGACGAAGTACGCGGTCGATGAATTCGAAGTTGCGAAGTACTTCCCGCTCGATGCGGTGCTGGAAGGGTTGTTCGGCGTGTACCAGCACATCCTGGGCGTGAGGTTCACCGAGGCGCCCGCTGCACCGCGCTGGCACCCGGATGTCTTCGCCTACGATATCTCCGAAGCGAGCGGGGGTGAGCCGTTCGCGCGCTTCTACATGGACCTCTTCCCGCGGCCGAATAAGTACGGCCACGCGGCCGCGTTTACCCTTCGCCGCGGCCGCCGCCTCGCCGGCGGCAGCTACCAGCACCCGGTCAGTTCGATTGTTGCGAACTTCACGAAACCGTCTCCGAAGCAGCCGTCGCTACTCCGTCACGGCGAGGTCGACACGTTCTTCCACGAGTTCGGCCACATCATGCACCAGACGCTGACGCGGGCCGAGCGCGGGCGCTTCAGCGGCACCCAGACTGAACGCGACTTCGTCGAAGCTCCGAGCCAGATGCTCGAACACTGGTGCTGGGAGCCAGCCGTGCTGTCGTCGTTTGCGCGACACTACGAGACGGGCGCACCGCTGCCGCCGGAACTGCTCGCATCCCTCATCGCAGCGAAGCAGCTTGACTCCGGGATCATGGCGTTGCGGCAACTGTTCTTCGCGACTCTCGACCTGGCCTACCACTCGCCCGGCTTCGATGGCGACAGCACCGCGACGCTCGAGGCGCTGCACTCCATCACGGGCTTCCCCTATACGCCGGGGACGCACTTCCAGAGTGGCTTCGGCCACCTGTTCGGCTACGACGCGGGCTACTACGGATATCTCTGGTCGCAGGTGTTCGGCGACGACATGTACACCCGCTTTGAGGCAACGAGCCCAATGGACATCGAGACCGGCCTCCACTACCGCCGCACCATCCTCGAACGTGGCGGCACAGTCGATGGCGACCAGCTCGTGCGCGACTTCCTCGGCCGCGAGCCGAACAACGAGGCATTCCTGCGAGGTTTGGGACTGGCGTTGTGAAGCGTCCCAACGAGTGAGGTTCGAAGACGGCTCCCCCACTCCCGGCACGGTGGTGGGAGAGCCGCGATCTCCGTTAGCCCCGAGGCAGCCCCAGCCCCCGTGTCGCGATGATGTTGCGCTGCACTTCGCTGGTGCCCGCGGCGATGGTGCCCGGGACGGTGCGAAGGTAGGCGCGGCCGAACGAGCCGCCGAGCGGAGCGCCAGGGTCGTTCGCATCGATGCGCTGGGCGCCGAGTCCGATAAGGCGCATGCCGAAGTTGGCGATGCGCTGCCCGAGCTCGCTGCCGAACGCCTTGGACATCGAGGCCTCGTAGTTCGGGATCTTCCCCCGGCTCTGCATCCAGACGACTTGGTAGCTGAGGAGCCTGCTCGCCTCGACCTCAATGCGCAGGTTGGCAAGGCCGTTGCGGATCTCGCGCTGTTCGATGAGGCGCCCGTTCGCTCCGTCCGTCTCGCGTGCGTACTTCGTCAATTCTTCGACCTGGCGGCGGCCCGAAGCTGACCAGTTCACGCCGGAGCGCTCGAAGTCGAGGAGCGTTGTAGCGACGTACCAGCCCCGGTTCTCCTCTCCCATCATGTTTTCGGCGGGCACGCGGACGTCTTCGAAGAAGACCTCGTTGAACTCGTGGTCGCCGAGCATATTGATGAGGGGCCTGACGGTGATGCCGGCGGCCTTCGCGTTCACAAGGAAGTACGAAATGCCCCGGTGCTTCGGTGCGTCCGGTGCTGTCCGCGTCAGGACATGGAACCAGTCGGCATGGTGGGCGCCGGAGGTCCAGATCTTCTGGCCGTTGATGACAAAATCGTCGCCATCGCGGACGGCGCGCGTCTGGAGCGAGGCGAGGTCTGAACCGGAGCCGGGTTCGCTGAACCCCTGGCCCCAGTGGACTTCGCCACTGGCGATCTTGGGCAGGTGTTCGCGCTTCTGCGAGTCGGAACCGTGGACCATCAGGCAGGGGCCAACCATGCTGATCCCCTGGCCACCGCCGCCGGGAGCACCGGCGTAGCCGCTCTCTTCGCGGAAAATGAGCTGTTCCATGTGGCTGGCGGCGAGCCCGCCGTATTCCTTCGGCCAGGCCATGGTGAGCCAGCCGTTGTTGGCGAGCCGCTTCTCGTATTCGCGCTCGGCCTCGTTCGTGACGTTGTCCCCGGGGCGTGCCGTGCGCGGCGGGGGCGTCCAGTTGTCCTTGATAAATGTGCGAACCCGCTCGCGAAACACTTCCTGTTCGGGGCTAAAGACGAACTCCACTGTGGTGAGCCTCCATGATTTGCGTGGGGAGTATGGCAGGGCGGACGGCCGCCGCCCACCTCGTGTTTCGCGCCTGAACCTTGACGATCTGGCGTTTGGCCCGAAATTTATGTACCGTTCAGTCGCTAAGTGGTGGGGACCATTGGCAGGCTTCCATGTTCGGGTTGGCACAACGCGCCTCCGCGCGGCTCTCTCTTCACTCCCACACCATGTTTTCGATCGCGCCGTTGGCCGGGCTTTCCGCAAGCGACAACGGGTTCGACCCGGTCTTGTTCGTCAGCGGCATGGCCGTCCTCAGCGCCGGGCTCGTCGTGTTGCGTGCGGCCCATGGGCAACAGGCGCTTGCCCGTTCGAACTGGGCGGCGGCGCCGGCGGCATCCGCCCGTGTCCAGCCCGGACGGAAATACACGGCCGATGAAGTGTTCGCCGAACGCGAACTCCGTGCCGGCGACCGCGAGGTGTTGCTGAGCGCCCTGTCTGCTGCTGCCGAAACCTTCTATTCCATCGCCGGGCACTTGCCCAGGGACGTCTCGGACCGAGCCCTTGGCAGAGCCGACGACCTCAGGGAGTTGGTCTGGATGAACCGGACTCGGTAGCCGCAGAGACCCAGCCACGGCCGAGCAACCGCGTGACGACGAGGGCCGCGACGACGCTCGCCGTCGAAGCGTAAATCGCCAGTGCGGCCGTCGATGAAGCGTCGGTACCGGCGGTGATGCCGTGGAGGAGTGCCAGCGCGTATGCCGGGAAGCTTAGGAAGTGGAGATTGCGCCAGGTGGCGTAAGGCAGGCGGAAGGACAACGCCGTCGACGAGAGGACCGCGACGGTCATCCACATCGCGAAGGCTCCGAACGCGACCTGCACCGGTCGATACCCGCCGGTCAGCCCGAGGGAGACATCGAGGACCGAAAAGGGCACCGTCGGGTCGACCAGCAACCCGGCGATATGTCCGGCGACAAACGAGAGGCTGAGTGCCGAGCTCATGCGGTGCGCTTCGAGCAGCCAGGTCAGCGCCATTGGCCCGGGCCGGTAGCGCATGTGGACGGCAATTCCACTGCAGAGCCCGAACCAGAGGCAGAGGTAGCCTGCGAAGCCCGCTGCCCGCAGTCCATCCCACGAGGCGGTCCCGGTGTCGGGGTCCTGAGCGATGCGGCCGAGGACGATGCCGAGGACGACGCCCACTGCAACGATCCCGGAGAGCTTCCAGCTCATCACGACCCTCGCGACTTCTTCGGGGTCCGCGTTGCCGAGGCTGTTGGCTTCGGCGGTTCGGCGGATGGCGATGCAGCCGCCTGCGTCGCTGGCGCGGGTGTCGGAGGCACGGGCGTCGGCGTGGGCAGCACCGGCGCCGCTGTTGGGATGGCGCCCTGTGTCGCTGTGGCAGGGAGCAAGGGCGGCCCTGCGCTGCTCGTCGGGATCGCCCCCGCAGTAGCCGTTCGCGTCGGTGTGACTTGAGCGGTCGTTGCGGTGGCTACTGCAGTGGCGGTGGCGGTGGCGGTAGAGGTAGGGCTCGGTGGGACGGGCGTCTCGTCCACCAGCGGTCCGGCTTCGAGACTCTCCCCGGTGGCCGGCTGCGCTGCCGCGAATCCCGCCCAGCCGCCTACGAACCCGGCAGCTGCCACGGTTGAAAACGCCACTTTGAGCCAGGGGTGGCGTTCCCGGCTGAACCCCCGGCGCGGACCGGTCATTCGTACCTGCCTTCACCACGTAATGGACGAAACCTTCCGGAAAGTGCCACGAGCGTAGTATGAGGGCCTGTTAGGAAGAGGTTGGAAAGCCGTCACTCTCTGAAAAGGCCGCAAAATTCCCCAACGCCGCGTCACCTTTTGTGGCGCGGCGTCCATACGATGGATAACGCTCACCCTGGAGCGGCCTGGAGACGTCCATGCAAGAACCTGTGACACCACGTACCCCACTCATGCGGCGGCCCACCACTCGACGGGCGCTGCTCGCCGGCGCGGCAACCGTCGCTGCGGGCGGGACGGCCGCCGCTGTTGTCGGGCTCACCACTCGCACCAGCGCGGACTCCTCGAACGGAAGCTCCCTCGTGGTCCCCGGGCTCGCGGCCGATGCCACGAAGAGCGCGGCCGACGAACTGAAGAAGCCCATTGAAGACCCGAAGGTCCGAGCCGCACACCTGCTGCGCCGGGCTGGCTGGGGCGGTTCGGCTGCGCAGATCGCGGAGTTCGCCGCGCTCGACCGGGAAACGGCCGCCGACCGCCTGCTCAATTTCGAGAGCGTCGACAACGCCGCTCTCGACGCGAAGATCGCCGCGGCCAACTTCAACCTGACGACCCCCGGGCGAGGCCTGGATGGCAAGCGGCCGCCGCTCATCCGCGATATGTCGCGCTGGTGGCTTTACCGGATGTCGTATTCCCAGAAGCCGCTGGAAGAGCGCATGACGTTCATCTGGCACGGCCTCCTCACTACCCAGCAGAGTCAGATCGGCTTCCAGCGATCGAAGCAAATGATCACGCAGAACGAGCTGTTCCGGGCCCATGCCCTCGGCCAGTACGACGTGCTCCTCAAGGCGGTCAGCAAAGACCCGGCAATGATGACCTACCTCAACACGGTAGACAGCACCAAAGAGCACCCGAACGAGAACTATGCCCGCGAACTGATGGAGCTGTACTCCATGGGAGAAGGCAACTACACCGAGAACGACGTGCGCGAGAGTGCGAGGGCGTTCACCGGCTGGCGCCTCACTCCTCCAACCAAGGTGCAGCCGCCCGCCGGCCTGAGCGAAAAAGAACGCGACGAGTACCTCGATCAGCTCTGGGGTGCTTACGAACCGGCCTTCGTCCTGAACACCAAGCTTCACGATTCCGGGTCGAAGACGTTTCTCGGTCAGACCGGCAACTGGGGCGGTGACGACATTGTCGACATCATCATGAAGCAGCCGGCGACTGCCCGGTTCATCACGAAACGATTGTTCAGTGAGTTTGCCTACCGGGACCCTGACCCGGCGACGATCGACCGCCTGGTCGAGGTCTGGAATAGCTCGAACCACAACGTGAAGGCCGTGGTCCGGGCGATCCTGACCAGCGACGAGTTTTATTCGCGGCGCGCCTATCGCGCCCTCGTGCGGAGCCCCCTGGAGTTCATGGTCGGGGCAGTCCGCGGACTCGAAGTCGAAACGGACTGGTTGACCGTCGAGCAAAGCGCGGCAGGAATGGACCAGCGCCTTTACGAACCTCCGAGCGTCGCTGGTTGGCCGGGCGGCGAAGTCTGGCTCTCCTCGGGGACGTTCTTCGGGCGGGTCAACTTCCTGGATGCGACGCTCTTCCCGAAGAACAAGGCCGTCGCCATCCCTTCGCTTAGCAGCCAGGCGACGGCGGAGGCAACAGTAGACGAAGCCCTGCGACGGCTTGTCGATGACGACATCGCCCCCGAGGCGCGCCAGTCGATTTACGCTTACGCACGGACCATCACGAACCCCCAGGAGCGGGCAGCGGCAGTTGCCTACCTGGTCCTCGCCAGCCCGGAATACCAGCTCATTTAAGGAGGAGCGCCATGCTTTCGCGCAGAGACTTCGTGAAGGGCGGTGTCGCCCTCGTCAGTATCGGGACCAGCGCCCAATCGCTGCTCAAGGGCTCGATCGCGTTCGCTGCCCAGAACGGCGCCTACGTGGCCGACCCAAACAATAAGAAGATCCTCATCCTCGTGCAGTGCGCGGGTGGAAACGATGGCCTCAACACCCTCGTGCCCTACGCCGACGCGACCTACCGCTCCAACCGCCCGACACTCGGCATCCCGGAAGCAGATGTCCTCAAGCTCGAACAGGGGTTCGGGCTGCACCCCGCTCTGACCGGGCTGAAGGGTTTCTGGGACTCGGGCAAGCTCGCGGTCGTCCGGGGGGTTGGCTACCCGGAACAGAACTACAGTCACTTCAAGTCGATGGCTATCTGGCAGTCCGGCGATCCGAAGATGCAGCTCGACAACGGCTGGCTTGGCCGGACGCTGGAGAAGCTCGAGAGCCAGGAGCACGACCCGTTCCTTGGCTTCAACATCGGTTCATCCACGCCGGACGAGATGCGCACGCCTGCGGTCTCGGTGCCGTCGGTCCGCAGTCCTGCGGATTACGGCGTGAAAGTCGGTGGCAAGCTCGCCGACACCTCACATGCCCGCACCGCGACGATGCTGAAGCTCTACGACCAGTACCCGTCGTCCTCCCCTTACGGTGTCTTGCTCGAGACCACGGTCGAGACGGCCATCTCCAGTTCGAAGATGCTCCAGGAAGTGGCGAAGACCTATACGCCCGCGGTCGAATACCCGGACTCCTCGTTTGGCTCCGGTCTCTCCGTGCTCGCGGAGGCGATCGTCGGTGACCTGGGAATGCGAGTCGGGCATATCACGCTCGGCGGATTCGACACCCACAACAATGAACTCGACGCCCACTCGGGGCTGATGGAGACCCTGGACGCCGGGCTCACAGCCTTCTACCAGGACCTCCAGGCGCACGGCAAGGCCGACGACGTCCTCGTCATAACCTGGAGTGAGTTCGGCCGCCGGGTGCAGCAAAATGCCAACGGAGGCACGGACCACGGCGCTGGCAGCGTGCTCTTTGCCCTGGGGAACGGCGTCACCAGGGGACTCTACGGCGATCCATCGAACCTTGCGGCCCTCGTCGACAACGGCAATGTGCCGTACACGACGGACTTCCGCAGGGTCTACGCGACCATCATCGATCGCTGGCTGGGAGTGCCCAGCGAAGAGCTCCTCGGCGCCCGCTGGGATCCGCTCGGCTTCGTAGCCTGAGACAACGGCCCGCACGCGGTCCGTCTCCGGGCCTAGCTTCGGGACGGGGCCGCGTTGGGCCTGGTTCGCGTTAGAATCCGGTGCATGGACCTGAAGCGCCTGATCCGGGACGTCCCGGATTTCCCGCAGCCCGGCATCCTCTTCCGAGACATCACGCCGCTGCTAGGCGACGCTGAAGGCCTTCGTGCGGTACTCGATGGGATGGCCTCGATGGCCCGGGACCTGAGCCCCGGCTGCATCGTTGGGATCGAGTCGCGGGGCTTCATCTTCGGCGCCCCCTTGGCCGACCGGTTGGGGCTCCCGTTCGTTCCCGTCCGCAAGCCGGGCAAGCTGCCGGCGGCACGCATGTCGGTCGAGTACTCCCTTGAGTACGGAGAGAGCCGTCTCGACATCCACGAGGACGCGATGTCTCCCGGCGCTCGGGCGCTGATCGTAGACGACCTGCTGGCGACCGGTGGGACGGCGCTCGCTGCGGCAAAGCTGGTCGAACTCATTGGCGGGGTGGTCGCAGGGTTGATCTTCGCCATAGAGCTCGAGGCGCTTGCGGGCCGGCCACGCCTCGCGTCGTACACCGTCCGCAGCCTGGTCGCCTACGCCTGACGCCGAAGCTACTCCGCTCCAGGACACCGAACCCCGTTAGACTCACGGTGTGGAACCGCTTGCCCCCGTCGCTCTTGTGCCTCCAGTGTTGCGCGTGCTCGACCAGACGCTCCTGCCTCACCACGAGCGTTGGCTCGACCTGGGCGAAATCGGGACGATTTGCGAAGCGGTCGCTTCGCTCCGGGTCCGCGGCGCACCTCTCCTGGGGATCGTCGGCGCCGGGGCGATGGCAATCGCGGCTGAGACACTTGGTCCGTCGGATGCTGCGCTGGCCGCCGCTGCCGAGCGCGTCGGCGCCACTCGCCCCACGGCCGTCGAACTGGCGACTGGCGCGCAGAAGGCGGTCGCATCGGTCCGGGACGTACCTCTTCCTGGGCGCCCCGAGGCGCTCTGGGTGTTCGCCCGCGGGTACCTGGCAATGCGCATCGCCCAGGACAGGCTTCTTGGCATGCACGGGTCTGCCCTCGTCCCGGAGGGTTCGGCCGTGCTGACCCACTGCAACACCGGTGCGCTGGCTACCGGTGGGATCGGGACAGCCCTGGGGATCGTGCGGACGGCCTGGGAGCAGGGGCGGCTCTCGCACTGCTACGCGACTGAGACCCGGCCGCTGCTCCAGGGTGCGCGGCTCACTGCCTGGGAACTGAAACGTGCGGGAATACCGGCCAGCCTGCTGCCCGACACGGCTGCAGCCTCCCTCATCGCCTCGGGCCGGGTCGGCGCCGTGATCACCGGGGCCGACCGGATAGCCATGAACGGCGACACCGCCAACAAGATAGGCACGTACGGGCTCGCCGCCGTTGCCACCCGCCACGGGGTGCCCTTCTATATCGCCGCACCCCGCTCGACTTTCGATCCCGCTTGCCCGGATGGCACCCGCATACCCATCGAGTTCCGCGACGCGCTGGAAGTCGGCGGTTTCGGCGACCAGCGCTGGAGCCCGGAAGGCCTTGGCGCTTTTAACCCGGCGTTTGATGTGACCTCGGGAGAGTTGATAACGGCTTTCGTCACGGAGGCCGGCATCGTGCGTCCTCCCTACGCGGTAGCGCTTCGCGCGCACCTGGGAACTGCATAACGCCTCTCCGGCGTACACTGACGCGACATTCTTCCCGCGGGAGCCTCGTGAGCAGCACCATCCCCCTGGCCGTGATCGGTGGTTCGGGCTTCTACGACATGCCCGGCCTCTCCCAGGTCGAAGAGGCGATTATTGAGACGCCCTTCGGCCCAACGAGTGATTCAATCCGCATCGGCACGCTCGAAGGGAACCGCGTCGCCTTCCTCGCGCGCCACGGCCGCGGGCACGTCCTCCTCCCTTCCGAGTTGCCGCAGCGTGCGAACTTCTGGGCACTGAAGAGCCTTGGTGTCGAACGCGTGCTCTCGGTGTCGGCCGTCGGCAGCCTGCGCCAGGATTACCGGCCCGGCCACTTCGTTACCCCCCACCAGCTGATCGACAGGACGCGCGGAGTCCGTGCATCGACGTTCTTTGGGAACGGCGTAGTGGCGCACATCGCCTTCGCCGAACCGTTCTGCCCCGCGATGCGCGTCGCGACCCGCCAGGCTGTCGAAGCTGCCGGTGCGACGGTCCACCGCGACGGTGTGTACGTGGTAATGGAAGGCCCGGCGTTCAGCACGCGCGCCGAGAGCGAACTCCATCGCGAGTGGCGCGCCGACCTCATCGGGATGACGGCGCTGCCGGAGGCAAAGCTCGCCCGCGAAGCGGAGCTCTGCTACGCGACGCTCGCCTCCGTTACCGACTACGACGCCTGGAACGAGGGCCACACCGTCGACGCTACGACGGTCTTCGCCACCCTCGCAAAGAATGTCGCGACCGCCCAGCTGGCCGTCCGCGAGCTGGCGAAGGTGCTGCCCCCCGGCGAGGGCTGCGGGTGCCGAACAGCGCTTGACTCGGCTCTCGTGACGCAACCCTCGTCCATCGGCGCGGAGAACCGCGAACGCCTGCGGCCGATCCTGGCGCGCCGGCTCGGAGAGAACGCATGACGATGCTGGTCACCGGTTGGGTCGCCCTCGATGACATCGAGACGCCCTTTGGGAAGGCCGAGCGCTCCCTGGGCGGATCGGCGACTGCGACCGCCCTCGCAGGAGCGCTCTTCACCGATGTCCGGATCCTGGCCGTCGTCGGCGAAGACTTTCCGGATGCGCACCGCCGCAAGCTCGAACACCCCCACATCGACACGGCCGGGATAAAGACCATCGAGGGCGGGAAGACGAGCGTCTGGGGGGCCCGCTACAGCTACGATATGAACTCGCGGGAGACCTGGTATCCGGAACTGGGCGTGAGCATCGCCCATCTGCCCCCCGTGCTGCCCGAGTGGAGGGACAGCACGGTTGCCTGTCTGGCCGCCGGGCACCCCGCTTACCAGCGGGACCTCATCGCCTCGCTCGACTCGCCGAAGGTCACGCTCGTCGACACGATCAAGATGTTCATCGATGAAAACCCGGCCGAGCTACGGGAGACCATGCGCCTGGCCGATTTCGTCACGCTCAACGAGAGCGAAGCGCGAGAACTCGCGAAACTCCCGAGCATCGCTCGCGCCGGGCGGTCCCTTGTAGGGGATGGTGTGAAGACGGTCATCATCAAGCTGGGCGAATTCGGCGCCGCCCTGATTAGCGATGGGGAGTACTTCGTCGCGCCGGGCTTCCCTCTCGAAGAAGTCATCGATCCGACCGGCGCCGGGGACTCGTTTGCCGGCGCCTTTGTTGGCTACCTCGATTCGGTAAACCAGGTAACACCGGGTGAGATTCGCCGGGCGATGATCTATGGTTCCACCGTGGCGTCGTTCCAGGTCGAGGGATTCGGGCCGTCACGGCTCCTTACACTCACTCGGGAAGAGGTGGAGGCGCGTTACCGCCGCTTCCGAGAACTGACGCACTTCGAGGTCGATGGCTAATGGCCGAACGCGAGGTTCGCTGGCAGGGCGTCTCGCGCCATCGCCTGGACTATGTGGTCCAGCCCGTTAGCGACATCGCGACGATCCGCTCGATTCTCGCGCCACGAGTGGAGTACACCGCCTATGCGCTTGGCCAGCTTGAGCCCGCGCTGTTTCCGCGGACGCGCTGGTTCTACGCCCGTGGCACGACCGGGACCGGACTCGTCCTTCACAGCCGGGGAGGGCTTGGCGATGCCACTTTCGTCCTCGGTGACCCCGATGCGGTCTCCGCGATCCTTTCCATCCACCCCGGACCCGCACAAACGTATGCAACATGCCAGCCGCAGCACCTGGATGTGCTCCGGAAGTACTACCGTCTCGCGAATCAGCAACCAATGATCCGCATGGGCGTGACGCGGGCGGCCTTCGCACCGGTCCACACACACCACACCGCGGTCCTCAGCGGGATCGACATCCGCAAGGTGAATGCCCTTTACGGCAGTGAGGGCGGTCCGAGTTACTACATCCCGGAACACATCGACAGCGGCGTCTACCGGGGGATCGTTGCCGACGGCCGCCTCGTAGCCGTCGCCGGTACGCACGTTGTCTCCCGCCAGGAGGGCGTCGCCGTCGTCGGGAACGTGTTCACCCACCCCGCGGCACGAGGGCAGGGGTTCGCCACTGCAACCACCAGCGCCGTCACTGAAGCCTTGTTGGAGTACTGCGACCACGTCGTGCTGACCGTGGACCCGAACAACACGCCCGCTGTCGCGGCCTACGCCCGCCTCGGGTTTCGCGAGGTCTGCCAGCTCGTCGAAGCGAGCGCGGCTCGCCGCGATCCTTCCGGCATGGGCTCATCGATTCGGCGCATTCGTGCCGCAATTCGTGGTCGCAAGTATGATGGGAGCTTCGTGAGCCTTCACGACTAACCGTTGAACTCCGGCGCTTCGAAGGCACACCTCCGCGCCGTCCCCAGGAGTGTCTGAATGACCGTCCCCAGCGATATCGCCAGCCTCGCGCTCGCACCCGAGGGAGTCCGCCGCATCGAGTGGGCGGCCCGCGAAATGCCCGTGCTCAAGCTCATTCGCGAGCGTTTCCAGCGCGAGAAGCCCCTCCAGGGCATCCGCATGACCGCGTGCCTCCACGTCACCACCGAGACCGCGAACCTGGCGATCACGCTGCGCGACGCAGGGGCCGACCTGCGGGTGTGCGCGAGCAATCCGCTCTCGACCCAGGACGACGTCGCTGCGGCACTCGTGAACGACTACGGTATCCCCGTGTTCGCCATCTGCGGCGAAGACAACGAAACCTACTACCGGCACATCCACCAGGCGCTGGAGCACGGCCCGCAGCTGACCATGGACGACGGCGCCGATGTCGTCGCCGTCCTCCACAAGGACCGGCGCGACCTGCTCCCAGGTGTCGTCGGCGGTACGGAAGAGACCACCACCGGTGTCATCCGCCTGAGGGCCATGGCTGCCGATGGAGCGCTCGGCTACCCCATCGTTGCCATCAACGAAGCGGACACGAAGCACCTCTTCGACAACCGTTACGGCACCGGCCAGAGCACCATCGACGGCATCATCCGCGCCACGAATGTGCTTCTCGCCGGCAAGAACTTCGTCGTCGCCGGATACGGCTGGTGCGGGCGGGGAGTGGCCTCGCGAGCGCGCGGGATGGGCGCCCAGGTCATCGTCACCGAGGTCGATCCGGTGAAGGCGCTCGAAGCCGTGATGGACGGTTTCCGCGTCATGCCGATGGCCGAGGCTTCGAAGGAAGGCGACATCTTCGTCACCCTCACTGGCGACTGCAATGTCATCGACCGCCAGCACCTGGAGTCGATGAAAGACGGCGCCATCATGGCCAACAGCGGCCATTTCGACAGCGAGATCAACCTCAAAGCGCTCGCGGCGCTCAGCGAGGCGAAGAAGCGCGTGCGCGACTCCGTCGAGGAGTTCCACCTCCAGGATGGCCGCAAGCTCTACCTCCTCGGCGAAGGGCGCCTCGTGAACCTCGCCGCTGCCGAAGGCCACCCGGCCGCCGTCATGGACATGTCGTTCGCGAACCAGGCCCTCGGCGCCGAATGGATCGCGTTGAACCATACGAAGCTCGAAAAGACGGTGTACGAGATCCCGCATGATGTGGACCAGGAGATCGCCCGCCTGAAGCTCCATGCCATGGGTGTCGCCATCGACTACCTGACGGAGGAGCAACAGCGCTACCTCACGAGCTGGCAGGAAGGCACCTAGGCCAGCTCGATTCTCGGCCCCGGATGGTTTCCGGGGCTCAGCCCAGGTGCGTAGTTCGCGGCGGCGCACAGCGCGCGGCTTCCGGCCCGTCGCCCCCGGTACACTCGCCCGATGACCACCTACCTTCACCGCCTGATCGACTACAACAACTGGGCGAACCGGGGACTCCTCGAGTTCCTTCGGACCTTGCCCGAAGAGGTGCTCGACCTTCGGGCAGGTGGCGTCTTCGGGAGCATCCGGCAGACCTTCGAGCATCTCCTTTCGAGCGAGTTCAGGTATCACCGCAGCTTACTTTCGCTGCCACAAGTCGACGCGGTTCGTTCGGAGACGCCGAGTCTCGATGACCTGGCAGTCCTCGCGCGTGAGTCCGGCGCGAACCTCAACCGACTGGTCGACTCGTTGCCGGAGCCCGGCACGATGATGCAGCTTCGGGACGGAAGCCGAAGTGCGGCCACGATTCTCACCCAGTTGCTCGTCCACGGAGTGGAACACCGGGCCCACATCGGGACGATCCTGGGGGCCAACGGCATCCGGGGCCTCGAACTCGACGGTTGGGCGCACGGAATCCTCGCGTATGGCGACGCTTGGCCGGCGGACTGGGGTCCCGAGCCGCAGGTGCGGGCGCAGTTTCCCACACCCGAACAGGACTGACCCCCTACAGCTCGGCCTTCACCTTCTCAGCCAGTGCGCTCGTGAACCCGACGGTGCTGGCGATCTCGGCCACGTCTGCCTCCCGGATCTGCTTCACGCTGCCGAACTTTCGCAGCAGCGCCTTTTTCCGCTTCGGTCCGATCCCGGGGATCGTGTCGAGCGCGCTCTGGATGGAACTCTTGCCCCGCACCTGGCGGTGGAACGTGATGGCGAACCGGTGCGCTTCATCGCGCAGCCGTTGGACGAGGTAGAGCGCTTCGCTTCCGCGCGGCAGCACGACCGGTTCGTCCTCGTCAGGCACGAAGAGTTCCTCGAACCGTTTCGCCAGCCCCACCGCAGGGATGTGATGCACCCCAAGCTCGCGCATCACCTGGACCGCTGCGCCGAGCTGTCCCCTGCCACCGTCGATAATCACCAGGTCGGGCGTCTCCCAGCCTTCGGTCCCTCGGTCCGCGACCCGGTCGGGCGCTTCGAGATTCGCCGAATCCCCTTGCTCGCCCTGGTCCGCTGTTTTCGCGTGGTTCTTGAAGCGACGGCGGAGAACTTCGGCCATCGTCGCGAAGTCGTCCGCGCCGACCACCGTCTTCACCTTGAAACGCCGGTACTGGTTCGTAGCTGGCTTGCCGTCGATGAAAACGACCATGCTGGACACCGGGCTGGTGCCCTGGATGTTGGAGTTGTCATAGCACTCGATCCGGTGCGGCATCTCGGGCAGCGACAGCTCCTCCATCAGTTGCTCGAGCGCCTGTTCGGTCTTGTTCGCATCCGCCATCCACTTGACCCGCATGTGCGAGAGCGCCTCTCTGGCATTGTCTCCGGCCAGCTCCACCAGTCGCTTCTTCTCACCTCGCTCCGGCACCCGCACCTCCACCAGCGAGCCTCGTTTTTCGGTCAGCAGCTCTTCGATCGTCTCGCGCTCTTCGGCGTCGGAAGGGATGGCAACAAGTTTCGGGATGTACTGCGCGCCTTCGTAGTACTGCAGGAGGAAGTTGGCGAGGACCGCGCTCTCGGCTTCGTCGCGCACGCCCTCAAGGACGAACGTGTCGCGGCCGATCATCTGCGTCCCCCGGACGAAGAACACCTGGACGCATGCCTGGTCTCCGTCCCGGGCGATGCCGAAAATGTCGACATCCTCTTTTCGCGTTGTAGAGACCATCTGGCGCTCGACCGTGCGTTCGATGCTGCGGAGCTGGTCGCGCACCTGTGCCGCCCGCTCATACTCCATCCGCTCCGCGGCAGCCTCCATCTGGTGGCGCAGCCGCCGGAGGACATCATCGGACTTGCCCTCGAGGAAGAGGATGACATCCTCGATGACCTCGCCATATTCCTCGCTGGTGCAGAAGCTGGTGCAGGGGGCGATGCAGCGCTTGATGTAGTAGTCGAGGCAGGGCCGGGCGTCCTTGCCCGTGATCTCCTTCGTGCAGGAGCGCCAGGGGAAGAGCTTCTTCGTCAGGTCCAGGGTCGCCCGCACCGAACCGGCGCTGGCGTAAGGCCCAAAGTAGCGCGCGCCGTCCTTCTCGATGCGGCGCGTGATGTAGACACGCGGCCAGGGGTTCTGGACGTCGACCTTCAGGTAGGGATAGCGCTTGTCGTCCTTGAGACGGATGTTGAAGAACGGCTGGTGCCGCTTGATCAGCGTGGCTTCGAGGATGAGCGCCTCTCCCGCGTTCCCGACGACGATGTACTCGAAATCTTCGATGTGTTCGCGGAGGGCGCGGGTCTTTGGCTCCATCATGTGGGGCGAGCCGAAGTAGGAGCGGACGCGGTCCTTGAGCTTGGCTGCCTTGCCGACGTAGATCACCTCGCCCTTGGCGTTGCGCATGATGTAGACGCCAGGGCGCGCGGGTAGCGCTGCCAGTTGCTTGCGGATCTTTTCGGAGATGGTGGATGAGGCCACAAATCCAGTGTAGTGGCGACCCACCGTCGTCGCTCGGCCAGTTCTGCCCCTCGCCTTGAGACTGGTGGCAGCGGTGTGTCAGGAGCAGGCCGCACTCATGTAAGAACTGCCCCGGATGCCGGTCTAATCCCCGACATCGACTCGGGAGACCAGACCATGAACATCCACAACCTTCGCCCCGTTCTCGCCGGCGCCCTGCTGGCTATCGCAATCGCTTCCCTTGGTTGCGGTGCCAGGGCGGCCGAGCCGGAGCAGGCGGCCCCGACCGCCCCGCCGGAATGGAACATCCAGGAGGAACTCGACCCCACGCCGCCTGTGCCGCAACCCACACCGGAAGTCGCGCCGCCTGTCACCCCGGCTCCAGCCGACGACCCGGTACCGGCGGCATCGCCGCGGGTGCTCTGGCTGCGCAGCAGCCACGCCGGGCCCGGCGCCGTGACCATCCGTTTCGCCAGCAACGTGCCGGTGACGGCGAAGGTCATGGCAATGACCAACCAGGTTGGCCCCGCTGCCCTCTATACCGAAGAACTCAACGGGTTGGCCACCAGCCACACGACAAGCGTCCCGGCGAGCGCGTTCGGACGCTACAAGGTCCGTATCGAAGACGCCCAGGGCAACGTTGCCTGGGCCGAACTGCGCTACAAGTCCGATCCGCAGGGCGTCGACTGGGGCACCGGCGCGGCTGCGCCGACGCTGAAGGCGCCGACGGCGAAACAACTCGACGTGACCTACGCGTTCCCGGCCGGCAGCGCGACGAAGCTCGGCCTCGATGGCACTGTCCACGTCTTCATGACCGATGCCGGGTGCACCACAGCTGACGCCTGCGTGGGCGATCAGGTGGGCCTCCCGCTCTCCGCGCCGGCGGCAGGCAACGTACTCCTCGAACAGCACGCGGCGACTGCCGGCATCCCTGGCTCGGCGTTCGACTACCAGGTCGTCATCGGTCAGCCGCTCCTGGAAAACGGCGCGACGATGGTCTTCATCCAGCTCGAGATCCGCGGCGACCAGCTCCCGAAGGTCAACTTCCAGACACCGGGCGTCATCAAGAAGTAATCTCGCAACCGCTCATCCCCGAAGCACGGCCCAACCCGGCCGTGCTTCTTTGTGCCAGGTCTCTGGTCTTGTCGCCAATACCGTTCCGTGATCGCCGGAATCCCCCAATTGCTAGGGGGAGTAGACAATAGTCATAACGTGGTGCTACCGTTCTTTCGCCTAAGCAATTGAGCGATTTGGCCGAACACACCCCGAGGTCCCGCCCAACCATGGCCATCATCACACCGTTCGACAACTACCTTGACCTGGTCGAGGCGGCACGCGAACTCGCCATCCACCCACAGAGCCTTCGCCGCCTCATCAAGCAGAAGAAGATCCCGGCGACGTTGTTCGCCGGGAAGTACCTGATCGAGCGCGACAAGCTCGAGATGTTCAAGAGCAACTACGACCCGCGCCCGGGAAGAAAGCCAATCCGGCGGCTGCTCTAAGGCGTCGCAGGGCGGATCGTTCCCCGATCTTGCTGGACCGTTGCCGTGCCCGGACTACGACGCCGGGACAGCAGCAGCATGGCCTCTCTCTCGAGTGCGGTCAGGCAGACCAATGAGCCGGGAGGACGCCCTGCGATCGCAGCGTCCGGTTACTGCCAGATGTCGCCGCGGCTCACGAGTACGACGAGTGTAACCATGACGGCGAGTTCCACGGTGAGCAGGAACCCGGCTACGCCGGTCCAGGCTACCTGGGTGCCGCCACGGGTCGCGAACATCGGGATCGTGAAGATGATCGAAGTCGCGAGGAAAATGAGCATACAGATGACGCCGAGGCTGTTCGCGCTGATGAGAAAAGGCAGATAGGCCAGCATTCCTGCTCCACGGTGCTTCGGGGCCAGCCCCGGATGTTGTTCGTCCCAGAATCATAGCGAAGGTTCGGAAACAGGAAACACCGTCCGGGCGGCAGGTCGGTAGCCTGTTGCAACTGAATCGACCACACTACCGCCCAATCTGATCCTGGAGTACTCCACTTGGCATCTGCCGCTGAAGCGAAGTCCACAATCGAGTCGAATTTCGCCGCTTACCTGGCCGAACTCGAACAGTGCGCATCGGTCTGGGAAGTGAAACCAGCTGGCTCAGCCGACGGCGAGGCCGCCTGGTGCGCTCGCCAGGTCGCTGAACACATCGCCGGCGCCGGCCCGTTCTTCGCAGCCGGGATCGCCAACGCGATTGGTGTGACGCCCCCGGCGCTCTCTCGTCCGGCGTTCCCCGATCTCGCAACCGGCATCGCAGAGACGAAGCGAAGCCAGGCGGCACTCATCGAAGTCGTCTCGCAAGTGCAGGATGCCCAGCTCACGCAGGAAATCGAGAATCCCCGGCTCGGCAAACAGCCCATCGCCGGCATCCTCGGCATCCTTGCCGGGCACCTCGCCGACCATGCGAACCAGCTCAAGACGCTCCGCGGCGCCTGACCCGCTTTCCGTCGAGACGAAGACAGGGCAGCTGTCCCTGTCTGTTCTGGGTTACGGAGTCAGTCTCCGGTTAGTCGATTTCGACGACCGCCAGGACCTGTCCCTCTGAGACCCGGTCGCCCTCTTTTACCGGGATGTCCTTCACGATGCCGTCGGTCGGCGACTTGATCTCGTTTTCCATCTTCATCGCCTCAAGGAGCAGGAGGACATCGCCCTTGGCAACGGTGTCGCCGACCTTGACCTTGATGCTGAGGATGCGCCCGGCGATCTGGGCGGCTACGCCGCCCTTCACGAGGGCAGCGCTGCCGCCACCACCCGAGGCTTCCGAGACTTTCCGTTCGCGCGGCGCCGGGCCCCCGCCGAGGCGACCTTCGTACTCGAAGGTAAACGGCCGGTAGTCGACCTGGACGGCCATCCCGCTGGAGCGCTCGCCGGCGGCGGGAAGCTGCACACGGTAGGGGACGCCGCCTGCGTTCACGGTCGTGGTGCCGGCGTCCTGCTTCACGCTGATGGGGTACTCGTGGCCGTCGACGACCACGGTTTCGCCGCGGACTTCGACTTCGTAACTCCGACCACCGATGGTTACCGTCGCCATGCTCCCTCTCCTTACCGCATCTGCCGCATGCGGCCGTAGTTGCGCCATGCCTGGGTTTCGCCGTTCGCGACGACGACGGGCTGCATCGCGATAGGTGCGGCCTGTGCCTTCTTCTCGCCGATCACCATCGCGCCGACGATTGCGGCGACGAGTTCCCGCTCCGGCCCACCGCCTTCCTTCCGCCACTGGAGGAACTCCCTCGCCGGCTGCGGGAACATCACGTAGCTGAGGACATCGTCGACGTCCTCGGCCAGGTCGCCGATCTGTTCGGTCGCCTCCGCCATCTCCGGCGCGAGGTCATCGGCCGGTCGATGGGTAATCGGCTCTTCGCCGCCGAGCACCTGGTCCAGGATGTCCTTCTCGATGGGCTTGGCTGTCGCGCCGTACGCGCCCTTCGCGAGGTTCCGCGTCTCCTTCGTCACATTCCCGTAGCGCTTCCCCGTGAGGACGTTGAGGACGGCCTGCGTGCCCACGATCTGGGAACTCGGCGTGACCAGCGGTGGGAAGCCGAGGTCCGCACGGACGCGTGCGTTCTCTGCGAGCACTTCCGGCAGCCTGGCCTCTGCGCCCTGTTCGCGCAGCTGGCCGACGAGGTTCGAGATCATGCCGCCGGGCACCTGGTGCGCCAGCACGCCGGCATCGATCCCGAGGAGGCCGCTCTCGAACTTCCAGTACTTACGGCGGACTCCGCGGAAGTACTCGGAGAGCTTCCCGAGCCTTTCGAGGTCCAGGCCGGTCGCGTGTTCTGCGTCCTCCGCGAGTGCGGCCACCAGCGTTTCGGTTGCTGGCTGGCTGGTGCCGCCCGCCAGGCTGCTGAGCGCGCAGTCGATCACATCGGCCCCGGCCTGCACCCCCATCAGGTACGCCATCTCGGAGTACCCCGAGGTGTCGTGGCAGTGCATCTGGACCAGCATCCCAGGGTGGTCGGCCTTGAGCCGGCTGACCAGCGCCTTCGCCATCATCGGGCTAAGGAGGCCGGCCATATCCTTCACACAGAGTGAATCGGCTCCCATTTGCACCATCACGTCGGCCTGCTTCGCGAACGTGTCGACGGTGTGCACCGGGCTGATCGTGTAGCAAATCGTGCCCTGGACGTGGCCCCCCGCGCGCTTCACCGCATCGAAGGCCGTCTCCAGGTTCCGGGTGTCGTTCAGCGCATCGAAGATGCGGAAGATGTCCATGCCGTTCGCCACCGAACGCTCGCAGAACTGCCGGACGACGTCGTCGGCGTAGTGGCGGTAGCCGACCGCGTTCTGCCCCCGGAGGAGCATCTGCGTTGGCGTGTTCTTCAGCCGCTTCTTGATTTCGCGGAGGCGTGCCCAGGGGTCTTCTTTCAGGAACCGCATGCACGTATCGAAGGTCGCGCCGCCCCAGCATTCGATGCTGTGGTAGCCGATGGCGTCCATCTCTTCGAGGGCGGGGATCATGTCCTCCGTGCGCATGCGTGTCGCCAGCAGCGACTGATGGCCATCGCGGATGGCCGTTTCCATGATGCCGACCCTGGTCATGGGCAAAATCCGTGGGGAGAAGATGGGGCGCCGCGCGAAACGGCGGCTGAAGTTCGAGGGTAGCAAAGGCCCCGGTTAGGGGCGAAAACGCGGGGATCTGATGCAGCTACGTTCACCAGCCCGCCCGCTCGCGGGACCCCGTGCTCCCGCGCGGGAGGCTCTCCGTTTCCCGCAGACGCTCGCCCCACACCGCACCCCGTGGAGTCGCGGCGCTCCGTCGCCGCTCGCGCCATGCGCAACCCGGACTTCGCCCCGTCGCCGGCCATGCTCTCAACTCCTGTCTCCCGGGCTTTAGAGAAAGGGGAGACTGTGTCGGATCAGGAGATCCTCACGAGTTTCGGTGTGTTGCATCGCCTGAGATCGTCAGCGAGTGGGTGTCGCGCCCCGCGCGGGGATTTGATGCAGCTACGTTCACCCGCCCGCCCGCTCGCGGAACCCCGTGCTCCCGCGCGGGAGGCTCTCCGTTTCCCGCAGACGCTCGCCCCACACCGCACCCCGTGGAGTCGCGGCGTTCCGTCGCCGCTCGCGCCATGCGCAACCCGGACTTCGCCCGGTCGCCGGCCACGCTCTCAACTCCTGTCTCCCGGGCACCGGTCGATGCCGGCCGGCCCCCCGGAAAACGCGAAGCCCCCGGCGCGGGAGCACGGCCCCCCGCGAGCGGGCGCCCCGTTGACCATCGCCCAAAAAAGGTACTCGCCGTACCCCGTGAACGGCGCTCCCTCTCGCCCGCCAGGAACGAGTCGGGAAAGGCCGCCGGGGACGAGGGCGCTCCCCGCGCCGACCGGCCCTTCCAGCTCCGCCCCTCCCCGCGCAACCTCAACCCCATGGGCCGCATCTCCTTGCACAAACTCGCCGGGCACGCACTCCGTCGCCTTGGCTCCCCCTCTCCCAAGCTTGGGAGAGGGGGTTGGGGGGTGAGGGCGGCCACGCAACAGGTCACCACTCGCGCGGCGCAAGAAGTCGCCCAACAGGTGGCAACTGGTCAGGAAGTAGTCGCACGTCCCGAATCTGAGCGGACTACTTGTGACCACTTGAAGAGGTCGGAAAAAAGAAGTGCGCGCGAAACCCCCGGCGCGGGAGCACCGCTCCCCGCAAGCGCGCCCCCTGTCGGCCACGGCCCCAAAGGTACTCGCCGGATCCCTCTCCGCGGCCCAGGGCTACTTCCGCTTCGTCCGCTCCAGCAACCCCTCGTACATCGCTGGCGTCACCGGCCGGACAACCCGGCCCATCCCCGTCCAGTGCGGCCATTTCCAGTCGCCCGTGGCCCGCGGCTGTTCCGCCGGGAAGAGCAATGGCTTCTCCTTGCTCGCCAGCATCAGGTGGTAGTGCTCCCCCAGCGGGATGGTCTCATTCACGAAGCCGATCCAGTAGTTCATGTCGCCGCCGTCCGGCGAGAAGGTCGTGCCCAGGTAGCGGTACTGGCCATGCATCGGGCGCGAGGCACTGTTCACATAACGCGCTCCGTCGCCGAAGAACCGACGCACCGCGCCGCCGCCGAGGGCGTAGAGACGGTTCGTGCTTAGCGCCTCCTCCAGCGGGACCTCTCCGAGGCCGAGGATGTCGCGCAGGACGAATTCGCTGAACTCGATGGCTACCGGGTCCGGGTCGCCGTCCAGCGCCTCGAGGACTTCGCTCCAGGTGACGGCTGCCCACGGCGCCGGGACGCCTTCCGCGCGCAGGCCGAGCATGAGGAAGGCTGGCTTCTCGCTCCACTGGCGCGCCACCGCTTCGAAGGCGGGCAGCAAGCTCTCGTCGGCGCCGGACTCGATCTGCACCTCGACGAGGACACGGCGGCCGCCTTCGTAGGTGAGGAGGAGGTCGGCGACGCCGGCGTCGGCCATCCGGGGCTGGACTTCGACCAGCACCAGCTCCTCGGTGCCGGCCCCGGCGGCGTGCGAAATGAGCGCCTGCAGCATGCGGTGGCCGCGCTTGAGGAAGTAGGCGAGGCCGGTGGTGCAGTAGTTCTCGAAGGGTGTGGCCGCGGAGCCCTGGCGGAAGGCCGAGAGCATCGTGAACAGGTTATCGGACATCGATTCCAGTATCGCCGCTCGCCGGGCGGGTGTCAGTCCGGGGGCCGCCGCTGGTTCATCCCCGCCCGGCGCCGTCAGGGCGGGCGTCGTCCGAGATCTTCGCCGGCGAAACCGTCTACGCTTTGCAACGGTGACGCGTGAAGAACTCTTCCGCATGACCGAGCTGACCACCTGCGGTGGTTGAGCATCCAAGGCGGGGCCCGAGGCCCTGGCGCAGGTGCTGTCGCCGCTGACCGGTCTGTTCGATGCGGCCAACCACGGAAACGTGCTGGTCGGCCTTGGCGTGCCCGACGATGCCGCCGTCTACCGCATCAACGCCAGCACCGCCGTCGTGGCGACCCTCGACTTCTTCGCGCCCGTGGTCGACGACCCGCACACCTACGGCGCCATCGCGGCCGCTAACGCCATGTCCGATGTGTACGCGATGGGCGGCGAGGTCGTACTCGCACTGAACATCGCGGCCTTTCCGGAGGATCTTCCCACCGAAGTCCAGACCGCCATCCTCCGGGGCGGCGCCGAGAAGGTCCGCGAAGCCGGGGCCGTGATCGCGGGAGGCCACACAGTCTGGGATAACGAACCGAAGTACGGGCTCAGCGTGCTCGGCCTCGTCCACCCCGGGCGGCTCTTCTCGAAGGCCGGGCTGCGGCCGGGGGATTCGCTCTACCTGACGAAACCGATCGGCACCGGGACCATCCTTTCGGCCCAACGCGAGGGCAAAGCCGGCAGGGCATGGGTCGAAGCGGCGACCGGCTCCATGCTGCGGCTCAACCGGCATGCCAGCCACCTGGCACGCGAAGCGCGGGTGCACGCGGCGACGGATATCACGGGCTTCGGGCTGCTGGGCCACTTGTGGGAGATGGTTTCCCGGTCCGAAGTGGCCGTGACGCTGGATTCGAAGGCTCTGCCGTTCCTCCCGGGCGCCCTGGAATGCTCACGGATGGGTGTGCACACCGGCGGTGAGGGCCGGAATCGGGACTGGGCCGGGCCGCATGTCCGTTTTGCCGATGGCGTCGACCCGGATGTGGCTGCGTTACTCTTCGACCCGCAGACGTCGGGTGGGCTGCTCCTCGCCGCGTCGCCGAGGAAGTCAAGAGTGCTCGAAGCGGCCTTCGCCAGGGACGGAGTCCCGCTCTGGCGGATCGGGCGAGTGAAGGCAGCCGGCGACGGCCGGGCCATTTTCGTCGTTTAGCCCGGCTGCCTCTATTCGAGAATCACGAACTGGTGCGGCGCGAGGTCCAGGCGGATAGGGCGGTGCGATCGGGACGGTTGGGATTGTGCCGCGCTGCCCCAATTGCGGACCACGAGCCCTTGCCGCGCTCGGTCCCTGCCCTGTCGAGCGCGCCCGCTCTGACTCCCGCACGGCCTTTCGTCTTCAGGCGTTCGGCTCGATACTGGTCTTGCGACCCGGTGGAGGATGCTGTTTGACCGCCGTTGCTACCAGGTACGAGACCGTCATCGGCCTCGAGGTTCATTGCCAGCTCATTACCAAGAGCAAGATGTTCTGCAGCTGCAGTGCCGATTACGCCCGTGCCGACCCCAACACGCATGTGTGCCCGGTCTGCCTCGGGATGCCCGGCGTGCTTCCGGTGATCAACGAGCAGGCCATTGAATACATCGTCATGACGGGCCTTGCGCTCAATTGCCGCATCGCCGAGTTCTCCAAGTTCGACCGCAAGAACTACCCCTATCCGGACTTGATGAAGGGCTATCAGATCTCTCAGTACGACCTGCCCGTGTGCAGCGACGGCTGGCTGGATATCGCCCCTGAAGGCGCTGGCCCGCGGCGCGTCGGCATTACGCGCGTCCATATGGAAGAGGACACGGCGCGGCTGCTGCACCGGACCGACGCCGTCACGGGAGAGGGCTACAGCCTGATCGACATCAACCGTTCGGGCACGCCGCTCATGGAAATCGTGAGCGAGCCGGATATGCGGACGCCCGCAGAGGCCCGCGACTACCTCGTCCGGTTGCGCCAGATCCTCCGGTACATCGGCGTGAGCGAGGCCAACATGGAGGACGGCAATTTCCGTTGCGACGCCAACGTTTCGCTCCGGCCCGTCGGCGCCGAAGCTTTCGGGACCAAGGTCGAAGTCAAGAACATGAACAGCTTCCGGGCAGTTCACGATGCCATCGCCTTCGAAGAGGTCCGTCAGGCCGGCATGCTGGACCGCGGCGAGCGAATTACGCAGGAGACGCGCGGCTGGGTGGATGACACACGCGAGACCGTCAGCCAGCGCACGAAGGAACATGCGAACGACTACCGCTACTTCCCGGAGCCGGACCTGCCTCCCCTGAAACTCAGCCGGAAGTACGTTGGCGAGATCCAGGCGAGGCTCCCTGAACTTCCCGAAGCCAGAAAGCTGCGATTCATCGGGCTCGGGCTCTCAGAGCATGAGGCCGACGGTCTCACGGAAGATCGAGAGCGGGCTGAATACTTCGAGGCCGTTGCCAGGGCGATCGGTCTCGATCCTTCGCGTTCCGCGAAGCTTGCGGCGAACTGGGTGCTCGGCGAAGTCGGCCGCTGGCTGAACACGGCCGCGAAAGGCATCGAGCAGTTTCCACTTCTGCCGGAACATCTGGCCGGCCTGGTTCGTCTGGTGGATGAGGGCAAAGTGACCTCGAACATCGGCAAGGAAGTCTTCGAGCAGATGATCGCGACGGGCAAGCCGGCTTCAGAGATCATCGAGAACTCCGGGCTCGCCCAGATCAGCGGAGAGGATGAGCTCCTCGGAGCCGTCCGGGCGGCCATAGCCGCGAATCCGAAGGCCGTCGCCGATTTCCACGCCGGCAAGGAGACCGCCATCAAGTTCCTGGTCGGCCAGGTCATGCGCGAAACGCGCGGACGGGCGAACGCCGGTGTCGTCACCGGGCTGCTCGAAAAGGAGCTAAATGTTTAGTCTTCAGAGCGATATCGCGCCGCGGTGGTACACTCCCAACCGATGACGCTCCGCTCCATCCGCGACCACTCAGCCCTGAAGTGGCTGTACCCGGGGATGCACATCAAGCGGTGGCTCGCGCTCCTGCTGTTCGGCGTCTCTCTCATGGGCCTGGGCATCGCCTACGTCCTGAAAGAAGCGTACCTGCAGGCCGAACTGCCCGGCATCTTCTACTACCTCACACTGCAGTTCATGCCCCGGTGGGGCCGCGGGCTTCTCTTCATGTCGCTCTCGTTGAGCACCGTGCTCATCGCAATCTACAAGTTGAACGAGTCGCTGCTCTTCGCGTTCGTGAGGCCCGACCATCGCAGCGAAACACCGGGCCTGGCTGAGACCATCTACAACAAGCGCTTCCTCCAGCGCGGTCCGCGCATTGTCGCGATTGGCGGTGGGACGGGCCTTTCGACACTGCTCCGCGGGCTCAAGGGGCATACCAGCAACCTGACAGCCATCGTCACCGTCGCCGATGATGGCGGCAGCACGGGCCGGCTGCGCCAGGAGTTCGGCGTGGTTGCTCCGGGCGACCTTCGCCAGTGCATCGCGGCGCTCGCCGAAGCCGAGCCGCTTATGTCGAAGCTTTTCCAGTACCGGTTCACGGAGGGCACGGGCCTCGAAGGCCATTCGTTCGGTAACCTTTTCATCGTGGCGATGGCCGAAGTCACCGGGAACTTCGAAACAGCGATCCATGAAGCATCCCGCGTCCTGAATGTCCGCGGCAGCATCCTCCCATCCACCCTGGAGGATGTGACTCTGAGCGCGCGCACGCACGAGGACGAGATGGTCCATGGCGAGCACAACATCACCGAGCACGGCGCCCGCATCCGGGACCTCTACCTGAACCCGGCACATGCGGAGGCGCATCCGGACGCGGTGAAGGCGATCCTCGATGCTGACCTCATCGTCATTGGGCCCGGGAGCCTCTACACGAGCGTGCTTCCGAACCTGCTCGTGAGCGGCATTCAGAAGGCGCTCTTCCAGACCTCAGCGACCAAGGTGTTCATCTGCAATGTCGCCACGCAGCACGGAGAAACCGACAATTTCAGCGTCGGCGACCACATCGAGACGCTGGAGCGGCACACGGGCCGGGGCATCCTGAACGTCGTCCTTGCGAACAACAACATCGCTTCCGAGCTGCCTGAAGCGTGGCACTCGACTGCCGTACCGATAACCAACGATGCGTTGCGTGCTTTCGAAGGACTACGCCTGGTTCAGGCGGACGTTGTGGCGGAGGAGAACCGGTACCGGCACGATCCGGAGAAACTCGCCGCTACCCTTATGCGCCTGTACGATAACCGGGACATCCTCTCTATCGAACAGCGGCGGCCCACTCCAGAAGCCCCGCTCGTCGCTACACGGTAACGCCAGTGCTTCTGAACATCCTTCAAATCGCGATTTCCCTCGTCCTCATCGCCGTCGTCCTGCTCCAGGTGAAGGGATCGGGCTTTGGGGCGGCGCTCGGCGGCATGTCGGGCGGTTCCGTCTACCGCACAAAGCGCGGCCTCGAGCGGACGCTCTTCCAGGCGACGATCCTCCTGGTCCTCGCGTTCATACTCGTGTCCTTTCTGAGCGTTTACTCGCAGAAGTAACACTTTGCCTATGCCCGGCGAACACGCGCACTCGCGCCGAACCGTGATCCTTGCAGCATTCCTGATCGCTGCGGCACTTGCGGCTGCCGGTGCGCTGGCCCTGCGCCTCTCGGGCGGCGATAGCGTCGTCCTCACCAACCAATCGCGCTACACCGAAGGTGTCGCCGGCACGTGGCAACGCGTGAACCCCCTGTTCGCCAACGCGAATGAGGTGGACGCCGACCTCAGCCAGTTGGTTTTCTCCGGCCTCGTGCGGATCGCTGGCGACGGCCAGGTCCTCGGAGATCTTGCCGAGTTGCCCGCGGTGACCGATGAGGGCCGTACCTACACGTTCAAACTGCGGAGCAACCTCCAGTGGCACGACGGCGCCGCTGTCACCTCGCGCGACCTGCTCTTCACCGTCCGGACGCTTACCGATGGCGATTTCACCGGAGACCGCCTCCTGGCGGAAGGCTGGCGCGGCGCCGAGCTGGAAGTCCCGGATGAACGCACCTTCGTTGTCCACCTCCGCCAGGCCTCGGCTCCGTTCCTCGCCCGGAGTGCAACGGTCGGCATCCTGCCCGAGCACCTTCTCGGCGCAATCCCCGTCCGGGAGTTGAGCGACGCGACCTTCAACGCGAACCCGATTGGGACCGGCCCGTACAAAGTCGAGGCCCTGGATTCGCGCGAGGCACGGCTCGTCGCCTACGACCGGTACCACCTGGGGCGCCCGGGGGTCCAGCGTCTCACCCTCCGGTTCTTCAGCGACGATGCCAGCGCAACACGCGCCCTCCAGGGGGGCGACCTCGATGGAGTGTTCGTGCGCACTTCACCGGCCCAAGGCCAGCTGTCTGACCTGAATAGCGTGAAGGACACGGTCACTTCTCAACTGCAGCGCTCCTCGCAACTGTTGCTTTACCTGAACACCGGGAACACGCTGTTTCGGGATCAGCGTGTTCGCCAGGCGATTTCCTTCGGGATCGGCCGTGAGGCGATCGTTCAGAAGAACTTCGTGGGCGCCGCGACTCCGTCGTCCTCTCCAATCGCTCCCGGCACCTGGGCGTATACGGAGGAGTATGACGCCGTCTCCCAGGACATTTCTCGAGCACGGGTGCTGCTGGCCGAAGCCGGTTGGGTGCAATCACCGTCGACCGGGATCCTGACGAAGGAGGGGCAGGAATTTCGTTTCACGATCCGAGTCGACAACGATCCGGTCCGCTTCGCTATCGCAAACGAGCTTTCTGCCCAGCTGAATACACTCGGGATTCGGGCGGCCGTTTCCAGCACCACCTTCACTGTGCTCCACCTGGACTACCTGGTGCCACGTCGCTACGAAGCAGCGCTCGCGGTTTGGGATCAGGGCGCCGATCCGGACCCCTACTTCGGCTGGCACAGCTCGCAGATGGGGACCGCCGGACTCAATCTCGCCAATTTCGAAGACCCTGTCGCCGATGAACTGATCTCGAAGGGGCGCACCACCAACGACCTTGAGACTCGGAAGGACAGCTACCGCCAGTTCCAGGAGATCTGGCAGGACCTGGTGCCGGGCGTCGTCATCGCCTATCCCCACTCGGTCTACGCCTTTCCGGATAACTTGAAGAATGTGATGTCCGGGGTGCTGTTCGCCAGCTCGCTGCGCTTTGCCGACGTCCAGGAGTGGCGTCGATGACAGATCGAGTGTCCCGCATCGTCTTCATGGGGTCTCCACAGTTCGCGGTGCCCAGCCTGCAAGCGCTGGTTGCCGCGGGGCACGAACTGGTGATGGCGGTGACCCAGCCGGACAGGCCGGCCGGCCGCGGCGGGCGGCTCCATCCTCCGCCCGTGAAGGTCGCCGCCGAAGCACTCGGCATCCCGGTCTTTCAACCGGAAACGTTGCGCGACGCGCCCGCTTATGAGCGCCTGCGGGCCGCCGAAGCCGACGTCTTCGTGGTGGCGGCCTATGGCAAGATCCTGCCACAGGCCGTCCTCGGGATCCCGCGGCGCGGCTGCCTGAACGTCCACGCCTCGCTGCTGCCGAAGTGGCGTGGGCCGAGCCCCATCGTCGCATCGATCCTCGCGGGAGAAGACCTGACGGGCGTGAGCATCATGGAACTTGTCCGGAAAATGGATGCTGGGCCGGTGATTTCCAGGATCGAAGTCCCGATTCTCTCGGACGATTCAGCGGCTTCGCTGGAACCCAGACTGGCCGCGCTGGGGGCCGAAGAACTCGTGCGAGTGCTCCCCGGCTGGGTCGCGGGCGAACGAATCCCACGCGCGCAGGACGAAGCCGAGGCAACCTACTGTCACCTGATCGCCAAGCACGATGGATGGCTCCGTGCCGAGATGACCGCTGCCGGAGCGGAACGAGCCGTGAGAGCCTTCAATCCGTGGCCGGGCGCCTTCGTCATGTATGGCGAGCACCGGCTGTCAGTCTGGCAGGCGCGAGTGGCAAGCGGCGAGCCGGCTCCCGCGGGTACGTTGCAGGTGATCGAAAAGGCTCCTGCGATCGCGCTGGCCGAGGGCTGGCTCGTGCTCGAGGAAGTCCAGCGGCCCGGCGGCAAACGGCTGAGCGCCGCGCAGTTTATTGCCGGTGAGCGGGGAAACCTTCTTCCCGAAGCCGGCCTCGGATGACCTCAGTGATACCACCTTCTCTCTACGACCTGCTTCCGGCTGAGATGGACGCGCTCATCGCGGAACTGGGCATGCCGGCCTACCGGTCGAACCAGGTGTTGCAAGCGCTCTACCGGGAGTTCCCGGAGAGCGTGGAAGAGATCCGGCAGTTGCCTGCCGAGGGGCGGGCAGCGATTTCCTCCCGCTACCGACTATCGCCGGCGGCGGAGGTTCGGCGGGTAGCGAGCGCGGATGGGAACACGACCAAGCTCCTGTTGCGGATGGCGGACGGCACACCGATCGAGACAGTCCTCATGCAGTATCCGGATCCCGGCGAGAAGCATCCCCGTTCGACCGTCTGCGTCTCGACTCAGGCAGGTTGTGCGATGGGCTGCGTCTTCTGTGCGACGGGCCAGATGGGCTTCGAACGCAATCTTTCGGCGGGCGAGATCGTGAGCCAGGTGATTCATGTCGCCCGGCTGCTGAAGCAGCGCGGTGAGCACGTCACGAACGTCGTGTTCATGGGCATGGGCGAACCGCTGGCGAACTACGCCGAGACGGTGCGCGCCGTCCGCATCCTCACCGATGGGCGCGCGTTCGGGCTGGGACAGCGCCATATCACGATTTCGACGGTGGGCGTCATCCGGGCCATCGATCGGCTCGCGGCGGAAGGGCTGCAGGTAGGCCTCGCGATCTCGCTGCATTCCCCCATTGAAGAGCTCCGGCAGCGCCTGGTGCCCACCGCCGGCCCCCATTCCGTCCAGGAAATCGTCTCTGCGGCGAAACGCTACTTCAAAGCGACGGGACGCCGGGTGACCTTCGAGTACGCACTCATCGCCGGCCAGAACGATTCCCCGGAGGTCGCGCGGCAACTCGCAGGGCTCCTCCGCGGCACGCCCACGCACGTGAACCTCATCCCCGTAAACCCGACGGCGGGCGGGTTCGGCCGCCCTGTGCGGGCAGCGGTGCTGGAGTTCGAACGGATCCTTGTTGGCGCGGGTATCAACTGCACGACGCGGGTTGAAAAAGGGTCGGAAATCTCGGCGGCGTGTGGACAGCTCCGGACCGATCAGGCAAACACGATCATCCCGGCGGAGGAACTCAGCCTCGCACCCGTCGCACCAATGCACGGCCGGCGGCAAGCAAAGCCTTCCCCATCACCATCCCAAACCCGATAGCCACAGCCGAGCGCATGTCGAGCCACGTGTGCACATCGCCGCGCACCACAGGCGATATCAGGATCCCCGTTCTTACTTCATCCATTGCCACGGAGCGGCCGATGACGACCCCCGCCGAACCCTGCCGGATCGTCCCGTGGTCGAACCGGGCAAACGCGACGGCGCTCTTCGTGATCTCGATTTCATCGGCGCGGATGCTGCGCACGGCGCTCTTGTCGAGCGTCAGCCGGTTCGCGGCCAGCGCTTCGAGGCGCTCGGCGGTGTAGCCGGCTGTCCCGGTGCCGTTTTCGCTCGCCATGTGGCCAACGTAGACCGGTGGTTTCGAAGACGCAATGCTCGGATCCGTGCGCACCGATGACTTTGCCTTCGACCTCCCCCTTGGCCAGGTCGCCCAACAACCGGCCGAGCCGCGCGACTCGGCCCGGCTGATGGTCCTTCGCTTCCGCTCCGGGGTGGTCGAGCACCGGACCGTGCGCGACTTGCCCGCGTTGCTGAAGCCCGGCGACCTGCTTGTGGTGAACGACACCCGCGTGATGGCGGCGCGGCTCTTTGGGAGGCGTCCCGATACCGGCGGGGAAGTCGAAGCGCTTCTCGTGCGGCCGTTCAGCGACCGCCTGTGGGAGGTGCTGTTTAAGCCCACTCGCCAGGCGAGGCCGGGCCGCCGGTTCATCTTCGAAGCCAGCGACGGGCCCCTCGCGGCGACGGTGCGATTCCGGGCGGAAGGCCCGGTGGTGCTCGAATTCGAACGCTCCTTCGACCCCGCCTCCGCCGGGACGATACCGCTGCCGCCGTACATCAAGGACTACACGGGCGACCCGGAACGCTACCAGACGGTCTACTCGCGCGAACCTGCCAGTTCCGCCGCGCCCACGGCTGGCCTCCACTTCACGCAGGAGCTGTTCGAGTCACTCGCTGAAAGGGACATCCAGCGGGTCGAGGTCACGCTCCACGTGGGGCCGGGCACCTTCCGACCAGTGGTTGCCGATGACCCGCGCGACCATGTACTCCATGCCGAACACGTGACGGTGCCAGAAGGTGCGGCCGCGGCCATCGCCCGGGCAAAGGCCCAGGGCCGCCGTGTCGTCGCTGTCGGGACCACGGTCGTCCGGACTCTCGAGCATGTTGCCCGCGAACGCGGAGGAATTGTTCCGTACGACGGTTGGACCAGCCTGCGCATACTCCCGGGCGACGACTTCAGGGTGGTCGACGCGCTCATGACGAATTTCCACCTGCCGAAGTCGACGTTGTTGATGCTCGTGTGCGCGCTCGCCGGGCAAGAATTCGTGCTGGATGCCTACCGCCGGGCGGTGGCCGAGGGCTACCGCTTCTACTCGTTTGGCGATGCGATGTTGCTGCTGCCAGAGTAGTGACCACTTTCCGGCCGTTCCGTCTTTTCAGTCTCGTTTTGCTCCGCTACCATCCACTCTGCCTATACCTGCGATTAAGGAGAGCCTGACATGGGAGACAAGAGCCCGAAGAACACCCAGAAGACCAACAAGCAGAAGGCCGACCACAAAGCGGCCCCGAAGGTCCCGCCGGTGAAGAAGTAACCGCAGCCTTTGCCGCGCGGCCCGATAGCGCCACCCGGCCGGGTGGCGCTATTTTGTCCCGAACAAGCGGCTCACTGGCCGCGGAGGTACTCGTGATTCGGCGCCCCGCCCTGCTCTTCTTCGCCCTCCTGGCCCTCGTTTCGTTCTCCGCGCTCAGCGTCGCCTGCGGTGGCGGCGGCTCAGACGACGATGACGACTCCGAACCGAAGGACCGCGATCGCGACGGCATTCGCGACAGCCGCGACGACTGCGACCGCGACAAGGAAGACGAGGGCATCTGGGGAAGTGATCCCGAAGACGGCTGTCCCGCGACCATCGCCGACCTGGTCGAGCTTGCGCGAGCCGACGTCGATGAGTTCTGGGCCGGCCAGTTCGCGTTCGAGAAGATGACGTACGACCCGCCGATCAAATTCAAAGCCTACGAGACCGAGATTGAAACCGACTGCGGCAAGGCGTTGTTGAACAACGCCTTTTATTGCGGCGCCGACCACTCGATCTACTACGACCTGAACTTCCTCCGCGACGAGCTCGATTCCAACGGCGACTTCGGACCCGTGCTCATCATTGCGCACGAATGGGGCCACCTGGTCCAATCGCTGCTCGGCATCCTCGACGACGATACGCTACTGACCATCCAGACCGAGCTCCAGGCAGACTGCCTGGCCGGCGTCTGGGCGGCCGACGCCGATGCCCGGGGACTCATGGAGAAAGGCGACTTCGAAGAGGGCATTACGGCGCTGTTCCGCGTCGGGGACCCGCGCGATACGCCGTTCTTCGATCCCCAGGCTCACGGCACTCCGGGCCAGCGTATCGACGCCTTCAACGATGGGTGGGAAGCAGGCCTCGATGCCTGCGCGCTGGATTAGGCGATGTACAGGGAACTCGGGCCCGAAGATCACCAGAAAATGCTCGGACTGGGTCCGGACGACTTGCCCGAACTCCTGCTCCTGCTCGGCGTTTTCGATGTGCACCGGGGCGCCGAGCGATTTTCGCGCTACCTCGAGAACGCCACGTTCTCGCGCTCGGAGACGAGTGCCAGTGGAGTCCCGTACTACACCGGCGAGCACAGGGGAACACGGGTCGCACTCTCAGGGTGCTTCGGCGGTCCGATGGCGGCGATGTCCGCCCACGCCTGGTGTGGCGCCGGTGTGAAGACGGTCGTCCAGCTCGGCTGGTATGGAGCCCTCCAATTCGGCACGGACCTCGGCGACGTGGTGGTGCCGAGGCATGCTGAACGGCAGGACGGTGTTTCGGATTGGTACCTGGCGAAGGGGATCCTTGCTGATGCCACGCCACAGCTGGCGAACGCCATCGCAGCACAGCTCGCCGCCCGCGGCATCCCGTTCAACGAGCACGCGATCTACTCCACGCCCGCGCTTCTCGCCGAATCGCGCGACGTGATCGCCGATTGGTCGCGCCACGGCTGGCACGGGGTCGACATGGAGACCGCGGCGACCTTTGCTGTCGCCAAGCACTTTGGCGCCAGGCGCGCCGCGGCACTCCTGCGCGTCGATGACCTCGTCTCGGAGGAACATTCGATCGCGGATGGCCTGCACGGCGACCATCGCAGATTCATGCGTGACCGCGAGCGCGAAGTCATGCACGCCGTGATCGAAGCTGTCGCCGAGACGCCGTAGCCGCGCGGGCCACGCTGAAGTCGCGTTCCTCCTCCCGTCCTTCTAGACTCCCCGCACCACACCATGCGGAGAGTCTCAATGCAGTTCTGCCGGTACGAGAAGAAGGACCATGTTGTCCGCATCACCATCACGCGGCCGGAAGTGATGAACGCGCTCCACGCCCACGCCAGCCGGGAGATGGGCGGAGCCTTCGATGATTTCGCCAATGACGACGACGCCTGGGTGGCCGTCCTCACCGGCGAAGGCGACCGCGCGTTCTCGGCGGGGAATGACCTGAAGTACACCGCCGAGATGTCGCGGCTTTCGCGGGAAGAGCGACCGGACCTTTCGATGCCCGCGGGCGGCTTCGGGGGTATCACGAACAGGTTCGACCTGTTCAAGCCCGTGATCGCGCGGGTCAACGGGTTCGCGCTGGGCGGTGGCCTGGAGATGGCGCTGGCGTGCGACATCATCGTCGCGGCCGACCACGCCGAAGTTGGCCTGCCGGAGCCGCGCCGCGGGTTGATCGCCGGGGCACTCGGCGTGCACCGGCTTCCGCGCCACCTCCCACTGAAACAAGCGATGGGTTACCTGCTCACGGGACGCCATATCCCGGCTCAGCGCGCTTACGAGATGGGTCTCGTGAACGAAGTCGTGCCGCTCGCGAAGCTCGACGACGCGGTCGACGCGTGGGTGGCCGACATCGTGCGCTGCGCGCCGCTATCCGTGCGTGCCACCAAGGAAGCCGCGATGCGCGGCCTGCTCCTGCCGCTACCCGAGGCTGCAACCGCCCGCTATGAATGGGAGATGGCTCGCCGGACGAGTTCGGATGCGGTCGAGGGGCCACGTGCGTTCGCCGAAAAGCGCGCCCCAAACTGGACGGGCAAGTAACCGGGAGTTCTACGCTAGCGCCCAGGTACCGGCGGCGTCGTGGCTGACCAGGCCGTCCTTCTCCAGCGCTGCGAGGTAGATACCCGTGCGCTCGGAATGCAGGCCGGGCAGTATTGCCGCGAGTTCGTCGATGTCCGCCGGGGCTTCCCGGAGGGCGTCGATGATGCGGCCCCGGGCGAAGCGCGCCGTCGTTTCGAACTTCGGCGCCGGCCCGGCGGGAGCCCGGGCTGCTGGGGAGCCGGCGGTCTTCCACGAACAGCGACCCCGGAGCGGGCACGCTTCGCAGTCCGGGTTTCGGGCGCGGCAGACCACTGCGCCGAGGTCCATGAGCGCAAGGTTGTGATCACGCACATCCGTTGCCGGGAGGAGCGCCCCGGCTGCCTCGCCCAGCGATTCCGCGGAGACATCTCTCCGGGTCGCGACGCCGAGGCGGGAACGGGCGATGACGCGGGCGATGTTGGTGTCGGTGACCACCACGCGTTCCGCTCGCGCGAAGCAGCGCACAGCTGAGGCGGTGTAGGAGCCGACGCCCGGGAGGCCGAGCAGAACCACGGGAGCGCGCGGAAGTTCGCCTGCGTGATTCTCGACCACATCGCGTGCCAGACGGTGGAGGTTGAGTGCGCGCCGGTTGTACCCCAGCCCGCGCCAGGCCCGGATGACTTCGGCCGGCAGTACGCCAGCCAGCGCGGCAAAGGTCGGCCAGCGCGCCAACCATGCTTCGTAGTGCGGGATAACCCGTTCGACCTGGGTCTGCTGGAGCATGACTTCGGAAACGAGTACCGCGTAAGGGTCACGAGTCAACCGCCAGGGCAGCCCGTGCCGGCCGTTGGCGCGGTACCAGGCGCCGAGGGCCGCCCGGAACGTCTCTGCTTCAGAGCTGGCGGATGTCGAGGTTCTCGGCATTCATCTTCGACATCAGCTGGTGTGCTTCTTCCGTGGTCATCAGGTCCAGGAACAGCGTGCGTTCGAGCGCGAGGCCTTCCTCCAACGGGGTTTCGACCGAAGCCCGCACCAGGCGCTTGATATATCCGGAAGCGCGCGCCGGCTTCGCCGCCATCTCGTGGGCCATCGTCAACGCCGCCTCGAGGGCGCCTCCCGCGGGCGCCAATTCCTGGACGATGCCGAGGGCCAGGGCTTCGCGCGGAGACACTGTCCGGCCACGCAGTGTCATCTCCAGCGCCCGCGCCATCCCGACCAGCCTCGAGAGCTTCTGGGTGCCACCGGCCCCAGGGAGGATGCCGACCGTGATCTCCGGTAGGCCCATCTGATAGTCGCCTTCCTCGGCGATGCGGATGTCGCAGGCGAGCATGAGCTCGAATCCGCCGCCCATGGCGAGTCCGTTGACCGCCGCGATGACCGGCTTCGGCATGGTCTCCATCCGGCGGAAGACCCGGTCCAGGTCCCGCTCGGGGAGCCGGCTCTCGATATCTACGCTGGTGCCCCGTTCCCGCAGCACAGTGGACATCGCGCCGAGTTCCGCGACTGAGTAGTGGCGGATGAACACTCCCGGCAGCCCGCCCGTGATGACCACCGCCCGCACGGACTCGTCGGCTTCGAGTTCGAGCATCGCGGCGCCAAGTTCGGGAACCGTCCCCGAATCCATATAACCCATTGGCGGGTTCGTGATCGTGACAATTGCGACACGGTCGTCGCGTTCAACCGCAACCTGTGGCATGGCTATTCCTCTTCTTCGTGCTCTTCGCCTTCGTCGCCGTTTTTCGCGGCGGGCACCAGCGCGATGTCGGAACCTTCGCGCTTGTTCTTCCGCGGGGCCGGCACCGCTTTAAGCGTGTCGCTGAGCGCCTTCATGCCCTCGGCCGATGTCCCGGCGGGAGCGGCCACAGCAACAGTCCCGGAGTCTCGCAGGACGCGAAGCTCGCCCACCGATGCGCCCACTTCCACTGTCACGATGAGCCCAGTGGACGCGAACGAGGCGAGCCGGACGAGGCCGAGTTGCTGGCCAAGCGTCATCGCGCCGCCGCCCCGCTCCACGTACAGCCCATCGAGGCCGAGGGGCGCCAGCGCGCGGAGGGTGTTGTCCTCCATCTCCAAGGTGGCAACCACCGCCTGACCGATCTTCTCGGTGTCGACCGCCGCGGAGTCGGTGGTGTCCAGCGGGCTGATGACGAAATCGCACTTTGCATCACGCAGCACGCCGGCATCAGCTTCGCTGAGGCTACCCAGGAGCGCACCGATTGCGAGCTTGTCGCTGGCGATGCCCTGCATCAAAGCAACGGCGCCGGCGGCGTTGCCGGCGTCCACGACGACGGCATCCGCTTCGGCCGCAAGCGCTGCCTGGACCTCGGCGGCATTTCGGGCCGTGGCTATGAGTGCCATCGCTCGTGGCTGCTCGCGGCTGACGCGTCCGAACCCGATGGCAGGCCCGTCGCGCCGCTGCAGTTTCTGGATCCGCTTTTGAAGCTGGCTCATGATTTAGTCCTCGTTTTCGGGGAGGTCCGAGCGCACGATTCGCCCGGCCTGGATTACCGCGCGAATCGCGCGTTGGTTCGTAAGTACACCGATGTTCTCCAGCGGGTCTCCATCCAGCACGACAAGGTCCGCCGCGAGCCCGCCGGAGATGCTTCCGGCTTCTCCTTCGATGCGCAGCAGTCCCGCCGCCCAGGCCGTCGCCGCCATCAGGGCAGCACCGGAACTCATGCCGAGCGCCGTCATCTGGAGCAGCTCCTGGGCGTTCTCTCCAGGCTTGTTCGCCGGGGTGCCCTGGTCGGTTCCCATGGCGATGCGGACGCCCGCCTGGAGAGCGCGCCGGAAGCTATCCTGGTGGGATTCGAGCACCTGCCAGCCCTTGTCGACCATGTAGGAAGGGATCCCGGCTTCGAGCCCGCGGTGGGCGATCTGGTAGGGAGCCGTCAGGGTCGCCACGAGGTAGGTTCCTCGCTCGCGCATCATCTCGATCGCCTCATCGTCCAGCCAGACGCCATGCTCGATCGAATCGACGCCTGCCCGGATCGCGTTCTTAATCCCATCAGTCGCCTGCGCGTGCGCGCCGACCGGGCGGAAGGCTTTGTGAGCTTCTTCCACACCTGCGCGCAGCTCCTCTTCGGTAAAGCTTGGCGAACGTGGGTCGACACCCGGGGTCATCACTCCGCCGCTTGCGAACAGCTTGATCGCGGTCGCACCTGCCCGAAGTTGCTCGCGGACCGCCTTGCGGACGGCGTCAGCTCCGTCGGCTTCGGTCGCCAGGAAGCCGTGACCGTGTCCGCCGGTCATGGTCACGCCCAGGCCCGCAGCCAGTATCCGGGGCCCCTCGATCAACCCGGCCGCAACAGCGTGCGCCATCTCGATGTTTAACCGGTCAGCTGCGCCGAGGTCGCGCACGGTCGTGAATCCGGCATGGAGCGTTGCCCGTGCGTACGCTTCCGCCCTCCACGCGCGTTGGGCGAGTGGCGTTGTGCGGGCCGCGTTCAGTTCCGCCGGATCGCCGCTGCCCGTGAGGTGGACGTGGCAATCGATGAGCCCGGGGATGATGAACTTGCCACTACAATCAATCCTGCGGGCGCCGGGCATGCTGCCCGCGTTCTCAAGCTGGATATGGCCGTCGATAGCCGCGATGTCGGCACGGCGAAAGCTCCGCTCCGAAGAGTCGAAGACCATGGCACCGGAAAAGAGCAGCGGGCTCGCGGCAGTCGGGTTCAGGGTGGCTGTCGTCACGTGCGACCATTGTCAGTGGGGCGCGTGGCCCGCGGCAACCTCGCGTATCATCCGGAAGTGTGATCCCACGGCTCGAGTTCGCAGCCAGCCAACCCGTCCACGACGCTCTCCGTGCAGTTGGGCGGACTGAAGACCTTCGCTTCTCCCCGGACAACCGGCTCCTCGTCCTCGCGGGGTTTCGCCGCCGCCTGTGCCTCGTCCTCGGGGTCAGAATCGAAGGCCCCGCGGAGGACCCCCGAGTTACGGTCCACGACTTTCTTGAACTGGTGTCCCCCGGCATCGGGCTCGTTCATGGGATCGACTTTCTCGATGACCGGACGATCGCTGTCGGTAACAGGGACGGCCAGGTCGCGCTCTTCACGTTGCCCGTGGGCGAACTCGGCGGCCGCCGCTTCCAGGCGGAGCCGATTGCCACGGTCCCGGGCAGCCTGACCCGGTGGGTGCGGTCACCCGGATCGGTCGCCACCTGGCAGGGAGAAGACGGGGTACGGAGACTCCTCGTCTGCAACAACTACATCCACACCGTGACCGGTCACGTGCTGGGCGGGCCGGACGGTTTCAGGCCGGCGCGGGCCGCGTTCTTGCTCCACCGCGGGCTCCGTATCCCCGACGGTATCACCGTCAGCCACGATGGCCGCTGGATCGCCGTGAGCAGCCACGCTACGCACGACGTCAAGCTTTTTGACGGTTCGAGGAATCTCGGCTGGCGGACCAGTCCCGCCGGCGTGCTGCGTGGCGCCGCCTACCCGCACGGCCTCCGGTTCACGGCCGATGACCGCCGGATCCTCGTCGCCGATGCCGGCGAACCCCTGGTGCACGTCTACGAGAGCGACGGAGATTGGAGCGGTGCCCGGGACTCGGTCCGGGCGGTGACAGTCCTCGACTCCGCGACTTTCGAACGTGGAAGGACTGACAAGGCCGGACAAACAAACCGCGAAGAGGGTGGACCGAAAGGCGTGGACATTGACCGCTCCGGGCGGGTCATGGCACTGACCTGCCAGGAGGAGCCACTGGCGTTCTTCTCGATGGCCTCCGTGGCGGGCTGAGGCCCCCCTGGAACGCGCCTACCGGCCAAACCCCTTACGCTGAATTCACAACCTCCCAGGAGACGCCTCCTATGGCCAAGGAATACTCCAGCCCGCCAGCGATGGTTATCGATCCGGCAAAGAACTACACCGCCGTGATTGAGACGTCCGCCGGCTCCATGACCGCCGAGTTCTTCGCCGCCGATGCTCCGAAGACCGTCAACAACTTCGTCTTCCTCGCCAGGGATGGCTACTTTGATGGGATCATCTTCCACCGCTGCATCCCGGGATTCATGATCCAGGGCGGAGACCCGACCGGCACCGGCCGTGGTGGCCCCGGCTACCGCTTCAACGATGAGCCTGTGACCCGCCAGTACCTGCGTGGGACGCTCGCGATGGCGAATGCAGGCCCGAACACCAATGGCAGCCAGTTCTTCGTCATGCATGCGGACTACCCGCTGCCGCCGAACTACACCATCTTCGGGAAGCTGACTTCGGGCGAAGAAGTCGTCGACGCGATCGCGACAGCTCCGACCGGCGCACAGGATCGCCCGGTGAACCCGGTGACGATCGACTCCGTCACCGTCGCCGAAAGCTAGCCGTCCCCGGGATGTCCGAGGCCCGCGGAGCTGCGGGTCTTCCGGCTATCGCCAGACCGCTTCGGCAACGCGCAAGAAGTTGCCGTTGCATATGCGTTCCAGGCGCGCTTCGCTGTAGCCGCGCCGTTTGAGTTCGCGCAGGATGACCGGCAAGCCCTCGGCGTCTCGGATAACATCCGGGATGTCGGTGCCGTCGAAGTCGCTGCCGAACGAGACATGCTCGTCGCCCACCAGCGTCACGATGTGTTCGAAGTGGCTCAGTACGATGTCGAGCGGCGTGTCCCGGTTCGCCTGCATGTCCGGCCGCAGGAAGATGTTGGCGAAGTTGATGCCGATCGTGCCGCCCTTGTTCGCCAGCGCTCGGATCTGGTCGTCGTCCAGGTTGCGGACGTGCGGTGACACCGCCTTGACGCTCGAGTGCGTCGCGACGATCGGGGCGGACGACTCCTCGATCATGTCCCAGAAGCCTGCCGGGTTAATGTGCGAGACATCAAGGATGATGCCGAGCCGGTTGCACTCGTGCACGAGTTCGCGGCCGAGGTCGGTCAGCCCGGTCGCCGGCAGGTTCCCTCCGAAAGCGACACCGTGGGCGAAGATCGTCGAGCGGCTCCATGTGGGCGCCAGGCACCGCAGCCCGGCTTCGTAGAAAACGCGCAGCTCCTTCAGGCTCCACGAAATCGGGTCCGCACCTTCGAACATGAAGACCGATGCGAAAGCGTCCTCGGCCCAGGCCTTACGTACTTCCTGCGCGGTGCGGCAGACCCGGAAGTGCCCGTCGCTGCGGTCGGCGACCCGGAAGACATCGTTCATCTCGTCGATGGCGTAGGCGAGCGCGTTGTACTCGGCTCGTTCGTTCGAAAGGTAGATTGAGGTGAAGCATCCACCGAGGCCCCCCCGCATCGCGCGCGGCAGGTCCACGTGGCCCCGCCGTTCGGCGTCGGAATCCGTGCTCACCGCGCCGTCCGCCAGGAAGTCGCGCCCCCCATTCGGGCCGAAGATGGCGCGTCGCGGCTTGATCGCCGTAATGAAGTCCTCGTGCCCATCGAAGACAGGCGGAAACTCGCGGCTGAGCGGTGGGTACATCGGGACTCCTCGTGGGTCGTGGTTTGGCGCAGGCTACCTGCTCCCGGGGACGGAAGGAACCGTCCGGCTCAGAGGGAGGGCGCCGGCCCGGGCACCTGGGCTTTGCCTCGTCGCATTCCGCCGCCTACGATTCGGCGCGATGACCGAATCGGCTTTGCCTCGTCCCGCCCGGTTCCCATGGCTGTTGCCGGTCGCGATCTTCCTCGTCGTGATGGCGGCGCTCGCGGCGGTGCTGCTCTTTGCCCGCGAAGCCGGGAAGTCCGATGCCCCGCCGCCGCTGGATGCGTTCGTTCCGCCGCCGGGGCTGCCTTACGCGGCCTACAACGTCGAACGTTCCCAGGCGGGCAAACTCACCGTCACCACCGGCACGGCCAAGGACGCGACTGCACTGGACCTGGACCTGCCGTCCGGTACGCGTGTCTGGTTCTTGCGCACCGGGACCCCGGCCGAAATCAAGCCGCCGCTGCTGGTCAACGTCATCGCCGTGCCGAACGAGGTGCGTAACTACACCATCACGATGTTGGCCTTCGGCCAGCCCGCCGGCATCGTCAGCTTCGAAGATGGCCCGCTGGCGCTCGCCGACGGGTTCTACGGCTATGAGACATCCCGTGAAGGCCGCGAGCGGGCTGTGGTGTCCGCCGTGCTCGAGTCCTTCGATGGCCGAAACGGCGTGACCCGGACGGCGAACGGCCCCGGAACGATCTTCGTGGACGAAGGTGCACCGATTCGCTTGCTGGTCGCCGGAGAACCTGCGGCGATCCAGCCGGGTGACCGCATTGCCCTCCATCTCCGTGCCGACGGAACGCCGGACGTGGCACAGGGTGTCCTCGTACTCGTCGCTGGGGCGAGATAGCAAGGTCGGTACCGGCTATTCCGTGCGTAGGGCCGCGGCGTCGCTCGTCCGAGTGATCAGGCGGCCGGCGAAGACCATCGCGGCGATGAAGACCGCCAGCACGATCGCTCCACCGGCGATGACGAGGAGCCAATCCGTCTCGAGCAGGAAGCCCGGCTCTGCCCGGTTCCCCGCGTCGTCCACGTTCAAGAAAGAGAGCATCCGCTCGCCGACGAGCCTGCCCAGGTAAGCCCCGGCGACGAGTCCGAGGATGGCGACAATTGCGTACTCGAAGGCGAGGAGCTGGACGACCTGGCCGCGGGAGAGGCCCATCGCCCGGAGTACCGCGAATTCTCCACGACGGCGCTGGACGGAGACCCAGAGTGACACGAGCAGCGCGGCCGCTACCAGCAACAGCACCGCCCCAAAGGCGATGTAGAGGATTCCGGCGCCACCGGCAGCGATGAGCGGGTTCCGCTCGAGCGACTCGAGCTGGCTCTGCTGGTCGTACATCTCTTCCAGGGAAAACGGCGCTTCGCTGAGTGCGCGCTCCAGGGCCTCGACGTCCGCGCCTGGTTCGAGGGAGAACCAGGCCTCGTTGATCCCCGGCGCCTGGATCACGTCGACGATGCCGATCCACGAGAGGAGGTGGTCGCGGTTGAAGATGACGGCGGGACCCTGGGATGTGTCGAGTGTGGGCATCAACCGGAAGGTCGCGGTGATGGTGATCGGCGTCAGGATGTCTCCAACAACGACGTTTCCGGCGCCGCCGGGAGGGATCCCGGTTGACGCGGAGAACGACTCGCTTGCGATGACCGGCATGGGGACCGTGGACTGGGTGTAGTACAGCCCCCAGAGATCAGTGCTCTGCCCGGCAAGGCGCGTGAGCTTCCCTGCGCTGTTGCCTGTGGCTGCACCGTCGCGCGTGATCTCGAAGACATCCTGCTTTGCCAGTTTGCTCGGCAACGGCGTCCAGCCCGGTGCGGTGCCTTCGAAACCTTCCAGGAGCGTCTCCTGTCCGCCCGCGCCCACGGCGGTGATGTCGTCGATGAGGATCACGAGGTTCTGGGCGTTGAAGCGGTTCGATGGCTCCGTGACCATCAGCGACATAAGGAAGAACGGCTCACCATAGACGCCGTCAGGGTTTTTCTGGAGGTTCACGCTCATTTCGTGCCAGCCGGGGCCTGGCATCGTCCCCAACTCGAGCATCTGGAACGACTGGTCCTTGTCGACAACCCTGGCCCAGAGCGTCTGGACCGCCCGCTGATCACTGCTGCTGACCTTGATCTTGAGGCTCGTGGTTCCCGCGGGAAGCGCCTTGCCCCGGAGTGGCTGGGGCGCACCGAGATTCGCCATCATCTCGCGCAGCGAAAGGTCTGCGAAGTCGTCCCTGAACCACAGCATCTCCGACGCCCGGTCAGGGTCGACACCGAGGACCTGGAACGAACGTGCCGAAACCCCGGCGATGGCTGGCGAACCGGGGATGCGGATGACGGCCGTGGCGTAGTCCACTCCGGGGAGGGCGCTGAGGCGGGCGTCATTCCCTTTGCCGTTCAGTCCCATGCTGCTGGTCAAACCTCCCGCCATGCGCCAGTCCACGCCTGCGGCGTACTTCGCCCGGTCATCGAATGTCGCTTTCGCGGTTGTCGAATAGCTCGCGGCGAACGTCCCGACAGCGACGGCCATGGTGAGCAGGAGCGCAAGCCGCGCGGAGTTTCCCGGGCTGCGCGCCACCTGCCAAAGACCCACGGCGACTGCCGGCGACGCCTTGCGCCCGAACAGGCGTGCTCCCAGGCGAAGCGCAATGGGGTAGAACCGGAGCAGCAGTGCTGCTGCGGCGAGCATGAGGATCGCAGGCGAGGCAAGGAGGAGGGGGTCGGAAGAAACACCGCCCGTCGCAGAGGGCTGGAAGACGGTGCCCTTCTCCTGCAGCTCCCACAGCAACAACCCGGCGACGCCCGCAAGCGCGAGGTCCAGGTAGTAACGCTGCAGGAAGGAAGCCCCCGGCCGTGCCTGTTCGCGGCGCCGGGCCACGGCACTCCGGCGGGCGACGAGGATCGCCGGCACCAGCAGCACGACGACCGATAGGCCGACCCCGATGGCGGCGAAGGCGAACGCGGAAAGCGGGATCGTGGTTGGCAGCAGTTCGCCGCCGTTCACCTTCTCGAAGGTTGGCGTCAGTCCGAGGGCCGAGGTCGAGACGGCGGCGATGAACGGCGCCGCGAGCAGGCACGGGATGCCAAGGATGAGCCCTTCCAGCAGGTACATGGCACCGACCTGGTAGGTCGTCGCCCCGCGGCTTCGCAGGAGGGAAATCTCGTCCGCCTGGCGTTCGACGATGACGAGCGCCATCAGGATTACGTAGAAGAGCGCCACTGCCGCCACCTCCAGCAGGAGGATGGTGAGCGGCGCCTGCTGGTAGCTCGCGCTTTCGCGGTAGACATCGAGGAGGTTGGAAAGGGGACTGAAAGAGGCGCCGCCAAGGGCTTCCACGTCGCCGTGGAGCCCGATGAGGTCTTCGCGTGCGCGCTCGAAATTCGATTTGGAGAGGCGTTCCGGGTCCGCGTACGTGTGCCAGGCGGTCTCGGCCATGTAGCCCGGGTTGTGGGCGGCGAAGTTCCCGAGCAGCGTTTCCTCGGTGGTGAACATGGGGACGACCACGCCGGCCTGGGTGCCGACACTGAACGGCGCGAAATAGATGCTCGTCAGGGTCACCCAGAATGCATCATCCTCCGAAATCGGCTCGATGATGCCCGTCAGCTTCGCAGTAAAGCCAAAGGTAACCCCGGCGACGGGCGTGCAGGGTGGTGGGGGCGGGCGTTCCAGGCTGGGGAGTTCCCTGGCGCAGTCGTCGAAGTCTTCCACCATCCGGAAGGTCTGGCCGACGGCGAGTTTCGCCTGGGCGGCAGCCTGGGGGCCGAGGGCGACCTCGATGGCTTCGCCCGCTGGTGTGCTCTTCGGAAAGTTGCCTTCGAGCAGGCGGACATGCTCTTCGTAGCCAGTTAGCGATTGGAGCTGGCCCTGTGGCGACAGCCACGTGATCTCCGCGCCCTCGCGCCCTGTGAAGAAACGGCCGGTGCGCAGATACCGCGAGCTGGAGGCCTCGAACCATCCGAGCCGCTCTTCGATCCGGGAGGCTACCGCGCGCTTGAGTTCTGTGCCTTCTTCCGTCGCCAATGGGATCGCCGTGAACTGGACGCGGTTTCCCGGGTTGTCGTTCAGGTCTTCCCGGACGAGGAAGGTCAGCCCCAGGTCGGCCATCGTGCGGGCATAGACCGGTGCCGCCGCGAGCAGCGACGCAGCCATGATCATCCCGAGGGCGAGGACTGCGAGCAGCCGCCAGTTGCGTCCACTTCGCCGCGAGAACAGCCGCCAGATCCGGACGATTCCGCGCATCCGGGTCACTCTACACAAGCGCCGCGATTGCCGCCGGGCGCTTTACGGCCGAGGCCGCCTTTTGCGGCTCCGCCATGCGGGCTGCTAGGCTCCCGCCACAGATCAATGCAGACCGTCGCGACCATCCTTCGCATGGTTGTCCGCCGAAGCCTCGCCAACCGCCGCCTGCTCGCGACGGTGATTGTTGGCGTGGTCATGTCGGCTGCCCTCATGTCCAGCGTCATCCTCTACTCCGATGCCATCCGTGACCTCGGCCTGAGTCACGCCTTGAAGAATGCAGACCCGATCAGCCGCAACGTGCGAGTCGTGGTCTCCGGACGGCCCGGACTGCCGGACTACGCCGCCCGGCGCGAAACCACCGACCGTCTGATTCGCCAGCACACCGCCCCGGCTCTCGAGGAACTGGTGCACTACGGCCGGTCGGCCACGTTCTACCCGTCGGAGCCTGGCCTGTCCTTCCCGGTGGGCGAAGACCGTCCCCGCGCACACCTCCAGTTCGTGGACCGCTTCGAGACCGAAGTGGAGCTCGTGGAAGGCCGCCAGCCGAACGCGCCCGTCGGAAGCGCGCCGCCGGTGATCGAAGTCCTCATGGGCAGGGACGCCGCCGCCAAGCTTGGGATCGAACTGGGTGCGCGTTTCGACCTGCACCCCTTCTGGCGCCAGGACCTCGCTCCCGTCCCCGTGACCGTCGTCGGCTTCGTCGAACCCCGCGACTACTCCAGCCCGTTCTGGTTCGGAAAGGTCGACCGGTTCGTGATGGACAGCACCTCGTGGCCAACCTACCCCTTCTGGGTACCCGAAAGCGTGGTCAACGGGACGCTCGCAACGTATCTCCCGGACATGGATAGCAGCGTCGAAACGTATGGATTCATCGACATCGGCAAGATCGATGCGCGCAACGCCCGCCGCATCGAGGACGGGACGCGTGCCCTCGACCCGGCCGTCCGGGAGCAGGTCAACGGGGCAATCGTCGAGACGAAGCTGCCGGACATCATCGGCGAGTACCGCACCAAGTTGTTCTTCACGCGGCTGCCCTTGTTCGCCCTCATGCTGCAGGTCGTCGGCATCTCGCTGTACTACCTGGTCATGGTGGCAACGATGCTGGTCGAGCGTCAGCAGGGGGAAATCGCACTGTTGCGTTCCCGCGGCGCCAGCACGCAGCAGGTGATCGCGATCTATGCGATCGAAGGGCTCGTGCTCTGCGGGACCGCCGCAGTCATCGGGCCCTTCCTCGCGAAGCTGGGCATCGCCGTCCTCGGTTACACTCCGCCGTTCGAATCGCTCAGCGGCAATGCCGCGCTCGAAGTGCCGCTCTCGCGGCTCGCCTTCCTGGCGGCCCTGGGCGGCGCCGCCCTTGCCTTCGCCGCGCTCCTCATCCCAGCGTGGCGGGCTGCCCGCCAGACGACGATCGACTACAAGCACGCGCTCGCTCGGCCCCAGACGCAGCCGCTCTTCCTCCGTTACTACCTGGACCTCGTCCTCGTCGGGATAGGGGCGTTCCTCTTCTACCAACTGCGTGAAAAGGGATCCTTCGTCACGGAACGGCTCTTCGGCGACCTCTCGGCCGACCCGCTTCTGTTGCTTTCGCCGACGCTCTTCATGCTCATGGTGGCGCTCGTCTTTTTGCGCGTGTTCCCGCTCGCCTTGCGGTTCGTCGCCTGGGCGACGCGTCGCCTCGAGAGCCCGACGGTCGCACTCGGGCTGAATCGCATGACCCGCGCGCCGATGCAGTACAGCCGGTTGATCCTTCTTCTCTTGCTCGCGACGGCCGTGGGCATGTTCGCCGCGGGTTACCGGGCGACGCTCGAACGCGGGTACGACGACCGGTCGGCCTTCACCGCCGGCGCCGAATCGCGCCTCGAGGGCATCCGCCAGCCCATGAACCAATCGAACGACGTGGTTCACGATCGCGTGCAGCAGGCTACCGGAGCCGAACAGGTTTCCCTGGCAGTCCGCTCGCCGGGCTCCTACCAGCTCACCCAATACCAGAGCCAGTCGGTGATCATGCTCGGGGTCGTCCCGGGGGAGTTCGAGACCCTGGCTTACTGGCGCGATGACTTCGCCGGTCCCGCGCTCGGGGAACTGTTGGCCCGGACGAAACTGCCGGACGCTGAACGCCCCGAGCCGAAACTCATCCCGGCGGGAGCACGGCAGGTAGGACTTTGGGCCCAGTTTCCGCTGGCGCCGAACGTGGCCACCATCGGCATTCGCACCCGGGGCGAAGATGGCCTCTTCTGGGAGTACACGCTGACTTCTTCCCAGCCGGCGGGACCGGGCTGGAGGTTCTTCGCAGCGGACCTGACCCGCCCGAACCAGTTGCGCTTCAGCCAGGGACTCACCTACTCGACGGCGATGGAGCGCCGCATCGACGCGGTCTACGTACGCGTCACCGCCCAGCCGCCGCAGGTCGCAGAGCGGGTCAACGTCATCGTCGATGACGTTCAGACCACCGAGGCGCCAGCGGCCCAGGTCATCGCCGTGCCCGCCAACGGGTTCGCCGATGCAAGGGTCGTGGAGCCGTTCGATGACATCGCGCGCTACACCCTGATGACGGGCTCGACCCCCGGCGACCCCGGGACGATCTCGTTCGCCGCCACCGGCGGGCGCGAAGGCTCGGGGGCAGCGCGCATTTCGTTCACTCGTGGGCGAGGTGTGGCGCCACTCTTCGGGTTGAGGCTAATCCGGGCACCCGGGCCCCTCCCAATCCTCGCGGAGAAGGAGTTCGCGCAGGTGAGCGGCCGCGAGAACGGCGAGGAGTTCACCCTCTACGTGAACCGGCAATACGTCCAGGTGATGCTGGTCGGCACGTTCAACCTCTTCCCCGGGCACGACCCGGCGAAGAACGAGATGCTCCTGGTCGCTGACCGCGATGCGATGCAGGAACTCGCTTCGGTCGTGCCCGTGCTGGCCGACGGCGCCTATGTGAACGACGCCTGGATGTCCCCGGCGACCCCCGGTGTCATGGAGCGCGAGCAGTTGCTGGCCAAAGGCGTCCAGGCCGATGGCCTCTTCGACCGGCGCGACGTCCGCGCCGCCCAGGAAGCCGACCCGCTGGTTGCTGCCAGCTGGGAGGGGATCCTGTTCCTCTCGTTTGCCGCTGTGCTGCTTCTGACGGGCCTCGGGTTCGCTGTCTACGCGACGCTCGCCGTCCAGTCGCGGTCCCTGGAGTTCGCCATCCTCCGGACGATGGGTTACACCAGCCGGCAGGTGCTTTCGCTCGTGAGCTTCGAGCAGCTCTTCGTCATCGTTGCGGGGGTGGTCGTCGGCACATTCCTGGGCTTCCCGCTCGGCCGGCTCATGATCGGCTACCTCGGTGTTACCGAATCGGGCGCCGACCCCGTGCCCCCGCTCGTATCGCAGGTAAGTTGGAGCGCGGTCTTGACCGTCTACGCATTGCTGGGAATTGTCTTCCTCGGCACAATCGCCTCACTCGCAGCGGTCTACTCCCGCCTCGCCGTCCACAAGGCCCTCCGGATCGGGGAAGTCTGATGCCTGTCATTTCTCGCAACCAACAGCTGCCAACCCGGGGCGTTCATCGTGAGTGACGACTTCTACATTCGCTGCGAAGACCTCTTCAAGATCTACAAGACCGCCAACCTGGAAGTCGTAGCTCTCCGCGGGCTGGACCTGAGGATTGACGCGGGCGAGTTCATGGCTATCGTCGGCGCTTCGGGTTCGGGCAAGAGCACGTTGCTGAACATCCTCGCCGGGCTCGACACACCGTCCGCCGGGCGGTGCTTCGTCGGCGGCGAGGACCTGCTTACCATGTCGTCCGGCGACATGGTGCGTTACCGACGAAAGAAAGTCGGGTTCGTCTGGCAGCAAACGGGCAGGAACCTGGTGCCCTACCTCGATGCGGTCCAGAACGTGGAGGTCCCGCTCGTGCTTGACGGCGTCCCCGCTGCCAGGGCGCGCGAGCGGGCAACCCATTTGCTTGAACTCGTCCTGATGGGCCACCGGCTGAACCACAAGCCCGAACAACTCTCAGGCGGGGAACAGCAGCGTGTTTCTATCGCTGTTGCACTGGCGAACAATCCGCCACTGCTCCTCGCCGATGAGCCGACCGGGGAACTCGATTCGGTCGGAGCGGACACGGTCTACGACGTCTTCCGCAGCCTCAACAAGGACCTGGGCACGACCGTCGTCATCGTCACGCACGACCCGGACATCGCCGCCCGGGTTGACCGGGTTGTCGCCATTCGCGACGGGCGGACAAGCACAGAGATCCACCGGCGTGTGTACTTCGAAGGTGCGAAGACCGAGATCGTCCACGAGGAGTTCGTGCTGATAGACGCCGCGGGGCGTCTCCAGATCCCGCGAGAGTACCTTGAGCGGCTCGATATTCACGAGCGCGCGCGCGTCCTGATGGGCGAGGGCCGCGTGGAAGTCCGTCCCGAGGCTAACCCACGCGGCACGCGGAGGAGCGGCTGATGGCGGGCAGCGCGATCGAGGTCAAAGGCGTCACGCGCCGGTTCAAGGTCGGGAGCGAAGAGGTCTTCGCCGTCCGCGACATTTCCCTCTCCGTGCAGAGCGGCGAGTTCCTCGCCCTCATCGGCCGTTCGGGTTCGGGGAAGACGACACTCCTCAATGTCATGGCAGGTCTCGACCGCCCGACCTCAGGTGAAATCTGGATAGACGGCGAGCGCGTCGACACCATGAGCGAGGGCCAGCTCGACAAGCTGCGGCGCCATAAGCTCGGATTCATATTCCAGTCGTTTGGGCTGTTGCCGTTGCTTTCAGCGCGCGAGAACGTGGAGCTGCCGCTCCGCATCGCCGGCGTCGGCTACAGCGACCGAATGGCCAAAGTGAAGCGGGCACTCGACTTCGTCGGACTGGGCCGGCGGGCGGACCACCGGCCATACGAGCTTTCCGGCGGCGAACAGCAACGCGTCGCCATCGCGCGTGCGTTGGCTTCGGAGCCGTCGCTCATCCTCGCCGATGAACCGACCGGCGAACTCGATTCCGCCACCGCCACCGCTGTCTTTTCGTTGTTGAGAGAGCTGGCGCGCGCCGAGGGCATCACGATCGTTACCTGCACCCACGACCGGCTTGTGATGGAGATGGCCAGCCGCGTGGAGGAACTGGCAGACGGCCGCCTTGTGACCGGGCAGCACCGCGAGGTCTGGGACCGCATTCAACAGCGGGAACGCAGCCCCTTCTCAGCGGCACCCGCGGCGGGAATCGAGGACCAGCCTGCGCTCTCGTCGCTCATTGGAGCCGACCTCTCACAGTTCAAGCCTGCGTCGGAGCGCGTCACGCATGTCGCCGCCGATCCGCACCAGGAAGAAGGGGTGGAGGACCACTCCCCTGCCCACGTCTTCCTGGAGAAGCGCGCCGCTGGAAGCCAGGAACCGGCAGCCGCCGCCCAACCGGTTGAAGCGCCTGAACCGGCCCCGGCGCCGGAAGTCGAAGATGGTTCTCCATGGGCCCGCCCGCGCGATTAGTCCGCCTCCTCGGCCTCCTTCAGGCTCCGGCTGAGCAGTCGTAGCAGCGGGACGCGCTCCTCCTCGATGCCTTCGGCGAGGCGCTGCCCGACGACCAGCGGCATCCACCTCCGGACGAGGCGCTCGTCCACGGTTCCGCCTGCGCGATAGCCTGAGCGATAGGCGGCGAGCATCAGCTTTCGGCCGATTGCGACGAGTGCCAGTTCTTTCCGGCTGGCGCCAGGCGGCAGCGTGCCACTCCCGAGTATCACCAGGGACTTCGCGTGGTCTGCGATCGGATCGCCCGCGCAGGCGCTCGCGAAGTCGATGACGGCATCGCCGCCAGGTGCTTCGATGACATTCCCCGGGTGGAAATCGAAGTGACAGAGGGCGTCGCCCTCCGGGAGCGTTTCGAGAATGGCGAGGAGCCGCGACCTTGCCGCCTCGGGAACCTTCGGCGATTCGAAGGCGTGCCGGAGGATGTCGACCAGCCGCGGCAATTCGGCCGGCGCCTTCACCGCCGCCAGCTCGCGATGGAGCCTCCCGACCCCGCGGCCGATGGCCCAGACGCGCCACGGCCGGCTCTCGACGGCGGTCAGGCAGTCGGAGCCTTGAAGTTCCGACATGACCAGCCCCGGCCGGCCGTCGAGGACTTCGATCCCTCGCACGATGGGCGCCCGGACACCGGCTTCGGTGGCGGCCCGCTGTGATGCCGCTTCGCGTTCGAGGCCGGCTGCCGGGCCAACGTCACGGAGCAGCTTGATTACGTCGGATTCGGCGTAGCGGAACACCTCGGCGTTTCGGCCGGTCCCCACTCGCTCGCCCAGTGCAGCGGTCATGAGCTATCTCACCTCAGTTCTCTTGAGATGTCACCGCGATAGCTCCCCAAACGCGATGCCGGCGACGAAGGACAGGATAGCGCAGCAAGGGGCGCCCAGGCCGCCGCAGGATGGGCTACATTCTTCTCCAACCTTTGGGGGAGGAACGCCAAATGGAAGCACCAGTCCAGATCAAACCAACCAAGCTGGCAGATTACCTTGAGGTGCTCTCGAAGGCGGTCTTCGAAGCCGGCATGAACTGGAAGGTCATCGAGAACAAGTGGCCCGGGTTCCAGGCGGCCTTCGATGGGTTCGATCCGGTGAAGGTGGCCGCCTATTCACCCGTCGATACCGACCGGCTACTGGCGGACTCGCGCATCATCCGGAATGGGCGGAAAGTCGAAGCTACGGTCCACAATGCCGCGGCGATGCTCGCCGCCGAAAAAGAGTTCGGGAGCTTCGCGAAGTACCTTGAAGCGATGCGCCCGTTCGAGTCGCAGCTCTCCGACATCAAGAAACGCTTCAAGCATGTCGGCAACTTCGGCGTGTACTACTTCCTGTATGTCGTGGGCGAAGAAGTCCCCCCTCACGAGGAATACAGCGCGAAGTTGAAGGGCGAGGCAGTGCCGGCGTCACGGCAGCGGCTCAGCCGTTGAGCACTGCCGCTCAGCCGCTCAAGTCGAAGAGCGGCCCCGGTCAGTCCGGCCTACTTCTTCCGTAGCAGGACGATGCCAGCAATCGCGCCAAGCCCCGCGCCGAGCGCCCAGCCAAACCCACCGCTTCCGCGCGCAGCGGGAGCTGCCGGGCGCGCGCGTCGCAAGCTGTGGAGCGTCGCGAGGTCGAGGTCCGTCGAATAGTCCGGAGTTGGGTCAGAATCGATCGGCGCCAGGGCAAACGCCCTTGCCGGTCCGCGGCGTGTCGCGGCGAACCAGGCGAGCACCGTCACGACGGCCATCGCGCCGAGCGCGAGGATGCCGAGGTTGGGGCCGGGACCGCCGCCGCCGATCTGTCCCGTGCCAAGCACCGGCACGGCCGGCGTCTGTGTCCTGGTTGGGGTTGCGGTTGCGGTCGCGAGCGGAGTTACAGGGGTGCTCGTGGGCAGTGGGACAGTTGGTGTGGCCGTGGGGATCGGTGTCGGACGGCTGTTGATGACGGTGAAGTACGTCGCAATCTGGCAGGAGCACTTGAAATCGGTGAAGAACACGGCCAGGTGCCGCCGCCGGGGACGTACGGGATGGTGAACGTGAACTTCGCGTAGCCGTTCGCGTCAGTTGTGCCGGTAGTCAGGATCGGGTCGCCGGGGATCTTGAAGATGACCGTGATGAAGTCGTCGGGTGGGGCATTGAAGAGTTCGGCGGTCACCACCGTCCCCACGATCCCCGAGGTCGGGTTGAGCGTGACGACCTTGTCCGCGGCCGAGGCCTCGCGCTGGCCAAAGCCGAGCCCAAGTGTCCCGATCGCGACCGCCATTGCAAAGAGGATTCCCAGACGAGCAAACATAATGTCATTCCAACTGTGAAGTGGACTTGCACTGTAGTCCTTTCCCTCTGCTGCGTGCAACAGGGAAATCCCCGATCGCGGGTGGCAAGGCCCGCATTACGAACGTTCAGGACGCCGACCGATTACTGCTCCGTGATGATCAGGTGGACAGTCGAAAGAGCGGGGCTGGCCCGGGCCCCAGACACGGAAGCGAACAAATGTTCTACACTTGCCCGAATGGACGCCACCCGGCCTTCCTCCACCTACGTCGAACTCCATGCACACTCCTGCTGGTCCCTGCGCGAAGGCGCCAGCGCCACCGATGAGCTGATCGACCGCGCGTTGCAGTTGGGCTATCCCGCCCTCGCCCTCACCGACCACGACAACCTCTATGGCGCGATGGAGTTCGCAAAGGCTGCGAACGAGCGTGGGCTGAAGCCGATCACGGGAGCGGAAATCACGATTGGATACTCCCCCTCTCCCGCGACCGCAGGAAGTCGGGAGAGCGGTCCGGAGGGTGAGGGCCCAACCTCTCACCTGACCATCCTCGCGATGGATGTCACCGGCTACCGTAACCTCTGCCGTTTGCTCAGCCGCGCCTACCAGGTGCACGGGAAAGACACCCCGCTCGTCGAGCGTGAGTGGCTGTTCGAGCTGAACGAAGGCCTCATCGTCCTTTCTGGCTGCCGAGATTCCGAACTCGTCCGCCTCAGCGACCCCTCCGTTGCGTCGTCATCGCATAGTGCCGCGATGGAGTTGGCCACGGCTTATCGTGCCATCTTCGGCGACCGCTACTACATCGAACTTCAGCACCACGATGTTTTCGGCGATACGGAGCGGGTTGCCGCCCTCGCGAGCCTGGCCGAGCAATTGGGAATCGAGACGGTGGCAACGAACAACGTCCACTACCACGTGCGCACCCGTCACCGCCTGAACGATGTGCTGGTCGCCGTCCGCCATCGGCAGACGCTCGATAGTTCGCACCAGGTGCGAAGGCCCAACTCGGAGTTCTTCCTGAAGCCGGCCGCAGGGATGGCACGCCGTTTCGAGCGTTACCCGCAGGCGATTGAGAACACGCTCGCCATCGCGGAGCGCTGCCGGTTCGATCTCACGCGTGACCTTCCCTATCGCCTGCCGGACTACCCCGTTCCTGAAGGAGCCACGCTCGACAGTCATTTGCGCGGCATTTGCGGACCAGCCTTCCGGCGCAAGTACCCGGCGACCGACCCCTTCCAGAAGGAGGCGCGCGAACGTCTCGAACGCGAACTGACACTGATAGCGAAGCACGGGCTCGCCGGCTTCTTCCTGGTCTACTGGGACATTCTCCTGCTCGTAAATGAGATCGCCGTCGAAGTCCGCGGGCGCGATCCGCGCCTCCAGCCAGACGAACGCCCGGTCGGCCGGGGCCGAGGCTCTTCAGTCAGTTCAATCGTCTGCTACCTCATCGGGCTTTCCCACATCGACCCGGTACGCAACAACCTCTACCTCGAGCGCTTCCTCAACGAGGAGCTCCACTCGCTCCCGGATATCGACCTGGACTTCCCGCGTGACATCCGCGACCAGGTGCTCCAGCGGATCTACGACCGCTACGGAGACGAGCACGCGGCGATTGTCGCCGCCTTCCCGACATACCGCTTTCGCAGCGCGGTACTGGATATTGGGAAGGCCCTCGGCCTGCCGTTGCCGGTCCTGGCGAAACTCAACAAATTCGGCGGCCACTTCGCCAACGCAACCGATATCGCAGAGGAGATGAAACGTGTGCCAGAACTCCGCCAGCTCATCGACGCACCAATCTGGCGCGACATGGTGGAGCTGGCCGGGCAGGCAGCGGGCTTCCCCCGTCACATCGGCCAGCACGTCGGCGGCGTGATCATCTCGGCAGAGACCCTGTCTTCGGTTGTGCCCATCGAGCCGGCGCGCATGGATGGTCGCTTTGTCTGCCAGTGGGATAAGGATTCGGCCGATGATGCACGCTTCGTGAAGATTGACTTCCTCGCACTCGGCATGCTTTCAGCGGTCGATGAGTGTCTCGACATCATCGAAGAGGTGCATGGCATACGAGTCGACCTTGGGCGTATCCCCCATGACAGCCCGGAGATCTACGACTCAATCCGGGAGGGCGACACGATGGGTGTCTTTCAGATCGAGAGCCGGGCACAGGTGCAGACGCTGCCGCGGACACAGCCGCGAAACCTTGATGACCTCGCCGTGCAGGTGGCGATCATCCGTCCGGGGCCAATCATGGCGGGTGCCTTCCGGCCCTACATGCACTACCGCGAGGCCCTCGCCCGCGGTGAACACGTCGAGGTGGACTACGGTCATCCGGAACTGGCTCCAAAGCTCGCCTGGTGCCTGGGCGAAACGCTCGGGCATGTGCTCTACCAGGACCAGGTGCTCCAGATTGCGACGTCAGTCGCAGGATTCACTCCGGGACAGGCCGATAAGCTCCGCCGGGCGATGAGCCGGAAGCGCTCATCCGAGGCGATGCAGGCGCTCGCCGAGGAGTTCTATGCCGGCACCGATCGCCAGGGATTGAGCCGCGCTGCCGCCAAAGTAGCCTTCGACAAGATGGCGGCGTTCGCGGCCTTCGGTTTCCCGAAGAGCCATGCGGTGGCTTTTGCCCTCCTCGCATATGAGTCCACCTGGCTGCGCTACCACTATCCTGCCGCCTACTACTGCTCGCTCTTCAATGCCCAGCCGATGGGCTTCTACTCGGTCGAAGTGCTCACTCAGGATGCGGGCCGGCACGGTATCCAGACGCTGCCGCCTTCGATCAACGCCAGCCGGGCCGGCGCCTGGCCGGAAAACGGGGATATCCGCCTGGGACTGCAGCAGGTGAAAGGCCTCGGCGGCGGTTGGCAGGACATCCGCCAGCATCACCGCGACCCGGCTTACGCTACTACCCCGGACCAGATCGTCGCCGAGCGCGAGGCAAATGGCCCGTACGTCTCGCTGCGCGACCTGCTGGTACGCGCGCATATCTCGCGCGAGCAGGCCGAAACGCTCATCCGCGCAGGCGCCATGGAAGAGTTCGGCCTGCCACGGCGCGAACTCCTCTGGCAGCTGGGGCTTCTCACTGAAGTGCGCGCCGCCCCCTCGCATGTGAGAAGCCGGAAGGGGCTGAAAGAGCAGCTCGCCCTCGCCCTCCCCACCGAGCAGGACATGGTCGAACTGCCGCCACTCACGCCCTGGCTTTCACTCGCATGGGATGTGGAGAAACTCGGCCTCAGCCCCGGTAACCACCCGATGCAACTCGTCCGGCCGCTCCTCCACGAAGGGATGATAACCAGCCGCCACCTTGGCGGGGTCCACAACCCGAACCGCATGCCCCAGGGGATGATGGTCGAAATGGCCGGCATGGTGGTGACGCGGCAACGGCCATCCACGGCGAGTGGCGTGATGTTCATGCTGCTGGAAGACGAGTTCGGGCTCGCGAATCTCGTCGTGTACACGCCGCTTCAGGAGCGCCGGCGCGAACTCGTCCGTGGCACGCCCTTCGTCATCGTTCGCGGCCGCATCGATAACGAGCAGAGCGGCTTCCCGAACATCATCGCAGAGGAGTTCCATGCCTGCCCATTACCAGGGCATATTGAGAAGATGGATTCGCACGATTTCGGTTAGGCGAGCCGAACGCGTGATCGACCGCCCGGTTCCTAGAGCATCTCCGCCATCACGTCGGCAATGACTCCTACCGCGTGCTCGATCGTTGCGGCATCCGCGGCAGTGAAGTTCATCCGCAGGGTCGCCGCACCCTCCTCTTCGTTCACGTAGAAGTACCGCCCCGGCACAAAGGCGACGCCGTGTTCGAGCACGCGTCGCTGGAGTTCTACGGCATCGAACCCCTTCGGTCCTTCGACCCAGACGAACATGCCGCCTTCCGGGTGGGACCAGGTGAAGTCTTCAGGCATATGGCGTTCGAGTGCATCGAGCATCGCCAGTTGGCGGGGCGCGTAAAGCTCGATGATCCTGGGAAGCTGCCGATCGAGATATCCGCCGGTCAGGTATTCGGCTGCCAGCGCCTGCGCGAGCGTGTTCGTATGGAGGTCGACGCCCTGCCGGGCCGTCACGAGCCAGCGTTGGATGAACTCAGGGGCGATGCAAACCCCGATCCGTAGCCCGGGCGCGAACGTCTTTGAGAGCGTGGTTGAATAGACCACGTGCTCCGGCGCGAGCGACTTGATCGGGGGGACGCGTTCGCCCGAGTAACGGAGGTCGCTGTAAGGGTCGTCCTCCAGCAGGAGGGTGTCGTGACGTTTCAGGATGTCGGCCACCTGTTTCCGCCGCGCCAGCGAAAGCGTGCGGCCCGTGGGGTTCTGGAATGTCGGGACGAGGTACACCAGCTTCACGCGCTGGCCCGAAAGGACACGCTCAAGCGATTCGGGAATGAGCCCGCCGTCGTCTGTCTCGATTTCGAGGTAGTGCGGTTCGTACGGGTTGAATGCCTGGAGAGCGCCGAGATAAGTCGGTGCTTCCACTGCGACATAATCACCGGGTGAAATGAGGATCTTCCCGATCCCGTCGAGCAGGCTCTGCGAGCCGCTCATGATCAGGACACCGTCAGCGGTGGTGGTCACGCCGCGGGCGGCCAGGTGAGGGACGAGCGCTTCGCGGAGCGGGCCCCAGCCCTCGCTGGCGTCGTACTGGAGGGCTTTGCTCCCGTACTTGCCGAGGACGGCACCCATGAGCTCTTCCATGATCTCCAGCGGGAAGCTCTCGGCGGCCGGAAGGCCCCCGGCCAGTGAAATCATCCCGGGGGACGAAGCGACCTTCAGGATTTCTCGGATGACGCTCGCCTCCATCAGGCGAGTACGGTCGGCAAGCAGCTGTTGGTAGTCCATGCAGCCAAAGCATAGCCGTGGAATGCACTGCTAAACGAGTGTCGAGGCGAACACCTGCCAGGCGAGGGCGGACTTCGCCGTGAGGCTGAGGAAGATGTAGACAGATTCTCCGAACAGGTAGTTCCGCCACGGCCCGATGCGCCGGTACTGCAACCACATGTTGAGGGCGAAACAGTTGAAGAAGATGAAAAGCGAGACGAATATCCCGTAGACGAAAGCTGGAGGCTCGGCAGCGAGCCCCGGGCTCCAGACGTAGATGCCGACCGCCAGCCAGGGGACCGCGCCAAAGAGGCATCCGAACCAGAACATCAGCCAGTTCGGGCGGCCAGGCTGCTCGTAGTGTTCCATCGCGAGCCCAAAGAGGATCATGGCGGCGTTCGCTGCGAACAGTCCGATGAGCGCCGCGATCTCGCTGATCCCGGTGAGCATCGCGATGAGGACGATCATCACCGAGGCGCTCACCGAGTACTCCACCCAGCGGGCATAGTTCCGCTGCTCGCGGAGGTTCGCCACGTACCAGCCGTAGAACGGCCCGGCGACCAGCCAGTGCGCGGCCGCGGAGATGAACACGAACGCCGCCACGCCCAGGGCGATGCGGACATCGAACAGGTGGCGGAGTGCGCTCTCGGTGCCAGGCGGCCCCTCCATGAATGTGCTTGTCACGGGGAGGACGAAGCCGTTTGCGAGCAGGAGGATGACGATACCCTGCCCGGCGTGGAGGAGGCCCATCAGAGCGTTGTACCGGCGCAGACGTTTCGCCTGGGCCTCGGTGACCGGGATGGTGCGATTCAAAGGGGGTTCTCCCGTGGTGGTGATACAGGTACGAAGCCACCGAAGCTTACGATCAGTCGCGGCGCTTGTTCGGAGTGCCTTTCGCCGGCTGCGGCCCGTCGTACGCCTGGGCGAACCAGCCGCCGCCGACGAGGTCGTGGTAGACGGTGAGTTTGCGGCCGTTTTCGAGTTCGACAGCGAAGTAGCGGCGGGCGATCTCTTCGCGCCACCACTCGTCGTCGATCCGCCAGCTATCCTGGATAGCGCGGACGCGCTGGAAGCGGCCCTGGACAACGACAGCGTCCGGCTCGCCATGTGCATTTGCTTCCACCGCGGCCGGTTTCGGCTGGTTCAGGAGCCGTAGGCCACCAGTGCCACCTGCCGTTCCGGGATTCTCGACCATGGTTGGACCTCCACGACGCGGTAGACCTGTGGTTCGCCGGCTCGCGTGTTCAGTTGTTCGATTGCGTCGTCGAGTTCGCGCTGGCGACGCGGGCCGAGCTGCCAGAGGTTTCCCTGGTGGGCGTATTCGCTGCAGAGGCCGGAGAGCGCAACGCCCAGGCCGACGGCTGCGGAATCGAGTGCGAGTCGTTCGATCTTCCCGCGGAGGACGAAGACCATCCGGCGCACATCGCTTGTGGGTTCGCGAAAGACCACCCGCCGGGTGACCTGCTCGCCGCTCTCCAGTGCGAGCCACCAATCGACCCGCCGGACCGTCTGTCCGCGTACATCCGCATGCCCGAGAGCCCGCTGGAGGAGTGCCTCGGTGCCCGCCACCAGTGGTTCGCTGGTGGCGGCGGGAGCCGGCAGTTCGATCTCCTCGGTCACGCGTATTTCTTCCCGCTCCGGGACAATGCGCGAGTGGTCTTCTCCCCGCGCGAGGCCCCTTGCCCGCGTGCCATCTGCCCCGAACTGCGCCTGCATCGCCGAAATGGGTATCTCTGCCACCTGGCCCAGCCACTCCAGCCCAAATAGCCGCAGCCGCAGGTGCATAACCGGGTCCACAGGCAACACATCCACGGGTGCCGTTGCGAGAAACTCCCGCTCGCTCCCGCCCGGTACAAGCGTCCAATTTCGGATTGTGGATTGTGGATTGACGATTGATTTCGCGGCGCGCAGGTTGCTCCCTCGTTCCCGAGCCTGGGGAAGGGGGCCTGGAGGTGAGGGCTTGAGCGCTGCCACATGGGCTGCGAACACGCTCCTTGCTGCGCCCAGGTGCACCGGCAGGCGGGTGCGCGCGGCAATGCTCTCCTGGAACTGCTCCAGGTACTCCTCGTCACTGAGGCCCGCCAGGCGGGGGAGGCCGCGGACTTCGAAGTGCAGGTGCCCCGGGCCCACGGATTCGACCAGCGGGCTGCGGTCGCGAACGAGTTCGGCGAGGACCTGGGCTTCGGCGCGCGCAAACCCCTCCTGCAGCGGGAGGAAGACGGCGTCCGAACAGAGCGCCAGCGCCCGGCGGAGCGTCGTCCCCACGGTGACGCCGGCAGCCGCGGCTTCGGGCGAACAGGCGGTCACTGCCGCGTGCTCTTCCGGGGCGCCGCCAACCACCACCGGGCGTTTCGCCAGCTCGGGATGTTCGCGGCGGGCCAGTGCCACGAGGAAGTTCGGCACGATGAGGCAGGCCACATCCATGGGATCTGGGAGTATAGAACAAACGTTCTATAATGTGGAGAGCCATAACGTGAAGATTGCCGCCCACCACACCGCTCCCCTCTACGATTGGACAATGCACAACGCCGAGTTCAACGATGCCAGGTGAAGGCGCCGAAGCCATGGTTCTCACCACGAGTGGCACTTCAGTCCAGCGGCGGGGACGCCGCCAGCGCTCCGGCAATCTCCCGGTGTTCGCCGTCCTCTTCAGGCATCGGTCCAAGCCCCGCGGCTTCCAGCGTCGCCTTGAACGAGGCGATCGCCACTTCGATCTGGCCGTCGTCGGGGACCTTCGTGGTCAGTGCCTGGAGCGCGATGTTCGGGACAAACATCGCATGTACGAACCAGTTCCCGCCAAAGCGCGCGCCGATGCGAAGGATCTCATAGCTGATGCCTGCGACGATCGGCATAAAGACGATTCGTGAGGCCGTCCGGACGATGAGCCCCTTGTCGACGAGCAGGTCGAAGATGAAGAAGGTGATGAGGGCCACGAAGACGACGACGAGGAGGAAGCTCGTGCCGCAGCGCGTGTGCTCCTTCGGGAACGGGCGAATCTCGGAGACGATGAGCGGTTTCCGCGCCTCGTAGGCGTGGATGGTCATGTGTTCGGCGCCGTGGTACTGGAAGACGCGGCGGATATCCGGCACGAGGCCAATCAGCCAGATGTAGCCCACGAACAAGACGAGCCGCACGACGCCTTCGACCGCGACGATCACGATGCGGTGGGCGTCGACCATCTCGAGCAGGTTCGCGAGCAGGATCGGCCCGGCGAAGAAGATCCCGACCACGAACACGAGTGCCAATGCCATCGTCCCGAAGAACACCTTCTCCGGGAACTCGGCCGGCTCGCCGTTCTCGTCCGTGTCTTCTTCGAAGGCGATGCGCGAGGAGTAGTTCAGCGCGCGCATACCGAGGGCCATCGTTTCCCAGAGGACCACGACGCCCCGCATCAGCGGGATGCGGCGCGAGCGCCCGGTGTAGATTCCGCCGAGCTTCTCGGAGTGCGTGACGATGTGGCCCTTCGGGTGGCGGACTGCCACGGCCATGTGCTCGGGCCCGCGGATCATGACACCTTCGATGACGGCCTGGCCACCGAAGTAGACGTTCGCCGGTGGGGCCGGTGGGTTTGCTGCCGCCATGAATCCGCCTAACGTGGGCCGCCTCCCGCATGGAGGGGCCTTCTTGTTGAACTGCCATTGTCGTCAGTTTGCGCCTTCGCGGCCAGTTCATGGTGAGGACGCTTCACCTGGCAGGTGAAGATCTGCTAACACTCCGATCGCAGACTGTTGCAATACCGTTAATGCTCAGGAGTCAGTCTTCCGCAGGTGCAACACGTCATCCCAGGACGCCGAGTGCGAAAACTGCCCTGGAAAGAGTGGGTGCTATTCCTGGCGTTCGTTTCACCGAACCTGGTCCTGCTCGTGCTTTTCACCTACAAGCCACTCCTCGAAACATTCCGTCTTTCGTTCTACAACTGGGACTTGATTTCGCCCACCAAGACGTGGGTTGGGATGGACAACTACACCGACTATTTCTCGGACGAAACTGACCGCTACATCATTCGCAACACGTTTGTATTCACTTTCGCGACCGTTTGCTCGACGCTGGTGTTCGGGTTGATGCTTGCTCTCCTGCTGAACCGGAGGCTCCGGGGCAGGGACGCTGCGCGCACGGTGCTCTTTGCGCCCTACGTGGTCAGCGGGGCGGCCATCGGCATCGTCTGGCTCTTCGTCTTCGATCCGCGTTTCGGGCTGGTCGCAGCAATCCTCGATCGGCTCGGAATCGCATCGCCGAACTGGTACAACGACCCGAACTACGCCATGCCGATGGTCATCATCGTCTACACGTGGCGGAACCTTGGCTACGCGGTCGTCGTGTACCTCGCCGGGCTCCAGACAATCCCGCGCGAACTGTACGAGGCCGCCCGGGTCGATGGCGCCGGGTCGTTCACACGGTTCCGCCGGATCACCCTGCCGCATCTCTCTCCAGTCACGTTCTTCTTGCTGGTCACAAGCATCCTGGGTTCGATGCAGGCGTTCGACATCATCCGGGTGATGACTCAGGGCGGCCCGCTCGACTCCACCAAGACGATGGTCTACCAGGTTTACGAGCAGGGATTCGTGAACTATCGCGTAGGGGCAGCGTCGACCGTGGCCACGGTGCTGTTCGTCTTCCTGCTCGTTGTAACGGTGCTGCAGGTGCGGTTCCTCGAACGACGGGTGCACTACTCATGAGGGTCGAGTGATGACAGTGATCAACCGGCAGCCGCTTCCCGCCGGCGCCGCCCGCTCTCGCCGGATGCCCTGGCAGTCGTGGCTGGGATTAGCGGTGCAGTACGCGCTGGTGGCCGGCGTCGTCCTCCTGATCTGCGCCCCGCTCTTCTGGATGCTGACGGCATCGGTGAAGACTCGCCAGGAGATCTATACGCTCCCAATTTCCTGGCTTCCGGAGACGTACGCCTGGGAGAACTTCAGACAGGCGTGGACCGCCGTGCCGTTCGAGCGTTACTTCGTGAACAGCATCGTCACGACGTCGCTCGGGAGTCTTTTGAAGGTAACCAACGGGGTGCTGACTGCCTACGCGCTGGTGTTCCTCGACTTCCCGAAGAAGAACCTGATCTTCCTGGGCATCCTCGCCGCGCTGATGGTGCCGGAACAGGTCACGCTCATCCCCAACTACGTCCTGGTCTCGGAACTCGGCTGGGTAAACAGCTACCAGGGGATCATCATCCCGGGCGGGGGCGTTGCCTTCGGCACGTTCCTTATGCGCCAGCACTTCCTCACCCTCCCGCGCGAGGTCATCGAGGCCGCGCGGATGGATGGTGCGGGCAATTTGCGGATGCTCTGGAGCGTCGTCCTTCCGATGTCGCGGCCGACGCTGGTCGCATTTGTTCTCATCACGGTGGTGGAGAAGTGGAACGACTACGTCTGGCCGCTGCTCATCGCTACAGATGACACGGTGCGCACGCTGCCCCTCGGTCTGCAGCAGTTGCAGAACTCGGAGGGCCAAACGCAGTGGGGCGTGGTGATGGCGGGAGCGGTGCTCGTCATTGTGCCGGTCCTGGCGCTCTTTGTGTGGGCCCAGAGGCACATCGTGGAAGGCCTGACGGCCGGGTCCGTGAAGGGGTGATTCCCGCCCTGGTGGCGGTGCACAGGCAATTCGAAACAGGGGAACGGAGTACTTTCATGTCCAAACTCACGAGAAGGCACCTCCTCGGCATGGCCGGCGGAGCTGCGGCTTTGGGCCTCGTCGGCTGCGGCGGCGATGACGATGACGACACCACCGGCGGGGACCCGGCGACCACCGGGCCAGCTTCGACGGCCGGCAATTCGGCCAGCCCGGCGACGACCACGAAGTTCGGCGGCGTGAAGCCGGCCGCCCAGATCACCTTCTGGAGCGTCCATCCGGCCAATTCCAAGGCTGTGGAAGAAGAGCTGATCAAGCGCTTCGAGGCCAAGAACCCGGACATTAAGGTCAAACTCGAAACCGCCGGCGCCAACTACGCCGAAGTGTCCCAGAAGTTCAATGCCGGCCTGGCAGCGAAACAGATCCCCGACGTCGTCATGCTCTCCGATGTCTGGTGGTTCAAGTACTTCCTCGCCAAGACGATCACGCCGATGGATGACCTCTTGAAGGAGCTTAAAGTCGAGACGGCGGACTATCAGGACACGCTCTTCAAGGACTATCAGTACGACGGAAAACAGTGGGCCATGCCGTTCGCCCGTTCCACGCCCCTCTTCTACTACAACAAGCAGAAGTGGTCGGCGGCCGGCCTCCCGGATCGCGGCCCGAAAACGTGGGACGAGATGGATGAGTGGGGAGCGAAGCTCCAGGCCAAAGCCGGTGCAAACGAGTACGCCTTCACCCACGTGAAGGGTGACAGCTACGCCGCATGGACCTTTCAAGGCATCATCTGGCAGTTTGGTGGCCGCTACAGCGATGAGCAGTTCAAGATGCTCCTCGATTCTCAACAGGCGATCGACGCCGGCAACTACGTCCGGAGCCAGGTCTTTTCGAAGAAGTACGCGAACGTGACTGCGAACAGCGAGACAGCTGACTTCGTCGCCGGTACCACGGCCTCGATGCTGTCGTCCACGGGCGGCCTCGCCGGCGTCCTCCGGGACGCGAAATTCGAAGTGGGGACCGCCTTCTACCCGGAGAAGACGAAGTTCGGCTGTCCGACGGGCGGCGCCGGGCTCGGCATCCCTGAGGCTGTCCCGGACGCCAACAAGGTCGCGGCGATGACCTTCATCAAGTTCATCACCGAGCCCGAAAACACCGCCTACTACTCCCAGAACGTGGGTTACATGCCGGTGCGGAAGTCGGCGGTCACCGGGCCGATGGCCGAGTTCCTCAAGTCGAAGCCTCAGTTCAAGACAGCCATCGACCAGCTCGCAAAAACTCAGCCGCAGGACTCCGCGCGCGTCTACATCCCCGGCGGCGACGCCATCCTTGGCAAGGGCCTTGAGCGCATGATCCTCAACAACGAAGACGCCAAGAACGTCTGGCCCGACGTGAAGAAGGAGCTCGAAAAGGCCTATGAGAACGATGTGAAGCCGAAGCTGAAGGCCTGACCTTCGGCTTTCGGTCCAAGGGGCGGGCTCCCCCCTCCGCCCGCCCCTTCTTTCCTGCGTGGAGTAACGGAATGACGGTTGAAATTGATTCGGTGAGCAAGCACTTTGGCAACGTCCGCGCCGTCGATAATCTCAGTCTCAATGTGGCTGAGGGGGAGTTCCTCGTGCTTGTTGGGCCGTCCGGGTGCGGCAAGACCACTGCCCTGCGCATGGTGGCGGGTCTCGAAACGCCGACCTCCGGCGTCATATCCATCGGTGGCCGCGATGTGACTTTCGTTGAGCCTTCCCAGCGAGACATCGCGATGGTCTTCCAGAGCTACGCCCTCTACCCGCACATGACCGTCTACGACAACCTGGCGTTCGGCTTGAAGCAGCGGAAGACATCGCGCGAGGAGATCAAGGCACGGGTAGTACAGGCGGCCGAGATGCTCGCCATCGGCGGACTGTTGGAACGCAAGCCGCGCGAACTCTCAGGTGGCCAACGTCAACGAGTCGCACTGGGGCGCGCCATCGTGCGCCGTCCGAGCGCCTTCCTGATGGATGAACCGCTCAGCAACCTCGACGCCCAGTTGCGGCTCAAGATGCGGGCGGAGATCAGCGCGCTCCATCGGCGGCTCGAAGCCACGGTGATCTACGTGACTCACGATCAGGTGGAAGCGATGACGATGGGCACACGTATCGCAGTCCTGAAGGACGGCCTGCTTCAGCAGGTTGCCCCGCCCCAGGAGCTTTACGACCGGCCGGCGAATGCGTTCGTCGCGACATTCATCGGCAGCCCGGCGATGAACCTCATCCCGGGCGAAATCGTGTACCTGGGTGAGTCAGTAGCGTTCGTCAGCAAGAGCTTCACCATGCCGCTCCCGGCTGACAGTGTCCCTACGGACCTGAAGCCCGGTCCGGTCCTGCTGGGAATTCGCCCCGAGCAGTTTGACCGGCAACCCGCAACCGGTGGCGGCGGTCTCGCGGGCGAAGTGCGGCTCGTAGAACCGCACGGTAGCGACCTCTTCGTGACGGCTGAGACCGGTTCGGGCGATGTGACCGCGCGGCTCGACCCGGCGTGCCTCGTACGCGTGGGCGAGACTGTGGTGTTAAAACCTTCCCTGAGTTCCGCCTACCTCTTCGACCCAGGGACCGGCCAGCGGCTCTAGCGCCGGACGGCTGGGCTGAGTGAAGACAGAAAGGGCGCCCTGTGGGCGCCCCTCTTGGTGTTGCCTCTGTTCTGGCTAGTTTCCGCTGCGGTTGAAACGGCGGTTGAAGCGTTCGACGCGGCCCGCCGTGTCGATGATGCGCTGCTCGCCCGTGAAGAACGGGTGGCACATGTTGCAGACGTCCAGGTGCATCGCCGTCTTGGTCGACCGGGTCTTAATCTCATTGCCGCACGAGCAATGGATGGTGGCTTCCTGATAGTTGGGGTGGAGTCCCGCCTTCATCGTCCTTACTCCTGGCCTGCGGCCGCGTAGACACTGATCTTCTTGCGCCTGCCCTTGGCATAGGGCTCGAACTTCACTTGCCCATCGATCAGCGAGTAGATGGTGTAGTCGCGGCCGAGGCCGACGTTCAGGCCCGGGTGGAACCGCGTCCCCCGCTGGCGAAGGATGATCGAACCGGGCTTCACCACTTCGCCATCGAAGTGCTTCACACCGAGCCGTTGGCTCTGGCTGTCGCGGCCGTTCTTGGAACTCGAAACGCCCTTCTTGTGAGCCATCTGGCCTAACCCTTCGAGATGGACTCGACGACGAGCCGAGTCACTTGCTGGCGGTGCCCGAACTTGCGGCGGTAACGCACCTTGTTCTTGTACTTCATGAAGACGAGCTTCGGAGCGCGGCCGTGCTGGGTAATGCGCGCTTTCACCAAAGCCCCGGATACGAGTGGAGTGCCGACGGTCACGCTGGCGCCATCGAGCACCATCATCACATCGAGGTCCACCGTGTCCCCAGGTTCACCCGCAACGCGGCTGATCTCAAATTCTTGCCCCTCTGCAAGGCGCAGTTGGCGCCCATCGGCGCGTACGATCGCTTCCATACTGATCTCCCGGGAATTCCGTGGACGGTCTTTCCAGTCTGAAACCCGAGTCCGGTTCCGTCAATAACGGAGCCGTTCCCGGGCTTCGGCTGGGGTTGCTCCCGCGGCTACGCGGGTGTGGGCGGTGTTAGCTGGCGTCAGTCCGGCTCTGGCTCCCACCTTCCCAGGCGAGACCGGCTGCCGGCTTCGGCTCGAAGGCTGGGCGCCGCGGCTGCTCTTCAGCGGCCGGGGGCGGCGGAGCCTGGTTCTTCGATTCCAGGTCGGTTGGTGGCCAGGGCTCCTTCGGGTCGCTCGAGAGCAGCCGCGTCAGGGTTTCGCCCTCAAGCGTCTCTACTTCCATCAGGACGTTGACCAGCTTTTCGAGGATGTCCCGCTTATCGCGCAGCATCTGCCGGGCACGTTCCTGGGCTTCCTCGATGAGCCGGCGAACTTCATCGTCGATCTCTTCGGCGATCTTCTCGCTGTAGTTGCGGGTCTCGGCGATTTCGCGTCCCAGGAAGACCATCTCCTCGGTCTTGCCGAAAGTCCGCGGCCCGAGGCGGTCGCTCATGCCCCAGCGAGTCACCATCGCACGGGCGATCCTTGTCACCTGTTCGATATCGTTCGAAGGGCCTGTGGATGCTTCACCGAAGATAAGCTCCTCCGCCGCATGTCCGCCGAGCGCGCTGACAAGCTGGTCTTTGAACATGCTCGGCGTGCGGTAGTGCGTCTCTTCATCCGGGAGGAAGCGGGTGTAACCGCCGGCCATTCCGCGAGACACGATGGTCACCTTGTGGGGCGGGTCGTGATGATCGAGGAAGAAGGCGCAGACCGTGTGGCCGCCTTCGTGGTAAGCGGTGAGGCGCTTCTCCTTGGGTGACATCACGCGGCTCTTCCGTTCCGGGCCGGCGATGACGCGGTCGACCGCCTCCTCGAACTCCTTCATGGTGATGATCTTCTTGTTGCGCCGCGCCGCGAGGATGGCCGCTTCGTTCACGAGGTTGGCCAGGTCGGCGCCGCTGAAGCCAGGGGTCGACTTCGCCAACGTCGGAACGAGGACGTCATCGGCGATCGGCTTGCCTTTGGCATGGACGGCGAGGATGGCTTCGCGTCCCTTCACATCGGGCGCATCGAGGATGACCTTGCGGTCGAAGCGTCCCGGACGAAGGAGCGCCGGGTCGAGGATGTCGGGCCGGTTCGTGGCGGCGATGACGATGACATTCGTCCCCGTATCGAACCCGTCCATTTCGACCAGAATCTGGTTGAGGGTCTGTTCGCGCTCGTCGTGGCTGCCGCCCAGACCAGCGCCGCGCTGGCGTCCGACTGCGTCAATTTCGTCGACGAACACAATGCACGGCGCGTTCTTCTTTGCCTGGTCGAACAGGTCGCGAACACGGCTGGCGCCGACGCCGACGAACATCTCGACGAATTCCGAACCGGAAATGCTGAAGAAGGGGACACCCGCTTCGCCCGCGACCGCGCGCGAGAGGAGCGTCTTGCCGGTGCCGGGAGGGCCCACGAGGAGCACGCCCTTCGGGATGCGGGCGCCAAGCGCCGCGAACTTCTCCGGGTACTTCAGGAACTCGACCACTTCGGCCAGTTCTTCCTTCGCTTCATCCACACCGGCGACGTCCGAGAACGTGACCGTGACCTTACTGCCGGTGAACAGGCGTGCGCGGCTCTTGCCGAAGCTCATTGCCTGGGAGTTCGAGCCCTGTGCCTGCCTCATGATGAGCAGGAGGAAGAGGCCGAAGAGCAAGAAGGGGAGGACGTTCAGGAGCAGGCCCAGCCATGGGCCAAAGCCCGAGGAGTCCTTGTACTCGAGGTCCAACGCGGGCTGTGTCGGGGCCTGGTCGCGGCTGAGGGCCACACCGTTTTCCGTGAGCAGCGTCTCGATATCGGTATTCGAGCCCATCTTCGAGCTCTTGACGATCGGCTTGTCGTCGTCACCCTTGGTTGCGTAGGTGACGGTCAGGTTCCGTCCGTCGACTTCGATCTGCTGAATCTGGTTCGCCTGGGCGTCCTGGATGACCTGGCCGAAGGCAATCTTGGCGTGATCCGGACCGCTGTTGAAGAAGGCGAAAACGATGGCGATGACCGCCACGAGGATGAGGAGATAGATGAAACTGTTGCGAATCCAGCGGGAATACAATGCAGCGCACTCCGGGATCGCGGGTTGGGGAAGTCCGCGTCCTATGTTTCGAGTATAGCAGACCGATCCAGCCTTACCTTGACCGACGGGTAAGCGGGCCTATACGGCCTGCCGTCCCCTCCGAACGTCGGCAACGCTCTCCCCAGTAATAACGCCCGCGCGGGCCGATCGCCGCAGGGTGTCGCCCGCGTTCTCCCCCGGAAATTCCCCCAGATCCGAGGCGCGTCCCGGGCCATCGCCCGGCAGCCGGAAGCCGGGTAGGCTTTACCCGATATCTGCCCCAATGGAGTCCACATGAAGCTTGCGTTTGTCGGCGGTACTGGCCCGGAGGGCCTCGGGCTCGCCATGCGCTTTGCGAAGGCCGGCCACGAAGTCGCTATCGGTTCGCGTTCGGCTGAGCGCGGTGAAGAGGGCGCCGAGCGGATCCGCGAAACCGTGCCTGGCGCCGTCGCCTCGGGCGGCGATAACGCTTCAGTTGTTGGCGATGCCGATGTCGTCTTTCTCACCTTTCCCTACAGCGGACAGCAGGCGACGCTGGACGCGCTTTCGGGCGCCCTCGCAGGCAAACTCGTCTGCAACGTGGTCGCTCCCCTGGAGTTCCAGCAGGGGGTCGGCGCGGTCGCGCTCAACGTCGCCGGCAGCAGCGCGCTCCAGGAAGCCATCGCGCAGCTGCCCGCTAGCCGCGTCGTCTCGGCTTTCCAGAACATGAGCGCCGAGGAGCTGCAACATCTCGATCACCAGATCGACGCCGATGTCCTGGTCTGCGGCCGCGATGCCGAAGCGAAGCAGTTGGTCATCGGGTTGGCCAACCAGATCGAGGGCGTCCGCGGGATCGATGCCGGCGGGCCCTCTCAGAGCCGTTACGTCGAGATGCTGACGTCACTCCTCATTAACCTGAACCGAAAGCACAAGACCCAGTCTTCAATCCGCATCGTTGGGCTCTAAAGGAGCTCGCCACTCGCCGGGACGGAACAAGGAGCTCGCCATGGCAGGACTTTCTATCTTCGGGATCCACGGGCTCCCGGAAATCACGGCCGGGACGGACCTCGCGGCATCGATCTTCGATGCCGCTACGGCCTCGGGCACACCGCTCGCCTCCGGTGACATCCTCGTAATTACCTCGAAGATCGTTTCGAAGGCTGAAGGCCGTGTCGTCCGGCTGGAAGACGTGGCCGTCTCACCCTTCGCTCAGCAGTATGCCGAACGCACCGAGAAAGACGCCGCCGTCGTCGAGTTGGTGCTCCAGGAGTCGCGGCGTGTGGTGCGCCAGGTCGGCCCGATCATGATCACGGAGACGCGCCACGGCTTTATCTGCGCCAATGCCGGGATCGATCAGTCGAGTTCAGGCGGGCACGGGCTCGCCGTGCTGCTGCCGGTCGACCCGGACGCATCCTGCGCGAAGGTCCGAGCCGAGTTGAAAATGCGCGGCCTCGATGTCGCGGTCATCATTTCAGACACGTTTGGGCGGCCCTGGCGGGAAGCACAAACGGACATCGCCATCGGCATCGCCGGCATGCAGCCGGTCACCAGCTACATCGGCCAGGTGGACCCGCATGGGCATGAGTTCCGCGTCCAGGCGCTCTGCACCGCGGACGAAGTGGCGGGCGCAGCCGAACTTGTGAAGGGCAACCTCTCACGCGTCCCCGCGGCGGTGGTCCGTGGCCTGCCCTGGGAGCGCGACGAGACCGCGACGATGCAATCGATCATCCGCGATAGCGAGCGTGACCTGTTCAGGTAGGCCTATACCCTCGGGCGCTGTGTTTCGACGACGGCGCTTCCCCGCTGCAGCTGGCGGGGGTTCAGGGTTACGAGGGTGTCGCCGAGCGTCTCCGCGACCGCAAAGTAGATCGCGTCACTCCCCCGCAGCTGGTGTTCGGCCGCGAGTGTTGCCGCCCGGTCGGCCAGGGGCAGTGCGATGGGGAGGAGTTCAAACAGCGGTGAGTGCCGGACGTGGGTCTCAACATCCCGGGCGAGTTGCTTCGCCCCGGTGCCGGCGGCGATGGCGGCCGAAACTTCGGCGAGTGCGGTGACCGGGGCCCGAAGTGGTTCGCCGTCGGCGACTGCCTCCCGGAACCAGGCGACCGTCTGGGCGTGCGACCGGTCGCGGCTGTTGAAGAGAGAAATAAGGACACTCGAGTCGATAGTGGCCACGGTCAGCCCTCCCTCCGCGCGCGGGCCGGCGCGGGTTCCTCTCCGTCGCCGGCGGACCCGGCATCCAGCCATGCCTCGCCGACGGCGCTCGCCAGGCGTTCGATGGCCTGGAGTTCGGAAACGGCTTGCCCGCGCTCCATCCCGGCGATGTCACGGTCTGAGTATGGCCGCAGGGTGGCCACCGGTTGGCCGTTCACGGTGATGACGTACAGCGCATGCTGTTCCTTCACCGTCCGGACAATCTGGGTTGCCTCGTTCTTGAGTTGACGGACGCCGATAGTCCTCACCCGGCCAAGCTCCGAAAAGAAAGTAGCCACATAGTGGCTACGCTTGCATAACCAGTCAACTGGCAGCCGGGATTGCCCACCCTCCTCCGGCGGCGCATCCTGTCGTCCATGCTTGAGACCATTCGCGTCCAACTTCTTCGGCCAGGCGCACGTCTCCCTTTCCGGGCGACGGAACAGGCCTCGGGCTACGACATTCACGCCTGCCTCGAAGGCGGCCCCGTCGTCATCGGGCAACGCCCGGTCGTCATCCCCACCGGCCTCGCGATGGAAGTGCCGCCGGGGCTGGATGCCCAGTTCCGTCCGCGCAGCGGACTGGCGCGGCAGGGCATTCTTTCGACTTTCGGCACGCTCGATTCGGACTACCGCGGCGAAATCATGATCACGTTGTACTCGGTCGCGCCCGACATTTCCCACACGGTCCAGCACGGCGACCGGATCGCCCAGCTCGTAGTCACGAGGCTGGCGGAGATCGCCTTCGAGCAGGCGCTGGTGCTCTCGGAGACGATCCGTGGTGCCGGCGGACACGGGAGTACCGGGCGCTGAAGCGAACGTGCGGCCTTCGCCGCAGTGGAACATAAACGGCGATCCGCTATCGTTAGCAAGTTACGCCCTCAAAGGTTGGCTTCTCATGGCTTACGAACTCGATGCGCTCGCCCTCACCGGCCAGCGCTCTGATATTCCGGATTTTGGCAGCGGCGACACCGTCCGCGTCCACGCAAAGGTCGTCGAAGGCGACAAAGAGCGCATCCAGGTCTTCGAAGGGGTCGTCATCCGCAAGCGGATGAAGGGCCTCGTCTCCAATTTCACGGTCCGCAAGATCGCGAGCGGAGTTGGTGTCGAGCGCACGTTCCCGATGAACAGCCCGCGCGTCGACAAAGTCGAGGTGATGCGACGCGGCAAGGTTCGCCGCAAGAACCTGTATTACCTCCGCGGCCTCACCGGTAAGGCCGCCCGCATCAAGGAGAAGCGCTTCTAATCTGCGCATCCTGGTGATTCACATTGAGAGCGCCCCGGCCGCACGGCCGGGGCGCTTTCGTTTTGTTCGGCTGGTTCTAGTGGCCCACTGCGCCCGGATTCGGCTCCGGCGCAGCGACTGCAGGCGCACTCCCGGGCTGTGGCCCCGGTGGTCCGCCGGAGACCGTCTTCCGGAGCGGCAGTTCCTTCATGAAGATGGCGCACAGCGCACAGGCGATGGCGGCCAACACGGCGCCGTAGAAGATGCGCCGCACGGCGACCACGACGCTCTCACCGAGGGCCAGTTCAGCGCGCTCCAGGATCGCGGCGCCGTCAGGCAACGAGCCGACTTGTTGTTCGATGGCGGCGTATTGGCGTTCGTTCAGCCGGATAGTGGGGTCGTCCAGCGCCTCCACAAAGGCCGGGTTCACCGCTGCGACGGCGGCACGGTCTTCCGCCGAGAAGCGTTCGGCGAACTCATCGTGGTAGGTGTTCGCCAGGATCGAACCGAAAATGGCGATGCCGAGGACGCTGCCTATCTGGCGGAAGAATTGGCTCGAAGAACTCGCTACGCCGATGTACTGGTAGCTGACCGCGTTCTGGACCACGAGCGACATCGTCGGCAGGACCAGCCCGAACCCAAGTCCGAGGATGAACATCGTCACGCTGATGTGCCAGAGCTTCGTGTCCAGCGCGATCGTCGTCAGCATCGCCAACGAAACCGCGATGAGCAGGGTGCCGAAGACTGTCTGCCATTTGTACCGCCCAACGCGGGCGATCACCTGGCCACCGAAGATACTGGTCGCGAGGACACCGAGGCTCTGGGGCGTGGAGATGACGCCTGACGTCGTCGCCGAAGCCTCCAGTGCCGTCTGGATGAAAATGCCGAGGTACTGGAACGCGCCGAAGACTCCCATCCCGAACGTGAACACAATCAGGTTCGACATCAGGAAGACGCCGTTCTTGAACAGGTGAAGCGGCAGTATGGGCTCGGGGTGCCGCAACTCCTGGATGATGAACCCGGCAAGCAACAGTGCTGCGCCGCCGAAGAGCCCAAGGATCTCAGTCGAACCCCAGGCGTACTTATCCCCGGCCCAGACGAGTGCCAGCAGCACCATGACGGAGGCCGCCGAAAGCAGTGCCGCCCCAACGAAGTCGAGCTTGGGCTGGAGGTGGCGCGCCTTCGACGGCAGGTTGAACCAGATGGCCGGCATCGCGATCAGGCTCACCGGCACGTTGACAAAGAAGACCCAGCGCCAGCTCAAGTGGTCCGTCAGGGTGCCGCCGACAGTCGGCCCCAGCAGGCTGGCAAGGCTGAACATGCCCGTGAAAAGGCCGACGTACTTCCCTCGCTCGGCGGGAGCGAAGAGGTCCCCCATCGTCGCGAACACCGAAGCGAAGATCATGCCCCCGCCGAAGCCCTGGATAACGCGCATCCAGATCAGCATGGGCATCGAGGTGGATGCGCCGCAGGCCGCCGAGGACACCATGAAGATGCCAACGCCGCCAATCAGGAAGAATTTGCGGCCGTAGATGTCACCGAGCTTGCCGACGAGTGGGATGACCACCGTGGAACTCAGCATGTAGCTGGTGAAAAGCCACGAGATCATCGCGAACCCGCCGAGGTCGGCGAGGATCTTCGGCGTCGCCGTGGAAACTACGGTTTGATCGAGCGCGCCCACGAACAGGCACGTCATCAAGCTACCGAGGAGGAGCCACTTCTGCCGGCTATCAAGGGTGTCGCTGAGGGGTGTTTCGGGGCCGGCAGGCTGCATGAGGTCTCCTCACCTCCAATTCGGGAGGAGGTGCGACGAGACTACATAGTTCGCATGAAGCGAACAATCCGCGAAGGCGACTATTTCTTCGCAACTACCCCTTCGTACAGGTGACCACGATGTCACGGGCCGGCCCGTTCGGGCGCCAGGGTCACCCTTATTGGACGGTGCAAGCGGCTCCCTCGCGGCCAGGCCTCAGGCGTCGCGCCACTGCGGCTCTCGCTTTTCGAACCAGGCCTGCCGGGCCTCGGCGGCGTCTGCGGTCTGGGAGGCGAGGATCTGGTTCCGGTTTTCGAGCTTCAGGGCGGTTTCGAGCGGTATGCCGTTCACGGTCTCGTTCAGCACCTGCTTCGTGAGCCGGAGGCCGAGCGGGCTCGCCTTGCGCAGGATGCCGTCTGCGACGCTCAGCGCGGCCGGGAGGAGCTCCTCCTGCCCGACGATTCGTGAGAGCAAGCCCATCTCTCTGGCCTCGGGTGCATCGACGATCCGGCCGGAATAGAGCATGTCCGCCGCGTGGGAGGCCCCCACGAGCTTGGGCAGAAAGTACGACGAGCCGACATCGGCGCCACCAAGACCGAGATTGAGGTACGAACAAGCAAACCGCGCGTGCTCTGTCCCGATACGCATGTCCGAGGCGATGGCGATCGAAAGACCGCCCCCGGTCGCAGGGCCGTTGACCGCGGCGATGAGCGGTTGCGGGCACTCACGCATCTTCACCATCAGCTCTGCGATGTCCTCCTGGAACGTGAGCGAATCGGCTACCTGTCCGACGCCCGGTTGCCAGGCCGAATTTCCCGCCTTCAGGTCGAGCCCGGCGCAGAATCCCCTGCCGGCGCCTGTGATGACGATGATGCGGGTTGCGAAGTCCCGCTTTCGCTCGTCGAAGAAGGCGCGAAGCGCCCTCAGCATCTCGTGGTCGATGGCGTTCAGCCGCTCGGGACGGTTCAGCGTGAGGATGCCGGTTGGGCCGCGTTGCTCGAAGTCGATTGGGGTTTGCATGCCCGCGATTCTACAAGTCCCGCGAGACGCCGTTCATGCGGCGAAGCGCTCGATGGTGTCCCCCGCCACGCGGTCGCGACCCTGGCGCTTGGCCACATAGAGCAACTCGTCGGCTCGCCGGATGGCCTGGTCGATGGTCTCCAGTGGCCGGACTGCCGTGCAGCCGACCGACACCGTTGTCGGCGTTGTCGCGGCGACCGCCCGCCGGATCGACTCGCCAATCACGGCGGCCTGGTGGGCATTTACTCCCGGGAGGCCGACGATGAACTCCTCCCCGCCAAACCGGCCAGCGATCGCACTGGCCGGGATGCTCAACTGAATCGCCCGGGCTGCAGCTTTGAGGAACTCGTCCCCTTTGATGTGGCCGAACTCGTCGTTGAGGTGCTTGAAGTGGTCCAGGTCGAGCATCAGGATGCTCAGCGGCGCCTGGGCGGAGTCTTCCAGGCGCTCGAAGAACGTCCGGCGGTTCACCAGGGCAGTGAGGGAATCGGTTTCGGCGAGAAACCGGGCGCGCTGTTCGGCTTCTCGCCAGCTGTCGGAAATCGTGTAAGAGAGGGCCATTACCGCCAGCGCGAGCACCACCATGACGAAGAACTGCTCGGGATGGGGGTTCCCAATCGCAAGCCAGCCCACGAGGAGATTGGTGATCGTGTAGCCAGACACGGCGACGAAGGCGATTCCGCCGTAACGGCGCGAATAGCCAATGAGCGCGTAGAGGTAGGCGGCCCACACCGGGGAGACCGGATCGCCCAGGGCGATGTAGACCGAAGTAACGCAGGAGATGTCCAACAGGGGGATGAGCGGTTCGATCCACCCCACCGTGCGGCCCCGAACGCGGTACTGGAAGGAGTAGACGGTGACGCAGACGTGGTAGAGCCAGAGCCAGAGGGAAGTGATTTCGCGAGCGGGTGAAGAAACGTCGAACAGCCCGGTGTATGCGCCGGCGATGTACGCCGCCGCGACTGCCGTCTGGAGGAGGACGATCGTCGCCTCGGTGCGTGCGAGGCGGCGCTGCGCGAGTCTCGGATTGGCCGGGTTTTCGTAAAGGAAATCAGGGTTTATCCCGGTCATCGTGCTAGAAGGTTCGGCAGGTTCTTCCTGCAACGCAGTGCTACGTCTAGCGTTCCGCAAGTACCGTCGTACCGGCGATGCGGTCGTGAAAACCTCGATGGTCTTCCGTAAGGAACAGTGCCCCCGGGATCGCGGCGGCCCCGAACTGGGCGGCCATGAACAGGAATCCAGCCCCAGACCCCAGGGTCATGCTCCAAAGAGAGAACACGATCGCGAGCGGGAGCCAGCAAACCGCCCAACGTATCGTCGTGCGGCGGAACCCCGGCGGTCGGCCATCGGGGCCAACCACCCGGAGCCTCAGTCGACGCTTCGCGAAGTGGCAGCCCGTGCGTGCCGTTGGAATCGCCTCGATCGCGAAAACCGTCAGGATGAGCCCGATGAAGGTGCCCCAGGCCACAGCCGGTGCAACGCTTTCCACGCGCTGCCATGTCAACGTCCCAGATGGATCGGCGACCTGTCTTACGGGGTCCGGGAAGTACCAGGCGTCCAGGTAGAACCCCGCGATGGACCAGAGTGTCCCGGCCGCCAGCCAGACACATGCGTCGATGATCCGGGCCGTGAGCCGTTCCATCGGCTCGGCGAGGCGCGGCTCGTCCGACTTGTGGGAGTCCAGCTCGTGGAGCAGGGCCGCCGCGCGGTCCGTCAGGGGGTCGTGTCCGGGAGAAGCGCTTCCGCTCACTCAAGCAAGGTAGCATTGCTGTCAAACGATGAGTGACCGCTGCGAGTCGCTGGAGAGTGCCTACCTCAACGCGGAGTACGAGGTCGATTTCCGGCACGGCAGCCTCGTCTTCACAATCGGGGAGGCCATTCCCCAGCTCACCGGGCGGCCATTCGCCCTGATCACGGCCTACAACCCCGGGCACCACCGACCGACCCCCGAAGCGAACGAAGCCGCGAACCAGCGCCTCGCCGCCGAACTCGCCCGCGCCGGGCACGAAACCGCTACTGCCCGTGCGCGAAGCCGCGATGGCTCCCACTTCGAGCCTTCGTTCGCCGTCTTCGGCATGGCGCTCGAAGAGGCGGTAGCCGCCGCCGGCACCTTCGGACAGGCCGCCATCGTCTGGTTCGATGGTACCGTTGCCCGGCTCGTATGGGTGCCGGAAGCAATCCGCCGGTCCGCACCGTAGAATCCGGCCACTTCTCCTCGAGGTGCCAGGATGCCGACCGATGCCCGCGTGGTGGTAGTCCCCGAAACAACCGGCGACCCGTTAAGGGTCGAAGCCGTACGTATTCCAGACCCCGGGCCATACCAGGTCGTGGTCAAGCAGTACGCCTCCGGCGTCTGCCACTCGCAACTGCACCAGATCCACCGGCCTCGTACCTCGCCGGTCATCCTGGGACACGAGTCAACGGGCGTCGTGGTCGCCAGAGGTCGTGAGGTCACCCACGTCAAAGAGGGCGACGACGTCATGGTCACGTGGGTGCCGCGGGATGGCGAGCATGCCAGCCGCCGCCCGGATGGCGTGGACCTCCAGCTCGCCGATGGCTCCATCGCAAAGACGACGAGCTCGTTCACCTGGGCCGACGTGACCGTGGCCGACGAGCAATACGTGGTCCGCACTCCCGGGAGTCACAAGAAGGACGTTACCGCGGTCATCGGTTGCGCCGTCATGACGGGCGCCGGCGCCGTCTACTACACCGCCGGCGTCCAGAAGGGTCAGAGCGTTGCCGTTTTCGGTGTCGGCGGAGTGGGGCTGAGCGCGATCGCCGCCGCGAAAGTCGTCGATGCCGACCCGGTCATCGCCGTCGATCTCGATGACGAGAAGTTGGCGTTCGCGATGAAGTTTGGCGCGACTCACGGCGTCAACGCCTCCCGCGTCGACCCGATAGCCGCGATCCGCGAGTTGACCAGGAAGACCGACGGCGCCGGCGCACCGATCTTCGGAGCGGACTTTGCCTTCGATTGCATCGGCGTCCGGAAGACGATGGAGCAGATACTCCCGGCAGCCAGGAACGGAGTGCTCGGAAGCCGCACGGGTGGCACGGCCGTGCTCGTCGGCGTCCCGACCACACCGGTCGAATTGGATGCCCGCGACCTCTTGATCAACGAGAAGAAGTACCTGGGCAGCATCGGCGGCAGCTGTCGGCCTGACAGGGACTTCGCCATGTTCCTGCGCTGGTACGCCGAAGGCGATCTGGACCTCGATGCACTCGTGACCCGTCGCTTCAAGATCGACGAGATCAACGAAGCCGTCCACGCCCTCGAGAGTGGACAGATTACCGGGCGAGCCATCCTCGAGTTCTAGCCTGCCTGCGATCTCCCGGCTTGCGGCGTGCTACATTCCGGGCACCAAATCTCGGAGCCACCGCACGATGACACTCGCCCAGGCCCGCACCTACGAAACGACCACGGACCAGATCCTCGCCGAACAGGATGGCCACATCCTCACACTGACGTTGAACCGCCCGGAGCGCCTGAACGCCATCAGCGGTCCGATGCTCGCCGACTTCTCCCGCCTCCTCACCCAGGCCAACCGGGACCCGGAGATTCGCTGTGTCATCCTGACCGGTGCTGGGCGCGGGTTCTGTTCTGGCCTCGACCTGGTCGACAACAACCCGGATGCACGCTCCGGCAGGACACCCGCCGCCCGAACACTGTTCGACCTGCGGAACTCGCCGCCAACAGTCCTCTGGAACATGGACAAGCCCGTCATCTGTGCCCTGAACGGCGCCGCCGCCGGCTACGGTATGGACCTCGCGCTGCTTTGCGACATCCGCATCGCTAGCGAGAACGGCAAACTCGCCGCAGTCACTGCGCGGCGCAACCTGCTCCCCGAAAGTGGCGGTTCCTGGCTGCTTCCGCGGCTTATCGGCTGGGCGAAGGCTTCAGAGATGTTCTTCCGAGGACAGACGTTGAACGCGCAGCAGTGCAAGGAAGTCGGCCTCGTGAACGAAGTGGTCCCGCACGACCAGCTCATGTCCACCGCGAAGGCATGGGCCGAAGAGATCTGCGTGAACGCCCCCGCCGCCGTCCAGGCCACCAAGCGCATGATGCGCCAGGGCCTCGAAGAGTCCTACGAGACGACGGTCGATCACCTGATGGTGCATCTGCAGGCCCTCTTCGCGATGGACGACTTCAAGGAAGGCGTCGCCGCTTTCCTCGAAAAGCGAACTCCGCACTTCACGGGCCGGTAGCACAGTGGGCACGCTCATTCCCGAGGAGACGCTGGCGATGATCGGCCAGCGTCTCAGCGAGCCGGTGACTGGCACGATCACTTCGCGCGATGCCCAGCGGTTCGCGCTCGCAGCGGGCGACAGAAACCCGCTCTACTTCGACGAAGCGGCGGCTCGCGCAGCGGGCTACCGCACGACGCTGGTGCCGCCCGTGCTGCTCGCCTGGGCGCTCAATCCGCCCCGCCCCCTCGATGATCTGCGCGCCGACGGGCTCTACCGCGGTGAAGGGAAGCGCGTGACCCTCAACGTGAAGCGCGTGATGTTCGGCGGGGAAGAGTGGGAATTCCTCGAACCGGTCTTCGCCGGTGACACCATTACCTCGGAGACGCGGCTGAAGTCACTTGAAGAGAAGTCTGGAGGCTCGGGGCCGTTCGTTCTTCAGATGACCGAGACCACCTACACGAACCAGGACGGCGCTGTCGTCGCCCGGGCCGTGGGCCGGAGCATCGCCCGATGACGGCGCAGCGCTACCTCGAAGACGTGTCCGTAGGGGAGGCAATGCCGGCGATGGTGAAGAACGCCAGCCGCGCGCAACTCTTCCTCTTCAGCGCCGCGACCAACAACCCGCACCGGATCCACTACGACCGCGAGTATGCAGCCGTTGAAGGCCACCCCGACGTGCTCGTGCACGGCCCGCTCCAGGGCGCGTGGCTTTCCCAGTTCGTGGTCGATTGGGCCGGACCGGGAGGGCGGCTCGTCGCGATGGGTTGGCAGAACCGCGGTCGCGCTTTCCCTGAAAGCGACCTGACCTTCCGAGGCAAGGTCACCTCAATCAGCGGCGATGAGGTCTCCCTCCAAGTTTGGGAGGAAGACGCCGCTGGTACCGTCCTGATGCCTTGCACCGCCCGGGTCCGGTTGCCGCGCCGGCCATGAGCGCAAATCCGGCGTTGGGCGTCCACGGCCCGCACCTTCCTTCCGAGGGGCGCGTCCGGGGGTGCGGCCTCACGCTCGCCTACCGCGAGTGGAACCCATCGAGCGACGGGCTCCCGATCGTCCTTCTCCATGGCATCACTGGTTCGAGCGCGGACTGGCAGCGGACGGCTCTCCATCTCGCCGGCCGCCGCCTCCTCGCGTTCGATGCGCGCGGGCACGGCGATAGCGATTGGGCCGCTGACGAAGCCTACGGTGGCGATCAGCACTTCGCGGATCTCGCCCTCGCCCTGGACGCGCTGGGGGTGGACCACTGCCTACTGGCCGGGTTCTCAATGGGTGGAGGAGTAGCCACGATCGCCGCCGCCGCCATGCCGGAGCGCGTCGCCGGGGTGGTCGTCATCGATGCTTACCCTCACGCCGAGATGACGCCGGGCTCGCGACGGATAGCCGGCTGGGTTTCGCGCTATCGCGAAGGAGGCGCCTGGTTCGACCCGGCAATCGCCCGTCACTTCTTCGAACAGCTGGCCGAGGGTCGCGACGCCCGCCTGGACCTGTGGTCGCTCTGGGAGGCGATCACCTGCCCGGTGCTCCTCGTGCGAGGGGAGTCGAGCGATGTCCTCACCGCGGAGGCTGCCGCCGAGATGCTTGCACGGCTGCCGCACGCGCGGCTCGAAACCATTGGCGGCGTTGCCCACCAGATTCCCTCTGCCAGGCCACGGGAGGTCGCGGAGGTCCTCGCCGCGTTCGCAGACACATTCGACGCGCGTTGAGCGGTCGCCGGGGCCGGAGGGAACTTGCCGGCGACCTTGCGGCAGTTGTACCCCGCCGTCACCGATGCGACGATTCGACTCACCTGAATCACCAGCGTGGAGGCCCTACCACCCCGTGAAAGTTCCCGTCGAAGAAGGCTACTTCCGGATCCCGCCGGAGGCGGATGCAGCGCCCGTGCTCCTGGGCTCCTACAGTCCCGCCGCCAGCACATACTTCTGGCCGCGGCGAAAGCGATGCCCGATCTCCCTTGAAGCTGTCGAAGACTGCGAACTCTCGACCGAGGGCGAGATCTATTCGTGGACGTTCGTCATGCTGCCTTGGCTCGGCAGCATGGAGATGGACACCGGTGGCGGCTTCGGCGCCGTCCAGGTGGACCTGCCGGAGGGTGTGCGCATCCAGGCCCCACTTGAAGGCAAAATGGGTGACTGGAAGATTGGCCAGAAGGTCCGGCTGGTGACCCGGTCCGTCGGTAAGGACGATCAGGGGAATGACCTCTGCACGATCGCATTCCGCGTCATGGAGGGCTCGAAGTGAGCATGGGACGGGATGTCTATGTCGTCGGCGTGGGCATGCACCGCTATGGCAAGCACGATGTGAGCCGGCGCGACATGCACTACACCGCAGGCATGGCGGCACTGGAAGACGCGAACCTCTCCTTCCGCGATGTCGGCGCGCTTTACAGCGGCTACATCGGCGGCAACATGCTCGACGGCGTGACCTTCGCCAAGGACTTCGGCCTAACGGGGCTCCCGGTCGTCCACATCGAGAACGCCTCGGCCACCGGCTCCTCGGCGTTCCGAGAGGCCGTCATGGCTGTGGCGGGAGGCAGCAGCGAAACGGCGATGGCGATCGCCTTCGACGGCCGCCTTGGCAACATGGCCGCAGCGGGCGGACCCCGCCGCCCAACGATGGACACCAACTTGCTGCCCGCCGCGTTCTTTGCGTTCTGGGCCGTCCGCCGCATGCACGAGAACGGCACGACGGTCGAAACCTTCGCGAAGATAGCGGCGAAGAACTGGAACCATGCCCGCTTCAACAAGTATGCCGAGCGCCAGGCGGACAAGGAGATCACACCTGAAACCGTCCTCGCCTCGCCGATGGTTGCCTACCCGCACACCGCCATGATGGCCTGCGGCGCCGGGGCTGGCGCGTCCGCCGCCATCGTTGCAACCCGCGAAGTCGCTCTGCGGCTGGCAAACGGGCGCCCGCTCGTGAGGGTCATCGCCTCCCAGATGCAATCCGAACGCTACCAGCCCGGCCATGTCTTCCTCGGCGCGATTGTCGGACCTTCGGAGTCGACCCGGATCACCGCAAACCTTGCCTACGAAGAGGCTGGTGTTGGTCCGAACGACCTGAGTCTGGTCCACGTCCACGACGCGTTCCCGATCGAAGAGCTGATGTACTACGAACTGCTCGGCATCTGTCCTGACGGCGAAGGCGACCGGCTGGTTGCCGAAGGCGCCACGACCATCGGCGGGCGAATTCCGTTCTCTACGGATGGCGGGCTCATTGGCCGCGGCCACCCCGGTGGGCCCACCGGGCTGGCCCAGATCTGGGACGTGACGCAGCAGCTGCGCGGCGAATCCGGCGTGCGCCAGGTCGAAGGTGCGCGGCTTGGCCTCGCCCACATGATGGGCGCGGGCTCCGTCTGCGTGGTTCACATCCTGCAAAAGGAATAGCCGGGTCGCGCCTGTCCCCGGGACTACATGCGCCCGGCGCGACGCGCCTCACGCTATTCCGCAGCGCCCCGGTTCTTCCGCAGCTCGTAGTTTTCGAATGCCCTCTGGACCATTGGGCGGCGCTTGCCGCCCGGCTTCTTCAGCGCGTAGCCCGGGTCGGCCTCGCCCGTCGACGAGAGCATGTGGAGCGCATGCGCCCCGTAGATGTGGCTCGTGAAACCCTGGGCCTCCTGCGCCTGGTTGATCGCGAGCTTGATCATGCGCAGCTGGAACGGGTCGTTCTCCGCGACCCGACCGGCATAGGCGGCGACCTCCGCGTCAAGGGCGGAGCGCGGGACGACCCAGCTCACGAAGCCGAGTGCCTCAGCCTCCTCCGCATCGACGAGACGGCTTTCGAAGAGGATCGCTTTCGCCTTGCGCGGACTGATATCCCACGGGACGGAAAAGTACTGGAAGTTCGTCGGCAAGAAGAGCGCGTCGTCCGCTGCGATGATCACATCGCAGGCTGAAGCCACCATCCAGCCCGCGAAGATACAGTAGCCCTGGATCGCCGCTATCGTTGGCTTTGGCACGTTTCGCCAGCGCAGCGTGGGGTCGATGTTCATGTCCCACGAGCGCGTATAGCGGCCGCGAAGACCTTCGCCGATGGGCCGCAGTTCCCGGTCCGCCAGTTCCTCAGGGCTGCCGAGGTCGTGCCCTCCTGAGAAATTGTCGCCTGCGCCCTTGAGCACGATGACCCGCACGCCGGTGTCTTTCGAAGCTCGCTCGAAGGCGCTGTCGACCTCCTCAATGAGGATGCGGCTCTGAGCATTGCGCGCTTTTGGCCGGTTCAGCGTGATCGTGCCAATACCGTCGGCGACCTCGTACAGGATCTGGGAGTAGTTGCTCAATGATTTCTCCTAGTCTGGCGGCCCTTCGCCGCTGATGCCCGCCGCCACAAGCCTCTCGTATTCTTCTTCCGGCATGCCCAGCAGCTCGGCCAGCACCTCGGCGGAGTGTTGCCCGAGTCGCGGGGCCGGGCGGACCGGCGGGTTCTGAATGCCCGAGTAGCGCCACGGGATGACGGCCTGAATCCACTCGCCTGCTTCCGGGTGGCGGACGGGAGCGATGACGCCGCGCTCATGAAGAGCCGGGTCGCGGGCGACCTCGATCCCATCGTGCACCGCCGCCGCTGGCACCTGGGCAGAGCAGAGCCGCGCAGCCAACTCCTCGCAGTTCTCCGACCGAGTGGCTCCTTCGATAGCAGCATCGAGGGCGTCTTCGTTCGCCTTGCGGAGTGCTTTGGTTTCGAACCGGCCATCGCTGAGGGCGACCGGCGAGCCGAGGGCTGTTATGAGTCGCGTCCACTGAGCGTCGCTTTCGCTCGCAATAGCGATCCACTTGTCCTCGCCTGCGCAGCGGTAGATGCCGTGCGGGGCGAACTGCGGGTGGCGGTTGCCCATCCGCTCTCGCTGACGTCCGGTGCGGAGGAATTCCAATGCTGCCTCGCCTGCGAACGACAGGTTCGCTTCCTGCATCGAAAGGTCGATGTACTGGCCTTCGCCGGTGCGGTTGCGATGACGAATTGCCGCCATGATCGCCGCGAAGGCGTTGAGGCCTGCGACAGCATCGGGGTACATCATCCCCGAATTCATTGGTGGTCCACCCGGATACCCGAGCAGCGCCGAAAGACCGGAGGTCGGCTCGATAGTCCCGCCGATTCCGGGGATGTTCGCCCAGGGGCCATCGTGGCCGTACGCCGAGAGGCTGCAGAGGATAACCCCCGGCCGGACGGCAGCCATCTGCTCGTAGGAAAACCCGAGGTTGCCCAGCACGCGCGGCGAGAAGTTCTCGACGACGAAGTCCGTCAACGGCAGCAGCCGGCGATACGTCGCCGCGCCGGCCTCCGTCTGGAGGTCGAGCGTCAGGCAACGCTTGTTGAGGTTCACGGAGTTGTAGAGGTAGTTGCAGTTCCATGCCTCACGGGCCGTTTCGACCTGCCGAAGCCGCTCGGCGAGCGGTGCGTCGTAGGTCCCGCGCCATGAATCGGGGCGTTTCCGCACCTCCACCTGGATGATGTCGGCGCCCATGAACGCAAGCAGTTCGGTGCAATACGAACCCGCCCACGCCTGGGTGAGCACGATCCCTCGCATGCCCGTGAGCGGCCCGGTCATCCGGCGGGATCCCGGGTTGCGGCGTTCGGCCTCGGCCGGGAAGGAAGGACCCAGGGGGTCGCCGACAGCTTGAACGGTGCGCCTGGTTGTGTCACTCCGTCGAGTTCGGTCCAGAAGCCGCGCTCCGCCAGGTGCGGGTTGGTGCTGAGTTCGTCCATCGTCAACACAGGTCCCGCGACGACGCGCCGGGCAGCGAGTTCCTCGAACAGGTCGGCTTTCGACCACTGGCGCATGGCGTCACTGACTCGCCCCGCGTATTCCTCTCTGTGCGCCTGGCGGTACCAGCTCGTTTCCCAGCGCGGGTCCTCGGCGAGGTCGTCTAGCCCGAGGACGTTCATGGCGTCGCGCCAGAAGTGCGCGCGCGAGATTGTCAGGGCGAAGTGGCCATCCGCGACCGGCACCGGCCCGGTCGTGATATCGACGCCATCCCGGCGCGGCGTCGAACGGCCCGTGTATTGACCGCGCAAGACGTTGGGCGAGCCAGCGGAGACCATCGCGTCGAGTTCGGCGATATCGATTTCCTGGCCACGCCCGCCGCTTCGTTCGCGCTCGATGACAGCGCCCACCACCGTGGCGGCAGCGAGCGTGCCAGTGCACATCGCCACCTGGTGGGCCACTGGCCGCAGGGGCGCGCGGGCGGATTCTCCGTTGAGCGCTGCCCAGCCGGAGAGGGCAGCCACGGTGAGCTCGTTCCCAGGGAGCGCCGCGCGTTCGCCAGTCATCCCGTATGGCGTGATATGGACGACCACCGCGTTTCCTTGGCCGAGTTGAGATGGCTGCAGGCCCAGTGCTTCCCATTCGTGTTGCCGGAGGCTGGAGACAACGACGGGGGATTGTTCCGAGAGCGCCAGCAGCCGTCCTGCCGCCCCGTCGGCATGCAGGTCGAACACGGCGCTGCGCTTGCCAGCCAGGAAGTAGGCGCCCGGAATACTCTCACCGGACGAATCGAGCGGCGCCTCGTGCCGCATTGGGTGTCCCGCCGGCCCCTCGAGCATGACGACATCAGCGCCGAAGCCGGACAACATCCGCGAGCACCACGCCCCGCTCGCCGAGGTCGAGATATCAATGACGCGGATGCCGGCGAGCGCCGAGGCCAAGAAATGCCACTCCCGGTGCGTTTGAGCAGGACGCAAGATACAGGCTTCGGCGTTCAGCGTCTGGGCGCGGCGTCCGAGCGGAGCCTTAGCGTTCGCCTGCGCGGGCGAAGAACGCCCGGGCCCGTTCCACCGCGCCCTCCGGCGCAACGATTGGCGAGGGATAGTCGCGGCCAACGAGGCAACCCGATGCGGACTGTACTTCGTCCGGCATCGTCCATGGCTTGTGCAGGAACCGCAGTGGCACCCTGCTGAGTTCAGGGACCCAGCGCCGAACGTACGTGCCATACGGGTCAAACCGCTCGCCCTGTAGGACAGGATTGAAAACCCTGAAGTAGGGTTGTGCGTCGGTCCCGGTGGAGCTGGCCCACTGCCAGCCGCCGTTGTTTACGGCAACATCGCCATCCACAAGGTGGCGCATGAAGAATCGTTCGCCGTTCCGATAGTCGATGAAGAGGTTCTTTGTCAGGAACGAAGCCGCAACCATGCGCGCCCGGTTGTGCATCCATCCGGTCGCCACGAGTTGCCGCATCGCCGCATCGACGACCGGGAAGCCAGTGCGGCCGCCTTCCCAGGCCGCGAGAGACTCCCCGTCCTCACGCCATGGAAGGCCGGCGTACTCCGCCCGGAACGGGCTCCGCAGGACCCGCGGCCGGTGCCATGCGAGGTGCGTGTAGAACTCGCGCCACGCCACTTCCTTGACGAACTTCGGGTCGTCGCAGTTCTCCGCGAGTGCGAGGACCTGGTTCGGCGAGACCAATCCGAAGCGCAGGTCCTGGCTCAACCTCGACGTCCCTTCCAGGTCCAGCCGGTCCCGATCGCGCGAATAGTTCTCCAGTCCGTCGCGGGCCCAATTGTCGAGGCGCTTCAGGGCCGACGACTCGCCTCCGCTGAGCAGCGTGCCGTCGGGTCGCTCCGGCCTCCAGTCCTGGAGTTCCGAGGAGAAGGGCGTGACGGCTGTTGCGATCCGCCCTGGCGCCGGCGCCACCGGGCGGCGCGCGACCTGGGCCCATCGCCGGTAGAAGGCGCCGAAGACCGAGAACGCTCCGCCGTTCGGATGCGTCACATCCTCAGGTTCGACGGCCAGCAGCCCCGGGAACTCCTCCAACCCGATCCCAAGCTGGTTGAGCGCCCGCCTTGCCATCTGGTCACGGTTCCGGCCGAAGGGGCTGTAGTCCCGGCTGATGACGACGGTCGAAGCGTCCACGCTCTTCGCAACGGAAACGACGGTCTGCTCCGGCCGCCCGCGGACGACGACCAGCTCCCCGCCGCGCGATGCGATCTCGTTCGCGAGCGCTGTCAACGATTCCTTCAGGAACCAGGCCCGATTGGGCGAACTCCCCCTGCCGGAGAGCAGCCGTTCATCGAGGACGAACAGGCAGACGACCTTGTCGTGGCTGGACACGGCCGCAGTCAGCGCCGCGTGGTCGTGGAGGCGAAGATCCCGCCTGAACCAGACGACCGCTGGCGAATGGGTTGTCATCACGATGCTCCCGGTGGCCCTAGTGCCGCGGTGTTGTGGCGGTTTCCCCGGGCGTGCGCCGCGGTGGTCGAGGGATGAACGAACTGGTCCTCGCGATGTACTCCTCGTATCCGGGCCGCCGCCGGACGATCGTCTTTTCGAGGAGCGCCACTCCCGAGACACGCACGAGCAGGATGGTCATGACGATTGGCCCGACGATCGCCCAGAGGTGAGTGGGTTCGCTCGCCGCGACCACGAAGATCCCCCACCAGACCAGGCTGTCACCGAAGTAGTTGGGATGGCGAGTCCAAGCCCAGAGACCTCGGTCCATCACCTTGCCGGCGTTGGCGGCGTCGGCCTTAAAGCGCGCAAGCTGCCAGTCGCCAATGCTCTCGAACAGGAGCCCCGCCAGCCAGACGAGCGCCCCGGCTCCGTCGAGCCAGGTCAGGTGGTCTGGGCCGGCGGCTTGCGCCACCTGGACAGGCAGCGAGACCACAAACATGAGGGCTCCCTGCAGCGCGAAAACCGTGAACAGGCTAATGAGTCCGAATCGCGGTCCGTAGTGCGCGCGCATCCGCTTGTATCGGAAGTCCTCACCCGCTCCGGCGTTCCTCAAGAACAGGTAGATCGACAGGCGGAGTCCCCAGGCGGCGGTCATTCCCGTGATCAGCGCCTTTCGTGGGCCGTATCCATCGCCGAAGGCGAAGCCAATCACCGCCACGAGAACGAACCCGAGGCCCCAGATGATGTCGACGATGCTCGCATTGCGCAGCAAGAGGCTCAGGACCCAGGTCCCGAGCATCAGGGCCGCGATGCCGGCTGCGGAGAGAGCGAAGAGTTCGAGCAAGGGTTTACTCCAGGTTCAGGATGTGGGTGCCGGGCCCACGGTTGGCCGCCCGGCGCGGGTCAACCCGCGGTGCCGTCGCCGGTCTCAGCGACCGTCGAGTTTCGTCGTTTCGGTTGGAACTCCCGCGTTGCCTGGTCTGCTGCTGCGACCGGGTCGCCGTCCAGGTGGCGCCATCCAGTCGCTTCCACGGCTGTGCCGGAAGTCGCGCCACCGAGGGCGGTCGCCGGTCCTGCATAGCTCTTGAGTTCCGGGAATATGGGTTCGTAGGCGCGCCAGTCCGAGGCGTACAGCACCGCTAATTCGGGTGCGAGCTTCCTGCTCGTCGCCGTAATGTCTGCGATCGGCGTATTTGCACCAAGGAAGGTGATCCTCCAGCCGCGGCGACGAAGGGCGAGGCCAAACAGCACCAGCGAGACGTCGTGGTGTTCGTCCGGAGGACAGGCCAGGAGCGCCCGCGGACCAAAGCCCCTGGTCCCAGCCCCGCGCCAGCGCCATCAGCCGCGCCCTCAAGACATTCACGGCGAAGTGCTCCTGTGCCACGGAGACGGTGCCGGCGGCCCAGTCATCGCCGATGGCTTTCAGCGCCGGGATGAACACGTCGCGGATAGCGGTGTCGAGGTCCAGCGCCGCGAGGACCGCATCGATGGCAGCCTCCAGGGCGTGGTCGTCGAATCCGCGAAGTGCCCCGTGCAGGCGTCCCTGGAGTTCTTCGACGACCGCGTTGGTTGATGGCAGGCTTCCGTTCGCTGCCGCAGGAACGCTCGTCTCCAGGATGTGCCGTGCGGCGTCTCCGGCGGAAAGCCCGCCTGAGAGAAGTGAGACCATCGTCCGCACCCGCTGAACGTCGTCGTCTCCATAGAGACGGAACCCACCGGCCGTGCGTTGGGGCGTGAGGAGCCCATACCGCCGCTCCCAGGAGCGCAGGACATCTTCGGAGACGCCGGTCGTCTCGCTTAGGGCACCAATCCGGATCAGCACGACGCTACCCTAGCACCTTCGACAAACATTTGGCAAACTCTTGACAATCTATCGAACATCCGTCCAGAATTTGTCCAGTGATTGACGGTCCGGGCGCAACGGTGACCCGGCTGACAGGAGACCTCTCATGCAGACTGTTAAGCTCGAAGACAAACAACGCCCCGTGGAAGGAGTCACTACAATGCGTGTCGCAATTACCGGGGCCTCGGGCCTCATCGGGACGGCGCTCGCCACGCGGTTGAAGAGCGAGGGCCACGATGTCCGCCCGCTCAAGCGCGGCGCCGCGGCGGACTGGGACCCGGCCACGGGATGGATACGTCCCGGAGCCCTCGAAGGTATCGATGCCGTCGTCCACCTCGCCGGTGAGTCGATTGGCAAGGGCCGGTGGTCGCCGAAGCGGAAGCAGGAGCTCCGATCGAGCCGTATCGACTCGACCAGGCTGCTCGTTTCCGAAATCTCGAAAATGGCCAGCCCCCCGGTGTTCGTCGCCGCCTCCGCCATCGGCTACTACGGCAACCGCGAGGACGAGGTCCTCGATGAGACGAGCGCCCGCGGGGAGGGCTTCCTCGCTGACCTGGTGAGGGACTGGGAGGCTGAGTCGATGAAGGCCGAGGACGCCGGCGCTCGCACGGTCCTCCTCCGGTTCGGTGTCATCCTCGCGAAAGAGGGTGGTGCGCTGCCCCAGATGATGCTGCCCTTCAAGTTCGGGGCCGGCGGCCGCCTCGGCAGTGGCCGGCAGTGGTTCTCCTGGGTGGCGCTCGAAGATGCCGTCTCGATTCTCATTCGAAGCCTGACGACTGACATGTCAGGTGTCTACAACGTCACCGCACCGGAACCTGTCACAAACCGGGAATTGACGAAGGCACTATCGAAGGTGCTGAAGCGGCCCGCCATCTTCCCCGTGCCTCCCTTCGCCCTGCGCATCGTGCTCGGCGAATCGGCGAATGAACTCCTTCTTGCCGGGCAGCGCGTTCTCCCGCGTCGCCTGCTCGATGCTGGATACAGTTTCCGCCAGACGGAGATCAGCACCGCGCTCGAATCCATCGTGAAAGGTTCCTGACCATGCGCCTTCATCGCCTCGCATCGCGACAACTTCTGCCGATTCCCCTCGAGGAAGCGTGGGCATTCTTCTCGGACCCTCGCAACCTCGCGACGATCACCCCGCCTTCGCTGAACCTGAAGCCGACCTCCGCGCTCCCCTCTGCGATGCACCCCGGGCTCATCGTGACCTATGACGTCGTCCCCATGGCCGGTTTGCGGGTCCTCTGGGTCACCGAGATTACCCACGTCGTCGACGGTGTCATGTTCGTCGATGAGCAGCGTGCGGGGCCCTACCGGTTCTGGCATCATCAGCACCACTTCAAGGCCGTCCCCGGAGGGACCGAGATGCGCGATATCATCCACTACGCGCTCCCGCTAGGCGTGCTGGGCGACCTCTTCGGCGCACGCATGGTCAAGCGCAAGGTCCAGGGAATATTCGACTACCGGCGAGAGGTGCTCGAAGAGAAGTGGGGCCGGATGGAGTCCGCCCGCCCGACCGGGCCGAACTCCAACGGGCTCGCGGCCGGGTTGACACCGGCGTGAACCGGGAGGAGCCGTGGCGGCATGAATCCTTCGGCCGCGCCTGGCTCCGCCGTGCCATCACCGTCCCGTGCTATTCGGCCGCGGCGCTGGGTCTTCTGATCCTGACTCCTGCTTTGTTGCCGGTCTTGCTCGTCACCGGCGTCGTGCTGCGGCGCGGCCTCGTGTTCGTTCGTTGCCTCGTCCTTGCGAATGTCTACTTCCTGGCAGAACTCGGCGGCATCCTGGTGAGCGGTTACCTGTGGCTGCGCCACTCCGGCTGGCGCCGCTCTCCTTCCGAGGCCTACCTCGCCGCGAACTTCCAGCTCCAGGCCCGTTGGGCGAGAGTGATCTTCGCAGGTGCTCGCTGGTCCTTCGGGCTCCGCGTCCAGGTCGAAGGAACGGATCAGGTGCCTCCTGGACCCGTCATCATCCTCGGGCGGCATGCTTCCCCCCTCGACAACCTGGTCCCCGCAGTCTTCGCAGCAGCGCGCCACCGTCTGCGCCTGCGCTGGGTCATCAATCGTTGGCTGCTCCGCGATCCCTGCCTGGACATCGTGGGCAACCGTCTGCCGAACGTCTTCGTCGAAACAGGAAGCCAGGAGCCGCGTGGCCAGTCCGCCCGCGTCCACGCACTGGCCAGCGGACTCCGGGCAGACGAGGGCGTCCTCATCTTCCCGGAGGGAGCGCTCTTCAGCCCGGGACGCCTCGCGAGGGCAAGGGCGAAGCAAGCCGAATCGGGCGCTCCGCTACCGGTCTACCGCCATGTCCTTCCGCCGCGCGGCGGTGCGGTGCTCGCCGCGCTCGCCGCGCTTCCCGGAGCGGACGTGGTTGTCTGTGCTCACCGCGGGCTCGATGCTGCGGCGGACTACCGCTCCCTGCTCTCAGGCGGGCTTGTCGGCCGCGAGGTTCTCATCGACTTCCGGCGAATCGCCCGGGCAGACGTGCCTGCACTGCCCGAAGACCAGCTCCGCTGGCTGTCGGGAGTCTGGGCGGAGCTCGATGCATGGATCGATGCGGGCGCTGAAGCTCCGCAGACCGAATAGCCAGGGGCGTACCACTCTACGGTTCGCCGCTGGTCGCCGCCGCCCCGCCCTGGCCCGGATAGACAGCAGCTGGGGACGCGTGGCGAATACCGACGCGCAAAGGACCAGGGTGGTGACTCCCAGTGCAGGGACCAGGAGTGCAAGACCGAACTGTTGTCCGGCAAGCCCGATTGGCGCAGTGCAGAGGTTCGCGAAGCCGAGCGTGAACGGGAACAGCCCCATCACTCGACCCCGCACGTTGTCTGCGACGGTGTGTTGCACGATCGTCGCCGAGACCAGCGACGTCGCCGTGAAACCGAACCCAAAAAGGAAGTCGAATACGGCCGTCACCGGGACGTAGCGGGAGAGACCGAAACCAACCACGCCAACGCCGAAGGCCAGCGTCATCGCGGCGAGCGTATCTCCGCGCAGGGTGAGCCAGCGAAAGCGTGCTAACAAGAACGACGCGGCGAGCGACCCGAGCCCCCAGGTCATGCCCATGAAGCCGACCTGGGCGGTGGTGAAGTCCAGGACCTCGATCATGAAAACCGGTCCCAGCGGCGTCGCGACGGGCATGCCGGCAAACTGGACCACGACAAGCACGAGAAGGATCCCGGAGATGGCGGCGCTCGCTCGGGCGTAGCGGATCCCTTCGCGGATGCTGGCGACCATCCCCACGTCGCGACCACCACCGCCGATGCTGTGATAGCGCAAAGCAGCGATCATCGGGAGGATGCCGGCCCACACAAGCAACGACCCCGCATAGACCTGTCCGGGATCGAAGAGACCGTTCAACACTCCCACCATCGAAAGGGAGATCGGCATCGTCACCTGCGTGATGACCATGGAGAGACCCATTGCACTCGCGAGGTTCTCCATGCCGACGATGGAGGGCATGCTCGCGCTTCGTGCCGGCCCGTCGATCGACATCACGCCGGACGAGGCGAACGTGCAGAGCGTCACGGCGGCGACGGTTGCTTCGCCGACGGGGCTCGCGATCATCAGGAACGCAATCACCGCGTTCACGAGCAGCGACGCGGTCTCCGTCGCCAGCAGGATTCGCCTCCGTTCCAGCCGGTCGGCAATTGCGCCTCCGACGAGACTGAAGACCACCATCGCCAACCCGCGGCTGGCGGCGATTAACGAGGCATAGAGGGTCGCGTGGTCCGGGTATTCCTGCTGGAGCCAGAAGACCTGGGTAAGGAACTGGAAGGGCGCCGCCAACTGCACCAGAGCCAGCCCGCCCAGGAGGAACCGGTAATCGCGATACGCCAGCGGCCTGAGAGAGGGGTGGCGCTCGAAGTAAGCAGACGACATTCGCCCGTACTATGGACTGCCGCGCCGGCCCACCGGGATGACTCCCATCATAGGTTCGTGATGGCTGCTCCGCGCCCGTTTGGCGCCCCTCGCCCGCCGCAGGTCTGGCGGCGAGGCGCTGGAGGCATAACAATGCGGGCGCCCCGGTTCGCAGGGGCGCCCAGGAGGAACCGCGTGACGTACGAGAACATCCTTTTCGAAACCGATGGACGGCTTGCCTTCATCACGTTGAACCGGCCGGAGAAGCTGAACGCGCTTTCGAACGACCTTCGCGGTGAACTCTTTCATGCCCTGAAAGAGGCGGAAGCCGACCGTTCTGTGGGCGTCATCGTCCTCCGCGCCAACGGCCGGGCCTTCAGCGCCGGTTACGACCTCTCGCCCTCGCGTGCCGCTCGCGACGGGTCGACCTTTGTGCATCCGCGCTCCGGACTGCCCGATACCGGTACCACCCATCCGGCGCACTACGATTGGTCGCGCCACGTCTTGCTGGGCAACTGGCTGCTCTGGGAGCTTGCCAAGCCGGTGGTCGCCCAGATCCAGGGGTATTGCCTGGCCGGAGGCACCGAACTCGCGAGCTTCTGTGACTTCCGCATCGTCGCCGAGGACGCGCAGGTCGGCTATCCGCCGGTGCGGGCGATGGGCACGATGGACATCATGTGGGCGCCCTGGCACCTCCCGATGACGAAAGCCCGGGAGTTCGCCTACGTCGGCGATTCGTTCTCGGGGAAGGACATGGCGGAGATGGGCTGGGCGACGTACGCCGTGCCCCCTGCCGAGCTCCCGGGGTTCACCGAACGCTTCGCCCGGCGCATGGCAAACATCGACAACGACATGCTCATGTACTCGAAGCGTGCCGTGAATCGCCAGTACGAAGCCATGGGCATCCGCACCGGGCTCATGTCCGGCACCGATGTCGAGGCCATGAGCAAGCATCGTCCGGCAGCACAGGAATGGAATCGCCGCCTCCGGGAAGAAGGCCTGAAGGCAGCCCTCGAGTGGCGCGACGGCCCTTTCCGGGACTTCCGCGGCGCCCGCGCAACCGCCCCAGCGAGCCGGCCCGTTGCCGGCAGCGACGCGTAGCGAGGCCCGGCTCCTGCCTGACGCACCCCGGCGTTCCCGGCCGGGGCGAGGTAGCTGACTTGCGCGCGAATCCGCTTAGCGCTTGACCGAGAACTTGCCGGTGACTTTGACCTTGTAGGTCTTGACCGTTTTCGAGTCGACGCCCTCGACTTCCTTGCAGGTGAACTCACCCTTCAGTTCTTTCGTGCCGTCCTCGGCCGTCACCGTGCATTCCTTGCCCCACGAGCCCGCGGTCGAAAGCTGGGTCGCGGTAATTGCCACGCCACCCGGCTCTTCCTTGGAATCCACCTGGAACGTGAGGATAACGGTGGCATCGTCGTTCGCGAAGGTGAGCAGCGTGAAGCCTCCCATCGTTATTCCGTTGCCCTCAGCGTCGAGCTTGAAGTCCTTCTGTCCCGACACTTCGATGTGGACCGTCCCCTCGTCGAAGGCTCCATCCTTGATCGTCGGGACCTTGGCTGTGTTGTTCGAACCGCGGGTCGCCCCGCCGTTGTTGGCAGACGGTGAGGACGATCCTTCGTCTGCGTCGTCTGAGACATCGGCGTCGTCGTCCGATCCTCCGCAAGCGCCAAGGATGGCGAGAGCCGGGATGAACGAAAGGAGAGATCGTCGAAAAGAGAACACGTGGGCACGCCCTTTGAGGTTGTTGCTCGCGGCGAGGCGCGTGAACGATAGCACCCACGTCAACCCAAACAGCCTCGCCGGGCACCCGACAGCGCGGCCGGGGTTGTCACCGTGGCCGAGACGGTTCACTGGAACCGCTGGTCATTTGGCGCCTTCGACCGGGTTCCCGGCGAACAACTAGCCCGCCGGGGCCTTTTCGAAGTCGCAACGTATCCACCGGTCGCAGGGGACTGGCTGCCACTCGGCACCGAGGTGCTGAAGGTGGCCATAGCCTCCGGCGAATCCGATCCACTTGACCATGCCAGGCTCGAGCTCGTTCGCCCCGCTCCAGTCGCTGTACTGGAAACCCGCCCATCCGTTGTAAGAGACGAGCTGGTTCGGCTTAACGGAGGGGGAGATCTTCACGCGCACTTCGAACGAGGCGAGGTCGTTATAGATTCGGATGAGGTCGTCGTCCTTCACTCCCCTGGCCGCCGCATCGCCCGGGTTCACTTCCACGAACGGCTCCCCGCGGTGCGTGCCGAGGATCACCTCGTTCGCCTGGTTCATGGTGTGGATGCTCCAGCGGTTGTGTCCCGAAGTCATCCCAATTGGGTAGTCCCCGCCCATGTTCGGGTTCGGCTTCCAAACCGGGAGTTCTTCGCCCGCTTCCAGGAACCACGGGTGGTCGATGTAGAACTGGGCCCGCCGGGCGTATGTCGGGAAGGGGTCGCCGCGCTCCGTGTGGTCGCGGAAGGGGACGTGCGTCTTGTTCGGCACCAGCGGCGACGCCTGGGAGAGGCCCATCGGCGCGAGCCCCCAGTCGATGAAGCGGACGTGCCCTTTTTCCCGCATCACGCGGAGGTTTGTGCCCATGGGCAACGTCCCCGCCAGCGCCGAATCGCGGATGATCTCGTCCAGTCGCGAGTCCTCGTTGTCGAAGTACCCATTCATCGAGTACACACGCGCAAGCTCGTCATAACGCCGAGGGACGCCATTGCTGGCCGTGTAGCTTTCCAAACCGCGCGACTCCGCGACCTCGGCGATCTTCCGGATCAGGTTGTGGAAGATCGACCACTCATCCTTCGCCTCGCCTGGCGGTTCGGCGGCTTTGTCCCCGAGGGTGAGGTTCATCACGTGCGGCGTCGGCATGCCGAAGGTGATCTTTTCGTAGTGCTGCGCAACCGGGAGGAAGTAATCCGCATAGAGCGCAGTCTGGCTCATGCGGAAGTCCATGGTGACGATCGTCCGGAGCTTGGGCCAAAGCGTCGGCAGGAGTGCCGCTTTGCCGCCGCGCGTGCGGCGCAGCGTGTTGCCACCGCATTCGATCAGCACACGCGGTGGGTTCTCCGGCCGAGGCTGGTCGAGGCCCTGCCACCAGCCCTTTTCCAGCGCTTCGTTGAAGTACTCGTCGAATTCGCGCGGAAGTGACTCATCGCCCCACTCGCGGGTGTTCCAGCGCTCTTTGTATCCGGCTTGCCAGTACCACCAGAACGCGGGCGGGGCCGATGAGCCGCCGCCGACGAGCGTCTGGTCTGTGCGGTTGATGCCCCCACGTTCCTGTCCGGCCATCTTCTTCGCAATTTCACGCACGGCGATCTCCGTCGTGGCGGTTGGGTCCATCTTCTTCCAGGCGGCGACCGCGGCATCGCGGGCCGCGAGGACGATCTCGCTGTTGGCTGCCCCCGGGCCCGGCTTCGCCATCGCGATTGCCTGGCCGTCATTCATGGCCGCGGCCCAGCACCGGATGCCCGTCCCGTGCTTCCCCCAGTTGCCGCTCGCCGCAAGCACGAGCGCCATCACTCGCTCGATGAGGTCTCCGTGGTAGAACTTGCAGGCGTTGTAGCCGAGCATGATGTTTGTCCGCTTCGTCGCGATCTTTCGAGCGAGCATGCGGATGGTGTCCGGGTGCACGCCGCTGATGGCCTGCTGCTTTTCCGGGGTGTAGTCCGTATCGAGGCTCTTCTTCAACAGCGAGTAAACCGGAGTCACCTGGACCGTAGTGCCATCCGCGAGGGTGACGTCGAAGACTCCCTCCAGCGCGATATCCACCCCCTTGAGGAACATGTTCGCCCGGTCCGCCAGCTTCAGGCCCTTGTTCGGCACCCACTGATACAGCTGGTCCTCCCGTCCGCCCTGGCTCTCAAGGTCCGTCTGGCGCAGGTAGCGCTTCGTGTCGAGCCGCACGAGGTATCCCATGTCCGTCTGTTCCTTCAGGAACTTCCAGTCCGCAATACCCTCTTCGAACATCACCTGGACCAGGGCGAGCCCGAACGCCGGGTCCGCCGCGCCGTTGATCGGCACCTGGTAGTCCGCATGGGTATGTGAGGCGTTGATGTCGGGTGAGATGTTGACGATTTCCGCCCCGTTGTACCGCGCCTCGGCAAGGAAGTGGTACAGGGAGATGCGCGTGAAGACGGGGTTCATGTGCCAGAACAGGATCAGTTCGGACTTGAACCAGTCATCGGCCGACGACGTGGGGCTGAACTTGCCGAAGGTCTCGTAGAGGCCGATCGAGAAGTCATTGAACGAGCCCTGGAGGTCCAGGATGTGAGTGCCGACAACCGACCGGAAGCGGCCGGCCCCCATGCTCCCGCCACCTTCGGGCGTGCCTTCCTGCACGATCGAAGCGGAGCCTTCGTTTTCGATGGCATCGACCATCGATGTAGCGATCTCCGTGAGCGCCTGGTCCCAGGAGATGCGCTCCCACTTCCCCTCGCCGCGTTCGCCTGCGCGCTTCAGCGGATACTGGACTCGATCGGGGCCGTAGAGCGACTTGCTCCACGAAGCGCCCTTCTGGCAGCCCATGGGGTTGAAGTCGGGCACGCCCTCTTCGACCGTAGCGATCGTCCCCGATTGCTCTTCGCGGACGACCTTGCCGTCCTTCACGTACACGCGGATCGGGCAGTCGCCCGGATAGCAGTCAACGCAATGCGTGCCCCAGTGAACGGAATCCCACTCTTGCCGATCACGGTAAGGGCCACTCACGTTCGCTCGGCGGGGGTTGGTTTCGATCGAAGTCACGGGCACACCTCTTGAAGGATGTACGTGACTTATGGCTGCTATAGGAGCAACCCGTCAATGATCGCCGTCATATACTGCGAGTCGCGGATCGCCCCTGAGGAAGCGACCGGTCGGGCCAACCTCTCCGAAGAGTCGGTTCCACCCACAACTCACGTTGCGAAACCTTCGCTGACCAGGAGTTCGACGAGCTTCCTGGCCATCTCATCGCCAGCACCGCCCATTGCCTTGGCGCCCCGGTTGGTTACGCCTCCCGACATCAACTGCTTCAGGCGCTGGGCCGGATTGGCGCCCGCCGAAGGCTGAAGCAGGTGGCGAGTCAACGGCTTCGCTGGGCCGTATCCGATGACTTCAATCCCGGGTGCGTCTCGTTTCGGCCCGTCGACACTCACGCAGGGGATGCCGGTCTTTCGGGCCGCTATCAGGTCGGCTACCCGTGGGTAAAACGCAGGCGCCGGCATCCGCGCCGCCGCCACCACGATCGCTGCCTCTGTGCGGCAGTGCAGCCGCCGGCCGCCCTCGCGGCGAACGGCGAAGGCGGTGGCCGCACCTTCGGCAACGACCCCGGTCACTTCGCCTCGGTACGGCCATCCCAGGTTCTGCGCAACCGCCGCCGGGAGCAGGCCGGTACCGTGGTCACTCGAGGACTCCCCGCCGATGACGAGCCGAGTGCCGCAGGCACGATTTCGGCGATGGCCTGCGCGACTGTCAGCACGTCGGCGCCGCCCATCGCGTCGCCCCATCCTCGCCAGACTTCGTCACACCCGAGGACGAGGGCATTCCGCAAGGCCGGCTCCCACTCGGGCGGCCCGATCGCGACCCCGGCAACCCGTCCGTCGGGCGCGGAGCTGCGCCACTGGCGCGCGAGACCCAGGGCAGCCTGCGAGGAGCCGTCGAGGACGTAGGGCCCCTCGTACGTGCCCCCGCCCACGGAGGCATCGAACACGGCTCGGAGCAGGACCACCGCCTTCATCCCAGAGCTCCCGCCAGGACGGCGGCAACGGGCGAGACGCTCGTCCTCCTGGAGAGTTCCTTGATCACAGATGGGACGATGTCGCGCACATCGCCGACGATGGCGGCGTGAGCGATCTTGAAGATGGGCGCCTGCGGGTCATTGTTGATGGCGACGACAAACCCGGACTCCCGCATTCCCATGGCGTGATGGATGGCTCCCGAGATGCCGCACGCGACGTACAGCCGCGGCGAAACCGTCTTGCCCGTCAGCCCGACCTGGCGCCGGTAGGGCGCCCATCCGAGGTCGACCGCCACGCGCGTCGCACCGACGGAACCGCCCAGAAGGGCAGCCAGTTCGCTCAGCATGGCGAAGCCGCCTTCCCCGACTCCGCGGCCTCCAGCCACCACGACGTCGGCCTCCGTGACATCCATCTCGAATGGGCTGAGCTGTTCCTCCCCAAGCACTTCGACCGGCTCCCCAGGTCCGATCGCACGAAGGGACTCGAACTCGAGCCCGCTGGCGGCATCTGACGCCGTCGCCCGCATCATGTCCGCGTGTGCGATTGCCACCAGTGGGGGCCGGGCGACTTCGAGTGTCGCGGTGGCGGCGCCGTATTGCGCCGGCCGGACAACACGCAGCTTCCCGCCCTGCAGGCGCAGTGAAAGCACGGGGGCTACGACCGGTGCTCCGAGCCGGACCGCGAGGCGTGCGCAAAGCTCGCGCCCAAACGGCGTATCTCCTCCGATGACGGCGAGGTACTCGTCGCCGTTCACAATCCCGGCGAGTTCGCCCGCCAGACCCTGGGGAGAACTCGCCTCAGATCGCCAGGCGCGTTGCCAGCGCCCGGACGGATGCCCGGGAAAGCCCACCACGACCACGTCCGCCGCGAGGCCCGCTTCGGACACGAGTCGCTGCGCGAGCCCGGCCGCAGCCAGCGCCCGCCGGTGCACGCCCGTTGCAGTCCCATCCACGACCGCGAGGACGCGGCCCGCCAAGGTCAACCTCTCCGCATTGGCGCGTTGAGCAACGGCTCGGTTGGTGCGCCTTCGAGCGAGCGCGCGGCGAGGTGACCGGTGTAGGTCGCCCTTTCCAATAGCCCCGGCCCCGCTGCATCACCGATGAACCTCACCCGTGGATGCTTCTCGGCAAGCTCCTCGCCGAGGCCGGTCTCGGAAACCACGTTGCAGGCGAGCACCACCGTATCCACCGGCCGCGTCTCCTCGTTCAGGCTGTAGAAGTGGTACAGGACAATGTGGTCCGCCCCGATTTCCCGTGCCCAGGTGGTCGGCGAGAGACGGACGCCGAGCTCGTTCACGCGCCGAAGCGTCGCCATTCTTGTGTTGGGCTCGATATGCGGCCCGACTTCGAACTCACGTGTTACGACCTCGACGTCTTTGCCCTGTGCCGCCAGGAGTTCTGCGACGTTGAGGCCCTGGATGTGGAAGTCGTCGTCCAGCACAACCACGCGCTGGCCACATTCGGCTGTGCCGTTGAAAACGTCCCACGCCTGGACAACGTTCGGGCGTCCGATGCCCTCGATGTGGTCCGGCACCCGCGGCCGCCCTCCCGTTGCGATAAAGATCTCGTCCGGGTTCAAGCCAAGCACCGCCTCGGCCGTCGCGTCCGTGTTCACGCGTACGTCGACGCCGAGTCTCCGCAGTTCGACGCTGAAGTAGCGCCCGACCTCCGCGAAGTCCGTCCGCCCGGGCCCTCTCGCCGCGATGTTGGTCTGGCCGCCGAGGGACTCGCCGCGCTCGAAGAGCGTTACCTGGTGTCCGGCGCCCGCCGCGACCCTGGCGGCCTCGCAGCCAGATGGCCCGCCGCCGATGATCACCAGCCGCCGCGGGTTGGTGGTACGGCGTGTCTCCCCCCAGGACTCTTCGCGGCCGATGACCGGGTTGAACGCGCACGTGATCGGTTGCGACTTTTCGACATGTCCCCAGCAGCCTTCGTTGCACCCGAGGCAGTGGCGGATCTCGTCCACCCGTCCTTCGCGCGCCTTGTTTGGCAATTCGGGGTCGCAGATGTTCGCCCGGGTCATCCCGACCATGTCCGCCTGGCGGTTCTCGAGGATCTGTTCCGCCATGACCGGGTCGTTGATCCGGCCGATGCAGAACACCGGGATGTCCAGCACCTCTTTCGCCATGGCGGCCAGGTAGACGAAGGCGCCGCCCGGGTAGTACATCGGCGCGATGATCGTGTCCTTGGACCGGTAGATCCCGACGCTGACGCTCAGGTAGTCCAGCTGGTCGTTCGCCGTCAGGTAGGGCACCATCCGCACGAAGTCTTCCGAGGTATAGCCGTCCTGCGTCATTTCGTCGCCCGAAATACGCATCCCCACGGTGAAGTCGCGTCCCACCTCGGCCCTGATGGCTTCCGTGATCTGGAGCGGGAAGTTCAGCCTCCGCTCGAAGTCGCCGCCGTACTCATCGTCTCGCAAGTTCGAAAGCGGCGAGAGGAACTGGGTTATGAGATACCCGTGGGCGCCGTGGATCTCCACGCCGTCCACTCCCGCTTCGCGGAGGACCGACGCGCCGCGGGCGTAGCCGGCAATGACGTCGCGCACCTCGGCCGTCGTCATTTCGTGGGGCACAGTCCAGCTGTTCGGCTGCGAAACAAGCGACGGTCCCCATGGAGCGCTGAACATCGCCGAGCCCTGTGTGCCGGGGTGCCAGAGCTGGCAAACGAACTTCGCACCGTGCTCGTGGATCGCCTCGGCGGCGTTGTGGAACTTCCTCACCGCATCCGGGTTCCTGAACAAGTCGCCGGATCCCTCGATGGAGTTGTGGATCGGGTGCACGTGCGACTCGACCAGCCCGATGCCGCCCTTCGCCTTCGCCGCCCAGTAGGCAATCTCGCGCGAACCCGGAAGCCCATCCGGGTCCGTGAAGAGCGGGTGATGGGGCGTGCTCACAATCCGGTTCCGGACGGTGAAACTCCCGATCTTGAGTGGACTGAACAGCTGCTTGAATTCGGACACGGGGCGTCCCTCTTTCTTCCGCGTTAGCGGCGAGGCGCCTGCATGGCCGAGCGTCACGATCCGTCCGGAGCCTTCGCCCAGGCACCACCCGCATCTTGGACGGGCATGATCCGGTCCACGATATGATCCAGATCACCCTCAGCATCCCCCGGGCATCTTGCGATGAGCATGACAATTGTCATGTCGCAGGTTCGCGCGGTGTGCGAGAAATGGCCCGATCGCACGCTCTCCCGGCGCCGAAGCCGGGGAGGCAGAGGAATTGCCCAGTGGAACTCAAAGAAGTCATAGGCCGCCGCCGGACCATCCGGTTCTTCCTGCCCTACAAGCCCGTGGAACGAGAAAAAGTGCAGAAGATGCTCGAAGCCGCACGGCGCGCGTCCTGCGCGGGCAACGTGATGAACGTGCGAGCCATCGTAATCTGGCGCGAAAAGGCCTCGGAGAAGGTGATCAAGGCCATCGCTCCCAGGATCGGCTATCAGCAGATGCACACCGCCCCGGTCTTCATCTTCTGGTACAACGAGGCGTCCGTGTACATCGGCGACGCGTGGCCGGATAGCGTCCTCCGCCTTGCTGATGCTCGCCGGATTGGCGTCGAAGTAGAGGCGACGAAGCAAGAAATCAACGAAAAATTGCGGCCCGGCTTCCTTATGGCCGGCAAGGCGATGGGCGTCGCCCCGCTCGCCTTCATGGACGTTGGCCAGGCCATCGCCCAGGCGACACTCGTCGCCTACGAGGAAGGGCTTGGCTCCTGCCTCATGTCGAGCCCGCGCCTCGACCGCGTCGCCAAGCTGTTCAACCTCCCCGAGACCGCGACGCCAGTCTGCGTGCAGGCGCTCGGCTATCCCGCGGAATCCTGGGAAGCCGGTGGCCAGACGCCGAAGCCGCCCCTCGGCGAAATGTTCTTCGAGATGGAGGTCGGTAACGCGTTTGCCTCCGACCCGAAGGTCGAACAGGAGATGAAGGACGCCAAACTGACCCAGGCCCCGGCGCCGCTCCCGTGGCGCGATGAAGAACTCAAGTACCTCACCCGTGCACTCTCCCTCGAAAACACGCTCTTGAACGAAGTCGACCCGTAGCGGGCACGCGTCGCCCGGCGTAGGACCTCGGCATCCACCCGGTGGCTCGAACCAGGTGACCTACGGTTACGACAACGCGAACCGCCAGTTTCGGATATGGGGCTCGCGCTGGCTGCAGCTATGGGTTTGAGGCGAGCCTCCGTGCCGGAGGGAGTTGTCTGATTCCCTTCCTCAACATCGAGACGGATATGTAGAGTGGCGTCCGGATGACGTGGACTCAGCGCCTCGACCCAGCCGTGCCGGTCTGCGCACTGGCGGCGCTGACTCCGCTCGTCGTGGCTCCGCCACTCTTCGATCAGGTCGTCATGCCACGGCTCGCAGCGACCTTCGTACTCACCGGGCTCGCGCTGGGCTGCGCGGCGGCCTCGTCTTTCCGTCCCTACAGAGATGTTCCAGCGGCGCCGGCGCGTGTTGCGGCGACGTTCCTGGGGCTCACGGCGCTGTCGACGGGGATCGGCGTTGATCCACGAGGCGCTCTGCTCGGGGAGTTCCAACGCTACCAGGGTCTGATTACGGTAACGGTCTGCACACTCCTGATGCTCGTGACGGGCGCCGCGGCAACCACCTCATCGAAGGTTCGATTCCTGGCCTGGAGCTTCCTGTTCGGTGGAGCTGTCGCCTCTCTCTATGCAATCCTCGACGTGGCTGGGCTGGACTGGATCGATTGGTCGAACGCCTCATCCCGACGAGCCGGCGGGCTTTTCGCACAGCCCAACGTCCTCGCGACCCAGCTCGTTGTCTGTGCCCTCGTCGGAACCGGTCTGATGTCGCACGAATCGGGTTGGCGCCAGGCGGTTGCTGCGGCGGCGACGGGTGCGATGCTTGCCGTTCTCGTCCTCACGATGAGCCGCGGAGGATGGGTTGCGGCGGTCATCGGCGCGTGTGCATTTGTCTCCCTATCGCAACGCATCACGAGGGCGACGCTCTTAGCCGCTGCTGGAGTGGGAGTCTTGAGCCTGGCCGCTGTCGCCGCCATTCCGCAGAGCCGTACCGTTCTGGATTCCGCCGTCGCCCGCGCTGACGCGGGAAGTGACATCGACAACCAATCAACTCGTCTGAGCCTTTGGCGTTTGGCATTCGAGATGTGGGAAGATCACCCCGTCCTGGGAGGCGGTCCGGATAGCTTTTCGACTCTGTTCCCGAGCTACCGCGAACCTGATCAGCCGGGAATAGGCACGGCGAATGTACGCCCCGAAAGCGCCCATAGCTTTTTCTTTGACCAACTCGTGGGCCTCGGCGCGCTCGGTGTAACCGCGTTCGTGGCTCTGGTGGCTCTCGTCCTCTTCCCCGCGCTACGCTCCAGAGGAGGAGGTCCGCTCGAACCAATCGCCGCATCGTTCGCAGCTGCCATCGTCGCGTACTTCATCGCAGTGGCGTTTTCCTTCAGTGAAGCGATGACCGGCTGGATGCCATGGGTTTTGATGGGCGGGCTGCTCGGGCTGTCACACCAACGCTCCGGAGCTGGCGAACGCCGGCCAGTCGACCGCGTCGTTTCGTCTTGGACCAGGGGCGGCCTCCTGGCCGCCGGTCTGGTTGCGATTTTGTCGGGGTGCTTGCTTGTGCTGGCCGACTGGAACGCGGGGCGTGCTGCCACGCGCAGCGACGCAAATGCGGCTGTCGAGCATGCCCGGTTCGCCAGCCGGATCAATCCGTTGCTTCCGGGCTATCTTCTTCAACTCGGCGAACTCGAAATTGCCGCCGGCAGGTATGACGAGGCAGCTCACCACTTCCATGAGGCGAATGTTCGCTTCGCCCCAACAGCGTATAGCCTCATCGCAGAAGCGGACGCCCTTTTCCTGGTCGATTCGGAGCGAAATAGGGAACGCATCCTGGCGCTGTTGGTCGCGGCCGAAACGCTTGATCCCCATAATGAACCCGCCGCGGCGAGTATCGACGGAATCCGCCAGAGCATCGAGGAAGCGAATTAGCGACAAAATTCTTGGGTCATTATCCGCGCTTCAGCCTTGAATCGCGGTTCTTGAAAGCATAGCCTCCGCAGCGCGAGCCCGGCGCCAGCAATAGTCCGCCGGAGAGAACATGAGATGGTCGCTGTTGCTCGGTTTCTTGGTCTTTATTGGTACCCTGTCGATCGCGGGCGCAGGACTTGCTAACGCACAGGATGGGCACGGCAACGGACGCGGTGAAGGCGTGCTGTCGGCGCCGGGGCAGATGAGTCACCCGGGCAAAGGGCATCCTCCCGGTCAGCTCAGTCCGCCCGGTCAAATCAGCCCTCCGGGATACCTTAGTCCTCCGGGACACGTCAGTCCTCCGGGGAACGTCAGTCCTCCGGGTCACGTCAGTCCTCCGGGACACGTCAGTCCTCCGGGACGTCAGTCCTCCGGGACACGTCAGTCCTCCGGGACACGTCAGTCCTCCGGGACACGTCAGCCCTCCGGGTAAGATCGCCCCGCATGGCCTTTTGAAGGAGCTGCTGGATCGTGTTCAGTCGTGGATGCGATCTCCGGACTTCCGGTTAACGTTGGCTAATCGCTAACGAGCCTTTAATTTGGGTTCGGGACCACCCGGAACATCCAACACGCGGGTCAATTTGCTGCGGCGCGCTCTGGTGCGGCCGGGATTCCCGCGTCGGCACTGGTTCAGACACGAACCTTCATCGCTTGCCCAGCCATCTGAGCCTCCTCTTGGACACAGGCATAACGACCGGGTGTAGTTCCCACGGGGTTTGTTGACTGGGAGAGGACTTCCCTGTTGGTTTGCGGTTGCTAGGACCCAGACCGAAAGGAGGACCCTTCTCCCATGGCTCATGCTAATGCGAAGTTGAACCTCTACGGACGGCGGCTGGCGGATCCACACTCGGGAAGGGCGTTCAGTTCCTCCGTCTCCCCAGCGCCGTTAGGAGTCTCGGGTCCGTCGGTTCGATGTCGAAGCCCTCCGGAAAGGGCGGACGCGGCGGCTCGCCGAGGGCTGCCAGCACCGTGGGGTGTTGGTAGTAGGCGAGGTAGACGTGGCGCAGCAACGCTCGCACCGAGGCAGGATCGAGGGCCGCCAGCGCCTCAATGAGGGGTGCCCGCTCGGCCGCGGCGAGGCTGGCGAAGCCAGGCGTCCGTTCGCGTAGCGCCTCGAGGGCGGCGACGATGGCGGGTCCCGCCTGCGCATCGGCGGCGATGGTTTCCGCAACTGCCGACTCGATGCCGATCGCGCCTGCTCCGGGCATGGGCGTGCCCCGGCCGGCTGCAGGGATGAGGGCGTCGAGGAGCGCGCTCAGGAAGGCGGCGTCGTGGAGCAGAGGTGGTGTCGGGTCGCTCATGCGAACAGCTCCGCCACATTCTTTTTGATGGAGTCGGCGACATAAAGGGCAAGGGCCTGGATGGTCGAAGTCGGGTTCACGCCGGCGGATGTCACAAAGATGCTGCCGTCGATAACGAACAGGTTCTTCACGTCGTGCGCGCGGCCCCACTCGTTGACAACGGACCGCCCGGGGTCGGTGCCCATCCGGGCAGTGCCCATCAAGTGCCAGCCGGCGGTGCGCATGAGCGGTTCGGCGATCACGTCGATCGCTCCGGCGGCTCTGAGGGCCTCGGTTCCGCGGTCAACCGCGTGCGCCAGCTGGCGGCGGCTGTTCTCGCTCAGCGTGTAGGTCACTTTCGGCGCCGGGATGCCGTCGCTGTCCGTGAGGACTGGGTCCAGCGTCACACAGTTGGCCTCGTCCGGGAGGTCTTCGGTGATGGCAACCATACCCGCGACGTGCCCGTTCAGCCTCGCGAAGGCTTCGTGGTGCGCCTCACCCCAGGGCACGCGGCCCGTTGCCATGCCCCAGAGCGCGGTCGTCGCCGGGCCGCTGCCGCGTGTGCCTTCGTATGAGTAGCCGCGGACGAAGCCGCGCGAAGGGTCGGTCTTGTAGAACTGGTGGCTCCAGAAGGTGCAGCCGCCGGGGCCGCGTCGCCCGTTGAGCTCTTCATCGAAGACGCCGCGGATGAGCGCGTAGGGGTGGAACATGAGGTTCTTCCCGACGAGCCCGCTGCTGTTGGCCAGGCCGTCAGGATGCTGTGCACTCTTCGAGTTGAGCAGGAGGCGCGGCGTCCCGATCCCGTTGCAGGCCAGGACGACGATTTCGGCTTTCTGCTCCTGGAGGACGCCATCGGCGTCGTAGTAGAGGACGCCGTCGGCCGTCCCGTCGGGCCGGACGGTTATCTGCTTGACGCGGCAGTTTGTGCGCAGTTGGACACCCTTGCGCTGGGCGAGTGGCCAGTAGGTGATGTCGGTGCTGGCTTTCGCGCCCTGGCTGCAGCCGCTTCCGCAGGAGCCAAGGTTGATGCAGGGCGACCTACCCTCGTACTCGCGCGAAATGATGGCGCTGTCGGAGGGCCACCAGTGCCAGCCAAGCCTCTCGAAGCCACGAGCGACAATGTTGCCGGTAGCGCCGAGCGGGATGGGAGGGAGGGGAGGCTCGTGGTGCGGGTAGGCAGGATCACCGGCAAGGCCGGAGACGCCCATGATGCGGTCGTTGGTGGCGTAGAACGGTTCGAGCGTCTCGTAGGAGATGGGCCAGTCGTCGGCGACTCCGTCTTCGGTTCGAACGCGGAAATCGCCGGGAGTGAAGCGGGGGAAGTGGGCGGCCCAGAGGATCGTGCTGCCGCCGACGGCGTTGAACATGAGGGGCTGAATGGGAGAGTCCGAATCGTTGACCGGGTAGTCCTGGGCAAGTCGCCGCACGTTGGGGTTCGTGGCGAATGGCCCGAGAGAGCGGGACTCCCAGTCGATGAAGTTGGTGGGGTAGTCGCGCTGGTGCATCCATGGGCCCTGTTCGAGGCAGAGGACGCTGGTGCCGAGGTCGGCGATGCTCCAGGCGAAGGCGGCGCCGGAGGCGCCGGCCCCGATGATGAGGACTCCCACAGGCTCGTTGGGCATGGGCGAGATGATACAGGAGGCCCGCCGCTGCAGGGACCTGCCCTCATTGCAGAACGCCGTTTCAGTTCTCTCGCCCACGCCACTGGCAGTTCCAGGGCCGCCAACGGCACCCGTGTACACACGAACCGCTCTTCGTGCGTGCGACTCGAGTCTCAATAGGCCTTGTTGCGGCGTGTACCCCCCCCCGGGCCCCCCCCCCCCCGGGGGGGGGCCCGGGGGCCCCCCCGAGGGGCCCGGGGGGGGCCCCCCCCGGGCCCCGGGGGCCCCCCGGGCCCGGTGGGGGTCCAGTGGTTCCGGGGTTTCGTGGGGGTGCGGGGGGTGGGGCGCCCCGGGGCCCGGGCGACAAATTTGCCCTTTGGTACGTGCCGGCTCCTGTCTGGCACCGCCGGCCGTCCTGGGGCAAAATGCCGCTCATGGCAAACGGTGGTTCCGGCGGCAGTTCCGGGGGTTCTGGCGGGAACGCGAACAAGGTCGGCGCTCTCCTCCTCGGTGCGGGCTTGCTCGGGCTCATCATCCTGGTCGGTCCCGGGCCCTTCGACGGCGACGACGGTGGTGATGCGCCACCCGCCACAACCGACGGCAGCGCGGCGTCCGGGGACGGCGGCCCGCCCCCCACCTCCGCGCCGGCCCAGCCGACAGCGCGCGGCGCTTCCACAGCGCGGCCATCGGCCACCCTCGCGCCGACCGATGAGGTCGTACTCCGAATCGTGGCTTACGGATTGCCAGCGAGGGTATCCGCTCACCTGCGGCCCGGCGAAGAGGGCATGCGGACTTATTTCCCGAAGTCCTGCGCGCCGGAAGAAATCTTCCCGGACCCGTGCGTCGCGGAGTACACCGTCAAGAAAGGGACGACCGTGGTCGTTTCCGCCGGCGATGCGCTGGCAGGGTACTGGCCCGGGCTGAAGTCGTTGAAGGGCCCGGGTTGCGACATCGTGGGGCCCGTTCCCCGGGATCAGGAATGCACCCTCACTCTCGTCGGCGATGTCGAGCTCGTGGCCGTGTACGTCGGGAGCGAAAGCCCTCCGGCCAGGGAGTTCCCCTACCCCGAGTGCCCGCACAGGCCTGGCAACAACCTGCCCGCCTGGTTGAGTCGGTGCAAATAGGCCCGTCGGCGCCGTTGGCCGGCTCTAGCGTGCGGCCTCTGCCAGCTACTAGGTGCGGACGGCTGCCTTCGGCCCGCCCGTCAGACGCGAAGAAAGGGCCCTCGTGGGGCCCTTTCGCAATGAATGCATTTGGCTGGGGACGAGGGAGTCGAACCCCCACATACAGATCCAGAATCTGCTGTCCTACCATTAGACGAGTCCCCAGTAAGACCGCTTCAGCGTACCACGGCCCCGCCTGTAGGCTCTACTGCATAGGCCTCGCGCCGCCCGGGGCTAACCCACGCGCAGGCGGGCAGTCCGAATCCGCTGGAGGGCGCGCTCGCGCCCGAGCAGGACGATCGAGTCGAACAGCGGGATACCCTGCGGACGCCCCATTTCGGCAACGTAGAGCACCGAAACAAACTTGCGCAGCTTCAGGTCGAGCGCGCCCTCCATGCCGCGGATGGCTGCTTCGACATTCGGGACATCCCATGCCGAGTCGGGGACTGCGTCCAGGCTGGTCAGCGCCACGTCGAGCACGCGGACAGCGGTGGCCGCGTCGCCGGCCCGTTCTATCAGGGTCTCCACGGGGAACTCCGGTGCGTCGTAGCTGAAGAGGAACTCGACCATCGGCGCGATGTCGGCGAGCTTCGCGGTCCGCTCCTTCAACAGCGGTGCGACCGATTCGATGACGGCGGGCTCAACCGGGCGCTTCACCGAATCCGGCAGGTCTTTCTCACACCACTCGGCGATGGTCCGGCGCCAGCGGTGGTCGTCCATTTCGCGGATGTAGTGTCCGTTGAGGTAATTCAGGCGGTCAATGTCGAAAACCGCCGGGTTCGCCACCACGCGGGCGAGGTCGAAGTGCTGCTTGAATTCGTCGATCGAGAGGATAGCCGTGTGGTCATCGAGCGACCAACCGAGGAAGGCGAGGAAGTTGATCATCGCTTCCGGCAGGTATCCGTTCGTCCGGTAGTCGAGCAGGGCGGTGTCGCCCGAGCGCTTGCTCAGCTTCTTGTGGTCGGGCCCGAGGATCAGTGGAAGGTGCGCCCAGACCGGTGGCTCCCAGCCTAACGCCGCGTACAGCTGAATGTGCTTCGGTGCGCTCGAAATCCATTCGTCCCCGCGGATGGCATGCGTGATTTCCATTTCGGTGTCATCGACGACGACCCCAAGGTGGTACGTCGGGTAACCGTCGGACTTCACCATCACGAAGTCGTCCTGCAGCTTGTTCTCGAAGACCACCTCCCCGCGGATCATGTCCGTGAGGATCGTCTGGCCTTCCCTGTCCATTGCGAAGCGCACCACGAACGGCTCGTGCCGGGCGCGGGAGGCTGACTCCTCCGGAGAGAGCCGGCGGCATGTGCCGTCGTAACCTGGCGGCTGCTTGGCTGCGGCCTGGGCGGCCCGCATCTGGTCCAGCCGCTCGGAGGTGCAGAAACAGCGGTATGCACGGCCCTTGTCGATTAGAGAGGCGGCAGCCTTCTGATAAAGGGGAAGGCGTTGGGACTGGAAGTAGGGCTCGTGCGGGCCGCCGATTTCCGGGCCCTCGTCCCAATCGATGCCGAGCCAGCGAAGACTCTCCATGATGGCGCCCAGCGAAGTCTCCACCAGGCGGTTCCTGTCCGTGTCCTCGATCCGTAGGAGGAAGGCGCCACCATTGGCCCGGGCATAGGCCCAGCTGAAGAGCGCCGAGCGGATATTCCCGACGTGGGGGTCGCCGGTCGGCGAGGGGGCGTAGCGGGTCCGGACAGGGCGCGAATCAGCGGTCACTTGGCAACGTCACGAATGGGAGTCGCCGTCCGGTTCTAGCTTTGGTTCGACGGCGCGAGCGTAGTGCAACGCTAGCGTCTCCGCGCCGATGGCGCGAACGGCGTGGTCGAAGTCGGCCGGGATCGGCGCCGTCACGGTCAGCCGGCCGCCGGCCGGGTGCGGGATCGAAAGCTGGTAGGCGTGGAGGAGTTGACGGCCACCCGGCTCGCGCTTCCCGTAGACCGCGTCGTCGCAGACCGGGACTCCCACAGCCGCCAGGTGCACGCGGATCTGGTGCGTGCGGCCAGTTTCAGGGCGGACTTCGAGCAACGCCCGGCGGTTGTCGGTGTACAACACTTCGTAGGTGGTGCGGGCTTCGCGTCCGCGCTTCACGATGGCCATCCGCATTCGGTCCCCGGGGTGGCGGTCGATGGGAGCATCGATGACCGCCTTGGGCCGGTCGGGTACGCCTTCGACGAGGGCGAGGTAGGTCTTTTTCGTTGTGCGGGCTTCGAAGGCGCCGCTGAGGGCTGCCTGTGCCTGCGGCGTCTTCGCGAGGATGAGCACGCCGGAAGTGTCTTTGTCCAGGCGATGGACGATCCCCGGGCGTTCCACGTCGAATGCCGTCGCGGCGTCTCCAAGCTGTTCGAGCCACCAGGCGGCGACGCTCGGGCCGGTATCCCCCGGTGCTCCGTGGACGGCGAGGCCGGCCCGCTTATCGATGGCGGCGAGGGCGTCGTCTTCGTAAAGCACTTTGAGCTTGAGCCCGGTCGGCACGCTCTCATGGGGAGTTTCGGGGACATCGAGTTCGAGCTCGGCGCCTTCGAAAATGGCAAGCGCTTTATGCGCCGTGGAGCCGTTCACGCGTGCGTGTCCGGCTTCGATCAGGCGCTGAACTCGTGCGCGGGAGAGGTCATCGAACGCGCCCGCGAGCACGGCATCGAGCCTTCCCGCGGCAGGAGCGGTCAGTCGCCGGGTTGCGAGGGCTGGGGTTCCCGGAGCATCGCCCATACCAGTACCAGTACTCCAATCGTTATCGCCGAATCCGCGACGTTAAAGGCGGGGAAGTTCGGCACCTTGACGAAGTCGACGACTTCGCCGTCCTTTACCCGGTCGATGAGGTTCCCCACCGCGCCGCCGAGCATCAGGGCGAGGCCGAGCCGCATCAGGGGGTGCGCGAACGACGGGTTGAAGAGAAAAACGACGATCGCGATCATCCCCAGGATGCTCGTCATAACGAGCAGCGGCCCAGCGCCCTGGAACATGCCGAAGGCGGCGCCGCTGTTCGTCACGTGGACGAGCTTCAGCGGCCAGACCACTGCGAGCGAGTCGCCGCGCTCAATCGTCTGGCGGATGAGCCACTTCACCGCCTGGTCGGCGCCGATGACGGCGAAGGCGAGCACGAGGAACCAGCCATCCTGGGGGCGGATGGCGGCGCGTTGCCGCGGTGCCTCGCGAGTCGGTGCGCTCTCCATCCAGCCAGTGTACCTTCCTGCCCCGTTTCGCATCGAAAGGGCGTCTTGTCCGGGGCAAATGCGAGCCGCTACCCTGAATAGGGACGGCGGCGATGGACGCACTCAGGAGACTCCGACCTATGACTCAGCAAGCGACCAGGGAACTTCGGCCCGATGGCAAGCTCCGCCTGCCCCCGGGGCAGCACCTCACAACAGGTTGGCCCGTCCTGCACTACGGCTCGGTCCCGCGCATCGACCTCGATTCCTGGCGCTTCCACGTCTGGGGTCTCGTCGAAGAGGAGAAGAGCTTCACCTGGGAGCAGTTCGCCGCGCTCAGGAAGACCACCGAGTTCAACGACATCCACTGCGTCACTACCTGGAGCAAGTACGACAATACCTGGGAGGGCGTCCCGTTCTCGGCCCTGCTCGAACAGATCAATCTCAAGCCCGAGGCGAAGTACGCAATGCTTCACTCCTACGGTGGCTACACGACGAACGTGCCCCTCGCAGACCTGATGCGCGAGCAGGTGATGTTCGCCACCAGGCACGACGGCGAGGAACTCAGCAAGGAACACGGCTGGCCGCTTCGCATGGTCATCCCGCACCTCTACTTCTGGAAGAGCGCGAAATGGATCGGCGGGATCCAATTCCTGGACCGTGATAAGCCCGGATTCTGGGAGACTTACGGCTACCACATCTATGGAGACCCCTGGCGCGAAGAGCGGTACAGCTAGCCGCAGGCGCGCGGCCTGGTCGCTGTCCGCCCTCGCGGTCAGGCTTCGACGGGCATCGGGAACATCTCCATGAACCTCGTCCACCACTGTTCGTCGCTCTGTTCCTCTCCGAGCACGAGGTATTCCTCGTCGGTGATGCGCTGCCGGCCGCCGACGAACGACTCCGCATCCGCACCGACGAGGTAGCGCAGCCGGGGCTCGGTCGTCGTCACTGCGTTCTCGATGGCCCTGGCAACGACTGACGGATGGCCGCCCCCCACCGTTGCCTGGGCGTACAGATCCCGCATCCGGCGCTCGAGGTCCGCGTAGGGCGCATTCTCGTTGTCTCCCCATGCCTCGGCCGCTTTGTCCAGGATCGGTGTAACGAAGAAGCCGGGTTCGACGATCGCAACCCGCACTCCGAACTGCCTGAGTTCGAGGGCAAGCGTCTCGCTCGCGCACTCCAGGGCCCACTTGGAGCAGTGGTACTGGGATGCCAACCCGGCGACAAGCCTCCCGGCGACCGAGGTCACGTTCACGATCGTGCCGGACCTGCGCTCCCGCATCGCTGGGACGATGCCGCGAATCACGCGCAGCGGGCCAAAGAAGTTCGTCTCCATGACCGCGTGGAGTTCCGAGTCGGTCGTCTCCTCGATTGAGCCCATGCCGGTGACCCCGGCGTTGTTCACCAGGACGTCGACCTGGCCCGCTTCCGCGAGGATGGCCGCGATCGCGGCGTCGATGGACACTCGCGAGTCGACATCGAGTTGGTGGATGCGGACGTCGAGGTTCTCGTGGCGAGCGGCGTCACGGAGCGGTCCAGCTTTGTCCAGGTTCCGCATCGTCGCGTAGACCTGGTTGCCGGAGCGCCCGAACTGGAGCGCCGTTTCAAATCCGATCCCGGTACTGCATCCGGTAATAAGTACAATGGCCATCCGTGTCCCCCTTTGGCTGCGGGAGGCTACAGATCGCGAGGAGGAATGACAATCCCCTGATGCGGGCATGGCGGCCCGCCGGGTCATTGGACGGTGATCGTGCCGTTCATGGCGTCGCCGTGGACGCCGCAGTGGTACTCAAAGACGCCAGAACTGGCGAAGTTGAAGAGGAATACGCCAGTCCCCGTGAGTTTCGGCGACGACACTTCCTGGCCGTTGAATGAGCCGACAACCTGGTGCGGGTTCGAGCCGGTCCAATTCCAGGTGACGTTGGCGCCTGCGGGGATCTGGAGGTTGAGCGGCGCGAATTTGTTGTCGCTGACCGTGACCGTGGTCAGCTTCGCCGGGATCCCGCCGGCGTTGGCCTGTGTGGCGGTCGGCAAGGCGGGTTCGCCATCGCCGCCACACGCGGCGACGACCACCATGATCGCGCTGCTGGCGGCGATGGCCAGCTTTCTGGAGAGCATCCGGCTGCGAGGCATTCTTCGGCCCCTCCCCTTGGTGGACTTCCCGCCTCGACGTTACTCGACCGAGGCAATGTATGGGTAGAGGGGTTGTCCGCCGGGGAGCGACTCGACCTCCACGCCGGCGTGGTGCTGACGCACCCGGTCGGCGATAGAAAGACGCTCATGTTCTGGGGCGCCCTCACCGGCGAAGATCGTGACCAGGTTCCCGCGCCGCAGTCCTGCCTGGCGCAGCCCTTCGAGGAGAGCTTCTCCGGGAGTTGTTCCTGTGCCGGCCAGTTTCCCGTTGACCAGTACGATCGCTTCCCCCTTCTTCACCGAGACGCCGTCGGAAGTGCGCGTGGCGCCCGCGATCGTCACCTCAATCGTCATTACCGCATCGGCGGCTGCAGCCATTGCCTCAATGTTCGCAGTGGGAGAATCCTCCGAGTCGAACGCCATCGCCGCAGCGATACCCTGTGGGAGCGATGTTGTCGGGACGACGTGAATGGTGCACCGGGCGAGAGCCTTCGCCTGTTCGGCGGCGAGCAGGACGTTCTTGTGGTTGGCGAGCACCACAACATCGGCAACGCGGAGCGAGTCCGCGGTATCGGCGATCTGACCGGCAGGTGGCTTTTCGATGACACCGAGATCGCTCACGGTTGCCCCAAGGCTCTCGAAGATCTCGTCGAAGCCGCCGCCGCGGCTCATCGCGAGCAAGGCCACCTTCACGCCCGCCCCCGAGCCGCCTTCGCGGAATCGGGCGTTCTGGGCCGACATGTCCTCCACCTTGACACGTGCCAGCCGGCCGACCACCTCAGCGGCGTCAAGAAGTGCCTGGGGCGCCAGGCTGTGCACGTGGACGCGGACCAGGTCCGGGTCGCCGACGACGACTACCGAGCGGTTGCCACCGGCCTCCGCGAGTCCTCGAATACTCTCGAGGTCGAGCGCCCTGCCGTCGGCTTCGACGAGGAATTCCGTGCAGAAGCCAAAGCCGTCTCCTCCGTGGCCTGCGGAGTGCACGATCGGCCGATCCGCAGGTTTGAGGTGACCCGCGACCGGCGCCCCGGTGATAGCAGCGAGGAGGCCTCGAAGGATGACGCAAACGCCCTCGCCACCCGCGTCGGTGACACCGGCTTCGCGCAAAGCCGGCAGTTGCTCGATGGTTGCCGCTTCGGCGCGTTCCGCCGCGACGACGGCCGAACCGAGCACCCGCGCGCATCCGGTGCCTCGGCCGCCTTCCGGCAGTGCCTCGGCCGCCTGGCGGGCGCCTTCGCCAGCTGCGCGAAGGACCGTGAGCATGGTCCCCTCCTGGGGGTCGCTCACGGCGCGGTATGCCCGGGCCGCGGCGTCCACGAGACCGTCGGCGAGCGCGTGGCCGTCGAGTCGATCCCGTTCGCCCACCCCCGCCGCGAACCCTCGAAGCGCCTGCGAGAGGATGACACCGGAGTTCCCGCGTGCACCGTAAAGAGCACCGCGCGCGATCGTGGTGAGCACCACGGCGACGGCCGGCGGGCCGTCGAGCGCGAGAGCTCGTTCGATCGCCTCGCGAAGGGTTGCAGACATGTTTGAGCCGGTGTCGCCATCAGGGACTGGATAGACGTTGATCGCATCGACGTCCTTCGCGCACGCTCTCAGATGAGCGGAGGCGGCGGCGAAGACCTGGCGGAGGGCCGATCCGTCGAGCGCATCTTCAGTGGCAATAGGGGCCGTCACTGGCCAGTCTCGGGGGTGTCCGTTTGGCCGTTACCCGCGGGTGGTGTTAGCATGAGCGTTCGATTCTCGCACGTAAGGCTGGATGACGCATGGCTAGTGGCGCCTGCGATGTTTGCGCAAAGACAACGATGTTTGGACGGCATATCCGTCACACTCACGGCGGGCGATGGGAACGCAAAGCGACGAAAAAGTCGCGGACGTTCAAGCCCAATGTGAGCAAACAGCGGATCTATATTGGCGGTGACTCTATCCGCCTGAACATCTGCACACGTTGTCTCCGCACACTCGTTAAGAGTTAGAAACCGGGCGGTTCAAGAAGCATTGGCCCCCTCGATTCGAGGGGGTTTTTGTTTGTCAAAGGCTCGTGCAGCGCGTGGAGCACGGCGCGGGTTTTCCCCATCGCCGCTAGGGGCTTCGTTCCCGGCCCACGGGGCCTTCCCCGATAACTCCCGTGGAGCGCCCTCCCCAGAATGGGTGACAACTCACCCTGGGACGAGGTCGCCCGGATGATTCAGCTCACCCGCATCGATGGGACCGTGTTCTACCTCAACCCGGACCTCATCGAACTTCTCGAAGCGACACACGATACCCACGTGACGTTGACGAACGGGCACCGCTACGTCTGCGCGGAAGGCCCCGACCTCATCATCGAGCGGATCGCCGAGTTCCGGAGGATGGCCGTCGGGGCCGTTCGGAGGAGCGCCTGATGGACCTCGCAACCGTTATCGGCCTCGCTCTCGCATTCATCGGGATCATCGGCGGCAACGTCCTCGAAGGCGGCAACCCGGGCGCCCTGTTCAACATCCCGGGCCTCATGATCGTCTTCATCGGCTCGTTCGGCGCGATGATGATCTCCCAGCCCATGTCGGTGATGGTTGGCCTCCCGAAGTTCCTCATGAAAGCGTTCTTCGGCGGGGCCGGGCACAACTCGGCCGAGACCGTTGACCTCTTCGTCACCATGGCCGACAAGGCGCGGCGCGAGGGCCTTCTCGCCCTGGAAGCCGACGTCGACAAGATCCACGACCCGTTCACCCGCAAGGGCGTCCAACTCATGATCGACGGCACGGATCCCGAACTCCTCCGCGAGATCATGGAAATCGAAGCCGATGCCATGAAGCACCGCCACGAGGGAAACTTCGCCGCCCTCGAATTCCTCGGAGGCATCGCCCCGACGATTGGCGTTCTCGGCGCCGTTATGGGCCTCATGGGCGTCATGGCCCACCTGGATGAACCGGAGCACATCGGTCCTGGTATCGCCACCGCCTTCGTCGCCACGTTCTACGGCGTGTTTACCGCGAACGTCCTCTATCTCCCGCTCGCCAGCAAGCTGAAGAGCAACTCCAAGCACGAACTGCACGCCCTCAACGTCGTCATCGAAGGCCTCATGTCCATCCAGTCTGGCGATAACCCGCGCATCGTGCGCGAGAAGCTGGAAGGCTTCCTCCAGCCGAACCAGCGTCAGAAGAAGGATGACTCGATGCGAGAGGCGGCATGAGCAAGAAGAAGGTCCCGGAGGCGGCACACGCCGAGAACCACGAACGATGGATCGTGTCATATGCGGACATGCTGACGCTCCTGTTCGCGCTCTTCGTCGTCCTCTATGCCACCAGCGATGCGAACCCTCAGAAGCTGCAGTCGGTCCACAACTCCATCGAGCAGGCGTTCAGCATCGGTGTCCTCCAGGGCTCGAACGGTTCTTCGGCTGTCCTCAACAACGGCGGCGGCATCACGCCAAGCATCAACGAGATCAAGTCCAACAACCTGGTCGCCCTGGAGGCGAGCCTGGGCGGTTTCGCAGAGGCGAACAACCTTGAAGGCAAGATCCAGATCAGGAGCGATGCAGACAGCATCACCATCAGCCTTGCCGATAACCTCCTGTTCGATTCCGGTAGCGCCGACCTGCGAGCGGGCAGCCAGGATGTCCTCATGCAGGTCGCCGGGGCGCTGAAGGGCCTCCCGAACGAAATGCGGATCGAAGGCCACACCGATAACGTCCCGGTGAACAGCGCCGATTTCGCGACGAACTGGGAACTCTCTGCCGCGCGTGCTTCGCGCGTTCTGCGGTTCATGCGCGAGCAGGGCGGCCTAACAGCCAACAGCCTCTTCCTGGCGGGATATGCCGATACCCGCCCCTTCGCCGATAACAGCACCCCCGAAGGCCGGGCCCTCAACCGCCGTGCCGACATCGTGATCCTCTACCCGACGCTCGAAGACCTCAGCAAATCGCTACAAGGCGTGAAGGGGAATTAGCCGTGTTCAAAGACAAGAAGGTCCTCGCCGGCGGAGCGGTCCTGATCGCTGCCGCTTTCTGGTTCTACATCAAGCCGAACTACATGGATGCCAAACCTGCGCCCGTCATCACGCAGGAACAGATCGATGAGTCGCCGCACCCCACCGTCATTCTCGGGCGAGAGGTCACCCTCGAGCATAAGGCGGGCAACGCCCCCGAAGGCCTGGTCCTGAACCTGAAGGCGCCCGCGTCCGCTCCGAACTACGTGAAGGCCATCATCGCGCTTGAGTTCGAAAGGCCGGAGGATCCCTGGCTTGGCGTTGAAGGTGATGCCCTGACCGCCAAGAACATCGAGTTCACGCATCATCTCCAGCACGAAATGCCGAAGATCCTGGATGCGGTGGCAATGGTTTTCGGCTCCCACACTGCGGATGAGGTTTCTTCCGTGGAAGGCAAGGAGAAGCTCAAGGAAGAGCTCATCGAGGCAATCAACGAACACCTTCCGCACGAGAAGGTGGAGACCATCTACTTCGAAGTCTTCATCACGCAGTGAGGCCCGGCCATGAGTGAACCCCAAGAAGTCCTGAGTCAACTGCTCTCGCCGCCGCAGGCCGCCACGCTCGATGCCACGGGGCGCGAGTCATGGGACTCGGCGTCCGCGGCCCTGAAGGCAGCTTTGGGGTCGGCCCCGCTGTTCTCCGAGGTCGCCGCCAGCCTCGTCATGCCAGATGAAATCACCGCCAGGTTCGGCGATCCCCACATCACGGTGCCGCTCGAACTTTCGACCGACCAGGACCAGACGGCCACCGCCTACCTGGTCCTCCCGACGACGATCGCGGCGATGTATCTCGACTCCCAGGCCGACAATCCGGAGGACGAAGAACAGCAGACGATCGTCATCTCTTCGACGGTCCTCGGGCAGGTCATCCAGGCCATGAACACGCAGGTGTTCGGGAGGTCGGCTTCGGGCCTCGTCGTCGCCATCGACGACATCTCGGCGAACACGATGCCCGAGACCCTGAAAGGCATGGACGATCCGTGCATGCTCCTCACCGGGACGCTCGCCGGCGCGAAGATCCTTCCCGTCTCCCTTGTCTTACCAGGAACCTTCCTCGATATCATGGCGACCGCCATGGATGGCGCGGTTGGTGCTGCGGCACCGGCCGCTCCGGATTCGGCGGCGCCCGTCGAGGAATCCCCCGCCTTCAGCTTCGAACTGACGCAGGAGGACCTCGAGGCCGCAGAACTCCTGGAAGTCGAACCAGAGCCGGTGCTGGCGACCATCGGCGGCGGCCGCTCCAGCAGTGCGCCGCTGCCTCCTCCTCCGCCTCCCCGTGGCCCAACGCCGATTGGCCCGGCGGCGAGCCGGGCGCGCTTCGCCCCGCTGCCCGAACAAGAACCTTCCGGTGTACGGTCCGGGATCGACCTCCTCGCCGGGCTCCAGATGAACGTCTCCGTCGAACTCGGCCGCACCGAATTGACGGTCTCCGAAGTCCTCGGGCTCGGGCCGGGTTCAGTCATCGAACTCGATCGCCTCGCCGGGGAGCCGGTCGACATCCTCGTCAACGACCGGCTCATCGCTCGTGGCGAAGTTGTTGTGGTCGATGAGAACTTCGGCGTCCGCGTGGTCGAAGTCATCCGCCGCGGCCAGGATGAAGAGCGCACGGGATGAACGACCCGAAGACCCGCAAGAAGTTGCTCTGGGCCGCCGCTCTGGGTGGCGCCATGCTCTGCTCGCTCGTCTTCATTTCGACGCTCGCCCCGCAGGCCGACCCGGTAACGAACAGCCCGGTCATCCGCACGAACGACGCCGGGCAGTTCTTGCTCACGGATGCGCCCGCGGCAGAAACCCAACCTGAGGCGGGTGGTTCGTCTGGCTTCAGCCTGGGCGGTGGCGAACTCGTCTCGCTCGCTTGGCGGCTGGCACTGGTCATCGTCATCATCGCAGTCTCTATCGCTGCGTTGCGCTGGTGGGGCAAGAAGACCGCAGGCCCGAAGAGCGCCACCGGCTTCCTCCGCGTCATCGACACCCTCGCCATCAGCAACGGCCGCACCATCCACCTTGTCGCCCTGGGCGACCGGGTCATCGCGATCGGCGCGACAGCCCAGCAACTCACGCTCCTGAACGAACTCAGCGAAGACGAAGCCTCCCGCGTGTTCGCCGATGCTGCCCGCCCGGATGAGGCGCCGCTCGGGCAGTTTGCAGCCCAGTTGTTCGATCAGATGAAACGGACGGCGCATCGCCAGGAACGACGCGATTCAGAAGCAGTGACCGCTCGCGACAGGGCGTAGTTTCGGTGAATGCTCGCCGCTTGGCCCGGGCGGTGTGGACGAGGAATCAGGCCTCCCCGATTGCTCCCTCAGGGTTTCGCCCGCGTCGCCAAGAGGCATCCCCCAATACTGGCCGCAGAGCCCTCTTCCTACGCTGAGTCGACAACGAAGGGGGTGCCCGTGGCGATTCGCCGAATGCCCGGTCGCGCATACCGCAGGCGCTTCTTCTTCGTGCTCATGCTTCTCTGCGTGGCACTTCTCTCGCTCACGAGTTGCGCCGCCCAGACGACCCAGGGACAGGCAGCGCCTCAGACGGCGGGCGGCATCGACACCCAGGACCCACAGAACGTCTCGACCGCGATCCAGCTGCTGTTGCTTATCACAGTTCTCTCGTTGGCCCCGGCCGTCCTGGTGATGGTCACCTCGTTCACGCGCATCATCGTGGTGCTTTCGCTCGTTCGAAACGCCATTGGTATCCCCCAGCTGCCGCCGAACCAGGTGATGATCGGCCTCGCCCTGTTCCTGACTGCCTTCGTGATGGCGCCCGCCATCAAGCAGATCAACAACGAGGCGGTCCAACCGTATCTGAACGGGACCATCACCCAGCAGGAGGCCTACGACCGCGGCGAAGGCCCCGTTGCGCGCCTTCATGCTCAAGCAGACCCGCCAGCAGGACCTGGGCCTTTTCCTGAAGCTCAGCAACAGCGAGAAGCCGGAGACGATCGACGATGTCCCGACCTACGTCCTTGTGCCCGCCTTCACCATCTCCGAGCTGAAAACAGCGTTTCAGATGGGATTCGTGATGTTTGTGCCCTTTCTCATCATCGACCTCATCGTCTCTTCGGCCCTCCTGAGCATGGGCATGATGATGCTCCCTCCCGTCATCGTTTCGCTCCCTTTCAAGATCCTCCTCTTCGTCCTTGTCGATGGTTGGTACCTGATCATCGGCTCACTCGTTGGCAGCTTCGCCACCTAGGAATGCCGAGATGAATGAAGCCGTCGTAATCGGGTTGATGAGAGAGGCACTCACCGTGTCGTTGCTGGTCGGCGCGCCCATCCTCGCGACCACGCTGGTGATTGGTGTCGTCGTGAGTCTCATCCAGGCCGTTACCCAGGTGAATGAAGCGACACTCACGTTCGTCCCAAAACTCATCGGCGTTTTCGCAGCGATGCTCATCTTCGGTCCGTGGATGATGGAGACGCTCCTCGACTTCTCAGCCGGCATCTTCGCGAATGCCGCGAGCTACGGACGCTGACGCCATGGACGGATTCATGGTGACGCCGGAATACACCTACGCCTTCTTCCTCATCCTGCTCAGGACGAGTTCGATGCTGGTTTCAGCGCCGCTCCTCAGCCACAAAGGCATCCCCGCCTACTCGAAGGTCGGCTTCGCCGTCTTCTTCTCCCTCGTACTCGTCCCACTCCAGGGCGAGAACCCGCCCGTGCCTCCGCAGAACTTCGGCTTCGTCATCGAAGACACCGTGCGCGAGGTGCTCTTCGGGCTCGCGCTGGGCGTCGTCATGAACGTCGTCTTCATCGGTGTCCAGATGGCATCTCGCATCATCGGCCTCCAGATGGGCTTCGGTCTCGGCGCCGTCTTCGATCCCATCACCGGCGCCGAGTTCGGGACGTTCGACCAGTTCTACAGCCTGCTCGTCACATTGGTGTTCTTCACCATCAACGGTCACCACCTCGTGGTCCAAACGCTCGCCGAGACTACTCGCGCAGTGCCACTTGGGACCTTCGACCCGTTCATCGTGACGCCCGACGGGATCACCGCATTGATGGCTGGACTGACGGTAACGGCCGTTCGCCTGGCGATGCCCGTCATGGCTGCGCTCATCCTCACGGATCTCGGCATGGGTCTGGCCAGCCGGACGGTGCCGCAGATGCAGGTGCTGATCGTTGGCGCGCCGATCAAGATTCTCGTCGGCGTCATCGTGCTTGGCGCCGCCCTGCCCGCGACGGTGAGCCTCCTTCACGGTGTGCTCGGCACGTCACTCGCTGGCTCGAGCAGCGTCCTCCTCGGGAGTGCGAGCTAATGGCCGGCGAACGCACCGAGGCCCCCACCCCAAAGCGGTTGAAGGATGCCCGGCAGAAGGGCAACGTCGCCAAGAGCGAAGAAGTCGTGACCATCGGTGTGCTCTTCCTTGCTATCACTGCCATGAAGATGCTCGGCCCTGAACTCTGGTGGGACATGCGCGACCTGCTCCACGAAGGCCTGGGCAATCCAACCTCGCAGGAACTGACTCGCGAAAGCGCTTTCCAGATCGGAAAGGAGTCCTTCGCCCGGGCGCTGATGGCGCTGCTCCCGCTGCTTGGGCTGCTCGCTGCCGGGGCGGTGGCCCTCAACCTGGCACAGACTGGCCTGCTCCTGAGCGGCGAACCCCTCAAGCCGAAGATGAACCGTGTGAACCCGGGCGCCGGGCTCAAGCGCCTTGTCTCGCTCGATGGACTGATGCGCCTCGGCAAGTCGCTCTTCAAGTTCATCACCGTCAGCCTGGTCGTCTATTTCACCCTAAAGGGCCAGATGGAGGAGGTCTCCGCGCTCTCCCAGTACTCGATCGGCGAAGGCGGGCGCCGTCTTGTCTCCCTGGGCTTCGATATCGCTTTCAAGACTGTTGGTGTCCTCTTCCTGATGGCCATCGCCGATTACGCGTGGCAGCGCCGCCGCTTCATCAAGCAGCTGATGATGACGCGCGAAGAGTTGAAACAGGAGATGAAGGAGAACGACGGGGATCCGCAGATCAAGGCCGCGATCCGCCGCAGGCGGCAGCAGTTGATGAACCGGATGATCGCCGCCGTGAAGACCGCGGACGTTGTGGTCACAAACCCCACCCACTTCGCCGTCGCGCTCAAGTACGACCCGCTGACGATGCAGGCGCCGATCGTTGTGGCCAAAGGCCAGGACTTCCTCGCGAAGCGCATCCGCGAGGTGGCGATGAAGAACGGAGTGCCGGTCCTCGAAGAACCTCCCCTTGCCCGTGCGCTCCACGCCGCCGTTGCCATCGGGAATCCGGTCCCTGCCAACCTCTTCCACGCAGTCGCCGAAGTCCTCGCATGGGTCTACGCGCTGCGAAGGAAGCAACCGCTCGCACGGAGCCGCTTCGCGGGCGCCGGAGGTAACCCATGACCGTCCAGGCCCAGGCACAACCCCAGGCTTCCACCGGGTTCGGCCGCCTCCTCGGTCAGACCGACATCCTCCTCGCCGCGGGCATCATCACCATCGTCGGGATGATGATCATCCCCCTGCCGCCGTTCCTCCTGGACATGCTCCTGACGGTGAACATCGCGGCATCGGTCACCATCCTCCTGGTGGCGGTGTACACGCAGGAGCCGCTGAAGTTCTCCGTATTCCCCTCGCTACTCCTTGTGACGACCCTGTTTCGGTTGGCGCTCAACGTCTCCACCTCCCGCCTCATCCTCCTCCACGGCGATGCCGGCGAAGTCGTGCACTCGTTTGGCAGCTTCGTCGTCGGCGGAAACCTGGTCGTCGGGCTCGTGGTCTTCCTCATCCTCGTCGTCATCCAGTTCGTCGTGATCACCAACGGCGCCGGCCGGGTCGCCGAGGTTGCTGCTCGCTTCACCCTCGATGCGATGCCCGGCAAGCAAATGGCCATCGACGCCGACCTGAATGCTGGCACGATTGACGAAGTCCAGGCTCGTGACCGCAGGAAGGCGATCGGGCAGGAAGCGGATTTCTACGGCGCCATGGACGGTGCTAGCAAGTTCGTGAAAGGCGATGCCGTGGCGGGCATCGTCATCATCCTCGTGAACATCATCGGCGGCCTCAGTATCGGCGTCCTCCAGCAGGGTGCTGGACCGGCCGAGGCACTCCACATCTATGCGAACCTCACGGTTGGCGATGGTCTCGTCTCCCAGCTCCCGGCCCTCCTGATCTCTACGGCCACCGGCATCATCGTCACGCGGGCAGCGAGCGACACGAACCTGGGGACCCAGATGTTCGCCCAGATCACGAGCCAGAGCCGCCCCCTGATCATCGCCGGCGTCATGCTCGCCCTGTTCGGTTTGATGCCCGGTCTCCCCAAGATGCCGTTCTTCTTGATCGGTGGAGTCTGCGCGGCCGCGGGCTTCTTCATCCAGCGCCAGCAGACGGCCGCAGCCGTCGCCGCGGCATCCTTCGTACCCATCGCCGAACCAGAACCGGAAACCCTCGGGCCCCAGCAGGTCATCCAGATGATGAACATCGATCCACTTGAAGTAGAGGTCGGTTACGGCCTGATCCCGATCGTCGACGAACAGGCCGGAGGTGGCCTCCTTCGCCGGATCACGATGATTCGCCGTCAGCTCGCGCTCGAACTTGGGATCGTCTTGCCGACAGTGCGCGTGCGGGACAACTTGCAGCACGCGCCGAACGCCTACGTGGTCAAACTGCGCGGCGTGGAGATTGCACGCGGCTCGCTCCAGCCGGCTCAGTTCCTGGCGATGGATCCCGGCACGGCCGAGGGCGACATCCCGGGGATCGAGACCCAGGAGCCCGCCTTCGGGTTGCCCGCGAGATGGATCACGCCCGCATACAAGGAGCGGGCCGAGCTGCTCGGTTACACCGTCGTCGACGCGGAGAGCGTCCTCGCCACCCACCTGACCGAGTTGGTGAAACGCTTCGCCCCGGACCTGCTCAGCCGCCAGGACACCCAGAACCTGCTCGAAAACCTGCGCAACGAATACCCGGCGCTGGTGGAAGACCTCGTGCCGGCGACGCTCACCGTCGGAGAAGTGCAGGAAGTGCTCCAAAACCTGCTCACCGAGCGCGTCTCCATCCGGGACCTCGTCACCATCTCCGAAACGCTCGCGACGCAAGGGCGAGTCTCGCGGGACGTCGACCTGCTCACCGAGTACTCACGGGCTGCCCTGGCCAGGCAGATCAGCCGCCAATACGCGGATGACTCCGGCACGCTGCACGTGATCACGGTCGGCGCCCGCACCGAGGACGAGATCGCCCAGTCGATCCAGCAGGGCGAACGCGGCAACCAGGTGGCCATGGCGCCATGGGCAATGCAACGCCTTCTCGGCGTCGTTGCCACCGAGGTCGAACGGGTGGCCGGAGCCGGGCGCGACCCGGTCATCCTCTGCTCCTCGCGCATCCGGCTCGCCCTCCGGCGAATGCTCGAACGCCGCCTGCCGAACGTCGTCGTCCTCTCATTTGCTGAAGTCACGTCTCAGACCGCGGTCGATGCCGTGGGGAATATCGAGGTGAACGTTGGAAACGAAGCGCTACATCGGTAACGACATGGCCCGCATCTTCGTGCGCGTGCGCCGCGAACTCGGGCCAGACGCCGTGATTGTCCAGACCCGGTCGCTGCTGCGCGACGGCGCCGACCCGCTCATCGAGGTGTTGGCGTCCCCTTCCGCCGGCGGCGATGACGCACTCACCCTCGCCCTCCAGCGCGTCCTCGTCCAGGGTTCGCTTGAGCATGCCCAGTCGCCCGCAGCCTCGCGCGGGCTCACCGTAGGCGACCTCGAAGACATCGCCTCACGTGAACGCCTGGACCAGGAAACGCTCCGGGCTTTCGATCTTGCCTACGCGGAACAAGACCCCGCCCCCCCGCCCGAATGGTTCGAAGGCTTCGTCGCGACGGACAGCGCCGGTCTCCCTCCGCACCTCGCCGCGCTCTTGCACGAAGACGCCGTCGAAGAGTACCGGCCGGTTGTGGCCATTCAGCCGTTCCAGGCGCCAGACGTGCCTCCTCCTCCGCCGATCGAGTGGTCGTCGCGGCCGTACATCGTCACCGGCAAGCAGCCGGTGGAGCCGGGACAACCGCCGTCGCGCGAACGGCAATCGCCGCCCGCAGCCGCGCTGCCCCGGCGGTTCCAGCCGGTCGAACCAGGCGTCGCGGGCTCGCTCATAGCCGCAGGATTCACTCCCGCTGCGGCGAGCACCATCGTCGCCGCAGCGCCGGGCCTTCAGGACCCTCAGGATGCACTCGGGACGGCCCTCTCGGCCGCCCGGATCGACTACCCCGTCGAGAACCGGACGGCGATCATCTCGATCCAGGGCGCTCCTGGTTCTGGTCGCACCACGGCACTGATGCGGATGGCCCTCGACTGCGCGGATTCGGGACGCGAGACGGTCCTCGTCGCTGGAGACAGTTCTCACGCGGGTGGCCGGGCGCAGGTTCACGCTTATGGAGAAGCCCTTGGGCTGACGGTCTTCGATGCATTCGGCTCCAAGGATCTTGTTGCGGCGGTTACGCGCGCCCCAAAAGGTGCATGCATCTTCGTCGATGTCCCTGCCGGGCGGTGGCTTCCCCCTCCTATCCCCGGCGTTTCCCACTTCGTCTACATCGCCGTGCCAGCCCACTGGCAGGCCTCTGTGCTGAGTGCCGAGTTGGCCACGTTCGAACCGGCACATTGCGCGGGTGCGATCCTCACCGGGACCGATTTGGCGGTTTCCCTCACACCAGCTCTCTCGCTCCTGGTCGAATCGGAGCTGGGAGTGGCCTTCCTCTCATCGGGGCGAGATGTCGCCACCGGGATCGCCGTCGCCGATCCGTTCACGCTGGCATCAGGGGTCTTCACTACGAGTACACGGGAGACAACCAATGGGCGCCTCGCCGTCACCGCGTAAGAATCCCTTCATGGCCCAGGGACTCCTTCCAGGCACCACGCTTCGCCTCGACGTCTCTTCCGGAGGCGAAGGCGAGACCCATGTCACCCGGGTCGACGATGTCGACGGGAGGATAGCCATCCTTGTCCCGATGCGGGGCCTCCGCCCACGGCCCTTCTCCGCCGGCACGCTCGTCCATGCGCACTACATGCACCAGCGGAAACGCTGGATGTTCGTCACCGAGGTCGAGGGTCACAGCGATGACGGGCTGTTCGAATACCTGCGGCTCCCCGGCGCGATCGAAAGCACCGAGCGCAGGCGCAACTTTCGCCTGCCCGCTGCCATCCGGCCGGAGTCGCTTTACCGCCTCGTCGTCGATTCAGAGACGGACGAACCTGATCTGCTGGAAGGCACCGTCGTGGACCTTAGCGAGGGCGGGTGCTGCATCAGCACACGCAGCTTCGCCGCCCCGGGCGAGCGGCTGGGACTGCAGGCCATCCTCCCGGAAGCCGGGGAGATCCAGGCGCGCATGCGCGTCACCTTCGTGCGCGACCCTCAGCCCGGTAACCGCAATCGCCGCCTGCACTGTGAATTCACCGACATCTCGCGCGCCCATCGCGACGTCATCGCCCGCTACATGATGCGGCGGCAGCTGGAGATGCGGCGAAGGGGGCAGCTATGACCGCCCTCCGGCCGTACACCGTCGCGCGCTACGGCATCTATGCCGCCGCCGGTGTCGCACTCATCAGCGTCTGGCTGGGCGTTCGGGCGGGCACGGCGTTTGATTTCGCCCTCCTGCGCTCAGTCTTCTACTTCGTCATCGTCGCCGCCCTCGGTTTCGGCGCCGAAGCGGTGTTGTTGTTCACTCCACTGCCCGTGCCGCCGCCGCCTGCGCCCGAAGAAACCGAACCCAGCGAATCCCTCGAATTCGAGTAGCACCATGAAGGAGCGCCACTATGGCCGTCGCCAGTGAACTACGCGCGAACGTCCCCTTTTCCGACCGCGAAGCGGCCATCCGGCAGTACGCGCCCCTGGTGAAGTACGTTGTCGGCCGGCTCGCGATCGGCCTTCCCGCGATCCTCGATTACGAGGACATCCTCAGCTACGGCACCATCGGGCTCATCGAAGCCCTTGACCGCTACGACGACAGCAAAGGCGTGAAGTTCGAAACCTACGCCATCAGCCGCATCCGGGGGTCGATCATCGATGCACTTCGAGCGCTGGACCGGCTCCCGCGCTCAGTCCGCCAGAAGGCGAAGAAGCTGGAACAGATCCACGTCGCATATGCGCTCGAACATGGCCGTGAGCCGACGGATGAAGAAGTAGCCCTCGCCATGGGCCTCACCCGGGAGCAGTTCAACCAGACACTCGTGGATTGCTCCTGGGTCACTGTCTCCCTCGACGGGCTGCTAGACCGGGACAGCTCGGACGACGGCTCCGCGCCGACGGAATTGCCGGCGGATCCGAACGAAGAAGACTTCACGCAACGGCTCGAGAAGCGCCAGATGATCGATGCGCTCACCGGCGCGGTGAAGCAACTCCCGGAACGAGAGTGGCTCATCGTGAGCCTCTACTACCGGGACGAGATGACGATGAAGGAGATCGCCCAGATCCTCGAAATCTCGGAATCCCGCGTTTGCCAGCTCCACGGTCGCGCCCTCAGCCGCCTCCGTGCCCGGCTTGCGCGCGAACGGACCGCATGAGGAGGCATCGATGAACGACGCAATCGCCTTACTCGCTATCTCCCAGCTTGTCTGCCTGGGAGCGCTCTTCTATCTGTACATGCAGCTCCAGGAGGTAAGACGGCGCGGGCCGGCCCGCCGCCAGCCTTCCGCGCGAGTCCATCGCATGCCCGGCCCCGAAACGGTTTCGCCGCCGTTGGCTGGCCGGGCGGCACGTGCCGCATATGCCGCCCCCGCCGGAGGCGGCTCCCATGTGGGGAACCCGGCCCGCAGTGAGTTGGCCGCGCTCGTGGCGCGCTCAAACGGCGCCATCGACATCCCGGCGCTCGCCCGCAGGATGCGAAAGAGCGAAGAAGAGGTCCGCCTGCTTCTTCGCCGCCAGGGGATCGCGGGCTGATGCGGCGCACCATCACGGCCGGCCTGGCGGCACTCGCCCTGCTCACCGCCGTCCTGTCCGGGGGTGGCGCCGCGCACGCGAACGGCGTCCCCCAGCTCGTCAAGCTCACCTACCTTGAAGGTGTCTCGAACTTCGGCCCGAAGGATGCCGAGGGCGTCCTCGAATTCAGCTTCGCCGAGGCCTACGCCCGCGTCGATGTGAAGAACCTGAAGCCGGCCGAGGGGTACACCTACGAGGGCTGGCTTATGGGGAGCGCCAAACCCCTCCGCGTCGGCGTCATCCCGGTAAATGCCTCAGGGATTGGCGCACTCGACACGAAACTTGAGGGCCTGGCCACCTACGACTACAACCTCTTCGTCGTCGCTGCCCGCAAGTCCGGGACCGACCAGGCCGCCCAGCCGTCCGACATCTCGATCGCCGGGCGCTTCACGGTCATCGGAGACGACGCTTCAGGTGGTGCGGCGGGAGACATCCGTCCGGGTCAGCTCCCCGAAACCGGCGAAGCGTCGCCGCCCTCGCTGCGCGAACGAATAGGCCGCACGATCACCATCGCCGCCGCCGCTGGCGGCCTCGCTTTCGCGTTCCTGCACATCATGCAACGGAGGAAGGTCAGCCATGATCAAAGGTCTCTATAGCGCCTTCACAGCGATGGAGGCTGCCTGGCGCTACCAGGACGTCCTCGCGAACAACATCGCCAACGCCGATACCGCCGGGTTCAAACGCGAGTTCGCGGTCCAGCAGCCATTCGAGGACGTGCTGCTTTCGCAGCAGGCGCCCGTTCCCGCGCCAATCACATCACGCATTCAACAGGTTGTCGGACAGATCGGCACCGGCACGTTCATCGCCGAGTTCGCGACTGACTTCGGACAGGGGATGTTGCGCACCACAGGCAACGAGCTCGACTTCGCCATCCAGGAAGGCTTCTTCCAGGTCGAAACGCCCGATGGGACGGTCTACTCGACACGGGACGGCCGCTTTGGCCGCGACGCGAACGGGGACCTGGTGACCAGCCAGGGCTACTTCGTGCTCGATGAAAGCGGCCAGCACATCAACCTCCCCTCGAACATGGTCTCCGTCTCGGTCGATGGGGGCATCCTCGACCAGGGCGTCGAGATCGCCCGCCTCGGCATCCTCGATTTCACGCCGAACCAGCTCGTAAGAGCGGGCGAGGCTCACTTCCAGACGACCGGCCAGGGCCAGCCGCCCATCGGTGGGCCTGGACTCCGCCAGGGTCTACTGGAGGGTTCGAACTCGATCCTCGTCGAAGAAATGACCTCGCTGCTCGCGGTCCAGAGGACGTACCAGGCGAACCAGCGAGTCCTCTCCGTGCTTGATGGGACGCTCGACCAGGCCGCGGGCCAACTGGGGGCGTTGTAGCCATGCCATCTATCCTCGGGGCCGCTGCCAGCGGCATGACCCACAACCAGAACAAGCTCGACGTCATCAGTCACAACGTCGCGAATGCCAACGCTTTCTCATTCAAGAAGCTGAGGCCGTTGCATGAAGGCGTCCCTTCGCCGGAAATCGACCCCGACGCCGGACGCCTCGGCGTCGCCGAAACGACAAGTGACCTGATCTTCTCCCAGGCGATGACCCAGGTCACGGACAACCCGCTGAACTTCGCGATCGAAGGAGACGCGTTCCTGCGTGTCCGGGACTTCGATGGCGCAATCGTCTACACCCGCTTCGGGGCTCTCGAGCCCGACGTCGATGGCAACATCCTGGCCGCCAACGGCCGCTTCCTCGAGCCAGCGATCCAGATGCCCCCGCTCTGGACCCAGCCCCAGGTCGACGCTGCGGGGATCATCTCCGCGTTGGACCTGGACGGCGTTCGCCAGGAACTCGGGCAGCTCTCTTTCGCGAGGTTCCGGAACCCGCAGGGCCTCCAGATCCTGGGTGAGGGCCTCTACCTCGATTCCGCCAACACTGGCGAGATCACGGTCGGCGCCGCGGCAACTGAGGGTTTCGCCGCATTGCGGACCGGTGCGCTCGAAGGCTCCAATGTCGATATGGCGGAAGAGTTCACGAACATGATCGTCGCACAGCGGGCCTATTCCGCCTGTGCGAAAACCTTCGCGGTCGGCGACGCAATGCTGGCCATCGCGACCAACATCACGCAGTAGGAGGCGGCACCGTGGCACGAATTGACGGCCTGAACCTTTCCGGCGCCAGCCTGAACCCGGCAGGAGCAGCCGGGGCGGGCTCAACGCATGACTCCGCCGCATCCGCGGCCGCCATCAAGGCCCGCGGCCGCCAGGATGCCATCAGCCTCTCCAACCGCGGGCGTCTCGTCGCCGAGGCGGCCCAGGCCGTAGGCGAGTCGCGAGATGTTCGTGCCGAGAAGGTAGCCGCCCTCAAAGCGGCCATCGCCAGCGGTAGCTACCGCTCCAATGCCCGCGAGATCGCCGAGCGGCTCATCGCGAATGGGCTCGGGAGCTGAAGGTGCCCACGCCGGCGGAGGTCCTCCAACAGGTCCTCTCCCTCTTCTGGGAGGAAGAGCAGGCGCTCGCGGCACTCATGCGCCTCGCGTTGGATGAACAGCAGGCCCTGGTCGAGTCCGACTTCGACGCCGTCGCGGGGATCAGCAACCGGATGATCGATGCTGCGAATAGCATCGAGGCGCTCGAGGCGAACCGTTTGAATCTCCTTAGATCCGTCGGCGCCGAGGCGCTCACGCTCGAAGATCTCCTCCCACTTGCCGATGATCTCGGAGTTGATGGCTTCGCCGAGGCCCGGCTCCAGCTTGGGGCACGGGCGCGTGAACTCCGGGACGCGCAGGAGCAGAATGCGCGCCTCCTCCTGAACGCGATGAAGCTGCGCGACCGCTGGGCCAACATGCTTGGCGGTTACCTCGCCCCCGGATACGGCAGCAACGGACGCCGGGGAGTCAGCAACTCGCGCGGGACGGTCTCGCGGAGCGCCTAGGAGGGCCGGTTGGGCTTGTCTATCGGTCTCGATACCGCCGTCAAGGCGCTCCGGGCTCACCAGCTCGCGGTTGATGTTGCTTCGCACAACATCGCCAACGCGCAGACGCCGGGCTTTAGCCGGCAGCGTGTGCTCCTTCGCCCCATCGGGATCGACGGTAGTGACCACTTCACCCGCGACAATCTCCTCGGACGCGCGGGCATGGGCGTCGATGCGAAAGACGTGAACCGCATCCGCGACACCTTTCTCGACTTCCAGGCCCGCCAGAGCATCTCCAGCCAGGGCCAGTTCGCCTCGCTTGCCACGCCGCTCGGCAATGCCGAAGTCGTGTTCAACGACCCGTCCGACGACGGCATCTCGGCGCTCCTCGGGAAGTTCTGGGCAGCCTGGCACGATGTTGTGAACGAACCGGAGTCCTCTCCCGCGCGGACAGCGCTCATCCACGCGACGACCACCTTCACCCTCCGGCTCCAGACCGCGCACGCGCAGCTGACACAGCAGCGTCAGGATCTGAACCAGAAAGTGACCGGCATCGGCGAAGAGATCAACGCCAAAGCCACCGAGATAGCTGGACTGAACCTGCAGATCAAGCAGGTGGAACTCAATGGCGACATGGCCAACGACCTCCGCGATCGCCGCGACGTCCTCCTGGACGAACTGTCCAGCCTTGGAAGCATCAACTATTCAGAAGACGAAACCGGTTCAATGAGCGTTTACCTGGGCACCCACGAACTGGTCTTCGGCACCTCCGTCCGGACGATCAACGCTGTGGACGACCCGCTTGACCCCGGGATGGTGAAACTCCAGTTCGCCATTGATAACGACGACGTGAGTGTCGCCAGCGGACAGCTCCGAGGCGTGTTGGATGCTCGCGATGTTGCCCTTCCGGAACTCATCAACAAGCTGAACAACTTCGCCACCGGCCTGATGAACTCCGTGAACTCGATCCACCAGGCCGGGTACGGCCTGAACAACGCGACGGGCCTCGCCTTCTTCACCGGCAACGACGCGTCCGATATCGCCGTGAACTCGGTGCTGGCCGGGAGCCCGCAATCCATTGCGACCGCGACCGGAGCCGGCCAGCCGGGAAACCCGGCGAACGCGCTCGCCATCGCCAATCTGGAACAGTCTCCGAACATGCTCGCCGGGCTGGCGGCGGCAAACCTGGTCGTGAACGAGGCTCTTTCGGCCGGCAACATCGCCACCGGCGTTTCTCTCGCTGGCACCCTCCAGGCCGGGACGTACCACCTGGTGGCCTCTGGACCGAACGTTGAATTGCGGTATGGCTCGGCCACCGGCCCCGTAATCGGCACGGCGACGCTCGCAGCCATCAACCCGCCCGGCGGGACGATCACCTTCACCAGTGGGCCAGACACTGTGGCGACAATCTCGATGACCGTCGGGGCGGCCTACACCGCTGCCGCACAGCTCGCCGACCTCACCGCGGTGGGGAACAACACGCTCCAGGTGGAGGCATCGGCTTCGACTTTCTACGGCAACATCGTCTCTGTCCTCGGCGCGGACGTGAACCGCGCCAAGGGACTGGACGACTCGGCCAACCTGCTCGTCGATCACCTCGATACGCTCCGGCAGTCGGTCTCCGGGGTGAACATCGATGAAGAGGTCACGAACCTCAACTCGGCCCAGCACGCCTACAACGCCGCGGCGAAGGTCATCTCGGTAATCGACGAGATGCTTGACACCCTTATCAACCGGACGGGGATCGGATAAGTCATGCGCCTCAGCGACCAGTCCCGCACGCACAACCAGGTGCGCTACCTCGCCGATGCGACGGAGCGGGCCGACCGCGTCCAGCGCCAGCTTTCGACGAACCGGAGGATCGACCGCGCCAGCGACGACCCGACAGGCGCCGCCCTCGCGATGCAGCACCGAAAGAACATCTCGTTCGAAGCACAGATGCGCCGCAATCTCGAAAACGGCACCGCGTTTCTGAACGTCACCGAATCGGCGCTCAACAGCACGACGGAGCTCCTCCAGCGGGCGCGCGAACTGACCGTGCAAGGCGCGACCGGGACGCTCGGACCGAGCGAGAAGGTCAGTATCGCGACCGAGGTGAACCAGATCATCCAGCAGCTTGCCCAGGTGGCGAACACCAACTTTGGCGGCGCGTACATCTTCAGCGGCCACCAGACGCAGACGGCGGCGTACCAGGTCTCAGGGAACCCTCCGGTCGCAGTCACCTGGCAGGGCGACGCCGGCCAGCGCATCCGCCAGGTCTCGGCCCAGGATGCCGTCGCCGTGAACGTCATCGGCGACCAGGTGTTCGGTGACATGTTCACCGACCTCATCGCGCTGCGTGACAACCTGAACAGCAACGCCGCCACAACCACGATCAATGGCTCTATCGCTGACATCGACCAGGCCCTGAACAGCGTCCTGAACTCCCGTGCCGATGTCGGCGCACGCCTCAACCGCTTTGAGTCGACCACCAACCGCTCGCTCGATACGGATACGAACCTTCAGGAGCTGCGCGCTTCGATCGAAGACATCGACATCAGCGAGACGATCATCCAGTTCACCGCCGCCCAGAATGCGCTGGAAGCGGCCCTCGGGGCGATCGGCAAGACAGCGAACATGACCCTGCTCAACTACCTGTAGCGGCTAGAGCCGGGCTCCTGCAAAGGCCCTCAGCGCCTCCGCCAGCTCCATTTCCCGGACGCCTTCGGTTGCCGCGACTGCCTTCAGCCAGTCTGGCCGGGACTTCCCGCAGACCGCGATGGCCGGGTCAAGTCCCGAGTTGAGCGCCGCCAGTTCAGCAAAACGAGTGACATAATCCGGCGGACGGAGGTCCGACGACAGTTCGACCAGAGCGAACGGGTCGGGCGTCGTCGAACGGCCAGGGACGCCCCGGATGTTGAGTGGTCCCGGTCGATCGCCGCCACCCGCGAGCCCCGGTCCGTCGAGCAAGATGGCGCCTCGCACAAGCTCCGGCCGGCCCCCGGCGATGAGCAAAGCGATGTAGGCACCGAGTCCGCGTCCGGCGACGGTCGCAGGGCCGGTCATCCAGAGGGCCGAGTCAGCGTCGCCCATCAGTACTTCGGCTGTGTAGCCACCTCCGCCGGGGACGGTCGACGCGCCGTGGCCGGTAAAGTCGAGGGCGAAGATACGTCCCGGCCATGCTTCGAACTCCGCGGGCACGGCGCCGGGCGAATGTTCGCCGAGCGCATGGAGGAGGAGGAGGGACGGGCCGTCCCCCTCGCGCAGGGTGTGAAGGGCAAGCTTCACCTGGTTGTGGGCGACAAATACGGTCATGCGAGGAAGTCCAGCACCATGTCGGCGACTCGCCGCGGATGTTCGATGTGGATGAAGTGGCCCGTGTTCTCGAACGAGACGAGCCGGCCGCCCGGCGGGAGGTACGGCTCGAGCGCTTTGTGGTTCGTCCCCCAGCCCATCTCTTCTTCGACGGTCGCGGTGAGCCCGAGTAGCGGGACAGTCATCGTCTTCAGCCGTTCCAGCGACCAATCCGGCCGCCACGGACCGAAGCCGCCGAAGCGGATCGCCGGGTCCAGCTTCCAGCGCCAGCCGTCCGCATCCTTCCGCGCGCCGATGCTCGCGAGGTAGAGCAGCCACTCATCCGAGAGACGCGGGTTCATCCGCTTGCGGCGTTTTGCGAGTTCCTCCAGGGTGCCCGGTTTGCGGAAGTTCGCGGCAGCGTTGCGGCGGTGGTCCAACCATGCCGCCAGGTTCTTGCTGCTGAAGCGCCGCTGCTCGTGGTCCGAAACGTCGGGGTGGGGGTCGGGTGATGGAAGACCGTCGATGACGACGAGCTTCGACATCCGGAGAGGAAGGGTTTCGGCGAGTTGAAGCATCATGCCGCCACCCTTCGAGTGTGCGATCACGGGGACAGGGTCGGGCGTTATCGCGTCGAGCACCGAGAGCGCATCCCGGACGTCGGCGTCCCAGCTGTAGAGGGCCGCGTGGTCCGAATCACCGTGGCCGCGGTGGTCCCAGGCGATCACTCGCCAGCCCGCGGCCGCGAGCAAGGGGGCGAAGACGTCGAACGTCCCGGCGAAGTCGCTTCCGCCGTGGACGAGGAAGAGCGGCGGGTTCTCGCTGGCGCCCCATTCGCACACGGCGATGTGGACGCCATAAGAGTCGACCCAGTGGTGCCGCGCGGGGCGCACGGCACCAGGGAACGTCACGAAGTCCGCCGGTCCGGCAACCGGACTGGTCATCGAAAACCTCCAACCACTGGCAGGTAAGTGGAACTGAAGCTGGAGCGGGCGGCGGGAATCGAACCCGCGCCTCAACCTTGGAAGGGTCGCGCGCTACCATTACGCCACGCCCGCGCTCCCGGGAAAGGGCCGGAGAAGGCCCACCGGACGATCCTAGCAAATCCCCCCGCTTCGTTCTTCCCGGCGCAAGGCCGTACCATCGGGCGATGGCGGAGATTCAGCGAGTCTTGCTGGTGCGCCCGCTCGCAGGCGAGCGTTGGCGTTCCATCAGTTCCTATGCAGCCTCGCTGGAGGACATGCTTCGCGAGGCGGGAATTGCCGTCGATACTGTCGCCGCTCCATGGTTCAACCCTGCTTCGATGGTTGAAGCCGCGCGAGCCGGTTGGGCCCGCCAGCCGCAGCTCCGGCTGGCGCGCGAAGGCGTCTACGACGTCGTCCACCTGACGGATCAGGCGCTTGCCCACCACGCGCCGCGCTTCTCCGTGCGGACGCCGGTACTCGTGACCTGCCACGACCTGATGCCGTTCACCACCCCGGGCTACTATGAAGGGCGAATCGAGCGCCTCGTAAAGTGCGCATTCCTCCGCCGATCGAGAGCTGCGCTCAAGAGCGCGGATACCGTCGCGGCCGTCTCTGAGTTCACGCGCGGCGAACTCGTGCGCGAACTGGGCTTCACATGCCAGTCAATTCCTCTCGTTCCCAACGTGATACGCCCGGCCTTCCGGCCCACCCCAAGGTCTCACGCCGAAGCCGCGCTTTCGGCGGCCGGCATCGCGCTGCCATCCGCTCCGCGCATCCTCAGCGTTGGCAACGACCGGGCCTACAAGAATCTGCCGGCCCTCTTCGACGCCGTCGCGAGGCCCGGGCTCTCCCACGCCAGCGTCGTGCGCGTCGGCCCCCAGCTCTCCGGAACGGCGCTGCGCCGGGCGGTCCAGGGCGGGTACTGAGGCGCACCATCCAACTCCGGTCGTTGAGCGACGAGCAACTGGCGCTGGTGTACGCCGCTTGCGACGTACTGGTTCAGCCCAGCCTCGCCGAAGGCTTTGGGATTCCGGTCATCGAGGCGATGGCCTGCGGTCTCCCGGTCGTCTCTTCCGATGGTGGGGCGCTGCCGGAAATCGTCGACGGAGCTGGGCTCATCGTGCCCCTTGGCGGTCATGACTTTGCAGGGCGGATGGCTGCTGCCATCCAACGGGCGATCGCCGGGCGGGAACCGCTCGGCGAAGCAGGGATCGCCCGGGCCTACACATTCCGGCCGGCTGTCGTCGAAGAAGCCCTGCTGGCTGCATACTCGCTCGCGGTTGCCGCCCACCGGTCGCCCGGAGCCGGATAGTCCCTACTATTCCGACGTGGGGATCGCCACCGGCAGCCTCGTCTCGCTCATCTTCCGGATGAACGACATCCTCATGTGGGGCCTCATTGGGATCCTCACCGCGCGCACGCTCTCGGTTGAAGATCGTGGCGTCTATGCGACGGCGATCGTGCTCACTTCTGCGATCGGCGGCATCTCCAGCCTCTCAAGCGCGACGGGATACTTCGTCTCCAACCAGAAGCGTGATGCCGAAGAGGTAGGCGCAAATGCGCTGGCGATGGTCCTGCCGCTCTCCCTGGCGATACTGGTCGTCGCGCTCGGGACGCGCCTGTTTGTATCCGGTGAGGACGGTCAGGTCGTCGTCCTCGCCGTCGCGTCCATGGCGCCCGCGATTATCCGGAACACCTCTCTCGGCGTCATTCTCGGACAGAACTCCGTGGTGAAGTACAACCTCGCCGGCGACGTCGCAGTCAGCCTTGCGCTGCTCTTCCTCGCGGTCTGGGTGGGCGTCCTGGGGCATCGCACCGCGGAGGGTGCGCTCCAGGCCTGGACGCTTGCCCAGTACGTCTCCCTCCTGCCGATCGTCTACTGGGGCCGCGCCTGGTGGCGCTGGATGCTTACCCATCGTCCGAACACTGCGTTGATGCGACGGATGCTGCGCTTCTCGGCGGTCACCGGCTTCGGCAGTGTCATCGGGCTGCTCAACTACCGGGTCGACCAACTCCTGGTGATCCGGCTCGACGGCCGGGAGGGCGCCGGCATTTACTCCTCCGCCATCGCCGTGGCCGAAGGGCTCTGGCTGTTCTCGTCGGCGATCACACTGGCGTCATTCGCCAGGGTGGGACGAGGGGAACCGTCCGAGGCGGCGCGGCTGACCGCCACCGGCATCCGGCATACGGTCATGGTTGTCATCGGCGGCGGACTCACCGCCGCCATCGTTGGGCCGTACCTGATCGAGATCCTCTTCGGCCGCGCTTACGAAGGCGCGGGCGCGCCGTTGCGGGTGCTCTGCCTGGGGACGGCGCTGTTCGCGCCCCAGGGGCTCATCAACCTGTACTTCGTGAACCACCGTGGCGTTCCATCGTTTCCTGTATTCATCGGATTGCTCTCGGTCGCGGTCTCAGTTGCCGCTGGCCTCCTCCTCATCCCGCTCTACGGCACGACCGGCGCAGCCTGGGCGACTACGCTCAGCTACGGCGTCGCGACTGTCGTTTCGGTGACCTTGTTCGTTCGCCGCAGCCGGCTCCCGTTCGTCGAGGTCTGGTGCATCCGCCGGGATGATGTGGCCGCGTACTTCCGGCTAGCCCGCCAGCTGGCCGAGACGGCTGGTGCTCTGGCGAAGCGGACCAAGGACGGCACTGGTGGTGCAGACTCGCCCTGAGGCGGCGTGGCGATGAAACCCGCTCAGGCTCCCGCGCGCTTGCGTTGGCGTGCCGCGAACTTCGGCCCGGCAGCCTTTGTGCTCGCTGAACGGCCGAGGTGAGTCCAGTCTCGCCCGCGCCAGCCCACATACGCCGCTGCTGCCGTGGCCAGCCACATGAGCGCCGTCGACCACTCGACCGGGTTGCCGATGTGCCAGGCGTCGCCGAGCGTGATCTGCCAGTTCAGCGCGAGGATCGGCAGGAAGGCGGTGAGCGTGAACGCCACCGCTCCCACCATCAGCCATCGGCTGTTCGAGAGGGCGGCGAACGGCAGGCACCAGACGATGTACCACGGGTGGTAGCCAGGCGAGCAGAAGTAAAGGAAGAACGTCATCGCGACGCCCACCGCCGCGACCAGGTCCGTCTTTGTCTCCAGCCGGTGGTAGATCATGATGAAGCCGAGAATGAACAGGTAGAGCATGTAGCTGGCGACAACGAGCCGGTCATTCCCCTGGGAGCCGGTGTCGAACCAGAGCTGCAGCCACCGCCATGGCGAGGTCTGGATGATAGCCCCCGCAGGTCCAAGTGCCCCGTTTTGCACCGGGCCGATGCCCAGCACGTAGAGCATCAGGACGAGCCCACCGCCGGCCGCGGCCAGAAAGGCGAGCGGGTAACGGTACCGGGGCCACCAGTAGGCTGCGACGACGGGTGAGGCGAGTACCAGGGCGTACTTGCAGGCCGCAGAGGCCAACCCTGCCACCACGCCGGCCCCGCGCAGCCGCCAGCCTGGCTCGATCACCAGGCCGAGGGCTACGACGCCAAAGAAAGCCATCATCGCGTCGTTGTGGCCATCCCCCGGGAATTGCCACGTCATCATCGGGTTGAGGCCCACGATTCCCGCCACCAGTGCCGCGTTCTGACCGAGCCGCCTGGCGAGCAGCCCCGCGGCCAGCGCGGTGAGCGTCAGGAAGATCCCGCCCATCACCTTCTGGCCCAGCAGGTTCGCTCTGAAAGAGTCGCCGGCGAAGGGGATGGGGGCGCCGCCAATCGCATAGGCCAATGGGCCATAGCCGCTCGGCTGGTTTCGGAAGACCCGTACCTCGTTCGCGACCGGGTCATCGAACTTCGCGGGGACGCCATCGAAGTTGGTCGGGTCCTTATGTTGGAGCCAGAAAGTGCGGACATCGGCGGCGAGGTGTACGGCGTCGGGCGACGTAAGCGGCATGGCCGGCAGCATGGAGCAGCCCGCCAGGACGGTCCCGCCGATAGCAGCGGCGAAGTCGTGGCGGAACCGCTTTCTCAGGGCGAGGAGGCACGAGACATAACAGGACACGGCAACCAGGATCAGGAACGTCGTCGCCCGGAAGTCGGAGAACCCGCCGTTGAGCACTCGGGAGATCCCCGCGCGGGCGACGATATCCGTGTCCTGGTTCAGCGAGATCCTCACTGCGAAGCCCAGGAACCAGATCACGCACATCAGCACCAGTGCAGCCGCGAAGACGATCGGCGCCCGGTTCGGCCTGGATGGTGCAGCTTTGCTAACGGACATTATTCGTTTCCCGTTCGAGGATTCGCGGCATGGCGTGCCAGGCTCGCAGGCGCGCTGTCCCCATCGCCCATGCTCCGATCGGGAACCAGAGCAGGCTGAGGATGCTGTGGCGAAGTCCCAGCATCAGACTGCCGCTTGAAAGGTGCACGAGCCGTTCCTTCCAGCCAATGTAGGCCGGCGCCAGCCACTCACCCGCCATCGCCGCCCAAACGATCACCCCCGGCAGTGCGAAGGCCGGTGTAATCAGCCCGGCCACCGCCGTCACCGTCACTCCCATGCGCGTGAGCAATCGCGTGGGTACGACGAGGTAAACCGCCAGGTCCAGTGCGCGCAGGTCACCGGTCGCCGCCCGCCGCACCAGCGGGAGCCAGCGGCCCATCACCACATGGATGTGGCCCCGCACCCAGCGCGACCGCTGCTGCATCGATGACTTGAGCTCCCGGGGCTCGCCGCAGGCGATCTGTGCGCGGGACACATACGTCACTGCATGGCCGTCCGTCACGAGCCGCACACTCAGTTCCAGGTCCTCGGTCATCGTCCATGAGCCCGTGGCGTATTGGGCCAGGATGCCGGGACGGATAAACCAGCCACTCCCGGTGATAGTGGTGCTGAGCCCCAGCGCCTCTCGCGGACGCCACCAGAACAGATTCCGGGCCTTCCTCCCGAAGCCGTAACCTTCGGCCAGCCAGTCGGGGTCGGCGATGGGCACAACTTCGGCCTGGAGGCACTCCCGGTCCTTCGAATGGGCCGCGATTTCGGTGAGCATTCCCGGAGCGACTCGGGCGTCGGCATCGAATACGCCGATGAAGTCGTATCCAGGCCCGAAGGCAAGCCGTCCCGCTTCGATCGCCTGGGCCTTCCCGGCTGCTGCCGTGTAAAGCTCGATGACCCGGGCGCCGGCGCGCGCTGCGGCGCTCGCCGTGTTGTCGGAGCAGTTGTGGGCAACGACCACGACGTCGCGCAGTTCGGCCGGGTAGTCCTGGGCGAGCAGATCCGCAACGATCCGGGCGATCACGTCTTCTTCGTTCCGGGCACAGACGACGAGGCCGAAGCGGGGCAGCCCCTCGGGCGGTTCCGGGCGCACGTCCCGGTATCGCCGGTACTTCCTGTAGCCGGCGATGGTGATCGCCGACTGATACAGAGACACGGCCACGATCGCGAGCTGCCCGGCTCGAATCGTCAAGCGCAGGGTTCGGAGGACTTGCCGCATCGTGCCCATTATCTTCACCGCGCCGGTTGGCGCGACTCAGAGTGCCAAAGGGCCCTTCGCCGGCTGGCGAAGGGCCCCTCCATGTCGTGCGAAGAGCTCGGGACTTAACCGCGAGGGAGGCCGAGGCCCCGAGTCGCGATAATCCCCTTCTGGACCTCGGTGGTGCCGCCGGCGATCGTCGAGCTGACGGCCTGCATATACCCGTTCGAGGCGCGGTTGCGGACGTTGCCGTGCATGCCGAACAGGTGCATCGAAAGGTTCGCGATGCGCTGCGACATCTCGCTGCTGAAGAGCTTGCACATGCTGGCCTCATGATTCGGAATCTGGCCCCGGACCTGCATGCTGACGACGCGGTAGCTGAGCATCTTGGCGACTTCAGCTTCGATCCAGCGATCAGCGAACTCGCGCTTCACGTTGGGGTTGCGGTCGAAGGAGGCTTCGCCGCCGGTCTTCGCCTGCCGGATGATCGCCTCGAGCTGCTTGCGCACGCCGATGGCGGAACCGATCGAGCTGCGTTCGAAGTCCAGGGTCGTGGTGCCGACATACCAGCCCCGGTTCTCCTCACCGATGCGGTTCTTAACCGGGACGCGGACGTCCTCGAAGAAGACTTCGTTGAAGCCCTGCGCGCCAGAAAGCATGGTGAGCGGCCGCACGGTGACTCCCGGCGCCTTCATGTTCACGAGCAGGTAGGTGATGCCGCGGTGCTTCGGCGCATCCGGGTCGGTCCGGACGAGCATGTACATCATGTCGGCGAACTGCGCGCCAGTCGTCCAGATTTTCTGGCCGTTGATCACGTAGTCGTCGCCGTCGCGGACGGCGCGGGTCTGGAGGCTCGCGAGGTCTGAGCCTGCGCCCGGTTCGCTATACCCCTGGCACCAGATCACCTCGCCCTTAAGGATCTTGGTGAGGTGCTCCTCTTTCTGCTCTTCCGTGCCGTGCTCGATGATCGTCGGCCCGATCATCATGACGCCGAAGCCGCCGAGGTTGCCCGGCACGCCAGATTCGGCGAACTCTTCGTTCATGATGAACTGTTCGGCGACTGTCATATCCGCGCCACCGAAGCGCTTCGGCCAGGAGGGCGCGATCCAGCCCTTCGCGGCGACTTTCTCGCGCCATTCTTTAATGGCGCCGAGTCGCCCGAAGAGCGAGTTCTCGCCGCCCTCGTCCCCTGCCGCCTTGAGCGCGGCCGGAGCTTCGCTGTCGATGAAACTCCGGACTTCCTTGCGCCAGGTCGCTTCGCGTTCGTTATCGGAGAGGGTGATAACCATGTGGCTTTCCTGCTTTCATTTGGGCGCGCCGGTCTGCGGCGCAACGAAGTTATGCGGAAACGATTGTGGGCTAGCGGTGAACCGCCTGCAAGCGAACCAAATTCGGGTTTCCCTCGAACTGCGCCATAGGCTACTTCGATGGCGCTTCGCCCACCGGCGCCTGTCTGTGTGATAAAATTCACATGTCCCACCGGAGCACGCGAGCGCCCGGTCCGTCCTTCTCCTACTGCTCTGCTTCCAATCCCCCTTGGGCGCTCGCTGCTCCACCCCAGGAATCACCCGGCATCTCTCCCGGCACGCCGAGTCCGAGCTGCGCAGAGCCTGGGATGCGTTATCGATCTGACGTCGTTGGGCCGCCCTGCATGTCGGGTGCCATTCCCGCAGCCGTGATGAATTGCCGGATCTGTGCCGCGTGCTCCGTCGTGTGCCCCACGAGGCCCGTCAGGATCCATGCGTACGGCTGCCCGCGGTAACGATGGGCGCGCGGCAGCGGTGTCGCGGCCAGCTCGTCGGTCATACCCGCGAGTGTTCGGTCTGCCTGCAGGCGGCAGTACTCGATGTAAACGAGCACCTCGGAGCGCGACCATGCCACAGGCAAGCTGGGGAGATCTCGCCAATGAGGGTGCCCGCTGAACGGAGGTGGCGGGGCCCACGGGCCGAACTCGCCGGTCAGCTCGTAGTCGAAAGTCTCCAGCGCGTGCCAGGCCACGCTCCACGGAGTTGAGCGTCGTCGCACCCATTGACTTGCCAGGGAGTCCCGCAACGCGGCGTCGATGACCGGAATCCAGTCCGCTCCAAGAAACGGGTGTTCGGGCCCGGGGACCGGAACCCGCCACATCGGCACTTCCCACAGTTCGTCGGGGCAACCCTGCACCGCTGTAGCCAGCAGGCCCAACGCCTGCTCGAAGCTGCGACCGAGGCTCTCCACCCAAATTGATGCCATGTGCTCGGACGCTACGCGCTGCGCAGGTAGATGCTCAAGGCCGTGGTGCTCAAACGTGTAGACGGCTGAGCGGCGGCGCGCAGGTCGCGGTGACAGACAGGCGCCGGGCGGGGCGGCGTCGCGCCACGCTATTCACATCTGTTGCCCCTGATTCGAACGCCGACACAAACACCAGGCTCTCGGGAACTCCCTCGATCTCGGGTGATTTTCGTGTCTCCGTCATCGGATCGAGTCCGTGTCTCCGCGGTTTTCCTGTTAGCATTTGACCAATGACTGAGCCCTCCCGAGTTCCGCGCCCAACTCTCCAGGAACGTTGGACAGAGGCACAGTCCCGCTGGGTCGAGGCCCAGGCACGCTGGGACGAGCGCAAGCCCGCCCAGTTCCGTTCTGCGGTTGAAGTGCTCCCCGGAGTCTTCCAGGTGCGCACGCGTGGTTCAAAGGCTTACCTGCTGGTCGAAGACGACATTACCCTGATCGATGCGGGCTCCGTGGGCTCCGGGACCCGCGTGCTCAAGGCGCTCCAGGAAATCGGCCGCTCGCCCGCGGACATCAAGCACATCGTTATCACCCACTACCACCTCGATCATGTCGGTGGACTGCCGGAGATCCAAACCCACGTCCCGGCGAAGACGGCAGTCCACCTCGCGGAGGCGCCGCATGTGGAGAGCGGTCAGCAACTCCCGAACCCGTTCACGCACCCGCTCCTCGCGAAGATCTGTGAACCGTATTTGCGCCGAAATGACCCCGGGGCGGCGCGCGTCGATGTCATTCTCGATGACCGCGACGAACTCCCGGCGCTTGGCGGAATGCGGATCGTCCATGCTCCCGGCCACACGGCTGGCAGCATTTCGCTCTACTTCCCCAACCGCGGGATGCTGCTGGTGGGCGACGCGATGCAGTACAAGTTCGGCAGGCTCATGCTGCCGAGCCGGCTCTTCACCCAGGACATGGACGAGGCGACGGCGTCCATCCAGAAACTCGCTGCGCTCGATTTCGAGACCCTCTGTTTCAGCCACTACCGGCCGATCCTGGAAGGAGCCGACCAGCGTGTGCGTGAGTTCGCACGATCGCTCCAGGACAAATGAACACCCTCGTCGATCTGCTCGAACAATCCGCCCGGGACTTTCCCCAGCGCACGGCCGTCACCATGCGCGTAGGCGTCCGTACCGTGAAATACAACTTCACGAAGCTCGAAGAACGGGCCCACGCCTACGCACGCTTCATGGGCGAGCAGAACGTCAAGAAGGGTGACCGGGTGGTCATCTGGGCACCCAATCAGCCCGATTGGGTCGCGGCCATGTTCGGTTCCTTCCTCGCCGGCGCCGTGGTTGTCCCCCTCGACGTCCGCTCGACCCGCGACTTTGTCGAACGGGTCATCCATCAGACGGAGCCGGTCATCGCCTTCGCGGGGAAAGCCCAGGCCGACACCCTCCGCGAGTTGGAGATCCCGTCGTTTGCCTTCGAGACCATGAACCTGCCGGTGAACGGGCGCGTCGCCCAGGCCCCCCTCGCCCCGAGCGACCTGGCGGAAATCATCTTCACCTCAGGCACGACCGGAGACCCCAAGGGCGTGATGCTGTCTCACGCGAATATCGTCGCGAATGTCCGGGCAGGCACTGCCGTCATCCCTATCGGCCGCGACACGCGCATGCTTTCCCTGCTGCCGCTGAGCCACATGTTCGAACAAATCGGCGGCTGCTTCGCCTCGATGCATGTCGGCGCCGCGGTCTGCTACCCCGCGAGCCGCCAGCCGGCAGCCCTCTCCCGGACCATGCAGGAGTGGAAGCCCACGTTCATCATGGGCGTTCCCCAGGTCCTCACCCTGCTCATGAACGGCATCGAGCGGGAAGCGGCCGCGCAGGGCAAACTCAAGCTCCTGAACCGCCTCCGCAAATTCGCGACGCCATTGCCCGAGAACGTTCGCCGCAAGCTCTTTCGCAGCGTGCTCGGCCGGTTTGGCGGCAAGCTCGAGATGATCGCGAGTGGCGGCGCCGCAATCGACCCGGAGATCCAGCTCAAGTGGGAGCAGATGGGGGTCGCCGTCGTCGAAGGCTACGGCACCACCGAATGCTCGCCAGTCGTGACCATCAACCCCCGCGATGACCGGCGCATCCGCAGCGTGGGCAAGCCTCTGCCCGGCCAGCAGGTTCGTATTGCAGAAGATGGCGAGGTCCTCACGCGGGGTCCGAACGTCTTCAGCGGCTATTGGAAGAACGAGGCCGCCTCAGCCGCCGTCTTCGAGGGCGATTGGTACCGGACGGGCGACCTCGGGTACATCGAGGATGGCTACCTCTACCTCAAGGGGCGAAAGAAAGACCTCATCGTCCTTTCCGATGGTCAGAATGTGTACCCGGACGATATCGAGGAGGTGCTCCGGCATCAGCCCGGCATCGCCGACGCGGTTGTCCTCGGGCTCCCCGATGGTCCTGACATCCGCCTCCACGCCGTCCTTGTCGAGTCCGAAGCTGGCGCCGGTCCGGCCGCCGTGAAAGGCGCGAACGCCAAGCTCAGCGACCGCCAACAACTCTTCGCCTGGACTATCTGGCCGGACGAAGACTTCCCTCGCACCCACACCCTGAAAGTGCGGCGCCCGCTCGTGCAGCAATTCGTCACGGACCAGGCGCCGGTGAGCGCGGTCGCGGCGCACTTCGTTTCAGATGACGCGCTCCTCAAACTTGTCGCCTCAGTCCGCAAAGGCGAAGCACCGATCATCGAGACGGCGACTCTTGGCCTCGACCTCCAGCTCGACTCTCTTGGCCGCGTCGAACTCCTCTCGGCGATCGAGGACGATATGGGCGTCTACGTGGATGATACCGAGGTTGGACCACAAACGACTGTGGCCCAACTGCGCGCCATGGTTGAAAAGGGAGAACGAAAAGCAAAGGTCCGGAAGTTCCCCACCTGGCCCCGGCGGTTGCCGGCCCGGCTGGCTCGCCGCGCCCTGATGACGGGCCTGGTCTTCCCAATGCTGCGCCTCGGGTACAGCGTCGAGATCCGCGGCCGCCATCACTTCAAGAGCCTCCAGGAACCCGTCCTGATCATCAGCAACCACAACATGCATCTCGATGGCTCGATGCTGCTTCGGAGCATGCCGCACGGATTCCGCCAGCGCGTTGCCATCGCCGCCGCCGCTTCGGACATTTTTGGTAACCGCTTCCGTGGCTTCGGCGCCAGTCTCCTCGGCAACGCCTTCCCCTTCGCCAAAGAGGGATCTGGCGTCCGTGACAGCCTCGAGGCGGTCGCAAAGATGCTGGACGGCGGCTGGAACGTGCTCATTTTCCCGGAAGGCAAGCTCACCGTTGGCGGGCCGATGCAGGCATTCAAGAGCGGCACCGGCCTGCTCGCTATCGAGACGGGCGTGCCGGTCCTCCCGATGCGGATCGACATCCTGCGCCCGGGGTTCTACGAAGGAAAGTGGCTTCCGCATCCCCATGGCCGTGTCCGCGTCAACATCGGTCCGCCCATCACCTTCGCGCCCGGGACCGCCTACGCCGAAGCGACGGCGAAACTCGAAGAGGCCGTGCGGACGGCCTGAGCGTCCCGCCAGCCGCCCATGCCTGTTCCCGCGTTACGCACAACGAAAGAAAAGAGGCTCCCCATCGGGGAGCCTCTCTCATCATGTGCCGATGACCGGAGTGCTGCTACGTGGTGCGCATCGCCAGCGTCTGGGCCAGGTCCAGGTGGATGCCGGGTCCCATCGTCGTCGTCAGCGTGGCGCTGCGAATGTACTGGCCCTTGGCTTCCTTCGGACGGGCGGCGTTCACCGCTTCGATGAAGGTCGCCATGTTCTCCCGAAGCTTCGCGTCATCGAAGCTCACCTTGCCGAGTGGGACGTGGATGTTGGCGAGACGGTCGAGGCGGAACTCGACACGGCCTTGCTTGGCATCGTTCACCGTCTTGGCAATGTCTTCCGCGCCCACGACGGTCCCTGAGCGTGGGTTCGGCATCAGGCCTCGCGGCCCGAGCACGCGGCCGAGGCGGCCCACCTTGCCCATCATTTCGCGCGTCGCGATGGCGACATCGAAGTCCGTCCAACCGCCTTCGATCTGCTTGATGAGGTCGTCGCTCCCGACGAAGTCGGCGCCGGCTTCGCGGGCGGCGGAAACCGCCTCGCCTTCGGTGAAGACGAGGACGCGCATCACTTTGCCCAGGCCGTGAGGCAGGACGGTGCTGCCGCGGATTTGCTGTTCGGCATGGCGCGGGTCCAGCCCGGTTTTGATGTGGAGTTCAACGGTCTCGTCGAACTTCGCCGGGTGGATCTCCTTCGCCAACGCGATGGCCTCTTCCACGGGATAGAACTTCGTCACCTCGACCTTGGAGGCCGCTTCGATGTATCGCTTGCCCTTCTTCGCCATGGCTATACGACCTCGATGCCCATGCTGCGCGCCGTGCCTTCGATGATCCTCATCGCCTCGTCGAGGCTGTTGGCATTGAGGTCCGGCATCTTCGTCTCGGCGATCTTCCGGATGTCATCGGAACTGACCTTGCCGACCTTGGTCAGCCGGGGGTTGCCGCTTCCACTCGCGATGCCGGCGGCCTTGCGCAGCATGTCGGCCGCTGGGGGCGTCTTCAGGATGAACGTGAACGAGCGATCTTCAAAGATGGTGAGCTGGGCGGGGATGATCTGCCCAACCTTGTCCTGCGTGCGGGCGTTGTAGTCCTTGCAGAACTCCATGATGTTCACGCCGTGCTGGCCCAGCGCTGGGCCGACGGGCGGGGCGGGGTTCGCTTTGCCCGCCGGAAGTTGCAGTGTCACCACTGCACGGACTTTCTTTGCCAATTTGGCTCTCCTTGTGTACGAGCGGCGCGCTCGGTGGCGCGCCTCCACGAATGCGGCTTCAGGGCCGAACCCACATTGTCGCCGGAAACGGGCCTATCGGGCAATGCCAGGCGTGGCCCGCAGCACTTGAACGTCCGGCCAGAAGTTTCCCAAACACTGACTTCCATCAAGCAACGGCGTGCGTATACTCCGCGGAATCACCGTGGGGTCTATGGCTGCAATCATATCGGTGAATCCAAGGGGGAAAGTCACATGTCGGAGATCGACAATTACTGGAAACGAAAAGCCGCCGGCCGCGCTCTGACGCGCCGCAGCGTGCTCGGGGGCGCTGCCGCGGCAGGCATCGGCCTCGGCGCACTCGGCCTCGTTGGCTGCGGCGACGATGACGACGACGACGACGCGGAGCCCACTTCGCCGCCGAGCGGCGGCACCACAGCCGCCTCGCCCAGCGCGGGCGCCTCGCCGACGACTGCAGCGAAGCAAAAGGGCGGCACCGCCCACTTCGTCAGCTCGAACAACACCTACGACACCTTCGATGTGGACCGGACCCGCTTCAGCCCGGTCGCGACGCTGTTCGGCTTCACCAACCTCGGCGTCATGCAGTGGGACAGCTACGGCGCCGGCAAGATCGGCGGCGGGCTCGCCGAGAAAGCGGAACAACCCGACAAGCAGACCTTCGTCTTCACCGTCCGGCCGAACGTCTTCTGGCATAACAAGCCGCCGGTAAACGGCCGAGCGGCCGTCGCCGATGACATCACCCAGTTCATCCTCCGCAACAAGGCGGGGAAGACGCTCGACGGGACCGACGACCCGAACTTCTACCGGAAGTCGTCGTTCCAGTCGGTCGACAAGGTCGAGACGATCGATACGAAGACGGTCAAGGTAACCACTTCGAAGCCCGACCCGTTCTTCCTGAACGTGCTGGCCGGCGCCTACGCCAAGGTCCAGGCGCCCGAGGCGGTCAGGGCGTTCGAGAAGGACTATGCGAACATCTCGGCCGACAAGATCATCGGCACTGGCGCTTTCGTCCTCACGGAGTTCGCGGCGGAAGGCAAGCTCACGCTCACCCGGAACGAGAAGTTCCACACCCAGGTGAACTGGGACGCGATCAAGTACGTCCCGCTGTTCACCGACCAGGCGGCCCAGCAGGCGGCGTTCGAACAGAAGCAGGTCGATGCCTTCGCACCGGCCCAGAACGCGGTGCTCGAGAGCCTGAAGAAGCAGTACGAAGGCAAGATCTTCGAGGTCAAGCAGTTCGCGGCGAACCCGCAGGCGGGCACCTACTATGGCGGCGCCGCCCCGTGGAACAACCCGAACCTCATCGGCGCGATCTTCCGGGCCTTCGACCGCCGAGCGATCATCAACTCGCTGCTCCAGGGTAAGGCCGCATTGGCCGGGAACATTCCCGCGACACAGGCAGCTTTCGGCATCAACGAGAAGGAACTCATCACCTTCCCTGGCTACCTTGAGGACCGGGCGAAGGATGAGGCGGAAGCCAAGAAGATGTGGGACGCAAACGGCGGCCCCGGTCTCGGCGAGATCGTGATCGACATCCCGGACATCTGGGAGGGCCTCTACTCCGGCGGTTCAGCGCTGATCATGAACCAGCTGAAGAAGGTCCTCGGCAATACCTTCACGGCGAAGATCGAGCCCTACTCCACCATCACCGGCAAGATCGTGAAGCAGCAATACGGCAACGGGAAGAACGCCCTCTGGTATGGCTGGATCACCGACATCACCGACCCGGAACCGACCATCCTGAACTATGTCCAGTACAACTCGTCTCAGCCACAGTTCCCGCAGTTCGGCGTGAAGATCGACAAGGTCGACACGCTCACCGCCCAGCTGATGACGGAGTTCGACATCGCCAAGCGCCAGGAAGGCAACAAGGAAGTCAACCGGGAGCTGCTGAAGGCCTACGGCGCCGGCATCCCCTACAACGTCATTGGCGTGGGCTCCACGCTCTATCACAACTACTACCACCCGTCCGAGTCGGCACCGTTCGTCACCTCGCACCAGACCGGCACGCAGGCCTGGTTCGACCAGAAGGACCCGACCTGGTCGGGAAGGCCCGCCTAGGCCCGCCAACGCCGAAAGACGGGCCGGCAGCCACCACACTGGCTGCTGGCCCGTACTCGTCCATCGTGTGAGGGGGGAATCGTGAGGAACTACATTCTGCGCCGGGTGGTCGTGAACATCCCGGTGATCTGGCTCGTCGCTACGCTGGTCTTCCTGGCCACGAGCGTGTTGCCTGGCGATTTCGTTGCCCAGCGCATCGCCGCCCAGGACCCGACATCGACCGACCCGGCGCTTCGGGCGGCACAAATCGATGCGGTGAGGAAGGACCTCGGCCTCGACAAGCCGGTCGTCGAGCGCTACGTCCGCTACCTCGGGCACCTCGTCGTGGGTGACTTCGGTGTTTCCTACCAGACGCGTGAGCCTGCCCTGAAGGGGATGAGGGACGGGCTCCCCTACTCCCTGCAGCTCGCCTTCATGTCTCTCTTCGTCGGGCTTTCCACGGCCCTTCCGATCGGCATCATCAGTGCCATCCGCCAGGACTCCATGATCGACTACGTCTTACGGATCTTTGCGATCCTGGTCCTGGCGATGCCCAGCTTCTGGGTCGGCACGATGTTGTTGCTCTACACCGTCAAAGGCGTCAGCTTCTTCGGCCTCTTCGAAATTGGGTGGACCGTGCCCTTAACCGACCCGAAGCTCCTCTGGGAAGACCCAGGCTCCAGCATTCGGCTCTTCGTCATTCCCGCGGTGGCCGGTGGTCTCGCTTCGGCTGCTGGCGTCATGCGGCTCCTCCGCTCGCAGATGCTTGAGGTCCTGCGCCAGGACTACATCCGTACTGCCTGGGCGAAGGGCATGCGTGAACGCGTCGTCATCCTGCGCCACGCGATGAAGAACGCCATGGTGCCGGTGGTGACGGTCCTCGGACTCACCCTGGCGGGCCTCCTCAGCGGGAACGTGGTATTCGAAAACCTCTTCGGCATCCCTGGCGTGGGCCGCCGCATCCTCGTGGCCATCCAGGCGCGGGACGTCCCGGTTGTCCAGGCCTTCGTGCTTGTGATCGCCACCTTCATCGTCTTCGTTAACCTCGGAATCGACCTCCTCTATGGTGTGCTCGATCCCCGCATCCGTTACTCGTAAGGGGCCGCTGGACTAATGACACAAGAACAAGCAGTCCTCGAACGAACCCCCGATGCAGCAGTGCGCCGGAGCCTCAGCGACAGGCCCGTGCTCATGCGCTACCTCGTCCACGCGGGCCGGTTCTTCCGCACCAAGCCCCTCGGCGGTGCGGGGGTGGTGATCATCATTGCCTGCGTCATCGCAGGCGTCTTCGGCAACCAGCTGGAACGCTACGACCCCGAAACCATCTTTAAGACGACGAATCCGGAGTTCGACGAGGCGCTTTACGAGAAAAGCCTCACGGATCCGCTCGTCCGGCTCACGGCGCGCCCCGAACAGCTCCAGAAGGGCGAAACTCCCATCCTCTTCTCCGGACCGACGGGCGAACACTGGCTGGGGACAGACGGGCTCGGTCGCGACCTGTATTCGCGCGTCATCCATGGTGCATACACCGCGCTGTACGTCGGCCTCGGCGCGGCCCTCATGGCGACCATTTCCGGCATCGTCATCGGGTTGGCCAGCGCATACTTCGCCGGTGCCACGGACTTCATCCTCCAACGGATCATGGACACGCTGCAGGCGTTCCCACCGCTGGTCCTCCTCCTCCTCTTCGGCCAGGTCGTGTCCAGCCCAACGATGACGGTGAACACCATCTCGCTGGGAATCCTCGGCGTGGCGAGTTCTACGCGCATCGTCCGAAGCGCGGTGCTCGCCACTCGGGAGGAGGTCTACGTCCTTGCAGCGCGCACCGTTGGCGGCAGTGACTTGCGGATCATGTTCCGCCACATCTTCCCGAACATCACCGCCCCGATCATCGTCACGTTTACGAGTTCGATCGGTGTCTACATCCTCGTCGAGGCGACATTGGCGTTCCTCGGTCTTGGCGACCCAACGCAGGTGTCCTGGGGCAAGATGATCGAGGAAGGCCGCCGCAACGGCGTCGCCGACCCGTGGATGGCACTCGCGGTCGGCGGTGCGCTCACCGTTACCGTGCTGGGCTTCAACCTCGCCGGCGATGCACTCCGCGACGTCCTGGACCCGCGCCTCAGGGGCCGCGGTGGCCGGGCGGGTTTCTAAGCTGCGCGGCGCCGGGGCTCACCCGGCGGTTCACTTGCTGCCCTCGCCCGACCCTTGGCGGCGGGCAGACCCCTTGGAGCAGGACCGGCTTGCCGGTCCTGCACCTTGTAGCGAATACGATTCCCGAGTGGCATTCGGATTTCTCAGGCGCCCACAAGCAAATCGCCCGCCGGTATTCCGGCGGGCGATTTGGCGTTCTGCCGAGAGAGCGAAGACTAGAGTTTTTCCACCTGGAGGAAGTCCAGTTCGACCGGTGTTTCCCGGCCGAACATGTTGACCACCACTTTGACGCGGCCCTTCTCCGTATTGATTTCGTCGACCGTCCCGACGAAGTCTTCGAACGGACCATCCACGATCCGGACGCTTTGGCCAGGGATGAAGGCAACCCGCATCCGCGGCTGTTCCATCCGCATCGCCCGCAGGATGTGGCTCACTTCATCGTGGGAAAGAGGGACCGGCCGGGTGCCCGAACTGACGAACCCGGTCACGCCGGTGGTGTTCCGGATCATGTGCCAGGCTTCGTCGGAATCAGGGTCGCCTTCCTTGAGTTCGATCGTCTGGACCAGCACGTAACCCGGGTAGAGCTTGCGCTTCACCGTCCGGCGCTGGCCTTCCTTGATTTCGATCTCATCTTCGGTCGGGACAACGACGTGGTGCACCTTGTCCTTGGCGTCCATCTGTTCGACGGTCGCCTTGATGGCGCTCCGGACTTTGTTCTCGTGTCCGCTGTACGTGTGGACGAAGTACCACTTGCGCCCGGGCGCGTTGATCTCGTCGTCGGTCAGCTGCTCTTGCTCAAGGGCGTCGTCGTCTTTTCGGCGCCGTGGCGCGCGCTTCGGCTTTTCAGTCGGGCGCACATGGGAAAGAGCGGTCACCGGTGCTGGTTCGTCACTCACGAAAAGAAGACCTTTTCCACTATCCAGCCGAAGCCGAGGTCGAGCGCGCCAAGAAAGATCCCCATCGCCACGGCGACGATTGCGACGACAAAGGTGAGGTATCGCGTTTCGGCGAAGCTCGGCCAGGTCACTTTCCGCAATTCGGCGATGATGTCGGCGACAAAGCGCGGCTCGAACCGCTTCAGGAACCCGAAGGGATTCCGGCTCTTTCGCAGTTCCGGGCGGGCCATGCCCGATGCGACCGGGGCGGCTGCCGGCCGTGGCAAGTTCTCGCGAGCGCGCCTGGCGGAATCCTCCGCCTGACCGGCTGCGGCTGCGGGCGCCGTGGCCTCACGGCGCCGTTGTGTTCGTGCCATGTGGGTTACCGTGTCTCCCGGTGCGCGCGGTGCACCCGGCAGCGCGGGCAGAACTTGTTCAGCTCCATCCGGTCCGTGTCGTGCCGTCGGTTCTTCTGGGTTGTGTACGTCCGTTCCCGGCATTCCGTGCATGCCAGGTGGATGATGATCCGGTCGCCCTTTGCCTTGGCCATGGTCCTGTTCCTTCCGGAATCGCCTAAGCGAGAATCTTGGTGACGACGCCGGCGCCGACGGTGCGACCGCCTTCGCGGATAGCGAAGCGGAGGCCTTCTTCGATAGCCACCGGCTGAATCAGCTCGATGGTCATGGTGATGTTGTCGCCGGGCATCACCATCTCAACGCCTTCCGGCAGTCCGATGGCGCCCGTCACATCGGTGGTGCGCACGTAGAACTGCGGCCGGTAGCCGTTGAAGAACGGTGTGTGGCGTCCGCCCTCTTCTTTGGAGAGGACGTACACCTGTGCTTCGACCTTGGTGTGCGGCTTGATCGACCCCGGCTTCGCCAGGACCTGGCCGCGCTGCACGTCGTCGCGCTCGACGCCTCGCAGAAGGCAGCCGACGTTATCGCCCGCCTGGCCTTCATCGAGGAGCTTCTTGAACATCTCGACACCGGTCACCGTCGTCTTGCGCGTCTCGGTAATGCCGATGATCTCGATCTCTTCGCCCACCTTCACGATGCCGCGTTCGATCCGCCCGGTCACAACCGTGCCCCGGCCCTTGATCCCGAAGACATCTTCAACCGGCATCAGGAACGGCTTGTCCAGCGGCCGCTCCGGTGTCGGAATGTAGTCGTCCACCGCGTTCATCAGGTTCCAGATGCACGCGTATTCCGGGTGCGTTCGGGTCGGTCGATGCCGATTCCAGGGCCTTCAGCCCGGAACCGCGGATGATCGGGATGTCGTCCCCCGGGAACTCCTGGCTCGAGAGCAGTTCGCGCAGTTCGAGCTCCACCAGTTCGAGGAGTTCTTCGTCCTCCATCATGTCTACCTTGTTCAGGAAGACGACGAGGGCCGGCACTTCCACCTGGCGGGCGAGGAGGATGTGCTCGCGCGTCTGCGGCATCGGTCCATCCGGCGCCGCCACCACCAGGATGCCGCCGTCCATCTGGGCCGCTCCCGTGATCATGTTCTTGATGTAGTCCGCATGGCCCGGGCAGTCGACATGCGCGTAGTGGCGCTTGTCCGTCTCGTACTCCACGTGCGCAATGGCGATCGTGATGCCCCGGGCTCGCTCTTCCGGAGCGTTGTCGATCGAGTCGAACGCCCGGAACTCCGCTTCGCCCTTCAAGGCCAGCACCTTCGTGATCGCAGCCGTCAACGTCGTCTTCCCATGGTCTACGTGACCAATCGTCCCGACGTTTACGTGCGGCTTCGTCCTCTCAAATTTCGCCTTCGCCATTGATGCTGCCCTCCGGGCTGGGAATTGGTGTGTTTGTTCGGCGGCTGTCCGCCGGGAGTTGTCCTGGAGCCCTCATCCAGATTTGAACTGGAGACCTCGTTCTTACCAAGAACGCGCTCTGCCAACTGAGCTATGAGGGCGAGTTCGAGTGGCCTTCGCCAGCACTCCTCGCGAGCGAGTGATTCGAGGCTTGCGCCGGGAACCAGGATGGTGGAGAGAGGAGGATTCGAACCTCCGAAGCGCGAAGCGCGGCAGATTTACAGTCTGCTGCCATTAACCACTCGGCCACCTCTCCACGTGTGCCAGCCGCTCTCGCGGGAGGCGTCCTTGTGCTGGAGCCCGGGAGGGGACTCGAACCCCTAACCTACCGATTACAAATCGGTTGCGCTGCCAATTGCGCCACTCGGGCCAGGGTCCCGTGAATCCAAAAACGGATTCCAACACAAAAACGATCCGCCGCAGCGGATCAAGCCCTAAGTATGGAACCCATCTCCCCCAATGGCAAGGACGCCGGCCCTCTCCCGCCCCCACAGGGTGCGCTCCGGCGCCCTGAGCCTACCGTCTCTGAAGAATGGGAAGATGACTTCTCTTTAGCCTTCCGCTACAGTCTATCCGTGCGCCGGCTCTCTGTCTTCGCGGCACTCCTCGTCCTCCTGAGTCTCGTCGCTCTCCAGCGCCAGGCGGCCACTTCGGGCCTCGACAAGCCCGCCACACGGATCGTCGTGCCTTCCCTTGCGGCGGATGTCTCTGCCCAGGCCCAGACGCGCGGCTACCGCATGGGCTGGTTCCTGCAACCGCCCGAGCCGACCGTCGCATCCATCCTGAAGACGATGCCCGAGGCTGCGAAACACTCCGATGCGGTCCTTATTCAGCGTGAGGTGCCCTGGGCGCGAATTCTTGCGGGCACGCCCATGGAGACGATCCTCGTCGAGGATTACGACGGCCTCATGGCCTATTTGCGAGGCACAGGCTTCCACGTCTCCTTCCTTGTCGACCCCCTGGATGGCCTCGACCGTACGCGAGAGTCGAATGAAACCCGCGCCGCCGGCCGCACCCTCAACGACCCCGCCCTGCGCGCGCTCCACGAGCAGTGGGTGGAGTTGCTGGTTGCACGATATCAGCCGGACTTCTTCGGCTGCGCGTCGGAGATCAACTCCCTCGCCGCCAGAGGCGATCCCGTTCTGTTCGCGAATATCCGCGATATGTGCAACCGCCTGGCGCCACTTGTGCGCTCGCTCTCGCCGGCGACGAAGTTCTTCGTCTCCTTGCAGGTGGACGAAGCCTGGGGTCGAGTCACCATCCTGCCATCTGCGGTCGACCACTTCGCCCTTTCCCGCACCTTCGACATCGACGTCCTCGGACTTTCGAGCTACCCGTCATTCTTCTTCAACAACCCGTCGGAGATCCCGGCGGACTACTTCACGAAGCTGAAAGAAGCGAGCGGCAAGCCAGTCCTCATCGCCGAAGGCGGCTGGAGTTCGGCCCCACCCGGAAAGACCGAGTCGCCGGCGACGCTCGCCGTCCAGGCGGAGTTCTACGAGCGCTTCTTCTCGGTACTGGATGCGGCCGACCCGGTGCTGGTGATCATGCTCCTGTTCGCAGACCTGAACCTGAACGCGTGGCTCGCCGTCGCGCCGCCTGCTTCCGAGCCGGAACGCGCCCTCCCCTTCGCCCTCATGGGACTCGTGACATCGGACCTGAAGCCAAAGCCGGCGCTGGCCGTCTGGGATGCTCGCTTCAAGTTGCCGTTCGCCGGCCAATAGGCGTGCTGGCCATCGCCCGTCAGGCTGTTCCTGCGACCGTCTCTTCGAGCGCACTCGTGAGTGTTTCGACAATGAGGTCGATGTCTTCGCCGTTGATGGTGAAGGGTGGCCCGAACAGGGCCGCGTCGCGCACCGGCCCCGAACCGGCTGCGTAGAGAAAGACCCCATGGCGCAGGGCTGCCCCCTGCAGCCGGGCGGCGAACTTCGCTTCCGCCGGGAAGCGTTCCATCGTCCGGCGGTCCTTCACAAACTCGACGCCGAGCATGAGCCCGAGGCCGCGGATCTCGGCGACGTTCGGGTGGTCCGCCAGCGAGTCGAGCCGCTGCCGCAGGAGTGCGCCCATCCGCTCGGAGCGCGCTACTAGGTCCTCCCGCTCCATGATTTCGAGCACTTTGTCGGCCACCGCACACGAAGCCGGGTGCCCTGAGTAGGTGTAGAACATCAGGTCCTGGCGCTCCGCCGCGAGCGGTGCGACCACTGCCTCGCTCGCGTAGACGCCGCCGATCGGCGCGTAACCGCCGGAGAGTCCCTTGCCTCCCACCAGGATGTCCGGCTCAACCCCCCAGTGCTCGACTGCGAACTTCTTGCCGGTGCGGCCGAATCCCGACATGACCTCGTCGGCGATCAGCAACACGCCGTACCGCGAGCAGATCTCGCGAGCGCGCGGCCAGAAGTCATCGACCGGGACGAGCGCGCCCCCGGCAGCTCCGACCACCGGTTCGCAGATGAAGGCGGCGACCGTCTCGGGGTCCTCGGCGAGGATGACTCGCTCCAGCGCGTCGGCCGGGTGTTCGGCGCGCTCGAACCCGGGGATGGCGTATGGCGCGGGCGTCTTCGGGAAGGGGATCAGCATCGGCTCGAACGGCGCCCGGCGCGCTGCGTGGTTCGCCACCGAGAGTGCGCCGAGGCTGACGCCGTGGTAGCTCAGGTCCGTCCCGATGACCTTCCACCGTTCGGGCCGCCCCGCGCAGACGTGGTGTTGTCGGGCCAGGCGAAGGGCTGCTTCGACCGACTCCGAGCCGCCGCTGGTGAACGTGATGCGGGTCAGCGAGGGCGGCAGCCACGACTTCTGGAGGCGCTCCACCAGGTTCAGGCGGTCTTCGGTCGCGAAGGGCGGTACCACATAAGTGCAGCGTTCCAAGGCGGCTGCGGCCACAGCCGCGACTTCTTTTCGGCCATGCCCGATGTTCGCCACGATCGCGCCGCCCGCCGCATCGAGGATTCGCTGACCGTCGGGTGTCACCAGGTATGCGCCTTCCGCTCGCGCAACCGCGAACGGGGCGCCCTGAGGGACGAAAGCGGCGTTGGTGGTCCGTGCTGGTGACGCGTCGAAACTCATGTGCGGAGTTTACGCCCCTTCCTTGTCCGGTCGGCGAGCCGGTTCCTCAGTGCGAGCCCATTCTCGAAGCGCCCGTCCCGCGATGGGGTCCGCGTGCGGCCGGCCAGCGCGATAAAGACGGCCGTTTCCCGTACCATCGCGCGCACTCCTGCTGAGGTGATTGTCTGATGGACTTCCGCATCGTTGCCACGGGACTCAAGTTTCCTGAAGGTCCGCTCGAACTGCCAAACGGCGACATCCTGGTCACGGAGATCGCCGCCGGCTGCCTCACCCGCATTGCTGCGGACGGTACGAAGTCGGTTTTCGCCACCACCGGCGGCGGGCCCAACGGCGCAGCCATCGGCCCGGATGGCGCGATCTACGTCGCGCAGAACGGCGGCTTCCACTGGACCGAGCGGCCGCTCCCGGACGGGACGGTTGGGCTCTTCCCGGGGGAGCAGCCAGCCGACTACATCGGCGGCCAGATCCAGCGGGTGAGTGCCGACGGCTCTGATGTGGCGACGCTCTACCGCGAGTGCGACGGCGAACGGCTGAAAGGCCCAAACGACCTCGTCTTCGATGCCGAGGGCAACTTCTACTTCACCGATCACGGCAAGACGCGCCCTCGCGACCGTGACCGCACCGGCGTCTTCTACGCCTCTCCCGATGGCAAGATGATCAGGGAGATCATCTTCCCCATGGAGTCCCCGAACGGCATCGGTCTCAGCCCCGATGGCAAAGTCCTCTACATTGCGGAGACGCCGACAGGCCGCCTCTATGCGTATGACCTCGTCGGCCCGGGACAGGTAGGAATGCGCCGCGTCGTCGGGACGGTCCCCGGCGCCCCGCCCTTCAATTTCGCTATGTGCGACTCGCTGGTTGTCGATGCCGAGGGGAACGTGATCGTGGCGACGCTGGTGAACGGTGGGCTCACCTCCTTCACCCCCGCTGGTCAGGCAACCCACTACGCGTGTCCCGACATCCTGACCACGAACGCCTGCTTCGGTGGACCGGGGTTGCGGACGCTGTACGCGACACTGAGCACCACCGGCAAACTCATCGCGTTCGAGAACTGGCCGACAGCGGGACTGAAGCTCAACTGCTGACGCGGATCAGCTCACCAAGACGCCGCCATCCACGTTCAGCGTGATGCCGGTGATGTAGCGTGCTTCATCCGAACAGAGGAACAGCGCCGCATAGCCGATGTCCCAGCCAGTGCCCTCGATCCCGAGAGCCGTCCCGGGGGACTTTCGCGCCTTTGGACTACCTCACACGTTCGCCCTGAACGGTGTCTACTCCAGCGCCCCGGCGACGGCGAGCTCCGTTATCGCCTCGTCGCTCATCCCGAGGAGCTCCCGGAGCACGACGTCATTGTGCTGCCCGAGGGTGGGCGCCGGGTGTGGCGGCACAAAGGCGCTTCGCGAGAGGCGGAACCGGGGAGCCTCGACCGTGACCGTGCCTGCTTCTCCCTGCTCGATCTGTGCCCAATGGCCGCGGGCTTGCAGCTGGGGGTCAGTGAGCACGTCTGTCGCCATCGAAACCCTGTGAGCGGGCACCCCGGCCGCCTGCAGGACGGTTTCGAGTTCGGCTACATCTCGACCAGACGTCCATTCGCCGATCATTGCTTCGAGCAATGCACGGTTCGCGTAGCGGCGCGGGAACAGGGCGAAACGCTCGTCGTTCACCCATTCAGGATGCCCGGCCGCGCTACAGAACGCTGCGAACTCCGCCTGGGTCGTAACCGCGATCGCGATCCAGCGATCGTCGCCTGCGCACCGGAAGACACCGTGCGGCGCGCACTCCTCGGAATTGTTGCCATCACGGGAACGCTGGCGCTGGTTCACCGTGTAATCGAGGATCGCGGGGGAGAGGAAGTGCAGCGAGGCCTCGGCCTGCGACAGGTCGATGTGTTGGCCCTGCCCGGTCCGGCTGCGGTGGTCGAGGGCAGCGAGGATGCTCGCGGTGACGTGTTTCGGCGAGACGTAGTCCGTGTAGGCGGCGAACGGCCCGGCTGGCGGTCGGTTCGGCCAACCGGTGAGTTCATGGAACCCGGTCAGCGCGGCGCCCATGGTCCCGTAGCCGGCCAACGAAGCGTGCGGCCCGGTGCTCCCGCTCAGGCACGTGCTCAGCATGATCAGCCCGGGGTTGCGCGCCGAAAGTGTCGCGTAGTCGAGTCCCCAGGCCGCCATTGCACTCGGCGAGAAGTTTTCCACGACCACGTCCGCCCAGTCGGCCAACCGCAGTGCCACACTGCGGCCTTCCGGCTTCGAAAGGTCGAGTGCCAGCCCCAGTTTTCCCACGTTCACGTTGCAGAAGCCGCCAGACCGCTCCGGCCCGACGACCCCGTCCTTAAACGGCTGTCCCGTCCGAAGTGCGTCCAGGAAACGCGTGCTTTCGACCTTGACGACGGTGGCGCCCCAGTCGGCCAGGACCCTGGTGGCCGCAGGCGCGGCGTACACCCACGAGAAGTCACAGACTCGCAGGCCTTCCAGCGGCGGTCGACTGTCGGCCCGGCGAGGTTCGGTTGCTGCCCTGTGCCGCCTCTCCGCCTTGACCTCGGCCGCATGTTCGCCCAGCAGCGGTGGCCGCCGGCGGTACTCGATCGGCCGCGCCGAGAACCGGGCGAAAGGCCCCGGAAACGCCGCCAGCTCATTGGCTACAGGGTGTGCCAACTTCTGCCAGTAGCCCCGCGCAGCGAGCTGACTCGAATCGACGATATCGGCCGGTGTGCTGACCGGGGCGATGAGTACGTGGCGGTCGAATGTACCCTGGAACAGTTCCGCCTTCGTATGCGAGAGCGTGAATTGCTCGATCGCCGCCATCGCCCGCTCGAATTCCGGTATCGGTTCTTCACCGGTCAGCAGCAACTGCAAGTACGCGACCCAATCCTTGTCGCGAGTCGCTTCGTCGACGAACCCCTCTTCGTGCATCCACTCGAACAGGCGGCGCGTGAACAGTCCCAGCACATTCCCGAAGAGCAGGGTGATGTTGACGAACCCGTCCTTGCACGGATAGACGAAGCGCACGAACAGCGGCCCGAGCCTCAGGCCCCCGCCGATACGAGCGAGTGACAGATCATTCCAGGCGGGCGCGAGGATGAACGATTGGGTCGCCATCATGCTCGCGGTCTGGGCCGAGACATCGATGTGCTGTCCGCGCCCGTCGCGCTGGCGGGCAGCAAGTGCAACCAGCGCCGCCACCGCCGCTTCCGCGCCGGCATGCAGGTTCGCCTGGGGCACCGACACGCGCACCGGCGCCAGGTCATCGTCCCCGGTCAGGTTCAAGGCGCCGGAGGACGCCCAGATGGTCAGGTCAGATGCGGCCCATGCGGACTTCGGGCCTTCCTGCCCGAACGGGGTGATCGATACCATGATCAGGCCCGGTTGGCGTTCGGAGAGGGACGAGTACCCAAGTCCGAGTGAGTCCAGGTATCCGGGCGCGAACGACTCGATGAGGAAGTCGGCGTCGTCGACCAGGTTGAGCAATGCCGCCCGTCCCTCGGCGGACGTGATATCGAGCGAGACGCTGCGCTTGTTCCGCGAGTACGACCACCAGGTGAGTGAATGCTCCGCGTCCGGCTCGTCGTGGCGGAAAGGCCCCTCTTGCCGGAGGGGCGAACCAGACAGCGGCTCGACGGCGATCACGTCGGCCCCGAGGTCGGCGAGCATCGCTCCACAGACAGCCGAATGGTTCGTGCTGAGGTCCAGGACTCGGTAGGGCGAGAGCATCCGGATGGGCCTCGGTTTAGCTGGCGATGGGGAAGTTTACTGCCTCGCCAATAGTTCATGTCGAACGACGCTTTTCTGTCGCGATTTGCCCGCGCTCCAAAAAGGAAAGGGCAGCCCTTTGGGACTGCCCTGTTCGAGGTCAGTTGTTCGCCGGAACTACTTCAGCAGACCGCGTTCCTGCAGTGCCTTCTTCATCGTGGTGCCGATGTCTGCCGGCGAATCCGAAACCCACGCCCCGGCGTCCGCCAGCGCGGCCTTCTTGTTCTCGGCCTTGCCGTCCTCACCTGAGATGATTGCGCCGGCATGGCCCATGCGACGCCCTGGAGGCGCCGTCGCCCCGGCGATGAATGCCACGACCGGCTTCCTCACGTTCGCCTTGATGTACGCCGCCGCTTCCTGCTCCGCGGAGCCGCCGATCTCGCCGACCATCACAATCGCGTCGGTGTCCGGGTCTTCGTTCAACATGCGGATGGCTTCCACCTGGCGCGTGCCGATGATCGGGTCGCCACCGACGCCGATGCAGGTGCTCTGGCCGATGCCTTCATTGGTCAACTGGGCGACTACTTCGTAGACGAGTGTCCCGGAGCGGCTGACGACGCCGACCCGGCCCGGAAGGAAGACATCGCCCGGCATGATGCCAACGCGCGTCTTCGTCGCGGGGGTGATGACTCCGGGGCAGTTGGGCCCGATGAGGATGCTCGATGAGCCCTGCAGGGCCGCTTTCACGCGCACCATGTCCAGCACCGGTATGCCCTCAGTGATGCACACAATCAGCGGGACTTTCGCGGCCGCGGCTTCGAGGATGGCATCCGCGGCGAAAGGCGCCGGGACGAAGATGATCGTCACATTCGCGCCCGTCTCGCGGACAGCCTGGTCGACGGTCGTGAAGATTGGCACGCCGTCCTGCTGTTCTCCACCACGCTTCGGGTGGATGGCGGCGACGACGTTGGTCCCGTAGGCGATAGAGCGGCGCATGTGGTTCGCGCCTTCGGTCCCGATGCCCTGGACCATGAGGCGGGTATTTCCATCGACAAGCACAGCCATTTGGCGAAATCCGAGGGAGCAATTTCCGGTTTCCGGTTCGGCGAGCGGCCGCGCGGCAGGGTTCGGATGCCCGGAGAGAGAGGATACAGGGGCAGGCGGTTAGTGTCTGGCGCTAGACCGCAGGACCGGGTCGTGCCGCTCGCACGCGACTCACCGGGGCCTGCGCCGGCGGCGCCGGTCGTTCTCGCTCCATCAACTTGAGGAGCCGCTTCCACTCGTCTCCCGCGATCGGCCGGTACACGCCTGGGAACTTCGCACGCAGGTCGATCGCATCGAGACGGTAGCGCTCGGTGATCGAACCCATCGCCATCAACGTGGCCGGGCCGAGCTTCCGGCCAGACGAATCGGCTATCTCCTGGAGCAGGTCCATCGCGACGTAGGCGTCCTGGTGCAGTCCGAGCACATCCTGCATCGCTGTGACGCGCGCGCTGAACTCGATGGCGGGCTTGCCGTAGATACCGTTGCCCACGAACTCCAGTGCGTACCGCAGCTTCTTCGCATCGATCCTGAGGGTGTGGTAAGCCTCCGGAGGCGAGTCTTTCCGGACCGCATCTCCGAGCTTGCGGACGCGCCGGTAGCGGCGTTCCACCATATCCGGTGCGACCGAGAGGATGGGGACGCGGCCCGGCGCGAACGACTTCGGTGGCCCCTCGCGAAGCGCGCGCGAAGCTCTCGCAGATCCGCTCATAGCGCCGCGAATCGAGCACCAACAGCATGCGTTTGCGCGCGACCTGCCGGCGTTGCCGGAGGACATCCTCCACGGCCCGCAAGGCCGCCGCCCGTTCAGGCGGAAAGTGCGAGCGCCATTCCTCCATGCGCTCCAGCTGGACGTCGAGGTCGCGGACTTCGCCCAGTGCCGCCGCCACCCAGCCAAGCTGGTCGCGGAAGCGCAACATGCGCAGGGAGAGGACCGGCCGGAACGCCGCCATCGCCGCCCGGATCCGCCGGATAGCGACGCGCATGTCGTGCAGAGCCTCGATATCTTCGCCAAGACGGGTGCCGGGCTCGTTCGCGCGAAACACCGCGAACTGCTTCCGCAACACCGCATAGGCCACCTCGCCCGCAGTGAGTTCGGGAGCGACGGCTGTCGGTCCCAGGTCGGCGGTCAGGGGCGGCACGGCCTGGCCCGTCGCGATCAGTGCCGATTCGAACTTCGATGGCCCGGCGGTCGTCAGCCGGTTGGCTTCCACCATCTCCGAGACGAAGGCACGTGCGCGCCCAACAGCCTGGTGTTCGACTTCGACCTCCACGCGGGAAAGGCGGATCGGGCGGTCCTCACCGACCGGGATCGACGTCTCGTCGACGGCAACCTCCGCTAGCAGTCCGTGACCGTCCGCGAGGTTGAAGACTTCTCGCTGGGTTTGTAGCCGGAAGAGCGGCAGCAACGGGTTTCGGCCGGCGACAGCACGGATGATGGCGCCGCACCCCCCCGGGGCGGCAGCGGGCGAGATATCCGCGCTGGTCAGGGGCTCGGTGATCTCCCGGCGAGAGCGGATGCCTTCGTCCGGTTCAGCCATCGACTTTAGCGTCAGCTCGGCCGAATCACCCCTGCGCCGAACCCGGCAGGTGTACCCCGCGCGGTGGAGGTGCCAGTTCGACGTATCGAAGTAGGTGTCGTCGAGTTCCTTCGTCCCCGCCCGTTCGAGCGTGAAACCCGCAGGCAACGATCCGGTGAGCCAGCGGACAACCGGCCGCGTGTCGAGCGCCGCGTACTGCCACTCAACTTCGATCAGGTCGCTTGTCACCGGCACATCATAGGACAACCGTGCACGCGAGAAACGCCGCTGCTACGCCAGTTCGGCGAGTTTCGCGGGCGCGACCACGCGAAAGGCCTCTCGGACGACTGCCTCCACCTCATCCCAGTCCACTTCCTCGAGGTCGAGACGGACCCCTACCCAGCCGCGGTGCCCGACGTAGGGCGGCCGGAAGTAGCGATCGGGATGGACGGTGATCATGGCGTCCTGGGCCCCGAGCGGTGCCGCACACCAGAAGCCGAACTCACCCCCATGATGCCGGTTCGAGAACCCGACGAATGCCTTTTTGTCCCGGACGAACCAGCAGGGTTCCCCGTGGCTCAGCCGTTCCGTGGTTTCCGGCAACGCCAGGCAGATGCTCCGGAGGCGTTCGAGCCGGGCAAGTTCGTCCATGCGGAGACTTTACGCCCATTGGTCGCCGCTCGGACTCCCGTTTCGGCGCTTCCCTGTATCGTTCGCCCGGATGAAGCGGGGCCTGCTCTTCACGCTTTCGGTGTGGCTGGTCGGCGCGACGATGATCCGCGCGACGCTGCTCATGCCTCACCAGTGCCCGGCGATCACGCCCGGGGCGGCCATCGTCGCCGCGCGGGAATCGGCGTCCTGGATAGAGCGTGCCCAGCTCGAAGACGGCCGCTACGTTTACGAGTACAACCGCGCCACCGATTCCGAGCCAGGCGGGTATAACGTCGTCCGTCACGCCGGCGTCACCATGTCGCTCTACCAGTTCGCTGCCGGTGGCGACCTTTCGGTGCTCCCTGCCGCAGACCTGGGCATGGACTACATGGTCGAGCACCTCTACCGCCATGACGGGTGGGCCGCCTTCCAGAACCCGGACGATAACGGCGTACAGCTCGGTGCGAGCGCACTCATGCTGGCCGGACTCATGCAGCGGCGTATCGCCACTGGCGACCCGAGCTTCGATACCCTCTCCCGCCAGCTCGCCCGCGGACTCGTCGCGCTCCAGCTCGAGGACGGCGCGTTTCTGAACCGCTGGGATGTTCGGACCGGCGCTCCCGTCCCGGGCGAACGTTCCAAGTACGCGACTGGCGAGGCCTTCTGGTCGCTCACCCTGATGCATCGTTTCTTCCCCGGGGAGGGCTGGGATGGCTACGCCCTCAAGACGGCCGACTATCTCGCGCTCAAACGTGACGATTACGAGGACCAGAAGTTCCCGCCATGGGCCGACCAGTGGGCAGCCTACGGTCTTGGCGAGATGGCGAACTGGCCGCTCGAAGACCATCACATCGTGTACGCACGCAGTCTCGCGGAGCGTTTCGGCTTCCTCATCCGCGTCGAGTCCCAGCGCCGCGATAACTGGTTCTCGAAAGCGCTCCACGGACGGCAGGCCCGCGCGGCCGGCATGGGCACGTGGGTCGAAGGACTGACTTCGCTCCATCACCTCGCCGCGACCGACCCCCGGATGGCCGACATGGAGAGAAAGCTCGCGGAGCGCGTCGATTGCGGCGCGGGAATGCTCGCAGACAGGCAGGTGTCACCCGAAGAATCCGCGCGTACTCCGAACCCGGACCGCACGCGCGGCGCCTGGTTCACCTACGACATAACGCGGATGGACGACCAGCAACATGCCCTCTCCGGATTGCTTCGTGCCGCCCCCATCATCGCCCACAGGGAGTCTCCGTGACTGCATTTCTCCAGCTCGTCGTCTTCATGTTCGCCGCCGTGAATCCTGTCGCGGCCGCCGCCGGCATAAGGCCCAGGGGTTCGGCCATTTCCCCAACCGCCGTTGCTGCTGGAGCGCTGGCTGCGCTGCTGTTCGCCGGAGGAGCGGCCTTGCTTTCCAATCCAATCCTCGATGGTCTTGGCGTCGAACCCGAGACCTTCCGCGTCGGAGCGGGCGTCGTGTTCCTCGTCGGTGGAGCATCGGAGGTGTGGCGCGGCGGGGCACCGCTGGCGGGCGCGCCGGGTAGTGAGCACCGCTCGGCCTTCTTGTTCGTCCTCCTCGCGTTGGTCACTCCTGCTGCCCTCGCCGGCGCGGTCACCTACGGGGCCGACCGGGGAGAGTTCGAAACGATCGCCGCCGCTGCCACCGTCTTCGCGATTGCCGCCGTGGCGATCGGCGCCCGGTTGGGACGGTTCGAAGCCGCCGCCGGCGCGGTCGCCCGGATCACCGGTGGCCTCCTCGTTGTAGTTGCAGCCGGACTGATCGTCAGCGGCGTACGGGCGATCTGACCCGTGGCGCGGGTGAACCCGGGACCGCTTCAGAACCGCGTCGACCCGTTCGGCGCCATCCATGCCGTCTCCGAGCGAGGGACGATGTTCGGGAATCGTGGCGGCTGCATGCACACGGAGTCGCAACAGCTCAGGGGACGGCCGTGGACGAACGAGCGCTGGATCTGTTGTGTCCTCGAATTCAAGGGGCGGCGCCGGGAGCTGATGCAGCCGGGACGTTATACCGAGCTCTTCTTCCTCGATGAGGCAACGGCTTTCGCTGCGGGCCACCGGCCGTGCATGGAGTGCCGCCGCCCCGATGCCCTGCGCTTCATCGAGGCGTGGTCCAGTGCCTATCTTCCCTCCGGCCAGTTCCTTCGGACGGTTTCTCACATCGACCAGATAGCCCACCGTGAACGAATCGACCGCCTGACGAAGACGCAGAAGACGGCCCGTGTCCGGCTCTCGACCCTTCCCGACGGTGTCTTCGTGGCACTTGATGCCGCCCGCGACGAGCCACGGTTGTTGTGGCGGGGCCGCCTCCACCGGTGGTCGTTCGCCGGGTATACCGGTTCGGAGCCCATCCCACGCGACGACGCGGCCACCTTGCTGACGCCGCCCTCGTTCGCGGTCGCATTTGCGGCCGGATACGAGCCTGCCGTGCACATTTCAGTGCGGAGCACTTAGCACGCAGCCCGCTCCGCCTCTACACTCGGAAGCACTTCAACCATCCCTATCACTCCGGAGAGACCCATGTCTGGCCACTCCAAATGGTCCACCATCAAGCGGCAGAAGGGCGCGAACGACGCGAAACGCGGCGCCATCTTCACCAAGCTCAGCCGCGAAATCATCCAGGCCGCCAAGCAGGGCGGCGGCGACCCCGGCATGAACTTCAAGCTCCGCCTCGCCATCCAGCGTGCGAAGTCCCAGAACATGCCCAACGACAACATCGAGCGCGCTGTCGCCAAAGGCACCGGCGGCGCGGCCGATGAACAGCTCGACGAAATCCAGTACGAAGGCTATGGCCCCGGCGGTACCGCCATCATCGTTGCCGCTCTGACCGACAACCGGAACAGGACGGTCGCTGAGGTCCGTCACCAGTTTTCACGGGCGGGCGGAAACCTGGGAGAGAACGGCTCGGTGGCCTGGCAGTTCGAGGCGAAGGGGCTGATCACCATCCCGACGAACGGAAAGGACGGTGATGACCTCGCCCTCCAGGCAATCGACGCCGGCGCCGAGGACGTCGATGTCGGCGTCGGCATGGTCGAGGTGAAGACCGAACCTTCGAACCTTGAACCGGTCCGCAAGGCGCTCGAATCGAGCGGCCTTGAGATCGAGAACGCCGACTTCGCGATGGTCCCCAAGGTTACCGTCGAGCTCGATACGAAGGCTGCTCACCAGGTCCTGCGACTCATCGAAGGACTCGAAGACCTGGAGGACGTCCAGCGGGTGTACTCCAACGCCGACTTCAGCGACGAAGCAATCGAGTCCTACCCGGGCTGATCACACGCGGACGTTCACCTGGAACGCGAAACGCCCCGGTCTTCCGGGGCGTTTCCGTCTCGATGGGTTCGAGAAGCGACGGCAGGAGGGCGGCGCCGGGAGGGGGTTCCGGTGTCCTGTTACTCCGTCCCGCAGTGTGCGCGCTCGATTAGACCCCACCGTTCCCTTCGCCGTCTGTGAAGCCGATCACCCACGGCTACTGGAGACGTCGTGTCCGGGGACGCTGGCCGGCTCCATCGTGCACTCGAAGACTCGTCCGAAGTGGAACGTAAAGGCCTCCAGCACTTCCTGGAACGCCACCTGCTTGCCGACTTCAGTGGCCATGCTCGTCATTTCGATGTCCCGCATGCCGCAGGGGTTGATCAGCTCCCAATGACTCATGTCCGGGTCGATGTTCAGGGCAGCGCCGTGCATGGTTATCCAACGACGGACGTTCAGACCGACCGACGCGATCTTCCGCTCACCCACCCAGACTCCGCGTCCGGCCTCGTTCCGTTCGCCTCGGACACCCCAGTCTGCGAGCACACCGATGACCGTCTCCTCCAACCCTCGCACGTAGTCGAGTACCCCGAGGCCCCAGGACCGGAGATCGATGATGCCGTATGCGACGAGCTGGCCGGGGCCGTGGTAGGTGATGTCGCCCCCGCGTTCGGCCTGGACGATCTCGATGCCCCACTGGCGTACGGCCTCAGGTTCTACGCGCAGGTCCGGTGTGGGGTGGCTCCGGCCGAGCGTGAACACCGGCCGGTGCTCGGTCAGCAGGAGGGTATCGACCCCGCCGCCCTCCCTCCGCTGCCCCTGCAGCCGCTGCTGCAGCTTGTGGACTTCGCCGTAGCTCGTTGTCCCGAGGTCGTACACGCCGACGGCCCGCGAGTGTCCTTCCATGCCATCCTCCCGCACCGTCATATCAGCATCGCACAGGGTGACTCCAGGAGTTCCCGGATTCGACCGAGCAATCGGCCCGCCGAACCTTCGCTCCAGCGGCTGCTGTCATAGGCCATCGTAAGGGCGGCGCATCCGTCGCGGCCCGGCGAGGCCAGTGCGAACGCTGCCGTCCGGCCCCCATCGAGACGCGGCGCTGCCGCGGCGATGCCCAGCCCGAAGAGCGACACCAGCACCCAGGTCGACTGCTCGAAAGGTGTGTCGCCCCCCGCCGCTCGCGAAGTTGCTGCCTCCCGCAGGGTCTTGTTTGCTACGTTTCCCACTGCGCAGGAAACGTCCGTCGAAGACTCCGCTATCACGATGCCACCGGCGCCACCAGCCAGGTCCGTTGTCTCGATCGCGAGGCAGATCGCCCGGAAGGCCGCGTCCTCGACACGAGGCACAACGCCGTGCTTCTGCCACTCTCGTTGGCACACCGAAACCAGCTTTGCGGCTTCGGAAAGGTCGATTTCGATCGACATGGTCAGCACCTGGGCCGAGGCGGATGCCTCGTCGGAGATACGCTGGAAGCGCTCCCTGGCGCCGTCAGGGGCGGCCGGCGAGGCCCGGTGTCCCTCATCTGGCTCCCAGAGCGGTAGCCCCGGGATGGACCCGCCCGCTTCCGGAAGTGCGTGCGTAACCTCGTCCACGGCTCCCGAGAAGAACGACGTGTGGAACTCCACGGCATCGCCGGGAGCCATCTCCCACTCCACCGCGGCGACAGCGGCGAAGCGGCGCGGGAACGGCACGACGACTGCTTCCGGAGTCTCCGGTTCGAGTTCGAGTTCTAGTTCGGGTTCGAGTTCCGGGACCCCTGGTTCCAGGAGTGCCGCCTCAGGCTCCGGTTCAGGAACCTCCGGCACGAGCGGGGCTTCAGCGACCGGGACGTGGCGCGAGGACGGTTCTTCGTGCGGAAGTGCTTCCCCGGGTTCGAGGATGACGCCCAGGACCTCACCGACGCGTTCGATGCTGCCGGCAGGCCGCCGGATGCGCAGAAGCCCGGACTCCGCCGCTTCGACCTCGTAAGCCACGAATGCACATTCCACACGGCAGACCGGTTCACCCGCGCCTACCGCGGCGCCGTCGGGCAGGTACCACTCGGCTACCAGTCCTCCAGCCATGTCCCGCCCAAGGTCCGGCAATTCCACCGAAACCGCCACGCGCGGCCTCCCCGGGCACGTGCGCCCAATCTAAGAGACGGCAGGAGGAGCGCCTTTGGGCAGGGTCAGGGCGTGGGAATGAGGCCCGCGGCAATGGCCAGCACGGTCGCCTCTTCCATCCCCACCGCCGAGATGCGTACCACCAGGTCGCCCTCAGCCCACGTCAACACGACCTCCCCACTCAACGGAGACCAGTACGCGGGAAAGCCTCTAATGGTAGTTGCCACGCCGGTGTCCACCACTGATGCCCGGAGGCCGCCTGGCCGGAACCGTTGCTCTAAGACGAAGGCGCGCGAATCGTCGTCGGAGTAGGCAACGCGAAGAAGCGTAATCCGGTCTGCGGCGTCGCGTTCCTCATCGTAGGCCTCTGCCCGGAATCCCGCCGGCATAGGGTCCGGCCTGAGCATTCCGGCGGGCGTGTTGAAGCTGACGTTGAATGGCGGCCCGGTGCTGGAGCTCCTGGATCCACCGCTGTTTGAGTCCACCAGCACCGAAAGTGACTTGCGCGGGTCCTGTTGTGCCCCGCTGGGACGATCGAAACGGATCTGTTCGTCCGCCACCTTCGCGTCCCATTCCAGGTTTGTCACTTCGATGGAGTATTCGCCGTTCCCGCCAAGGTCCGCCACCTGCCGGAGCACGACCATGCGCTCCTCGTCGATCCAGTAGCGGATGCTGCCGCTACTTGTAACCACACCGTCGGTGTTTGTGCTGGAGGTCGCCGGCGAGAGCTCCACGATCGTCGCGGGCATGCCCAACAGCCTCTCGTGGCCGACGATTCGGACAGTCCTGGTTACGTTGTTGTCGGAGCTCGTCCGGAGTTGCTCCATCACTTTGTCGATGCTGGCTACCGGGCTCATCCACGGCCCAATGAACGAAGCCATGCTCCAGGGTCTCACGCGCGGCTTCGAGCCTTCCGGGAAGACGTAACTCGGAGTTCTCGAATACGTGTTCGTCGCGTCGCGAAAGTACGTTTGCTCGCTCCGGTCGACAACGATGATGTCCGTCCCGGCTTCGTCCGCTGGCTCCAGAGTCTCCACTTCAATCCGGAGGTGGTCGAAGTCCCGGTTCCACCAGCGGACGAGCGTCACGCGCCTTTCCGGCGGGAATTCGACGCCGCTGACATTGGTCCCGATGGAGTCTGCCGGGTAGTAGCTTTCGAGTCGGGCCTCCAGGTAGAACGCCGGCAACTCGCCTTCCGCTTTCTCGGCCGGTCGCGAGAACAGCGCAAGCAGCCCTATCGCCGCCGCGGCCACCACCGCGGTCGCCGCTATCCACTTGAGCGAGCCGAGGCTGGCGATGCCCCGCAACGCGCCTGCCTTCGCCGCCGGCCGGTTCCTCCAGCGCCAGTACTCCGCGGCCCGTTCGCGCGAGTCGAGGCCCAGCTTTGTCAGGATCTCGCTGACGTTCCACTTCGCGCCGTCAAGGCTCATCCCGAGGGCGTCGCCGATCTCAGCGTTGGTTTTGCCCGCGACCAGGAGGTCGAGGACGGTTCGTTGCCGTTCATTCAGTTCCGCTTCGTTGCGCCGCGCCGAAGCGAACTCGCCCGTGTCCGTCGCCATGGCCCGATCCTGCGCCCTGCCAATCAGGAGGTCACTACCCGATGCCGCGCATTCACTTGCGGCATGTCCGGCGTCCGCATCTTCACTGCCTGTTTGCGGATTCTTTGCCCGGCGGTGTCCGTTGGATTACGCAGGCGGGTTACGGTCGTGAGCATGGCGCTCTCCCGGCCGGCCGCGATCGGACTCCGCCTCCCGGAGGACCTGGGCCTCGGGCTTGCAGTCACCGCGCTCGTGGCTGGAGTGACGCTCCTGGTCTGCGCCTCGGCTGCGGCTTCGCCCGGACCGGGTCCGCGTTCCGAATCCCGCCTGCCCGATGGCGCCGTATACGTCGACATTCAGCCTGCGGCACTCGCGACGGCGGCCAGTCGTTAGGCCCTCCGGATCGTCAATCCACCATCGACCGGCACCGCGACCCCAGTAAGAAAGCTCGCCGCCGGTAAGGCGAAACTCAGCGTCATCTGGGCGACTTCCTCCGGGAGCCCGTAGCGCCGCAGCGCCGTCCGCTGGCGTGCGTAGCGCTCCTTCATTTCCTCAGGGATCGGCTCGGTCATCCCTGTCCGGATGGGCCCGGGGCAGATGCAGTTTACGGTGATACCTTCTCGCCCGAGCTCCAGCGCGAGCGAGCGCGTCAGGCCGACGACGCCGTGTTTCGCCGCCGTGTACGGGCTGTTCCCCGCCGTCGCACCGAGCCCCTCGGTGCTCGCGATGTTGATGATGCGTGGGCTTTGCGACTTTCGAAGGTGTGGGAGAGCAGCCCGGATGGTGTGCGTCATCGCCGTCAGGTTGACCGCGAGGACCCGGGCCCATGCCGCGTCGTACTCGGCACTTTCGAGCGGCAAAGCCGCCGAAATCCCCGCATTGTTCACCAGGATGTCGAGTCCGCCGAACTCGGCGACGACGCTTTCCACCATGTGGTCCACGGCGCCGCGGTCGGAGACGTCGCAGGCCCACGCCTTCGCCGTATTTCCCGCCGCCGAGATCGCCGAAACGACGCGTTCCACGGATTCGCGGTTCTGGTCGACGGCCGCGACTCTCGCTCCTTCGTCCGAAAAGACATAGGCAGTCGCCTCGCCCATTCCGCTGCCGGCGCCCGTCACCAGCACGACCTTTCCCGAAACCGACCGGCTCAGCTTGCTTACGCGGCCCATGGCCATCCCTCACACGAACGTTGTGCCGTTGTCTACGGGTTCGTGGTCAAGGCGGCAAGCTTGCCGCGGGAACCTCATTGGCTTCACACAGCTCCTCGCCGGCGGCTGCCGTCCGGTTGCGCGACCCATGGCGCCCGGCCATGCTACCCGGCATAGCCACACCTCTTCAGGAGTTACCGCGCAATGGTTATGGCGCTCGCTGGTATTAAGGTCCTCGATCTCTCGCGGCTCGCCCCGGGCCCGCACTGTTCCATGCTCCTCGCCGACTTCGGCGCCGACGTGACACTCGTCGAGGCCGTCCCGGGCTCATCGGCCAAGCTCGGCGGCAGCGGCGGCATGCGCCGCAGCGAGGCAGCAGACCATGCGGCCGCCTACAACGCCCTCGGCCGCGGCAAGAAGTCGATCGCCCTCAACCTCAAGGAGGACGCAGCCAAGGCGGTCTTCTACGAAATGGTGAAGTCGGCCGATGTCGTCATCGAGGGCTTCCGGCCTGGTGTTGTGAAGCGCCTTGGGGTGGATTACGACACGCTGGCGAAGATCAATCCGCGCATCATCTGCTGCTCCATCTCCGGCTTTGGCCAGACCGGGCCTTACAGCAACCTCGTCGGCCACGACATCAACTACATCTCCGTCGGTGGCGCACTCGGCGTCACGGGACGGCCCGGGCAGGCCCCTGCCATCCCCGTAAACCTCGTCGCCGATTTCGCCGGCGGTGGGCTCACTGCGGCCTTCGCCATCTGCGTCGCGATCATCGCGCGCGAGAAGACCGGCCGTGGCCAGAATGTAGATATCGGGATGAGCGACGGCGTGCTCTCGCTCATGACCAGTGCGTTTTCCGGCTACTTCGGCGGAGGCTCGGTCATCCGCCCGGGAGCGACGCTCCTGAACGGCGCTGCGCCCTTCTACAACACCTACGAGTGCTCCGATGGCCGATGGTTCTCCATCGGTAGCATCGAAAGTCACTTCTGGGCTGCCCTCTGCACGGTCATCGGCACAGAGGATCTCTTGCCCAAGCAGTTCAACCAGGACGAGTGGCCCGCCACCATCGAACGCTTCAAAGGCATCTTCAAGCAGAAGACGGCAGATGAGTGGATGGCGATCATGTCGCAGCACGACATCTGTGCGGCCCCCGTCCTCGAAATGGAGAACGTCGTCACCAACGAACACAACCTCGCTCGCGGCATGGTCGTCGAAGTGGACTCGCCCATCGGCAAGGTCAAGCAGATCGGCGTCGGTCCCAAGCTGAGTGACACTCCGGGCAAGCCGAGGTTCACCTCACCGATTCTCGGCCAGCACACCGACGAGGTACTGAAGGGCCTCGGCTACGACGATGCCCGGATCGCGGCCCTCCGCGAGGCGGGTACGGTGGGCTAGGAGGCGCTTCGAATGAACGGAGAGGTCGAACCCCGGCTGTCCACGGCGGGCTCTTCTCTCTGCGCCGTCGGCGGACCTACGGCTGCATGAGGTTTTCTGCGAGCATCATTTCATTCCCGTCGGGGTCCTTAAAGGTTGCGAGCTTCACCATGCCTGGCAACTCGGTGGTCGGGCCGGTGAACTGCACGCGGTTGGCCTCGAGTTCGGCGCGAGCCGCCTCGATGTCGCTCACGCCGAATGTGATCGTCGTCCCGCCCACGCCCGGGTGGGCTTGGCCGTCCAGGGCACTCAGGCCGATGACCACGCCGAGCGGCCCGGCGAACTCAGCCCAGCCACCCTCTTCCACCACGAAGGTCTCTTCAAGTCCGAGGACATCCCGGTACCAGTCGCGCGCCGCCAGCCAATCGGAGACCTGGACGGCAATAGTCAGCTCGGGTTTGAATGTTGGCACGGGGCCACCTCTATGTTTTGATGCCCCTGGTCGCTCCGGGCGGCTACAGTTCCGCCGACGCCCTGAGGTTGTATAGAAAGTATAGTAAGTCTACTAAGTAGTCAAGAGGCACTCTCATCTCGCTCGAGCCCGCCATCCGCCTGTTCCACCACCGCTGGTCGGTGCCAATCGTCGCTCTCCTCTACGGCTCGGGCTGCCAACCGTTTTCCGAGCTGGCGGGTCGGCTCTCTGCCAGCCGCGATACCCTGACGGACACGCTTTCGAAGCTTGAAGCCAGCGGAGTCGTCGCACGCCAGCACCCCGGCAGGAAGACCATGTACGTGCTGACTCCGCTCGGCGAGAAGGTCGGCGCGGAATGCGTCCCGCTCGTCCAGCTCATCGCCAACACCGACGTTTTCGCCATAGCGCTCAAGAAGTGGCCGATGCTCGTTGCCGTCGCCCTGGGCCGCGGAGCGCGCCGCTACGGTGAAGCCAGGGCAGCACTTCCGGGCATTACCGCCCGGGCACTCGCGATGGCCCTCAAGGACCTGGAGGCGGCCGGCCTCGTCGAGCGGACGGTCGAGAGCGGTTATCCGCCGGCGCCCGCCTACGAACTCTCGCCGAAAGGGATGGCGTTCTTCCCGGCTCTCGATGCGCTCTGCCACGCCTGCGAATCGGCCGTTGCCACCTGAACCCGACATAGCGCGAGTGACGAGGTTCAGATCGCATACCGCTCAGTCACCTGAGCAGTTCTTTGTGGCACAATATCAGTCCGCGTACCGCGAGTTTTCCGCTGGCTGGCGACGTCATGGCAATTCAGGTCACCCTCCTTTCGCATTCAGATGACCCGCTGCGGTCGCTCTATATGGCTTACCGCACGTGCTACAGCCAGCTCACTCCCCAACAGGTCGCGAAACGCATCGGCGATGACCGCATCACCCGCGAAGAGATGACGCAATTCATCGAGGAACGGCTGAAGACGGGCCATGCCAGCCCGTTGGAGCAGGTCTCCTACGAGTTCGGGATCTCGGGCGTCTCCCGGGCTTTCAGCCACCAGTTCGTCCGCCATCGCGTGGGCATTTCGTTCGAACAACAGAGCCAGCGTTACGTGACGTACAAGGAGGGTGAGTTCCCCTACACCGTGCCGGAGACGGTCCGCAAAGCCGGCATGCAGGACAGGATGGACGAGCTGTTCGATCGCGTCGGGGAACTCTATGAGGAGATGGTCGCTGCCGGGATACCCGCTGAGGACGCCCGTTTCCTTCTGCCGAACGCCACGAACACCAACTTCAAGATCACCGTGAACTTCCAGAGCCTTCTCCACATCTGTGACCTGCGGCTCTGCACGCGTGCCCAGTGGGAGTTCCGAAAGGTCGCGGCGCTCATGCGGTCCGAGGTGATGAAGGTGACCCCGGAACTGGGGCGCTACCTTCAGCCAAAGTGCGGAGAACACCGCCTCGGTTACTGCGACGAATCGGAGAAGGACTGGGCCGCCTGCCCCATCGGCAGGGTGCGCCCTCACAAGGAAGTCCTCTTCCGCATCTACGAGGCATATCGCAAGGGCGAAACACAGCCGCTCCGCGAGCAGGACTGGGACGTCATCGAGGAAAAAGACCTCGTCGTCCTGGGAGACTGATGCACCGCCCGGTGCTTCCTCTTGGGCGGATGGCCCCCTGGTTGCTTGCGGCAGCCGCGGTCGTGCTCCTCGTTTGGGGCGGCGCGACAGGCGACCGCGAAATGATGGTCCTCGGCGTCGTTGCCGCCGCCGCCTGGCTCCTCGCCTTCCCCGTCACCCGCGCCCTCCTCGGTCGAGATAAGCCCGACGATCCCCCGGTCTAACCTGACTTTCTTGGGCTGTTCCCTGTTCGTCACCGCGGTCACCGAGGTGATCTGCGCGCGTCCACCGTTCCTGCCGAAGTTCGTACCATGAGGATCCGTCGCCTTGCCCTGGTCGCCGTATTTGCGTTTTCGCTGCTCTCCCTTGTTGGCATGGAAAGCCCGGCTCCGGCCCTGGCTCAGACAGTGCCCTACAACGTCGCATCAGAGTCTTACTACCGCCTCAACACAGACGCCGGCCGCATCACCGTTTCTGTTCATGCCGAGTATCAAAACGCCATCGGGAAGGATCTCCCGACGCTCCCCGTTTACCTCATGCCCGGCGCCGAGAACGTTGTTGTCAAAGCCGGTGACGAGGTCCTTGAGACGAAAGTCACGCCCGGCAACGAGGCCGCGGGCCTGGCCGGGGCGGCCGTCGCGACGCTACCGCGTCCGCTGAAGACCAACACCCGCATCGTCCTCGATGCCACTTACGACGTTGCCCCGCGCACCGGCGGCAAGATCATGACGCTCGAAGCCGGCCTTATCGAGACGGCCTTCATCGGTCAGGGCCCGGGCTCGTTCGTCCTCGTCGACGTCCCCAAGGCCGGCGATAACTACTTCGATCCTGGCTGCCTTCTCGCTTCGAGTCAGCCGGGCGATGTGAAAGCTGACGGATTCGAGCGCTGGGTGTGCGGCGAGGTCACAGTCATCGGGCTCAATGCCGACGATCCGGACGTTATCAGGCGCTGTGCCGCCATGGACGACAAGTGCCGCCAGCGGACCGACATCCGCGTCTTTTCGGCGTACGTCCAGTCCGTCACCGACTTCTCGAAGTCCGCAAAGCTCGAAGGAGACGTGGTGATGCCCGACGGGCGAACGGTGCACCTGGCGCTGAAGTACTTCAAGCGGGACCAGGCCTGGGCAGACAAGCAGTGGGCGATCGCTCAGAAGGCGTTTCCTATGCTCGAAACCGTCTTTGGCTGGCCGTACCCCAACAAGACACTCGTGATGCGGCAGTCCCACCACATTGAACGTGCCGGCGCGGCGGGCGTCGCATTCCCCACCATCGGCGAGGTCCTTCTCGCCACGGACACTGGCTTCGATGAAGAGGTCACCATCCACGAACTCGCCCACTCTTGGGCGGGATTCAATCTCGAGACCAAGTGGCTCTGGGAGGGCTTGGCCGAATACGGCACAAAGGCCATCGCCAGCGACCTCGGTGTGCGCCCCGTCGAGACCGGCTGGTCGACGCGGCCCTACAAGAACGAGCCTCTTTCCATGTGGTATCACGGCTCGGACATCTACGATTCCGAGTTCTGGTATGGCAAGGCGGGAGCGTTCTGGTTCGCCTACGAGACCGCCATTGGTGGCCGGGCGAACATGACCGCGCTACTTGGCCGGATGGACGATGAACAGTCGCTCCTCCCGCTCGACGCGGGCTGGTTCATGGACCAGGGCGAGTGGGTCAGCGGAAACAACCTCGATTCCCTCTTCGTGGAGTGGGTCTACAACCCGGTTACTTCGAAGAGCTTGCTCGCCGACCGCCGTGCCGCGCACGACCTCGTGAAGGCGCTCCAGGCGCGTGGCACCTCGCTGGGCCTCTCGGGCATGCCATCCGACATCTATGACAATCTCCTCGCCTGGGTGTTCGATCCGGTTGCGGGCCAGGTCGCAAAGGCGAACAAGGTGCTCGATTCCTACGCCGAAGTCCTCGCGCTGAGTACCGAAGCGGGCCTGGGCACGCCGGACGGTGTTTCCCAGTCGTGGGGAAAGAAGCGGGTGGCCGATACCGCGATCGTCGTTGAAGAGCAGCGCCAGGCGATCCTCGCCATCCTCTCCGCCACGAAGGACCTTGAATCGGCTGCGGATGACTCCGTCGCCAGACAGAAGCTGGCTGAGGCCCGCGAGAAGTACTCGGCCGGCGACTACGCCGGGGCGAAAGCGGCAGCGGCAGGGGGCCTCACGGCTGCCTACAACGAAGTCGCGGCGGGGAAGATGATCGCGATTGCCAGGGAAAAGCAGCAGTCGTTCAGCCCGAACTTCTTCGGTCGCATTGGGATGTTCTTCACCAACCCCGCGGGTGACCTCGCGAAGGCGGAAGCGGCTTACGCGGCTGGCGACGGGACGAAAGCGCTGGAACTCTCTCGCGGCGCCTATGACTCCTGGGACGGGGCCACGCAGCGCGGGATCCAACGCCTCGCAATGGGCGCCGGGATCATGTGCATGCTCACGTTCCTTGTCTGGTTCGTCCTCCGCAGGCTCTCCGAGCCGACGGTTGTCACTCGCAAGGCAGGTCAGGGCCACCATCTCGAGGAAGCGGGGGAGCGCCGTTCCAGCTGGCGCGACTGGGAGAACACGCCCTAACCCGGCTCGGCATCATCCCTGGATCGCCTTCAGCGCCAGCCGGAAACCGACAATGACGAGCGCCACGGCAAGCGCCCGGATGATGTAGCCGCCGTGGAGCCGGCGCGAGAGCCAAGCGCCGCTCTGGGCGCCGAAGACGGCGCCGACTGCCAGCAATCCGGCCTGCCCAAGCGACCGGTCCCAGCTCAGTGCTCCTGTCGAGACGTGCACCGCAGTGCCTTCGAGCGCCATAAACGCCAGCACGAATTGGGAGGTCGCGGCGGCAATGTGGACCGGGAAGTGCAACACCGTCGCCATTACCGGCACATGCATGACGCCACCGCCGATCCCCAGCAGGCTGCTCACGAAGCCGATGACGCTGCTTGTCGCGACGCCCTTCCACATTTGGAACGAGTAGAAGTAGTTGTTCCCCGAACGGTCGGTGATTCGCCGGCGGACCACGCTCCAGCCTGTGGCCGGAGGGTGGATGGCGTTGGAGTTGTGCCGAAGGAGCAAATAGAGCCCAATCCCCGTCAGGACTGCCGCGAAGATGCCGTCGAACGTCCGCCGCGGGATGAATCCGACGACGATGGCCCCCGCTATCGCGCCCGGGAGCGTCGCCAGGGCGAACCAGAGGCCGCTCCGGAAGTCGATCCGCCGATGGTAGCCGTAGGCGAACGAGCCTGACGTAGCGTTCGCCCACACCACGAACAGGGAGATGGCCGTGATCTTCTCCGGGTCCTTGTCCGGATAGAGGAAGAGCAACACCGGCACGAGGATGAAGCCGCCGCCGGCCCCGACGAGCGTGCCGAATGTGCCTACGGCAAAACCGAGCAGGATGAGAAGGAGGTCCTGGAATTCCAGATGGCGCTCCTGGAGTGGCGGCTAGGGGGAATATGCCCCGCCCGCCGGACACCGTCCACCGGCGGGTGCACGGCTACTCAGACCGGGATGTCGTCGTCCCCGAAGTCGTACCGCCGCCGCGGCGTGGAGCGGTCTCGGAGCCGGCCTGCCGCGCCGCTCATCCGGTCGGTGAAGTGCGCCAGTTGCCGTTCCAGGCGGCCGCGGATCCAGCTCCGCGTGGACCCAATCTCGCGGTAGCGGGCGTAGCGCTGCTCCACCCGCCGCTTCGCCCGCGTCCGCTGTACCCGCGAAAGCTCGCGGAGTATGGCGCGCCGGAGAAGCACCGCCGCTTCGGCGTGGTCGGTGTGGGCGCCGTCCCCGGGTTCTGGCACCGTATGGTCGATGATCCCCAACCGCAGGCAATCGTGCGAAGTGAGCCGGAGCCGTTCGGCTGCTTCGCCGGCCGAACTCTCCCCGCCGTAGAGGATCGTTGCCGCATCCTCCGGCCGGATCACTTCGTATACCGCGTTGTCGAGCATGAGCACCCGGTCGGCCACGGCCATCGCCATGGCGCCCTCCGAATTCGCCTCGCCGGTGATCACCGCGACGGTTGGCACCGGCAGTTCGAGCATCGACGTCATGCACTGCGCCACGGCAAAGCCCAGCCCTGCCTCCTCGTTCGCGAGCGAGGGGTCGGCCCCGTCGGTGTCGATCAGTGTCACCACTGGCAGATCGAACTTCCTGGCGAGCATCATCGCGCGGCGTGCCTTCCGGAACCCGGCCGTGGAGATGTGCGCCCGCTGCCCGTGGGGGCGCACCTGCCCGACGAAGAGCACGGCCTCACCCGCGAGCGAGCCCACACCCGTCTGCACGAGAGGGTCATCCTCGCCGCTCCGATCGCCGCGCAACGCAACGAACGAGGTCGACATGCGAGCTATCAAGTCGGTCGCGTTGGGACGGTCTTCGTGGCGCGAGATCTGCACCTGTTGCCAGGCGGTTCGAGGGGTGTGGTACGAGTGGCCTTCGCGTTGTTCTTTCTGCGCGGTGAGCCGGTAGTCATTCGTCAGCAAGTCGAGCAACTGGGCGATGGAATCCCGCAATTGCGGGCGAGGGACCACCGCATCGATGAGGCCGCGCTTCAGGTGGGCTTCAGAGGTGTGGGCGCCTTCGGGTAAGTCCGCTCCAGCGGCTTCCTGGAGGGCCCGCAACGCCGCGTAGCCGACCAGGGCGTTGGGCTCGCTCAGGAGGACATCGGCGAGATTTACGAAGCCGGTGTACGCCGAGCCCGTCGTCGGGTCGGTGAGGACAGCCACATACGGGAGCCCTGCGCGGTCGTGCCGGCGCACGGCTGCGGCGATGCGCGGCGCCTGCATCAGCGCCAGCAAGCCCTCCTGCATTCGCGTGCCCGCCGTAGAACAGATGAGCACGACCGGCACCCGGCGGGAAGTTGCCTTTTCGAAAGCGCGGGCCAACCGCTCGCCCGCCGCAACGCCGATGGAGCCGCCGAGGAATGAGAAATCGATCACGGCCGCGACCAGATCGCGCCCGTAGATGCTGCCCGTCCCCGTGAGCGCGGACTCGGTCAGCCCTGTCCGCCGTTGGGCGTTGATTACGCGGGAGCGGTAAGACTGTTTGTCGCGGAACGAGAGCGGGTCGATGTTCGTCACCCCCCGGTCGTCTTCGTGGAAGCTTCCGAGGTCGAGCAGCGTGGCCAGCCGCTCGCGTGCCGTCAGGTGGAAGTGAAACCCACACGAATGGCAGACACGGAACCGTTCGTAGGACTTTGATCCCTCAAGGTCGGCACTGCACGAAAGGCACTGCTCGTGCGGACGGCTCCCGGGCGCTTCATCGTCCGGCGCTTCGCCGCGGCCAAGCAGGGTCTTCAGGTTTCTCATGCCCTTCAGTGTATCAAGCGAGGTCATCTATCGCGGATCCCTGGAGAACTTTGCGTGACTCCCCCTCCTCTTGCGGCCCGACGTACCCCTCTTCCTCGAGGATCTGGATGATCTTCTTCGCCTTCACGAAGCCAACCTTGAGCCGGCGCTGGAACAGAGACGGGGAGATCCGCTGATGCTGGAGCGTCAGTGCCCGCGCCCGGTCGACGACCGGGTCGTCGAAGTCGACCTCGATCTCGGCGTCGCCGCCGTTCGCTTCGGCCAACGCCGCTTCGAGGAGGTCGTCCGCATTCTCCGGCGCCAGTTCGCTGAACCGTTCGTCCTTCCAGAACTCCACAAGCCGTTCCACCTCGGCGTCCGACACGTAGACACCCTGGATCCGGATAGGCTTGGCGACATCCGTCGGCATGAACAACATGTCGCCCCGGCCGAGCAACTTCTCGGCGCCACCCATGTCGAGGATCGTTCGGGAATCCGTTTGCGATGTGACCGCGAACGCGATGCGTGTCGGGAAGTTGGCCTTGATCAGGCCGGTTACGACATCGACCGACGGCCGCTGAGTGGCCACGATCAGGTGGATGCCCGTCGCCCGGGCGAGCTGGGCGAGCCGGCAAATGAGCTTCTCGACTTCGAACGGCGCCGCCATCATCAGGTCGGCGAGCTCATCGATGATGACAACCCACTGCGGCAACTTGATGAGGACGCGCGGGTGCTTGTTGTACGCCTCGAGGTTCCGGACTGCCACGCTTGCGAACTTCTTGTAGCGCGCATCCATTTCGCCGACGACTGCCTGGAGTGCGCCGACGACCTTGTCCATGTCGACGATGACTTCGCTGAAGGCCATATGGGGAATCCCCGAGTAGCCGATCAGCTCAACGCGTTTCGGGTCGACCATGACGAATCGGACCTGGTTCGGCGTCGCGTTCATCATGATGCCGGCGATGATCGCGTTCATGCAGACGCTCTTGCCGGAGCCCGTCGACCCGGCGATCAGCAGGTGGGGCATCTTCGCGAGGTCCGCAACCACCGGTACCCCGGAGACGCCCTTGCCGAGTGCCATCGCGAGTTTGCTCTTCGAGGCAAGTTCGGTGAACTCTCGGGTTTCCATAACTGCGCGCAAGCCCACGAGCGAAGCCGAGTCGTTCGGCACTTCGATCCCCACGATCGCCCGGCCGGGGACCGGCGCCTCAATCCGCAGGCTCGGCGCCGCGAGGGCAAGGGCGAGGTCGTTCTGGAGCGCCGTGATCCTGTTCACACGCACCCGTGTCCGCGACACTTCGACCCGTTCCGAGCGCGGCCGCCCGTCCGGTGTGAGCATTGACTTGCCCTGTTCGTCCTTCAGGAGAACGTCCTTGCTCCGCACCTCCCAGCCAGGTTCCACCCCGAACTGCGTCACCGTCGGTCCTTCGTTGATCTCGACGACGGTCGCATCGACCCCGAAGCTGGCGAGCGTATCGACGATCAGCTGAGCGCGCGCCGCATTGTCGTGCTTGCGGTGAACGCTCGGGATCGGTGCATTCAGCATCTCCAGGGCGGGCAGTGCCCAGCCCCCCTTATGCGCGTCGAGTTCGAGGCCGAGCTGCTGCGGCTCGTCGGGCGCTTCGTCTTCCGCCATGGCCGTGACAGCGGGCGGCGCGTCTTCGAGAAGCGTCGCTTCTTCGATGTCTACTGCGGCGAACGTCGCCGCCGCTCCGATGCCCACCGGTGAGGTGGGCGACGCAGGGTCGATGGATGGCCGGAAGACGACCGGTGTGCCTTCGATGGCAGCGCTCCGCATCGGCTGGATGCGCTCGAACCCGCCCGCGCCGATCACGACTTCCTCTTCCGGGCCGCCTGGCCGCCGGAAGATGAAGCTCAGCCACCTGGCGACCGCGGCCGCCGCGCGCTGCGGTTGCCGCCTGCGCCAGCTCTCTTCGATCCAGTAGGGGACGTTCGTGGCCACCCAGCGGGTAGCCGTCGGCGCGAGCAACGCAGCCGCCAGCACGAACACGCTCAGCCACGCGACCTTGCCTAGAAACCCATCGATGAGCCGCTGTCCGAGCGTGCCGCCGAGGCTGACCTCCGCGAAGCGCACTCCGCCGGCGGTCCAATCTGCCGAATTGAGTGCCAGCAGCCCCCACAAGAACACGCCCAGGGCCGCGATACCGCTTGTCTTGCGCCAGAACCATGCGCCGCGCTCGTACCAACCGCGCCACGCAGCCGCCGCCGCCAGCAACACCCACCCGAGGAGGACGACGATCCCGAGCCCGAACGTACGAAGCGTCCAGGTGCGCCCGTCGCCGAGCGCTTCCTGGACATCAGGGACGAACAGCAGCGCTGCCACTACGACAATCGCCGCGAAGGTGGCGAAGACTTCGGGTCGGTTCAACCGGCTCAGGACAGACGGGTTCCGCTTCTTGCTCCGCGGCGAACGTTCCGCGCGGGCAGTCCGGGGCCGGGTCCGTGGGCGTGCCGCCATGGCCTGCACTCCTCATCCACCCGTACCGGCGCCCCCCGTTGGCCCGGCACGGCCGCGATCGATGACTGGCCTGACTAGACCTCGACAGTCACTGTCAGCACCATCGGCCGCCTGCGAGTCTCATCATAGAGGAACTTGCTGACAGCGTCGCGGATTCGGCTGTTAATGTCGCCGAACTCCGCATAGTGCTCCACCCCTTCGAGTGCCTTCGCGGCCACTCTGCGAGTCTGGTCCAGCAGATCCTCCCGGTCTTCTACATCTACGAACCCGCGCGCAAGCACCTCCGCCGGCCGCTCCAGCTTCCCGGTCTGCTTGTCGACCGCGACCATGACCACCACGACGCCATCCGTCGAGAGGTGGGCCCGATCACGCAGGATGTGCTGGTCTACGTCGCCGATCCCAAGCCCGTCGACGTAAACGTAGCTCGCGGGGACGCGGTCACCGATCCAGGCTGACTCTTCGTCGATTTCCAACACGTCGCCGTCCGTCAAGACGAAGGCATTGCCCTGGGGCACGCCGACTGACTCGGCAAGGCGCGCGTGGACCACGAGGTGACGGTACTCGCCGTGGATCGGCACGAAGTATTCGGGCTGCAGGAGCCCCTGGATGATCTTGAGTTCTTCACGACTGGCGTGGCCGCGGACGTGGATATTCGAAATGCGGTTGTAGAGGACGTCGGCGCCGAGACGGAAGAGGTTGTCCACGTTCCGGTAGACGGCTGTTTCGTTCCCCGGCACCGGGCTCGAAGACAGGACGATCGTGTCGCCTTTCGAGATGGTGATGTGGCGATGGTCGCCGTTCGCCATCCGCGTGAGGGCGCTTGTCGGTTCGCCCTGGCTCCCGGTGGTGATCACCACCAGCTTCGAAGCCGGCGTGTTGCGCATCTCTTCGACGCCGATGATCACGCCTTCCGGGGCGTTGATGTACCCAAGTTGGCGGGCCATCGCGACGTTGTCGATCATCGACCGTCCCGTCACAAAGATCTTCCGCCCGGTGAACACCGCCGCATCGACGAGAAGCTGCACTCGCGAGATGAGCGATGCGAAGGTGGCGACGATTACCCTCCCCTGGGCGTTGACCAGGATGGTGCGGAGTGCCTCGCCGACGAGCTGTTCGCTGGGCGTGTAACCCTCCTGCTCCGCGTAGGTCGAGTCGGCCATGAGGAGCAGGCAGCCCTCCGCCCCAACCTGGGCGAGCCGGATCAGGTCGGTGTGCTGGTCCATCACCGGGGTGTGGTCGAGCTTGAAGTCGCCGGTGTGCACGAGCAGCCCAAGGGGCGTGCGGATGATGAGGCCACAGGCATCCGGGATGCTGTGCGCGACCGTGAAGAATTCGACCTCGAAGATTCCGGCCGTGATTACTTCTCCCGGCGTGATGACATGGGTCTCTGAGTCTTGCAGCAGCCGGTGTTCCTGCAGCTTCACGCGAATCAGGCCGTCCGTGAGCTTGGCGCTGTAGATCGGCGCATTGAACTCCCGCCGGAAGTAGGGCAGCGCCCCCACGTGGTCCTCGTGGCCATGGGTCAGGAAGACGGCCCGGAGCTTGTCCTTGTGGTCGCGGAGGTAGCTGAAGTCCGGGATGACAAGGTCGACGCCAAGCATCTCCTCTTCCGGGAACATCAGCCCGACATCGACGACGATGATGTCGTCGCCATACTCCAGCAGCATCATGTTGCGGCCGATTTCACCCAGGCCGCCGAGCGGGATTACACGAAGTTTTTCTGTCATTCAGTCCTAATCAAAGAGTCGGATTTGTTCTGTTTTATCGGTCAGAGCGGGCTCAGCCCGTTCAGCCGTCAGTTCCTGTTCGTTGGCGGCGTGTGCCGCGAAGGTTGGCGGGGATCCGTGTGCCGGTGAGTTCACGGCCGCCACAGGCAGTTCCGTCGCTGCGCCCACGGGCGTCGGTGGAACCTCTGCGCTGCCGGCGACCCTCTCGGGCCCGCCTCCCTTGGAGACGCTGCCTGTCGCTGCTGGCGTCTGCCTCGCCCTCCGTGCATGGTTGACGATACCGGGCAGCTTCGCAAAGTCGTCCAGGAGGACCTGCCGCAGGCTCCCCTGGTGGAGCGCCGCGGCCGGGTGATACATCGGCACGATGAACCGGCCATCGATTTCCTTCACGCTCCCGTGAATGCGTGAAATCGCCTGTTGTGGGAACCACTTCGCCATGGAGAAACGGCCCAGCGTCACCACGACGAGTGGGTCGACCATGTCCAGCTGGAGGTCAAGGTACTCAGCGCAGGCGTCGATTTCGTCTGGCAGTGGGTCACGGTTCGCGGGTGGCCGGCACTTCAAGACGTTGCAAATGTAGACCTGTTCCCGCGTGAGCCCGGCCGCCCCCAGAAGCTCGCCCAGGAACTGCCCGGCCGCGCCGACGAACGGCCGTCCCAGCTTGTCTTCATTCATCCCGGGCGCCTCACCGATGCACATCACCTCGGCCGTGAGCGGTCCTTCGCCGGGGACGGCATTCGTCCGGGTATCGGAAAGCGCGCAGAGGCCACAGGCGCGCACGACGTGATAAAGCTCGGTTGCCCGTTCTTCGATGGTGGTAATCATGCGGCGTCCGCCGCGAGAGCGAGCCGCGCCAGACGATCGTTGCGCATTCGCCGCCGCGCCGTCGCAAGCATCTGCACCCCGATCGCGATGAGAAGGACCGCAAAGACCACTTGCAGCGTGCGACCGCCCATGAATGCCGCTGCCACCGCGCCGGCAAGTGCGCCTGGCAGCGCGGCCGGCGCGAGCCACTTCGCGGCCTCGGTGTCCACAGTTCCCTGGCGATAGTGCGTGAGTCCACCCATCACCGAGGCGATCACGACAACCCAGAGAGAGATTCCCTGCGCCTCGTGTTGACCGATCCCGAGGCCGAGCACGAGCCCGGGGACGAATATTGAGCCGCCGCCGACACCCAGCGCTCCCGACATCACCCCTCCGGCGAGCCCGAGCGTGGCGCCCGCGAGTGGTTCTTGCCAGCCGTTTGCGTCGAACCATGGCTCGACTGAGTCCCAGATGAGGAGCCGGAGCGAAACGGCGATAAGGAACAGCCCGAAGAGCTGGCGCAGTTGCAGAGCCGGGATCCGGGCCGCCCCCCGCGCGCCGAGGAACGCGCCGCCGATCGCCCCGGCTCCGAGCGAAGCGACGAGCACCGCGCTGATCGGCTCGTGCAGGCCATACACGATTGCGGCAGCGCCCGCGGCTGAAGTGATGACCACGAGCGATGTGCCGTGCGCCATGTGTTGGGGCATGCCCATCGGGCCCGTCAGGAACGGGATCATGATCGAGCCGCCACCCCCGCCAAGGAGGCCGCTCACGAACCCGCCGCCGAAGCCTGCAGTCGCGGCGACCGCAGGGCGACGCACCGCCTGGCCGGCCTCGCTCACGGAGCCGCCTCTGGTTTTGGCCGCTTTGGCTGGACCACCCAGGCGAGGCCTATGCCGAGCACATACAGTCCCAGCAAAGGACCGGCCACGAGGCTCTGGGTCAGCGGGTCCGGCGTCGGTGTCACGATCGCCGCGACGATGAAGATGATGACGATCGCGTAGCGCCAGAATCCGAGGAGCTGCTTCGCCCGGACGACGCGCAGCTTCGCCAGCAGCGTCAGCACCATCGGCAGTTCGAACGACACGCCCACCCAGAAAATGATGCGTATGGCGAAGTCGAAGTACTGCTTCACGCCGATCTTCTGATCGAAGTTGTCGCCGCCGAAGTTCAGCAAAAACCCAAGTGACGCCGGCAGGATGATCCAGTAGGCGAACGCCATCCCGGCGATCAGGAAGCCTACGACACCGATGATCCCCGGCAGGACCAGCTTTCGTTCGCGTGGTGTCAGGCCCGGCACGATGAACGCCAGGATCTCGTAGAGGACGACCGGCGAAGCGAGCATGAGCCCGCCGTACATGCCGATCTTGAACATCAGGGCGATCGTCTCCGTCGGGCTGAAGACCGTGAGCCGGAAGTCCGGGATCTCCGCTCGCGCGGGGGCAATCAGCCAGCCCACGATCGTCTCCCAGAACACAACGCAAAGGAGCATGCCGAGCACAACAGCGACTGCGCAGATGAGCACGCGGGTGCGGAGTTCCCGCAGGTGCTCGAGGAGAGTCATCTCACCCTCGTGGAACGGCTGCTGGTCTGGCCTCAGCTGGATCGGCTCGTTGACTGGTTCGGCGGCCATGGCGCTCAGAAAACCATCGGCGGTTTTGCGGGTTCCGAAGGCGTGGCTGCCGCGTTCACGCTAGCGGCAGCCTCAGCGTTCGCGGCCTGGACTTCCGACCGGACGGTCGCGACGGTCGATTCGACCGAAGCGGTCACTTCGCGGAGCTCGCTATTGAGCTTCGCATTCTCGGCACGAAGCGTGCCCTGGGCTTCATTCACCTGGCCTTTGATGGTCTTGTACTGTTCGTCCAGGTAGTCGATCTCATCGCTGAACTCGTCTCGCACGGCGCGTGCATAGCCCTGCATGGTCCGCACCGCCCGCCCGAGTTGGTACGCCATCGCCGGGAGCCTCTCGGGGCCCACCACGACGAGCAGCAGCACCAGCACAAGCAGGAGTTCCTGGTAGCCAATACCCAGGAATTCCACATTACCCTCCCGCGGGACCGGTCAGCGTCCCGGCTGCCACGACGGAAGGCTTACTTGTCCTCGACGCCGTGGTCTTTCAGGTAGTCTACGGCGTCCTGCACCGAAGCGATCTTCTCTGCGTCCTCGTCGCTGATTTCCAGCTCGCCGGCGTCGCTCGAAAACTCCTCTTCGAGCGACATAATCAACTCGACCAGGTCGAGGGAGTCGGCATTGAGGTCATCCACGAAGGATGCCCCGAGGACGACTTCATCCTCCTCGACGCCAAGCTGTTCGACCACAATAGCGCGGACTCGTTCGAATACTGTTGCCACGTTGGGGAGTGCTCCTGATGAAACGTTTGTGAGATTGTCGATGGGGGCCGCGTCCAGCGGTGCGGGGATGGCCGCCTGCGCGGCCTTGATTCGTTGGCTTACGGTTCGAAGCACTCCGTTCACAAAAGACGGGGCGCTGTCCCCTCCATACCGGTGGGCCAGCTCCACAGCTTCATTTACCACTGCTCCGACCGGCGCCGAATTATCGGCAAGCAGTTCCCATATTGCAAGGCGAAGGATGTTCCGGTCAACGACGGCGAGCGTGTCTACGGGGTACTGCGTCGCCGCCTCCTGGATGTATGAATCGAGCTCATCGCGGTGTTCGATGACGCCCTCGATGAGCTCTCGCCCATAACCGCTGGGGCGGGGCTTCGCCACTCCCGCGTCTTCCGTCGCGGCCTCTGCGAGCTGCCGCTCGAAGACCCGGACGGCAGGGTGGTCAGAGGTCTCGGATTCGTACAGTGCTTCGAGTGCCAGCTGGCGGGCTTTGCGCATCGGGTTCTGGCTCACGCCATCACCATACCGCCATCAACATGAATGCACTGCCCCGTGATGTAGCCGGCGCCATCGCTGGCGAGGAAGCCAACCAGCGGTGCAACTTCCTCGGCCCCGGCGATCCGGCCGAGGGGGATTTGGCCCATCACCGCCGTCACCGCCTGTTCGCTCATCCCGGCGATGATGTCGGTCTGGATAAAACCGGGAGCGACGGCGTTCACCGTGATGCCGCGAGAAGCTACTTCTCGCGCAACCGAGCGCGTGAACCCGATGACACCGGCCTTCGCGGCCGCGTAGTTCGCCTGGCCGGCATTTCCCATCACGCCAACAACGCTCGTGATGTTGATGATGCGGCCACCCCTTGCTCGCAGCATCGGCCGCATCGCCGCCTTCGTCACGAGGAACGTTCCGCGAAGGTTCGTGTTGTGCACTGCGTCCCAGTCGTCTTCTGACATGCGCATGAGCAGACCATCACGCGTGATGCCGGCGTTATTGACAAGGATGTCCAATCCGCCGAACCGGTCGATCGTCGCTTTCACCAGGTTCGCCGCCTGGTCCGAATCGGAGACGTCCCCGCCGATCGCCGCTGCTTCACCGCCGCTCTGGGCGATAGTCGCCACAACCTCTTCCGCGAGGGATGGGTTGGTGTTGTAGTTCACCGCGACCCTGGCCCCGCGCCCCGCGAGTTCGATACAAATTGCCCGGCCGATCCCGCGCGAACCGCCGGTCACAAGCGCAACGCGTCCGTCCAGATCACCCATGCCTCACCAACCCAGTGTTGTTTGATATGCCCCGCGATAGCGTCGGACCTGCGCTCCCCCGGATGCGAAGCGATCTTCACCCCGCCCGGCGGGACCGCCGGCCAGCCAGCTTAAAGCGAAACGCGGACCGACGTCGCGTCGTTCACGTTGATGCAGTTTGACTTGCGCAACATGCGCTTGATGATCGATGTCAGCACGCGTCCGGGGCCGAACTCGATGAACGTCTCCACCCCGTGTTCCCCGAGAAAGTCGACAGTCCGGCTCCACTGCACCGGCCGGCAAACCTGGTCGACGAGTTCGTGGCGGATCTGGACTTCCTGGGTAACCGGCGTCGCCGTGCAGTTCGCGATGACCGGGACGATTGGGTCCGAGATAGCGGCCGTTGCGACCGGCTGGACCATCCCGTCCGCCGCCGGGCGCATCAGCGAGCTGTGGAAGGCGCCGCTAACGCTCATCGGGATCACCCTCGCAGCGCCTCTCGCCTTCGCATAGTCGAGTGCGCGGACAACTGCTTCGCGCCGGCCGCCGATGACGATCTGCCCGGGAGCGTTCACCGTGCAGATCTCGGCGCCGGCCTCCCGGCAGACTTCTTCGCAGTCGGGGATATCCAGCCCGAGGACGGCCGCCATGGTGCCGGGGTTCTTGTCCCCCGCGGCCTGCATGAGCTCTCCGCGGGTACGGAGCAGGCGTACGGCTTCATCGAACTGGAGGGCGCCCGCCGCCACGAGCGCGGGGTACTCGCCGAGCGAATGCCCGGCGACGTAAGCAGGTTTCTTCAACAGTTGAGGTGTGAGTTCTGTGGCGACCTTCAGCAACGCGAGGCTCGTGACTGCGATCGCGGGCTGTGCGTTCCGCGTCTGCTGGAGTTCCTCTTCCGGGCCTTCGAAGCAGAGCTTCGAAAGCCGGAACCCGAGAATCTCATCAGCTCGGTCATATAGTTCGCGCGCCGAGGGGAACTCGTCGTAGAGGTCTTTCCCCATGCCAACAGACTGCGCGCCCTGCCCGGGGAACACCAACGCACGTGTGGCCTGGGCAGGTTCTTCGAGGGCGATGAACGGAGCCACCGCCAATCCCGGGTTCGTTAGTCCAGGTCCGGTTCCGGAAGTGCGATCACTTCGCGGCCCCGGTAGGTCCCGCAGATCGGGCAGGCGTGGTGGGCGAGCCGTGGGCTCTTGCACCGCGGACAATCGATGACGTGAGGCATCTGGATCTTGAGGTGGGAGCGTCGCTTCCCCTGTCGAGAAGAGGCGTACTTCCGCTTCGGCAGCGGGGCCATAACGGGACTCCTTCAGGTACTTACCCATTCGTCTTGCGCTTCAATGCTACGAGCGACTGCCATCGAGGGTCGATGGGCGTCCGGTCACACTGGCAGTTTGCGATGCCGAGATCCGTCCCGCACACCGGGCAAATCCCGGGACAGTCTGGACGGCAAAGCGGCTGCATCTCTGCAGCCATCTGGCCATATTGCCTCACCGCCTCTCTAATGTCGATTGTGTGGTCCGTGCCGATGAGGAAAGAGTCGGGGTCTTCGAGTGGCAGCTTGCGGCCCGTTGCCGGTTCAACCTGCTGCGCATATACCTCTTCGAAGGCGACATCCGCCAGGTAACCGAATGGCGCGAGGCAGCGGCTGCACTCCGCTTCGAGTTCGACGCGTGCCGTGCACCGCACAAGGATGCCCCCGGGCGTGCGAATCAGTTCGATGCGGCCGTGGTGGACGTTCTCTTCCGGTTCGATGTCGTACCGGCGGCTGGCGCCAACCTCTTCGCGAAGCAGCTGGGAAACGTTGTAGAGCATCGGGAGCAGACCTCTCTGGCGAGGTGACCTTCAGAGTACTACACGTCGTCTCCCGTGCCCGCGCCGGGCCCTTCCGGTGTCTGTTCTGCACCCGATTCCGGCCACCGCTTCGGTCAGACTGCGATGACTCCGGCGGTGGGCGAATGAGGGCCCAGGGCCAAGCGGTGCAAATGACGGAACGAGATCCAGGGCCCGCACTCGCACGCCATGGCGCATAGTCCCTGCTCCCAGGGCGATCCGGCGAAAGGCCCGTTTCATCCGATGCCTCCGCAGACCTCCATAACGGCCGCCAATTCGTAACGATTCAGCAAATCCGGGCCGCGAAACGTTTACGCCTCCGGGCCGCACTCCTACGCTTAGCGCTACGGTTAGCCCTCGGCCAACCAGAGTCTGCTTTGCCGGTGAAACACGCATTGAGTCAGGTATCCGAGATCCGCACCCTGCAGGAAATCGACGATGAGGCGGGGAACCTTCGTGCCTCGCTCGAGGAGGCTGAGCGCCGTCTGAAGGGCAGCGAGGAACTCAGCGCGGCCCGCGAACGCTTCGCCGCGGCAGATGGCGAACTCGCGGACGCACGGAAGGAACAGCGCCGCATCGAGGGCGAAGTAGACGTGCTCACCTCGAAGATTGCTCCCGAAGAGAAGCGGCTCTACGACGGTTCGGTGCGGAACCCCAAGGAACTCACCAACATCCAGCACGAAGTCGAGATTCTGAAGGGGCATCGCTCGAAGCTCGAGGACCAGGACTTGGAAGTCATGGCGAGGCTCGAGGCAGCGGAATCCGAGCATGCGGACGCCCAAAAGGGCCTCGTGAGGGCCGAAGCCCGGTGGGAAGCCGAACGTGCTGCCCTCGCTCAGGAAACCAGGCGGCTGGCCGGCGCTATCGCCAGCGCCGACGCGAAACGGGAGTCCCAAAAAGCAAGAGTCGTGCCGCGCCACCTCGCCGTCTATGAGGACGTCCGCAGGCGCCGTGGAGGCATCGCCGTCGCGCGCGTCGCGGGCGGGAACTGCGGCGGGTGCAGGGTCGGGATCCCCGAGGCTGTCCGCAAGCGTGCCTTCGACCCGGACCAGCTCGCCCAGTGCCCGAACTGCGAGCGGATCCTCTACGTGGGGTAGGCGTCCATGCGTGCCGTTGGCTACTTCGCGGAGAATGCCCGGCGAAACGGCCAGAAGCGGAGCATCGCCGAGCAGAACCACGCGTTCGGCGATTTTTGCATCCGCCACGGATACGAAGTCGCTGGCACGTTCCTCGATACCACCGATGAACAGGGAGCCACGGCTGGCTTCGCCCAGATGCTCCACTTCCTCGCCCGCCCCGACCGGGGATTCGTCGTGGTCGCGGTCGACAGTCTTGGCGTCCTGGGTCCAGATCTCGGCCAGGCCGCGCTGAAACTGCTGGAGATCGAACAGACGGGCTGCCAGGTGCTCATCGCTCACACCGGTCACGAGGCGTTCCGCGAGCTCGTCGACACCTGGGCCGACCGCGGCGATGGCACGCCAATCTCTGAAAAAGTACGTTCAGCGATGCGTCGCAAAGCTGTGCGCGGCGAAGTCCTCGGCCGGCCCCCTTACGGGTACCGCGTAGGCCCGCGCCGGCGGCTCGAACTGGTACCCGAAGAGGCCGTCGTCGTCCGCTACATCTTCCGGCTCTACCTCCAGGAAGAGCTGGGAATCCGAAAGATCGCGGGACAGTTGAACGCGGAAGAGGTCGCCACGCGCCGCGGTGGCCGCTGGAGCATGGTCACTGTCCGCGACATCCTGCGGAACCGCGCCTACCTCGGCCACTACTCCCGTTTCGGGACGACGGTCACCGGTAGCCACCCGGCCCTGGTTACCCCGGAGGACTTCCGTCGCGTCCAGGATCGCCTCCAGACGCACCACGGCAGCGTCCGCACGCGCACCGTCCAACCGTTCTTGCTCAGCGGCCTGCTCTTCTGTGGGATGTGCCAGAACAAGCTCATCGGTGTTTCGCGGCGCCAGCGTTGGGTGACTAAGGCCGGGGAAAAGAAGGAAGCCTCATACCGGTACTACCAGTGCGAATCCCGCACGAATCAGAGCGCCTGCGCCTACAACACTCAGCGTGCGGCCGAACTCGAGGCGCGCGTCCGCGAAGCGCTCAAGGATGACGAGCGCCCGGTTACCCGGCTGCGGCGTGCAGGTAACGTGGATGGCTACCTGGTCGACCTGGTCGCTCAGGTTGACCGCGTCGAAGGCAGGATGAAGCGCAACCGCCGCCAGGTCGAAGAGCTCGTCGCCGATGCTGCCCACGGGCACATCACGGTCGAAAGGGTGAAATCGCTCGGCGGGGAACTGGCCAGGGAGCACCAGGGCCTCGGAGCGGAACTCCGTGCGGCGAAGGACCGGCTGCAGGCGCAACAATCCGAGGCGGAGCGGCGCAAGCACCTGGAGGCGCTGTGCGAGCGGCTCACTCGGGAATGGGACGCGTTGCCGTTCGAAACACTGCAGGCGGCGCTCCGCGACGTCATCGACCGGATCGAGGTCGATGACGACGATCTGCGCGTTTATCTGCGCGTATAGAAGTCCCTTCTCTCTTCTCCCCTCTCCCGTCATGCTGCGGACATGTCAGAAGAGAGCAAGCCGGCTGTCCTCGCCGCCATGGGCGCGAACTTCGCGATTGCTGCCGGCAAACTCGTCGCAGGCGTCCTTACCGGGAGCGCCGCGATGCTGGCGGAGGCCGGGCACTCCTTTGCCGATACGGTGAACCAGGTCTTCCTCCTCGTTGGCATCAACCTCTCGAATGCCGCTGCCGATGAGAAGCACCCCCATGGATACGGCAAGGAAGCGTTCTTCTGGTCGTTCCTTGCAGCCATCTTCATCTTCGTCGCGGGCGCCGCCTTCTCGTTCTACGAAGGCATCCGTACCCTCATTCACCCGCACCCCCACGAGCGTTCCCATACGGAACTTGCCATCGCCTTCGGCGTCCTGGGCATGGCATTCATTTTCGAGCTGGCCTCCTTCGCAATCGCCATCCGCGGCCTCCTTCGTGGCGCGCGCCGTCGCAATTGGAGCATCGTCCGGTACATTCGCCAGTCGCCGGACCTGACGACCAAGACCGTCTTCTTCGAAGACGGAGCCGCCCTCACCGGCCTCGCCCTCGCAGCCCTCGGACTGTTCCTGTCGCAATCGACCGGAGACGAGAGTTGGGACGGGATCGCCTCAGTCGGGATCGGCGTCGTTCTCACGATCGTCGCGTTCCTCCTCGGGCTGCAGGCTCGGAATCTGCTCATCGGCGCCTCAGCCGGCAAGGAAGTGCGCGACGCCATCGACGATTGCCTGCGCGGTTTCCCAGAAGTCGAGCGGGTCGTCCGATTGCTCACCATGCAACTCGGCGCGCACTCGGTGCTCGTCAACGGCGAACTCCAATTGCGCCGGAACATCACCCTCGATGAGGCCGAAGACCTGCTCCGGCGCCTCGACGCCCAGCTCGCCGAAGGCGTCCCGGAAGTAGTCGACACGTTCTGGGAGTTGAGAGGACCATAGGGTCGACAGTAGTCCCCTTTCCCGTTCGCTCTCATTCACGTAGCGTTCGTCCACCATCTCTTGCACGGATTGCCCACGCGGCCAGCCTGCCGCGAAGCGGTGCACGTGCCGAAGGACTGCCATCCGCTATGCCTTACAACAAGCCAATACCCGAGCCGGGCGACCCGCTCACCAGGCCCTTCTGGGATGCGGCGAAGGAGGACAAGCTCGTCCTTCCTCGCTGCACCAGCTGCAACCGCGTCCACTGGTATCCCCGCTGGATCTGCCCCTTCTGCCACGCCACCGAGATCGAATGGATCGAGGGTTCCGGCATCGGCTACATCCATACCTTCGCCGTCCAGCACCGCGCTTTCGGTGGCTGGGCCGATGAGACCCCCTTCGTCACCGCGTATATCGACCTCGCCGAGGGCGACCGGATGTTCACCGTCCTTCGCGGTGTCGACCCGACCAGGCCGGAGACGATCAAGATCGGCGCGAAGGTAAAAGTCGAATTCGAAGCAGCCAGTGCGGATGTTCACATCCCGTTCTGGCGCGTGGTCTAAGGGGTACTCGAACCATGCCAGGTGAACTCTCCCGCGCCGCCGCGATCGTCGGCGCCGCCGAAGCCGATTGGATTGGCTATCCAGAACAGCCGAAGACGGCCCTCCAGCTTCATATCTCGGCCATCAAGAACGTCTCGAAGCAGACGGGCATCCCGATCAGTGCGATCGACGGCATTTTCAGCGCCGGATTCTCCTCCGCAATTGCCGAACACCTCGGCCTCCACCCGGCCTACATCGACACCACCTCGGTGGGCGGATGCTCGTTCGAAATGCACGTGCACCATGCCCTCGCGGCAATCCACGCCGGCATCATCAACGTCGCACTTGTAACTCACGGAGAGAACGGGTGGTCCTCCCGGGCGACCCGCGGAGCAGGGACCGGCCGCGCGCGCGGCATGGACCCGTGGGATCCGGGTAGCCAGTTCAGCAATCCGTACGGCGTCTCCGGCGCGCCATCGAACTACTCCCACGCAATGACCCGCCACAACCATCGTTACGGCACCACCCCCGAGGACTTCGGACACATCGCCGTCGTCACACGCCAGTGGGCGACCCTCAACCCCCGCGCCGTCATGTTCTCCAAGGAGACGAACCCGGCCGGTGGCCCGATCACTATCGACGACGTGAACAACGCACGGCTCGTCTCGTGGCCGCTCACGTTGTTGCATTGCTGCCTGGTCACCGACCACGGCGGGGCAGTGCTGGTTGTCAGCCCGGAGATCGCCCGCAGCGTGAAGACGAAGCCGGTGTGGATCGCGGGCGCCGGCGAGAGCATGAGCCACTCGAACATGCTCGAAATGGGCGACTTCACCGCCACCTCCGCGGCGGCTTCGAGCGCCGCCGCCTACAGAATGGCGGGCATGGGGCCGGAAGACATGGAAATGGCCATGCTCTACGACTCCTTCACCGTCACCGCCGGGATCACGGCAGAGATGCTCGGCCTGGCGCCCCGCGGCGAAGGATTCCGCCTCTGGAAGGACGGCCATGCCGCTCCCGGCGGGAAATTCCCCATGAACACCAACGGCGGGGGCCTCTCCTTCAACCACTCCGGCATGTACGGCATGCAGCTGTTGGTTGAAGCCTACCGGCAGCTCTCCGGCACGGCCGAAGACGGCGGTTTCAGCGGCCTCCCAGGCAAGCAGACCAAGGCTCGCTCCTGCATCGTCAACGGCACGGGCGGCAGCCTGAGCACGACGGGCACCCTGGTGCTAGTGGCGGACTGACGCCCGGTCACGGCGGACAGATCAACAAACGGCCGGCGCGCAAGCGCCGGCCGTCCGCTTCGTAGTCGCTGAAAGGTCTAGCGGCGGCGCAGTAGTTGGTCGTACTCGGCATGTGTGCCTATCCAGAACCAGATGATAGTGTCCTGGTGGCGGCGACCTAATGCGCGATAGCCGAGCCCGATGCGGACCGACCATAGATCGCCCGAGGCGGTAACCGACTTGAACTGAAGGCTCGGATGAAACGGATCGCTGCAGAACAGACGGTATGCGGCCGCAGCTTGTTCGGCGACCTGAACGGGTAGTCTCCCCAGGGCTTCCCGGAAGGCCTGCTCACGCCAGGAGTTCACAGCTTGTCAGGATCGAGCGGCACTGTCTTGCCTGCGAGGTGCTCAGCGAGCGCCTTGCGCCCCATCTCTTCAAGCACATCCTGGCTCTTCGCGAAAAGCTCGTCCCACTTGCGTTCAGACTCGATCTCATCCAGAACCTTGCGGGCAAGGTAGTTCTGGGTCTCGTCATCCAGTTCCTGGAGCTTTTCCCACGCTTCGGCGGCGAGCTTCGTCATGCCCCGAGTTTACCACGCCGCCTCACCGCCTAAAGCGGGATGTTGCCGTGCTTCTTCGGAGGGTTCCGGTCGGCCTTGTTCTCCAGCATCTCCAGCGCCCGCACGACCTTCGCCCGCGTCTGGCGCGGGTCGATCACGTCATCGAGGAAGCCACGGCCAGCCGGGATGTACGGGTTCGCGAATTTCTGCCGGTACTCCTCGATGAGCTCCTTGCGCTTCGCCTCGGGGTCCGGTGCGTTCGCGATTTCCTCGCGGTAGACCACGTTCGCCGCCGCATCGGGCCCTGCGACCGCGATTTCCGCAGTCGGCCAGGCGTAGTTCATGTCGCCGCGCAGGTGTTTGCTGGACATAACGAGGTGGGCCCCGCCGTAGCTCTTGCGCAGGATCACCGAGATCTTCGGTACCGTCGCTTCGCTGTAGGCATAGAGCAACTTCGCGCCATGGGTGATGATCCCGCCATACTCCTGGCTCAGTCCCGGGAGGAAACCGGGAGTGTCTACGAGCGTCACGAGTGGGACGTTGAAGCAGTCACAGCATCGGACGAACCGGCTGGCTTTGCGGCTGGCGTTGATGTCCAGCGCACCCGCGAGCTGCGCCGGCTGGTTCGCTACGAACCCGACGACGCGGCCCGCCATCCGTCCAAAACCCACCACCATGTTCGTCGCGAAGAGCTCGTGCACTTCCATGAAGTCCCCGTCATCGACGAGCCGGTCGATGACCTCTCGCACGTCGTAGGGGCGATTTGGCTCGGCCGGTACGATCGTCAGGAGATCGTCATCCGCGCGCGCGGGGTCGTCGTTTGTGCCGGTGAAGGGCGGGTCCTCCGCATTGTTCGAAGGGAGGAATGAAAGCAGCCGCCGCACTTCCTGCATCGTTGCTTCTTCGCCATCGACCGCAAAGTGGGCGACGCCGGAACGGCTCGCGTGAGCGATAGCCCCACCAAGCTCATCGTGCGTCACTTCCTCGCCCGTCACCGCGCGGATCACATCCGGGCCGGTGATGTACATCTGCCCGCTGCCTTCGGTCATGAAGATGAAGTCGGTGAGGGCGGGGCTGTAGGCGCCGCCACCCGCGGAAGGGCCCATGATGATGCTGATCTGCGGGACCACACCGCTTGCGAGGGTGTTCATGGCGAAGATTTCGCCGAAGCCGCGGAGCGCCTCCGGGCCGTCCTGGATGCGGGCCCCGCCCGAGTCGATGATGCCGATGATCGGCGCGCCGGTCGTCATCGAAAGGTCCATGACCTTCAAGATCTTCTCGGCGACGGCCTCGCTCAGCGAACCACCGACGAGCGTGAAGTCATAGGCGTATACGTAGACGGGCCGGCCATCGACCTTACCCCAGCCGGTCACGACTGCTTCGCCGGTGCTGTTGTCGATGCTCCGCGCCCGCATCAGGGAGTCGAGTTCATCGAAGCTGCCGGGATCAAGGAGCAGGTCTACGCGTTCGCGGGCGGTGAGTTTCCCGCGTGCGTGCTGGCGCTCAATTCCTTTGAGCCCGCCACCCTCCGCGACCTTCTGCTTCAGCTCGATGAGCTGGGCCAGCTTCTGTTCTGCGGTGAGTTGTTCGGTCATGGGTAGGCCTCTCCAGGTCACCCGGTGTGGCACGGGCGCCGACGGTATGGTGGGGCGCAAAGAACCCGGCCGAGAGGCCGGGCGTCATGGATCGCGCGGGTCAAATCCTAGCATCGGGCACCCCAGGGCGCCACGACGGCATACCTTGAGAGGATGCTCTTCGCTTGACATCGGGAATACCACGATGGTTTCATCCACACCGCCGCGCACGGAGCCCAAGTGAGTACCCCCGCGCCAGCCTGCCCCAACTGCTCGACCCCGGTTGCCGCCGGGAACCAGTTCTGCGTTGCTTGCGGATCCTGGGCGGCCTGCCCGAATGGCCACGCGCTGGCATCTCCTGGATTGAAGTTCTGCGAAACTTGCGGTGCTCCGGCCGGCGGCACGGCGGAACTGGCGCCGGCCCGACCGCCGGGCGCCCGGCGATTGCCGCTCTTCGTGACAGCGGCTGCCGCGCTCGTACTGCTGGGCGGCGCTGCCGGGTTCGCGCTCTTCATCCTGCTCGGTGGTGGCGGAGACGATCCGAAGCAGTCTACCCAGGCGTTGTCTGGCCGGAGCACTCAGCCACCGGCAAAGACGGCGGCTAAGACCTCCCAACCTGCCGGGCCGACGGCCACTACGGTGCCCCTCAGCCCGGATGCCTCGCCGTCCGGAGCAGGGGCGCCTACGCCCGTTCCGGCAGCCGCCACCGTCCCTCCGACAGCTCCCCCTCCCACCCCGATCCCCCAGGCCCCGGTCGCCCCGACGGCCACCACTCCGCCGCCTACCGCGACGACCGCCCCCAGCGAGGCTGCCTGCTACCCCGTGACTGTGAACAATCCGACTGTTTGCATCATGGGGACGGGGACCTCACCCAAGGGGATCGACCTTGCCTGTGTGCCGCCAGGGACGTTCGTGGGCCTGTCGACGAGCGACCAGCGGTTCAAGCAGTGGATCGCGATCGGCGCCACACTCGCCGCTCCCCTCGAAAGCACAACAACCTTCAAAATGCCAGCTGGGCCGGTGACCGTGACGCTCTCGTGCGGCCCTTAAGCGAGTTCTGACCGCTCGTTAGTCGATCCCCTGGGGCGCGAGCAGCTGGTCGAAGACGAGCTTCACCTCGTCGTGCTCAACTGCCCGGAGCTGTTTCGCCAGTGCCCTGGCTCGCTCCAGCGTGCCTAACTGCTCGTCGTTCAGGGCGAGCATCGCCCATGCTGCGACGAGCAACTCCCGAAGAGTCGCTTCCACTTTCTCCGCCCGGCCGCGAAGAGCTGGTTCGAAGGCTCCCGGCGCTGCTGGATCGCGCGCCAATTCCTGGGCCAACGTGTCGAGGTGGTACTCCAACCCCAGCAGGCCGTCTTTCACCGCCGTCCGGACTTCCGTGGCCGTGGAAGCTCTCCCCAGCGTCTCGGCGGACTTCAGCAGTGACTCGGCAACTCGCGCAGCGCGTTCATTGGGCATCTTGTCATCTCCTCCGCAGGTCAGGCCGGAGCATTCCGGCTGCCGTGACGACCACCGTGGCCGTCGCGGTTGGCGAGGCCGACCATGGCCGCCAGCGCAATCACGCCGGCGATGCACGCGATGAAGAGCCAGTTCATTTCGTCTTCCTTCCGGCCGGCCCGCCGTCCGAACCCGTGCGGACGGGCCAGGCGTGAGTGTTCACCTCCACTTTCGCCGGTCTTCGGAGCTGTGGAGATGGCCAATCGGCCAGCGCTCACTGGCCTGTGGTGCACAACCAAAGAAGGCGCACGCGGGGGCGCGCCTTCTTTGCGAGAATCGAGCTGCCGAAATTACGCCAGCGGCTTCGTCGCCGTCACAGCAGCTGACGCGACCCCTGTGCCGCCGGGATAATCGGTGGCCACCGAAGTCACTCCGGTGAACCCCGCGGCGACGATCTTCGCCTTGTAGTCGGTCTCCAGGAGCGCGCCGGCAATGCAACCCGCCCACTGCTCGATGTCTTCCTTCACACCCTCGGGCGCAGGCCTGGTCCAGACGATGTCCGAAACCTGGAGGCGTCCGCCTGGCTTCAGCACGCGGAACGCCTCGCGGAAGACCTGGTCCTTGTCGGGCGAGAGGTTGATGACGCAGTTCGAAATGATGACGTCCACTGTGCCGGTGTCGATCGGCAGGTGTTCGATCTCCCCGAGCCGGAACTCCACATTGGTGGCGCCCACCTTCTGCTGGTTCCTCCGGGCGAGGGCGATCATCTCCGAGGTCATATCCACACCGTAGACGCGGCCGGTCTCGCCGACCATCTTCGCCGCGAGGAAACAGTCGATTCCGCCGCCCGAGCCGAGGTCGAGGACGACCTGGCCGGGAAGCAGCGCAGAAATCGCCGTGGGGTTGCCGCAGCCGAAGGCCACATCGGTAACGGTCGATGGGAGGTCGCTCACGTCCGACTGCTGGTAAAGCTGAGCGACGTTCGTCACGATCGTTTGGTCGTCACTGACTCCGCAGCAGGAAACGTCTTCGCTGGCGGATTCTGTTCCGCAACAAGAACTCGCTTCCGCCGTGGCCGCCGGTGCACAGCAGTTCGCAGCGTCGACCAGGGGAAGGGCCTCGTCTGCTGCGAGTACGCCGCGTACACGGTTCCCATAGGCCTTGGAGACTTCGGAACGGATCTCTTCCGGGGTGCGTGTCACCATCGTCGGTGACCTCCTTGTGCGATGTCATCGTAAAATTACGATGAAAGCGAAAGGCTGTCAATATCGTATTTTTACGAATATCATGGCCTCATGAAAGTCATCGAAGACCTCGAAGCCCAGGATCAGCGGGCCGCGGCGGTATTCAGGGCGCTCGGCAATCCTGCTCGTGTGCGGATCTTGCGCGAGCTGGCGAAGCGCGACGCCTGCGCAACCAGCGACTTCGTCGGCGTCCTCCCACTTGCCCAGTCCACCGTTTCGCAGCATCTGAAGGTGCTCAAGGAAGCAGGGATCATCGAGGGCACCATAGAAGGCGATCAGTGCTACTGCCTGAACCCGGAGACTGTCCGCTGGCTCGCCAACTTCACCTACGGTATCTGCTGTGCCGACGAGATCTGCGAAACTCCCTGACCGCCGGCATGACACGGCCAGCCCCAACTTCGAAGCGCTCCCGCCGTCGCGGATCATCGACCGGCAGCGAACCCACCCTCGACCCACCTGGAGGAGAACCACCACATGACCACCGAACTTGACGCCGGACTTCAGCTTCGTTCACTCATCAGGCCGGATGGCGTACTCGAACTTTCGCTCGTATCCATTCCGACGCCCTCGCCGGGTCCATCGGAAGTCGTCGTGCGGGTCGAGGCCGCGCCCCTCAATCCTTCGGACCTCGGCTTGCTCTTTGGCGGGGCCGACATGACAGCGGCAACGCTCGCGGGCTCTCCCGAGACCCCCGTACTAACGGCCCCGGTCGGCCCGGCCGTCATGCGGGCGATGGCCGCCCGCATCGGAGATTCGCTCCCTGTGGGGAACGAGGGCGCTGGAGTTGTGATCGCTGCGGGCGATTCAGCGCCTGCTCGAGCGCTTGTCGGCAGGACCGTCGGCCTCCTCGGCGGGGCGATGTACTCCCAGTATCGCGTCATCGATGTCAGCCAGGTGCTTCCGCTTCCCGAGGGCACTACGCCCGCCGAGGGTGCTTCGTGCTTCGTAAACCCGCTCACCGCCCTCGGTATGGTCGAGACCATGCGGCTCGAAGGATACAAGGCCCTGGTCCACACGGCGGCGGCATCGAACCTCGGGCAAATGCTGCAAAAACTCTGCCTGGAAGAAGGCATTGGGCTTGTGAACGTCGTCCGCCGCCCGGAGCAGGCCGATGTGCTCAGGGGCATCGGTGCGACTCACGTCTGCGACTCCTCTGCCCCGACCTTCATGACCGACCTCGTCGACGCGATCACCGCGACAGGCGCCATGCTCGCCTTTGACGCCACTGGTGGCGGGACCCTGGCCAGCCAGGTCCTCACGGCGATGGAGATCGCCGCCAGCCGCGGAGCCGGCGAGTACAGCCGGTATGGCTCAGCGACGCACAAGCAGGTGTACATCTACGGTGGCCTCGACCGCACCCCGACCGTCCTAAACCGTGCCTACGGCATGGCGTGGGGCATTGGCGGCTGGTTGCTCACGCCGTTTCTCACGAAGCTTGGGCCAGAAGTAACGCAGCGCCTCCGCGACCGCGTCGCCAGCAGCATCACGACAACGTTCGCCAGCACCTACACCCGTGAAGTTTCCCTGCGAGAGGTGCTCCAGCCGGAACACATCGCGGTCTACGGCCGCCAGGCCACCGGCTCGAAGTATCTGTTGAACCCGAACAAGTAGGGCGCCGGCTCGAGCCGAGGAACACATGCCCGGTGCTCGTTCTGCCCGCCGCAATGGGCCGGAAAGTTCACAACCACCAGGTGACCAGGCGCGACCTCCCGTCGGGAGGGTTGGTGGAGACGAGGGGACTCGAACCCCTTACCTCAGCGATGCGAACGCTGCGCTCTCCCAGATGAGCTACGTCCCCGACTACAACAAACGGGCCGCTCCAGTTCACATCGTATGGAGCGGCCCGCGAATGGGTCAACCGTGGGATTCAACTAGGAACGGTGGGAAGAACCCCGACCGATGCGATAGCTCGTCTCTCCCGTGAACTCCCTTTCCTTCCCACACTTCTTGCAACGTCCCGGCGTCAGCTCCCCTCTCGGAGGTTCCAGTACCCAATGATGGACACAGTCAGCGACCATTTGGAGCGCCTCGGCTTTGGACATGCATACACCCCTCGAATTATTCACTCGTGATGAACGGCCGAGGGTGACCATCACCCCGCCACCGGCCGCTCGGCAGTGTAGTCCCAGCTATAGACGGTTTCAATGGCTTATTTCGATTCGTCCAGCATGCCCGGCAAAGGTGTAATGGATACCACCCCACCCGTCACATCGATGGCGTCGATGACTCCGCCGATCGCCGGCACCAGGATTTCGCTCCGATCTCCGGTCACCACGTAGACATCGTTCGCACCGGTCTGGAGCACCTCGGTGATACGTCCGAGGTCTTCGCCACCGGTGATGACCACCCGCAGGCCGATCAGTTCATGCACGAAGAACGACTCGTCGTCGTCTCGCTGGACGTCGTTGTCGGCCGCTTCCAGGAGTTCGCCGCGGAGGCTTTCCACGTCGTTACGGTTGTTGATGCCGCTCAACTTGAGGATCCAGTGCTCCTGGTCGGGCCGCGCCCGTTCCACTACCCGCCTGATTCCGTCCAGGTAGACCGGCCGCCCCCGCTGGAGGTTCCGGGCCGTCGGGGAGTAAGCCAGCGCCCGGATTTCGCCGCGCAATGCGTGCGGACGCAAGACTCGCCCCACGGCGGTGTAGCCGGGGCGCGGTTCCCTGGGCGTGGTTGTGGGGTTAAGGGGGCGCTCCCGGCGGGCCTTCGGCGCGGCGGGCGGTGTCTCTACAGGGGGCGCGGGCTCTTCGCCGGTCAGTCGCCGATCTCCAGGTTTACGCGCACGTCCTCCCGGACCGCGGCGACTTTGACGAGGGCCCGGAGCGAACTCGCGATGCGGCCGCCCTTGCCGATGACCTTGCCCCAATCATCCTCGGCGACATCGAGGCGGATGCTGACCCGGTCCCCGTCTTCCAGCTCGGTCACACGGACTTCTTCGGGGTGGTCGACCAGTTCCCGTGCGAGGTATTCGATAACCTCGCCCATCATGGTGTTTGCCACGGACTACTCCTCGGCGGGTGCTTCTGGTTCTGCAGCGGCCTTCGCCGCTTCGGCGGCGGCTTTAGCAGCGGCGGCTGCTTCGGCCTTTGCTGCCTTTTCGGCTTCTTCAGCGCGGACCTTGGCCCGAGCTTCGGCGGCCTTAGCTTGCTCCGCGCGCTTGACCTCGAGCTTCGCCTTGACGACGGGAGCTTTCTTTTCGATCACGCCGGCGCGGACGAGGAGCTTTTCGGCCGACTCTGAAGGCTGGGCGCCCTTCTTGAGCCACTCTTTCGCCTTCTCCCCGTCGACGATGATGGACGGCGGATCGGAGTGGGGATCGTACGAGCCAAGGTTCTCGATGAATCGACCGTCGCGCTTGTCGGGCTTATCCGCGACGACGACGCGGTAGAACGGGTGGCGCTTCTTGCCGATGCGCTTCAGGCGGATCCGGATCATTGCTACTCCTGGAATACACCCGCTCCGAAAGCGGGCGGAAAAATGCACTTCAACTTACGGTACATCATCCGTGCTTTCGACGCGAAGCGATCGGGCATGCCACACCCGGTGCCGTGGCCAGCTCCGACGGGAGGTAACGGATCGCTGCCACCGAGATGTTCCGGCTTTCTGCGTCGCCGGGTGCCCTCTTACCTGAACATCGGCATCTTGCCGCTGCTCAGCGTCTTGGCAATCTTCCGCGCCTCGAAGAACTGCTTGAGCAACTGATTCACCTGCGAGGCGTCGGTCCCGCTGCCCCGGGCGATGCGTTTCCGCCGCTTGCCGTCGATCTTGTCCGGATGCCGCCGTTCCCATGCCGTCATCGAAAGCACGATGGCCTCTGCCTTGCTGAAGAACGAGTCATCGATGTCATCGACGTTGAGCTGCGCTTTGATTTTGCTGAAGCCCGGGAGCATCCCCACGAGCTGGCCGAGGGGGCCCATTTTCCGGACCTTCCGCAGCTGCTCCACGAAGTCCTGGAGGTCGAAGGTGCCCTTCTTCATTTTCTCCGAGAACCGGTCGGTGTCCTCATCGCCCATCGTGTCCTTGGCGCGCTCGATGAGCGAAAGCATGTCGCCCATACCGAGGATGCGCCCGGCCAGCCGATCCGGGTAGAACGGTTCCAGGGCGTCCGACTTCTCGCCCATGCCGATGAATTTCACCGGCACCCCCGTGACCTGGCGGATGCTCAGGGCCGCTCCACCGCGGGCGTCGCCGTCCATCTTTGTGAGGATGAGCCCGGTCGTCCCGACCTTGTCATGGAACTCCTTTGCCGCGGTGACCGCATCCTGGCCCGCCATCGCGTCGGCCACGAAGAGCACCTCTTCCGGGGCCAGCTGAGAACGGAGGTCCGAGACCTCTTTCATCATCTCTTCGTCGATGTGGAGGCGGCCGGCGGTATCGACGAGGAGGTGCGTCGCGTTCATGCGCTTCGCTTTCTCCAGCCCGTTCGCGGCGATGACCGAGGGCTTCTGGGTCGTACCTTCTTCGTGGTAGGGCACATCGAGCGCCTTCGCCAGCGTCACCAGCTGTTCGACGGCCGCCGGGCGGTAGACGTCGCAAGCCACCACCAGCGGCCGGTTGCCCTGCTTCTTCAGCAGGTTCGCCAGCTTGGCGATGCTCGTCGTCTTTCCCGACCCCTGGAGGCCGACGAGCATGATCACGGTCGGGGGCCGCGAGGACGTCGCGAGTTGCGGCGCCGCACCGCCGAGGATGTCGATCAATTCCTGGTGGACGATGTCGATGACCTGCTGGGCCGGCGAGAGGCTGCGCAACACCTGCGCACCCAGCGCCTTCTCCTTCACCCGAGTTGTGAACTCGCGTACGACCTTGAAGTTCACGTCCGCTTCCAGCATCGCCATGCGCACTTCGCGCAATGCCTGGTCGAGATCTTCCTCGGTTACTATCCCGCGCGCGCCGAACTTCCGGAACGCGCCCTGCAGCTTATCGGTCAGCGATTCGAACATTGTCCTCAAGTGTACGGGAGGCGCTGCGCAGGCGGCACCGGTCGCCGTTCCCGGCCGGGCGTACGCCGCGACCCAAAAACGTGTACCGTGAAAGGATGGAAACGCTCCCCGAAGAGTCCCCCGCCGAGATGCCAGTCGTCTGCACGCACCATTGGAAGCTCGGCTCGCCTGTTGGGGGCGTTTCCACCGGGCTCTGCCGCGATTGCGGTGCCTCCCGGGAATTCGGCCAGATCCTCGCCCCCAGCGCGTACGGCCGGCTTCGACGCAAGTAATCCGCCCTCTCGCAACGAATGGAGGTCCATTGGACCGGAAGCAGAAGGTCGCAGCATTGGTTTCACGGGCCGAAGAAGCCCGGCGGCTCGCTCTCGATGAACTCGACGCCGTCGCCCGAAAGACCAGTACCTGGGGATCGAGCGACCACCGTTCCGCTCGCGAGCGTGTCGAACGCGACTGCGACCAGGCAAACCAGCGTGCCCAGACCCTCGACGAAGAAGCGCTTGACCGCGAATTGGCCAGGTAGCAGCCGTCGAAGGTATCTGACCGTCACCGTCGCACCGGTGCGGTCCTTTCCCCGAGAGGGCACCTTGACAGGGCGGGTACGATGCCCAAATCCAACCAGCCCCACACCCTGCGCCGACTCCAGCTCCGCCGCTGTTGCCTCCGCCGCTTGTGATAGCGACCAGTCCTGGAGGCACCCATGGGAATTCTTGATCGACTACTTCGCCGCAAAGACGACCACGACAAGTGGCTTGCGGATCACCCGGGCAAGGGTAATTTCACGATCGACGCCTCGCCGGTGACGCCCGCCGAGCAGGCGGCAACTCGCGCTCGCATGGAATCTGAACTCGGCGGGCAGCGCGGCACGAGCGACCCGTCATGAAATGTCCGCGCTGCGCATCGCCTTCGATCGTGTCCAGCCACGCCTCTATCTCCTGTCTCTCCTGCGGCCACGCGGTCACCGAACCCGCCCGCCAGGCATGGGACAAGGTGTCGAGCATCCGCGGCGCTTCGAAGCTCCTTGGGCCGGCATGGACCGACGCCGAACATGCACTCTGGCGCTCGGCCGAAGTCACCGCCGGTCGCTAATCTCGCAAGTCCTGTCCCGTCGTGCCGTCCGGGTGAGGCCTCGCCTTACCTTTCGGCGCGTGGCCGGACTCCGTCACAGCGAGACCCAGCGCCAGATCGCCTCGACCGCCTCCACGGCCGTGAAGCTGTCGAGCCATCTGCCGTAGTGCAAGACGTACTCCTGGAACAGCTTCAGCGGGAGCGCGACCGCGAGGATGGCGGCCGCCCGGCGCGGCGTGAGCACGGCCCCCGGGCGCCGGTGAAGGATCCCTGCGTTCGCCACGTACCAGAACTCGAAGACGTTCGGGAATGCCATCAGCACCCACCGGGCCTCGGTCGCCTCGAAGAGACCCAGCCCGGCCATCCGAAGCCCGAACAGCGCGAGCGACAAGGACTTCGCCGGCCCTTGCCAGCGGCGCGAGACCCACAGGAAACAGCCCATGTAGGCAAGGTCCGCGACCTTGTCGAAGCGCTGGTAATCCTTAAGCCCGCCGAGGTCCAGCAGGTTCTTGAGGAAGAGGTCGCTGAAGTCGACCGCAATCGCGATCAGCGCCCCGGCGAACGCCCAGCGCAGCACCGGCAGCGAGCCGAGCACCCGAATCACGCCGATGACCACGATCTCCATGCGGGGCCCACCATAGCCTCTTCCGCCTGAGGCCCGAAAGCCCCGTCCACGCGGCGTGATATAGTCTTCCGAACCAAAGGCATCGACCGGGACGAGTAGCCCGCTGCCCCACCAGAGAGTCCGCGCCACCGGCTGGAAGCGCGACACAGGCAGGCGAAAACCACCCGCGAGCCGGCGTCGAAGCGCTCCTTCAGCAGGGCGATAAGGCGGCCCGGTTGGCCACCGTTAGCGGCCAATTGCGAGGTCCTTCTCTGCGGAGGACGAAGTTGGGTGGAACCACGGGCGCGTCGCCCGTCCCAACGGCACGACGAAACGCTTGCCGTCCGGGAAGGCCCAACCCAAATGACTGTGCATCTCGAAGTTCGACGTGTGTACCTGCCGGCGGCCACTCCCGCGCGGCTCACGGCCGCCTCCCACTCGCCCTTCCCCTCCCCCACCTACAGGAGTTGTCACCATGGCTGACGCCATCGAACCCAAGGAAGACTTCAAGTCCCTGCCCAAGGAGGAGCGCCTCAACCGGATGCGCCACTCCGCCGCCCACGTCCTCGCCGAGGCGATGGTCGAACTCATGCCGGATGCCGAACTTGGCATCGGGCCGCCCATTGATACGGGTTTCTACTACGACTTCCGGCTCCCCCGTTCGCTTACGCCCGAGGACCTCGTGTGGCTTGATGCGCGCATGCGAAAGTCCATGAAGGGGAAGCACAGGTTCGTGATGTCGAGCCTGAGCAAGGCCGAGGCTCAGCAGAAGTGGGCCGGTCAGCCCTTCAAGCTCGACCTCCTCGCCGACCTGGAAGAAGGCAGTGTCACGCAGTGCTCGCACGCCGAATTCACGGATCTTTGCCGCGGCGGCCACGTCGGCAACACCAGCCAGATCGGTGCATTCAAGCTCATGAGCATCGCCGGCGCCTACTGGCGGGGCAGCGAAAAGAATCCGCAGCTTCAGCGAGTCTACGGCGCCCTCTTCGAAACCGCCGAAGAACTGGCCGAATACGAGCACCAGTTGGAAGAAGCGCGTCGCCGGGACCATCGCCGGATCGGCAAAGAGCTCAAGATTTTCGACCTGATCGAGAACATCGGCCCCGGCCACGTTATCTGGCTGCCGAACGGTGCGACGATCCGGCGCGAACTCGTCCGTTGGATCGAGGACCTCGAGATCGAGCGCGGATACCAGCATGTCATTACGCCGAACGTCGGCAAACGCGAGTTGTACGAGCGTTCCGGTCACTGGGACCATTACCAGGAGAGCATGTACCCGGTGATGGAGCGCGACGGCGAGGAATACTGCCTCCGCCCGATGAACTGCCCGCACCACATCATGGTGTTCGAATCGGAACTCCACTCCTACCGCGAACTCCCGATCCGCATCGCCGAACTCGGCAACATGCACCGCTGGGAAAAGAGCGGCCAGGTCACGGGCATGTCCCGCGTCCGCATCATGACGCTCAACGACGCGCACATCTTCTGCGCGAACGAGGCCATGGTCGAAGCCGAAGTCGAGGGCGTCCTCGCGCTCATGGAACACGTCTACGGCACCCTTGGACTGAAGAACTACCGCTACCGCCTCTCCCTCGGCGATCCCGAGAACAAGGAAAAGTACGTCGATAACCCGCCGATGTGGGAGATGGGCGAAAGCCTCCTCCGCCGCGTCCTCGACCGCGTCGGCCTCGAGTACTTCGAAGCGAAGGACGAAGCCGCCTTCTACGGCCCCAAGATTGACGTCCAGTTCCAGACGGCCGCGGGGAAGGACGAGACGCTCGTCACGGTCCAGGTCGATTTCCACCTGCCGGCCCAGTTTGAACTCGAGTACATCGGGGAAGACGGCGCCCGCCACCAGCCGATCATCGTCCACCGGGGCGTCCTCTCCACGATGGAGCGCATGGTTGCGTTGCTCATCGAGGAGTACGAGGGCAATTTCCCGCTCTGGTTGTCACCTGTCCAGGCCGTCGTCATCCCGATCGCCGACCGCCACATCGAATACGCGGAAGAGGTCGCCAGGCAACTGAGTACGGCGAAACTGCGAGTGGACGTCGACAGTCGTGGCGAGCGAATGAACGCGAAGATCCGTGATGCCCAGCTGCGGAAGGTGCCCTACATGCTCGTCGTCGGTGACCGCGAGGCCGAGGCCCAGGCCGCGGCCCTGCGCATCCGCGGCGGCGGCGACGTCGGGTCGGTCCCTGTCACCGAGATCCTCAGCCGTCTCCGCAAGGAGCGCGACGAGAAGTCGCTCACCCTCTGGGGATAACAACGCCGGCCTGCGGGTGGGCACGCGTCCGCCCCGCTCACGGCTCCGCGCACTCACTTTCCGCCGCGAACGCGCGGGTCGCGTGGACCTCGTACTCCATCCCGTAGACCCGCTTCAAGTCGGCGATGGCGGTGAGCGCTCGCTTCCCATGGGGGCTTGCGCTCCACTCGCCTTCCTCTCCCGGCATCGGCTCGAACGAGTGGAGGACAATCTTCTCGAGCAGCTGCCCGAGGGTCTCGTCGTTGAACTCGGCGAGACCCTTCAGCACCTGCACCATCCGCTTTTCCAGGCGCACTCCGAGCTGGACGCGTTCGACGTTTGTGTCTGGTCTGGCTGCCATCGTGTAGCTCCTCAGTGATATTGGGACACAGGTAACAAAATAACACACTGGGAGCTGTAGGCGTCAAGTTCGAACTCCGCTGCGTTCGACCCAACGGCTGGACCGCGCCCATCATTGGGCCATGCCAAAGCTGCTGATCGTTACCGCTGTCCTCCTCGCGTTTGTCTCCGCCGCCTGTAGCGGGGGAGGGGACGACGACGCAGGCGCCTCCACGCCCCAGGGCGGAGGCGGATCGAGCACACAGTCCGCACCAACGCCTTCAGCGACCGAGATCGGGGAGCTGTTGAAGCTCGTGGTGCCCGGTTACGCCGCCTCGGATTCTTCGCTCAACCTCCTCGGCGGAGCGCTTACGTACACCGCCGACGCGAAGACCGCGGGTGGGGCGTCGCTCCTGGTGCGCGTCCAGCTCGCCCAGTGCGACGCATTCATCTGTGGGAGCCTGGACCCGAAGGCGTACGAATCGGCGGAAGCTCAGCGGAACCTGAAGTCGATCCTTCCCTCCGCGCACATCGAGAACCCGGCGCTGCGCTGGGAGTTCGGGGCAGTCCAGCTTTCGAACACAGCGAAAGGGCTCTACTACTTCGCCCAGAGTTACGTTGAAACCAGGGGCGCCGATGGAAGCGTCTCCCGCTCTTCCGCCAACTCCTACCGGGCCTGGTTCCACAACGGCGGCACCCTGGTTTCGCTCGATGTCTTCTCGCGCTCGTCCGACTCGATCCTCTCGGTTGCGGATCTCGAGAAGCGCATGACGAAGGCTGAAGCCGAGAAGGCGGCGAGGGATGTCTTCGCCGTCATTGGGCCGAAACTGCCGAAGTAGGCGAGGCGCCTCCGATGTTGAAGAAGCGACGGCTTGGTCGCACAGGGCTGATGGTCTCCGAACTTGGTCTGGGTGCGATGGACACGCCCCACTCGCCGGAAGCTTTCGAGACCGTGGTCGCTGCGCTCGACAGTGGCATCGATTTCGTCGACACGGCGCGCGACTACGAAGGCTCGGAACATCTCCTTGGGCAGGTCGTCCGGGAGCGCGGCGGCGAAGGCTGGCAGATCGCCTCGAAAACCTTCCGCCACACGGCCGGCGCCGCCCAGTACGAGGTCGACCGCTCGTTGTCGGTCCTGGGCGTTTCCCGTCTCGCGCTCTACCAGCTCCACGATATCTCCACGCCCGAGGCATGGGAGGCGGTCACGGCCGAAGGTGGTGCGCTCGACGGCTTGAAGACTGCGCAATACCGCGGACTGATCGGACACATCGGGATCTCCACCCACAGCCTGGAGATCGCGCGGCACGCCATCCTTTCCGGTGAGTTCGACACGGTCATGCTGGAGTACTCCGCCTTTTACCCCGAATCGGCGCCGCTCATCGACCTGGCTGCAGAACACGATGTCGGCGTCATCGCGATGCGGCCGGTCGGCGGTTCCGGGCGGACCACGACGATGCGCGGCAACATCGCGCGGGGCACGGCGGGCCTGCTAACGCCCGCCAACCTGCTTCGGTATGTGCTCTCAAACCCGGGGGTTTCGATAGCGATACCGGGCGCGCGCTACCCCTCCCGGGTCTTCGAGAACGTCGCCACCGCGCTGGCCTTCGAGCCGATGACGGAGAGCCAAAGGCGGCAGCTCGAAGCCGAAGCATCCCGCCTCTACGGATAGGACGGCGCGCCTACCGCAGCGTCTTGAAGAACGACCAAACTGCCAGGGTCGCATCGAGCTTGTCCGAGACCCGGTCCTGGACGCCGGCCCGCGCGACTCCGCCGGGCCACGGGTGGTCGGCGTCAGCGATGACGATGAACGTTGCCGTGGCTCCGTCGCGGCATCCTTTCCAAAGAGTCGTCGTGAGCGCGCCAGAGGTTGAATGCGACGGGTTTGCCTCGCATTGCATGCCCCCAGTCCACCGTGACAGCGAGTCGTCCATCGAGACAAACGGCACCCCGGCGATGGAGCGGTCCCCTTCACCGCCCTCGATCGGGTGGTTCTGGTCCGCGTCGCCGTGAATCGCGAGCAGAGATGTGCCGCGGGTGGGCTGGCACTTCGGGATTTCCAGGGAGCCTGCAACTGGCGCGACGCCGCGCACCAGGTCCGGTCGCTCGCAGCCGAACCGGAACGACATCATTCCCCCGTTCGAGTGCCCGGTCATGTAGATACGATTGCCGTCGACGGGAAGCGTCGCTGCGAGGTGCTGGATCAGAGAGGCGAGAAAGCCCACGTCGTCGATGTTCTTTGAGGACGCCTGGCCACAGCAGCTGCCGGCGTTCCATGTCCGGTTGGTCCCGTCCGGGAACGCGACGATGAAACCCTCTGCCTCGGCCAGGGTCTCGAAATTCGAATTGGCGGCGAACTGGTCGCCCCAGCCGAGCCCCCCGTGCAGCCCGATAACGAGCGGCAGCTTGTCCGATGCCTTCGCGTTTGAAGGCACGAACAGCCGGTAGGTGCGCTCAAGTCCGCCAGAAGTGAGCGTCGCGTGTGAGACTCCCTTCGGCAGGGCGGCGCCCCTGGTCGCCGTCGCCGCCACGGTCGCCGTCCCCGTCACGGCGGAGGCGGTGGCTCCGGGCGAGGCGGGGGATGTCGTCACGGTTGGTTCATCCTTGCCGTCCCTCCCGGAACATCCGACGGAGAGGATAAGGACGGCGAAGAGTACGGCGGCGAAAAGACGGTTCATGGAAGGCATTCTGCGCCGAAAATGTCGCGAAACGATGGCGGCGTACCCGTGGAAGCGGAACGCCCCTCCTTCGACCTTCGAAGGAGGGGCGCAGGGACTCGCATCCCGCGGGGCTTACGCCTGGGCGATAGCTTCGCCTTCGACGACAGACTCCCCGTTCTGGTTGGTCGTGATGACCTTGATGGTCGCCAGTCCACCTTCGACTTTGGTCACTTCACCCCTGGCGGTGAGCGTGTCGCCCGGCCAGACCTGCTTGGTGAAACGGACGCCGTACTTCTTCAGCGCGGTCGGTCCGAGCCAGTCGGTCAGCATCCGGCCGGTCAGGCCCATCGACAGCATTCCGTGGGCGAAGACGGAAGGGTAGCCAGCCATCTTCTGGGCGGCGCCTTCATCGTGGTGGAGCGGGTTGAAGTCCCCGCTCGCGCCGGCGTATTTCACGATGTGCGAGCGGTTCACGTTTTCGATGACGACCTGTTCACGGGTGTCGCCGACTTTGAGTGCCATTTCGTTCCTCCCTACTGGTCCACGGCGCGTTCGGTCTGGACGCCGACGCTGGTGGCGGTGACACAGAGGACGCCGTCCTGGTTGCGGTACTCGGTGACCGACTCGCTGAAGGTCATCTTGCCGCCACGGCGGCCTTCCTTCTCCCAGCGGTTGCCCGGCTTTGTCGTTACGGTGAGCGTGTCGCCCACGTGGATCGGGTGGTGGTACTCGTAGTGTTGTTCTGCGTGAAGGCCGCGGCCAAGGCCGCCGCCCCCACCCCCCGGGCCATCGCCACGTTGCGCCGGAGGTGGTCCCTGGCGCGGCCGGGTGATGTCGAGCGGGTAGTTCGGCTGCCAGTGCGCGCTGCACTGCACGAACGTCGGCGGGGTCACGATGCCCCCGACGGCCTTCGTCGCCGGGTCATTCGGGTCCGAGAACTCGGGGCGGATGTCGAGCAGTGAGCGTGCGAAGAGCATGACCTGCGTGCGGTCGACCGGGAATTCGAATCCCTCGTCTGCCATGGGTAACTCCTGGGGCTTTGGATTGCCAGAGGATGGTACGAAGGAGGACGAAGGGCGGCAAGGGATCGATTTGCCGGTGCGCAGCCGGGCCAACAGACTGCCAGCGTGACTGACCCAACGCGCATCCTCATCTTCGGCCAGAGCAACACCGGCGGTGTCCAACTCGCCGACCGCCAGGCAGCGTGGCCCAATCTCGTCGCCAGCGCATTGCCGGAATTGACAGGTCAACCGGTGGAAATCACCGTGCGGCCGTTTTTCGCACACGCGCCCGGCTCCGAAGACTACCTCGAGCGCGAGCTTCGCCGGCGCGAGCCCGACATCGTGTTCGTGACTCTGAGCAGCTTCTCCTTCCTGAATCCGGTAATCGAACCCGGCGTCCGGGAGCGCTTCGGCGAGCGGACGGGGAATGTGTACCACGCCTTCGCCACGCGATTGGACGCGCTGACGCGGGACCGGGGCAGGTTGGCAGCGACGCTGAATCGCTCCGGCAGGGCCGTCGCCCGCCGCGTGTTCGGTGCCGCCCCGGTGACATCCTACGAGGTGGCGTTGGAAGGGACGACGAAGGCCCTCCAGTTGCTCGCCCGCCAGGAAGACATCCAGGTTGTCGCTGTCCACGGCTTCGTGAAGCTGGAGAACCGCCGTTCCGGCCCGCCTTCGCAGAAGGAGGTGGTACTTCTTCGCTTCCTGGACGAGATGCGTACCCTGACCGGGCGGCTGAGGATAACGTTCATCAACCTCCAAGAAGGCAGCGTGCCCGATACCCGCTTTCTGCCCGACGGGCTCCATGTGAGCGCCGAAGCGCACACGGCAATCGCCGCGGCCGTGCTGGCAGCGTTCCGAGATGGTCGCATTCGAACTGGGATGCCGCGGCCCCCCCCCCGCGGCCGGCGGGTGCTTGGGGCCCCAACGGGGGGTCGGTGGCGGGGGGGGTGGTGGGGTTCCACCGACCTCATCCTGACTGTGGGAAGAACGAGACGGCGCTGGAAGGACGAAGAGATCCGTCCCGAGAGGCTTCGCCAGCGAAGTGAGGCCCGCCACGCTGGGCGAGCCGCTTCGCCCCCCCCCCCCCCCCCCCCCCGCCCCCCCGCGCCCCCCCCGCGCCCCCCCCCCCCCCCCGGCCCCCCCCGGGCGCCGCCCGGCCGGGCCGCGCGGCTTCTCCAGGCGGTCCGGGATTCTTGCCTAACCTTCCTTCTTGACGCCTTCGATGGTCGCGCCGCTCTTCGCCAGCCGTTCCTTGTTCCGTTCGAGGAACACCGCCCACCAGGCCGGGAACTTGGACTCCAGCGCGCCGCCCGACTTCCGCAAGGCCAGGATTCGGTCGAGTTCGGCGTTCACGGCTGTCCGGAGGTCATCCAGAGAACCATTGTTCTTGTAGACCCAGTCCGCGCCAGGCGCCCGGATCTCGAGCGGGATCATGCTCGCGAGGCGCTGGTTGGCCTCGGCTTCGCTCATCGCACGGGTCTCGATGAGCCTCGCGCGGGCGATGTCGTTGTCAACGCCGATCAGCCAGGTTTGATCGCACCATCGGGCGTACCCGGGTTCCATCAGGTTGACGGCTTCCATCACGCAGATCTGGTCAGGTCCGAGTTCGACCCGCCAGCGGTCGATCTCCGCCTTGATTGCCTCCGTGATTGACCCCATCGCCCGGGTGAGTTTGTTCATCTCTTCCGGCTTCCCGAAGACCTTCGCGCCGAGGATCTTTCGGTCGACATAACCGTCCGCGCCAACGACTTCGCGGCCGAAGGCTTCAACGACGCGGTCGAAACCGGGCGTGCCCGGGTCATAAAGCTTGTGGACGAGTTTGTCGGCGTCGCAGTGGTGCGCGCCGCGTTCGACCAGCAGTTGGCCGACGGTGGACTTGCCCGCGGCGATAGTGCCGGCGAGGCCTATGACCAGCGGTCCGTGGCCCGGACCGGGCGTGTCGGTGGAGGTGCTTGGGGTGGAGGTGGCGTCGTTGGACAAAGAGGTTCCTCGGGGGGTATTCGTGTCCGAAGTTTCCCGACCGTGGACGCCAATGTCCAATCGCTAGCGGACCACGGCCTCGCCGTCGTAGGCCGCCCGAAGCTTCGCCATATCGAGCCGCCGCTGGGTCATCATCTCGTCGATCATGCGCTGGACGGCCGCCGGATCACCTTCCATCAGTTCGTTGAACTCTTCCGGGACGATCTGCCAGGACATCCCGTACTTGTCCTTCAGCCAGCCGCACTGGCTCTCTTCGCCGCCGTTGGCGGTCAGTGCGTACCAGAGGCGGTCCGCTTCGGCCTGGTCCGCACAACTCACTGCGAAGGAGACAGATTCATTGAAGCTCCAGCCCGCGGGGCCGCCCTGGAGCAGCTGGAACGGCTGGTCATGGATCTCGATCTCGGCGATGGAGGCCGAGCCATCAGGCAAGTTCTGTGTGCCGGTCACACGGACGTCTTCGAAAATGCCCGAGTAGTAGTCCACGACTTCCTGGGCATCGCCGACGACCCAGAGGCAAGGCTTGATCTTCCGCGGCATTGCTTTCGCTCCTGTGTTGGCCAAACGCCGATACGAGCTTCGGAAGAAAGCACATTTCGAGCAACTAACCTGTCAACACGTTTTGATGGTGTTTCGTAAAGCGCCCAGAAAAGGACGGAGCCCGGTGGAAACACACCGGGCTCCAGAGAACGCAGAGGACGAGGCGCTAGGGGCGCTCGTTGGACATGATGACGGTGCCGCTGGCGGCAAACATGCCGCCAACGCCGTGGCACATGCTGATCTTCGCGCCCGCCACCTGCGCGGGAGCAGTCCCACGCATCTGGCGCACGCTCTCCTGGAGGGCGTACATGCCGTACATGCCGGAGTGGGTGTAGCTGAGGCCGCCGCCGTTGGTGTTGAGCGGCAGCTTGCCTCCGGGGCGCGTGTTGCCTTCCCAGATGAAGGCCGGCGCTTCGCCCGGGCCGACGAACCCGAGGTCCTCGAGGCCGTAGAGCGGCAGGTGAGCGAAGGCGTCGTAGATCATCAGGTGATCGACGTCATTGTGGGTGATGCCGGCTTCGCGGAGGGCATTCGGCCCTGCGACCTTGAAGGCGCGGGAGGAGGTCATGTCCTTCATCTGCGACACCATCGGCGTCTCGACGGATTCGCCTGTGCCGAGGATATAGACAGGCTTGGTCGGGAAGTCCTTCGCCCGGTCGGCCGAGGTGAGGATGAGGGCGCCGGCGCCGTCGGTCACCAGGCAGCACATGAAGAGACGGAACGGGTACGCGATCATCCGCGAGTTGAGGACATCTTCGACCGTGATCGGGTCCTTCATCATCGCGTTCGGGTTCATGGCGGCGTACTCGCGCTGGACAACGGCGACCATGGCGAGTTGTTCTTCGGTCACGTTGTACTGCTTGAGGTAGCGCATCACCGGGATGGTGAACGAGGTGGGCGCGCCCATTGGCCCGGTCCACTGCTCGAACTGGGCCTGGAGGCTTGCGCCGCCGCCCATTGGCCAGCCGCCGCGGCCGATGCCGCTCTTGCCGCTTTCGCCATGGGTGACGAGCACGGTGGTCGCGAGGCCTGCTTCGATTGCCGCGACCGCGTGGCGGACGTGGATCATGAACGAGCAGCCGCCGACGGATGTGCCATCGACGTAGGTGGGCGTAATGCCAAGGTAGAAGGCGGTCTCGGTGGGGCTGGCGCCCGCGCAAGCGACGCCGTCGATATCGGAGGGCTTCAGGCCCGCGTCCTTCATGGCTCGGATTGCCGCCTCGGCGTGCAGCCCGAGCTGCGAGTACTGCGGGAAGACGCCTTCGGGGCTGACCATTTCGGAGGCGCCGACGATTGCTACTTTTCCTGGAGTGGGCACTGGATCAGGCTCCCTTCGCCGGCCGCCAGGTGGGCAGCGTGATGTCGTCGTTCACTTTCGTTGGCGCAAGTTCGACAGCCATGTCGAGCTGGAGCGCTTCGGGAGTCTGAGGACAGTCGACGATGTTGGTCGCCATTTGCACGCCTTCCTCCAGCCGTACGACGGCGATCGAGAAGGGGGCTTCGAAGCCTGGGGGTGGCCGGTGGCTGATGATGTAGGTGAGCAGCGTGCCCTTGCCGCTTGCCTGGAACCACTCCACCTCAGCGAAGGGATCTTCGGGATCGAACGGGCGCGGCGGAAAGTACGCCTTCCCGGTCTGCTTGTTCCGCTGAATCATCAGCTTGCCTTCCTTCAACCCGTCCCAATAGGGCTTGGTCTCAGGGGTGGCCTTGGGGGCCATGCGCGTGTAGTCGTGCAAACGTGTGTCCTGCCAAATTTTGGAGTCCGGGCCCGGGGAAACGGGTTCCGGCTGTGAATGCAGTCACAATGTCTACCGTGAACGTGAGGGTTTCGCAACTTTTCAGTCAGGCAAACCGGCCCGCGATGCCTGTTCGAAGCTACCGAAGTTCCCGGTGGTCCCGGCGAAGGTCGGCCAGGTGGCCCTCGCTATGGCCAGGGGTGATGAAGATGAGCGCCCGCACCGTCACCGGGTGGCCTCCCGCTGAGCCCGCCCGGTCGAGCATCTCTTCGGAGAGCGATCGGGCCAGGAGGATCGTGGCTCGCCGGAGCGACACCAGTTCGTCGACGATTTCGCTGAGCGGGCGGCGATTCGCCCCGGAAGTCGCGACATACGCGTCCTGCTCGAAGGCCTCGACGGGCGTGGCGTCGCCCCGGGAGAATCGGAGCGCCCGGTAGGAGAACATCCGCTCGAAGTCACAGAGGTGCACCAGCACCTCCTTCAACGTCCACTCGCCTGGCGCGGGTGGCGTCGAGGCCGCGGATTCGTCGAGGCCGCGCGCCTTCTCGAAGGCGACGATCTGCTGTTCTAGCTGCGCGATCGGGTCGTCCCCGGCGCTGCTCACGTAGCCTTCGTAGTAGCTGTTGTACTCGGACGGGACTGGCCGGTGAGTCATGCGGGGTTGGGTGCCGGCGCAGGTGTGAACCGCTTTTCGTCGACGTATAGCGCGTAGGTGACAAGCGAAAGGAGGGCGACGGCGCCAGAGGCTGGCCCAAGCCCGCGGTAGCCGAAAACCTCCAGCACACCTGCGCCGATGAGCGAGCCGGTCACGATGCCGAACTGCTGGCCCGAAGCGTTCAGCGCCATCACCGTGCCCCGGTGTTCAGGGACGAGTTCCGTGGTCACTGCCTGCGCGCTCGCGAAGCGGGCGCCGCTGAACAGGGAGAACGTGAACAGGAACCCGATCGCCATCCCGATCACTGGCGACGCGGTGGTCACCAGGCTAATAAACACCGCACAGATGCCGCTGCACCAGACGATGATGGGGCGCTTGCCCACCTTGTCCGAGAGCCGTCCGCCGATGTTGCTCCCGAAGAGCACGCCCAGCCCCATGACCGCGGACATGAGCCCCAGGGCCGCTTTCGCAAGGCCGAACTCGTCGTGGAAGTAGGCGCCCATGTACACCGTGAAGATGAACCAGTAGACCGTCGCGAGGTAATTGGAAAACAGGGCCATGGCTGCCGGCACATCCCGTAACACCACGCCAAGAGAATCGAACATCCGGGTGCCGGCCGGCCGTTCCGGGCGCGGCGGATCCCCCGGCAGTCTCGCAACGATGAGCCAGGTGAAGACCGCGAGCAGGACAGCCAGCACGCCGAAGGTCCATCGCCACGAGACCATACCGCTGAGAAACGCCCCGGCCGGCACACCGAAGATACTCGCGCTGGTGTTCGCCGAAACCACCCACGACATGGCCTTGCCGCGTTCCTCGTAGGAGAAGAGATCGCCCACCGCGGAGAAGACCGCCGGTGTCAGGCACGCGACGCCAAGCCCGGCGACGGAACGCGCCACCATCAGCAGCGGATAGCTCGGAGCGAATGCCGATGCGACCGTCGCGACGGTGAGGATCGCCATGCCCGAGACGACTACCGGCTTCCGCCCCAGCCGGTCGATGAAGGGGCCAGAGAAGATAGCCGCTACACCCCCTGCGACCGCGTACGCCGTTACCAGGAGTCCTGCCACCGCAACGCGCACACCCAGGTCATCCGAAATCTCGGGCAGGATCGGCGTGATGATCAGGTTGTTGAACACGACCGCGAACGAGGCGACGCACAGCAGGGCGAGCACCAGCGTTCGTTGCGAGCGGGAAGCGGAGGTCACGGAGTCTCAGGTTACAACCTGAGCCGTCTTCGGGTTGGCTGGTGCGCGTCCGGCCCCTCGGATCGACAGCGGCCAACCATGAGTTGAGAATGCCGCCATGTTGCGCGAACTGACACCTGAAGTCCGTGCCTTCCTCGAAGAGGCGAAGTGGCCAGGCGTGCTCTCGACGCTCGGTCCAAACGGTGCACCGATCACGTCGGCCGTGTGGTTCGCTCTTGTCGGCGACGACATCGTCATCTCCACGCCAGCATCCCGGCCGAAAGCGCGGAACGCCCGGCTGGATGCCCGCGTCTCGTTCATCGTCGACACGAAGGAGCGGCCGTACAAGGGCGTCGCCATCGAAGGGACGGCGGCGGTCATCGACGACCCGGCGCGCCAGTCGATGCGGACTATCGCCGAACGCTACCTCGGCCCGGCGCTCCCGCCTGCCATGGAGGAGCGCATCGCCGCGACCGAACGGGTGATGCTCAAGATCACTCCGTCTCGCATCCGCCCCTGGGGTTTCGCGTGACGAGTGCCGTCCTCTTCGACCTTGGGGACACACTCTTCCGGCTCCTCCCAATACCGGATGTGACTGCGGAATTCGCCGCCGCGCTGGCGTCGGAGGGATTCGAGGACTCGGAGGATGAAGCTGCGCGCATCATTGGGAACCTCAGTGAGCGCCTCCTCGGGCGGCACGACCTGACAGAGCCGCCCATTGCAGAACTTGCTGTACCGTTCATCGGCGGCGACGCCAGGGCGCGCAAGCTCGCCGCGATGCTGGACCACATGGCCGGCGAAGCAGACATCGCCCGCTGGGAGGCGGCGCAAGGGCGGGACGCCGTCTTCGAGGCGCTTCGCACCCGCGGGCTTCGCGTTGCCTACGTCTCCAACACACTCACATCGCCCACCCAGATGCGCCGACGCCTCAAGGAGTTTGGTCTCCTCGACCAGGCCGAAGTCGCCGTCTTCTCGGTTGAGCACCGAGTGCGGAAACCGAACCCGGAGATCTACCGGGTCGCCCTGCGCTCGCTCGGACTGGAACCGGAGGACTGTTTGTTCGTCGGCGACCGTGTTCGCGAAGACATCCGCGGCCCGCGGGCCGTTGGCATGAGCGCCATCCTCACGCACGAGTTCCGTCAGGAAGACTCCGGGGATGCAGAGCCTCTCGCTGTGCTCTCCCACCTTGCGGACTTGCTTCCGCTTCTCGATTCACACTAGTCGCACTGCCAGTGCCGGACGATGTCGTTGTGGCCGTGGCAGGCCAACGAATACGACGATAACTGGACCGCGAGCATCCCGACCGCAACGACGATGACGAACAGCGTCCCAAACGCAATACCGAGACCGTTCAGCCACTTCCCCGCGCCGAAGCCGATCGCTGCTGAGCCGGCCAGGAAGACGAGGTGCAGATAGCTGTACGCGGCGTCTCGCTCGTTCGCATCGTGGTCGCCGCCGATGCGGGAGACATCGACGATGGAGTGCATCACGCCGACGTATGCTGCCAGCAGGCCGAGCAGAAGGGCGAGAGTGAGGAAGACCATGAGCGATGCGGGTCTTCCCCTGCGCTGGTTCGGCTGCACTCGCGAAGTCTAGCGATGTGGAGCCTCAGTTGGCACCCGCCGATCTCGGTTGACCCCGGCTCGGCACGCAGAAGGCCCCGCCGTGCGGCGGGGCCTTGGTGAAATTGCAGAGAAGGGGGCTACCCCAGCTTGGCGCGGATGTCGGCGATCACTTCATCGACCGTCGCGACTCGCCAACCTGCCCAGACATCGCTGTCGCGCTGCCAGGCCATGTAACGGTCGCGGCCCTTCGCTCGTTCTGCGGCGACCTCGTCTTCAGATGGCTCGTGGCCGATTCTCGCGGCAATCGCTGCGGGGCTCATGTCGCCGATCACGTCCCGGGTGACGTGGATCTGTTCATTGGCGAGCCTGGGGCGCTCGATGAAGTGGGTGATTTCATTGTGGTCCTTGTCATAAATCACGAACACCGGGATAGATTCGAACTCCCCGCCCTTCAGGTACCCGGCGATCATGTCCTTGTTCTGATCCCGCTCGAAGAACCGCATTTCGATGCCGGCGGCCTCGGCGATCTTCTGGGCGACGCCTGCCCCGCGATACACGTCGGGGCACCAGTCTTCGCCGATAACCACCATGTGGTGCGGTCCGTCCGGGCGGGCGGCGAGTTCCTGCAGCGCGGCCTTCTGTTCTGCGGAAATGGTGAGCCCGTTGTAGTTGTTCTCAAACAGTTCGCGGTTGCGGATGCCGCTGTCGAGATACTGCTGGAAGGTCTTGCCCTTCCCAAATCTTTCGAGCGTGATGACCGACTGGGTGGCGTTTCCCATAGGGAGCCTCCGATGAGTGAGTTTCAGGTTGCAACAAACAGACTACAAGGCCGCTCAAGCCCTCACAAGGAGCCGATTTTCGCCGCCTTCGCTTCGTCCCAGAGCGTGTCGAGGGCTTCCAGGTTCAGCTCTCTCATGTCGAGGCCGCGGGCGGTCGCGAGCCGTTCAACCTCGCCGAAACGGGCCCGGAACTTGGCGTTGGCTCCACGCAGCGCCTGTTCGGCGTCGATCCCGAGATGGTCTGCGATGTTCACCAGGACAAACACGATGTCGCCAAACTCGTCGAGGCGCTCCGCCGCTGTCTCTGCCCTCGCGAACTCGTCGACTTCCTCCCTCAGTTTCTCGAGGGGCCCTTCGATATCCGGCCAATCGAAACCGACCCGCCGGGCACGGCCCTGGATCGCTTGCGAAGCGGCGAGAGCCGGCAGCGTCCTGGGCACGCCGTCAAGGATCGAATCACGTGTCTTCTCGGCTTTTTTCAGCTGTTCCCAGTTCTGGTACACCTCTTCGGCACTCGAAGCGGTCGCATCGCCGAAGACGTGCGGATGCCTCCGGATGAGCTTGAGGGCGATGTTCTCGACGACGTCACCGAGGACGAAGGTCCCCTCTCTCGCGCCGACTTCTGCGTGCATCAGCACCTGCAAGAGCACATCGCCGAGCTCTTCGGTCAGCGCCGCGGGCTCAGCCGCATCTATCGCTTCCAGGGCCTCGTAGGTCTCCTCGAGGAGGTGCGGGCGGAGCGACGCATGAGTCTGCTCCCGGTCCCAGGGGCAGCCGCCGGGGGCGTGGAGCCGCGCCACAACCGCGACGAGCCCATCGAGACGGCGGACGTCGGCGATGGCTTCCAGCGCAGGGACGAAGAGTGTGTCGAGGTAGCCGAACGGCCGGTGGTCCAGCGCCACCAGTGGGACCGGCCGGATCGACTCGCTCGCGCCCCCGAGGGCGTGAAGGACCGTGACTTCATGCTCCGCCGGGTAGATCTCCAGCAGTTGCAGCTTGAGGGCACTAACCGTGTCGCGGTCGAACACCTGGTGGATCAGCGCCGGCCTCTGCGCGTCCAGGCGCAGCGTGGCTGTCGCATCGCAGACCTGGATTTCGCCCAGGTCGAGGGCAAGTGAACTGGCTGCGACATCGAGGAAGCTCACGGCCGCGTACACCTTCACGGGTATGCGGCTCTCGTGGGCAGCGCCCAACAGCCTGGTGACGGTCCGCTCGGCGAAGAGGGGATGTCCCGGGACGGCGTACACCACCGGGCCATCGCCTGCCCGGGCGATGACCCGGGCAACCACCTTGTCGTAGACCGCGTCGAACGATTCCCCTGCTCGGTACAGGTCGTCGCAGTCCTCGGCCGCGGGGGCCAGCGCCGCCATGGATGGGTGGTGGCGAGTTCGGAGAATGACGGGGAGGCCGCTCGCCAGCAATTCACGAGTTTCGACCGTGACGTGGCGAGGGTCGCCGGGGCCGAGGCCAACAATGTGGATACGAGGTTCTTCAGCCACGCGGTCGAGCATACCAGCGCCCGGCGGCGGCGGTTACTCCAGCGGCACAATCCCGCGCGCACGAAGGGCCGCGACGTAGGCATCGACGTAGTGGTTCGCTGAAGCCCGCCAGCTGTAATCGCGGCTCATCGCGTTGTGCTGCAACCGTTCCCAGGTCTCCGGGTCGCGAAATGCCATCAGCGCTCGTTCGAAGGCTGCCACGAATCCCACCGTGCTGAATTCGTCGAACAAGAACCCTGTCCCCGTTTCGGGGTGCTCTTGCGGGTCCAGGATCGTGTCGGCCAGTCCCCCCGTCCGGCGTCCGATGGGGATCGTGCCGTACCGCATGGCGATCAGCTGGCCAAGCCCGCAGGGTTCGTAACGCGAGGGCATGAGGAACATGTCCGCGCCCGCGTAGATGCGCTGGGCCAGGCCTTCGTCGAACCTGGCCGCCAGCCGCACGTGGCTCTGGTACTCACCCTCGAGCCGCCCCAATTCGTCTCGCAGCCACCGGTCGCCGTCCCCTAGCACGATCAACTGCGCCTGCGCAGCAATCAGTTCGGGCAGTGCTCCAAGGACGAGGTCAATCCCTTTCTGTTCGGTGAGCCGGGTGACCATCGCAACGATCGGGCCGTCGTCGTCTGGGAGCCCGAACTGCGCGCGGAGGGCGGTGCGGTTGGCCGAGCGGTCCGCAATCGACCCCTGGTCGAATTGGCGGACGATGTACCGGTCGGTGCGCGGGTTAAAGAGGTCGGCATTGAGCCCGTTGAGGATGCCGCGAAAAGCCTCGCCGCGAAGGTTGAGCAGCGCTTCGAGCCCCTCGCCGTACTCGGGGCTGAGGATCTCCCGCGCATACGTCGGGCTGACCGTCGTCACGATGTCGCTGTAATAGATCGCCTGGGCGAGGAAGTCGTTTAGCTCGTCCGGGCCTCGATAGCGCAAGTTGTGGATCGTGAACACCGAGGCGACGCCTCGCAGCCGCGGATTTCCCCAGGCGAGGTTCCGCAGCGCGAAAGCGAGTGGCGCCGTATGCCAGTCGTTCAGGTGGATGACGTCCGGGATCCACTCGTCCTGCTTCAGCATCTCGATGACGGCGCGGCAGAAGAACTGGTAGCGCAGGAGGTCGTCGTTCTCGCCGTAGACTGCCGGGCGGTCGAAGTACCGGGCGTTCGCCACCAGGTCCACCGGCACGCCGCCCGCACCGGCCACCGTCGCGATGTCCACGTCCCAATCCGGGCCGGGAAGCGGAACGGTGTAGCTCCGGTGGAACGCCGAAGCAGCGTGTGCCGCCATGGCAGTCCGGTGGCAAGGAGTGACTACACGCACGTCGTGGCCGATCTCCAGCAGGCGCTGCGGTAGTGCGGCCGCCACGTCGGCCAGGCCGCCAACTTTCGAGAACGGGTCGAGTTCGGCCGAAGCGAAGAGGATTTTCACGGGGCAGCCTCTTCCATCAGCGCGCGCTCAATGGCTTCGCGCGTATCGTTCGCTGCCGCTACTCGCCAGCGCGCTTCCTGTTTCGTCCTCGGGCTTGCCCCGCCAAAGGCGATCGCCCTTGCAGCGTTGAGCGCGACTTCGTTCAGCAGGGAAAGCCCGCGATGGATCATCGAGACATCCCACATCGGGCGGCGGCTCGCCCACCAGAACTGGCAGCTGTGGAGTCCGGGCTCGAGCTTTTCTGTTGCGATCGCGGCGAACTTCTTGGCTTCTGGCGTCGATGCGTATCGCCTGGCGGTGGCGGCGAGGTCCTGGCAGTGGTCGACGTATTCCCACTGGAGCGCGTGGAGCGTGTTGCCTGGTGCCTGCCAGAGCGGGAAGGGGTCATTCGCGGCGAGGTCGTCGTTGCTGGTGCTCCACGAAGAGGCGTAGGGCACGAGGGTCTCGCCCGCCGGGAAGTGGTCCACCAGCTGGCTTGGGAATGCCATTTGCACGCGATTGGCGCCTCGCCGGTGCTGATGGGTAAGAAGTTCGAACGCTGCGCCCAGGAACTCCCGTTCCCAGCGCGTGATGTGATGGCCGAAGGTCTCCGCGTCCATGGCCGTCACAACGTACGCGTCGTTGTTGCCGCCGACTGCTGAGAGGTCGTCGATAAACTCCTGGGGCGTCGTCCTCCGGAACGAGATGCGGTTGCTGCGCACATCGTCGCGGAAGAACACGGCCAGTTCGGAGTCGCCGGCACTGACCCGGTGGACCTTGTCGATCGGCCACGGCGCGGGGCACCCAACGCCGCTCATGATCAACCATTCGTGCCCCGTCGCCCGGATGGCCGGGGTGATCTCGGGGCTGAAGCACATCTCCGGCGGAAAGAATCCGCAGGGCTTCCATGCCGCCCAGAAGGCGGCGCTGTTCGTACGCGAGTTATCGGCGATCGACCGCTTGCGTCCGGCCTCCGGGATCAGCGGAAGGATCGGGTGGTACTTGCCGCTGCCCACGAATTCGACATGACCCTTCTCCGCCAGGATCCGCAGAGACGTCACGATGTCGCCCAGACCATGTTCGAGCAAGAGGTCCGTGAGGACTCCCTGGATGTTCACCGCTATCCGGGCGTTTGGGTGTTGCGCCAGCACTTTCAAAACGGGCCGGTACGACTCGTCCGCCACCTTCCGCAAGATCTCGTGAGTCTGCGTGGGCGGCTGGTAGAAGTGAAGGAGTTGCGCCCAGTGCGTCACCGGGCGAACGCTCCCTGCGGCCGGCCGGCAAAGCTCCGCGGGTCGATGTCGGGGAACGGGTTGTCCAGGTGTTCGAGTTGGACCAGTTCGTTCGCGAATCCCGGATCACCGGATTCGATGGCGTTCGCGATTGCGTCGAACCGCGCTGCGTGGCTGTTGAACCGTTCAACGGCGTAGTCGTGGGCCTGGCCCGTCGTCATCAGGAACTGCCAGTCCGATGACTGGAGGAGAAGGAGTTCCCGGGCGAGTTGGCGTGTTGCCGGGGTCTCGTTGGCCAGCAGCGCGTGCGCCCTCTGCTGCCGTCGATGGATTTCGGGCCACGTCCAGGCGGTCTGGTCATTCGACCACGTGCGGTGGTCTCCGCCCGCCCCCCAGGAACCTTCTGGAAGGTCGATCGACGCGTTCGGAGGGTCGTCCCTGACTACTGCCTCGGCAGTCGCGAGCGTCACGTCCGGGTCCTTCGCCACGAGCGAGATGACTGCTTCGAGCCACTCGACACCTTCGAGCCACCAGTGCCCGTAGAGCTCCGTATCGTAGGAAGAGACGAGGTTTCCGTGTTCCCTGGCGCCGTTCTCGTAAAGAAAGAGCTCCCGCTTCAGGAGATCGCGGAAGTGGGATGCCTGGCGTTGGGCGGCCGCCGATGCCCGCGCCGGTTCGTACTCGGCCTTCGCGCCCAGGCCGGTCTCGCGCCCCGTGACGCGCCAGTAATGCAGGCCGCTCTCCGAGTCTTTCTTGTGGAATTCGCGGTACCACTCGTCGCCCGGGTATCCATGCGCTGCCGACCAAACCTGGAGGCCGGTCTGTTCGTTCCGTGCCATCGCCGCCACCCGCGATTCGCCGACCCAGTAGGGGCGGAATGTGCTCCCACGGTGGGCGCCGGCCTCCGCCGGTCGCCGGGAAGTTGAATCCAGGGGCGGGTAAGGGCCGACCATTCCGCCGAGCGCCTTCCCTCGGGCCGTCCCGCCGGTCACCAGGTGCGTTTCCACGAAGAACGCTCTGATCCCGGCATCCTCCAGGAACCGTTCGAGGCCCGGGCGGTAAGCGCACTCTGGCAGCCAGAACGATCGTGGTGGGCGCCCGAAATTCGCTACGTGCGATTGGACGCCGGTCTCAATTTGGAACCTGACGGCGTCGTCGTCCGCAAGTAGCGGCAGGTAGCCGTGGGTGGCTGCACAAGACGCGATCTCGATGCTGCCCGAATCCTCCAGCGCAGCGAACGCGCCGAGGACATTGCCACGCAAGTCGTCTTCAAACAGCCGCTGGACTTCTGTGTACCGCGCCAGGTGGAACCGTGCCGTGTCCGCCCGGGGGCCTGTCGTGAACCGGTGGGTGTCGCGCTCTGCCCGGGCGATCCGGTCGGCGAGGTACTCCCGAAAGTGCTGCACGACCAGTGGGTCTCGCAACTGCTCCGCGAGGATAGGGGTGATGTTGATCGTCACCCCCAACGACCCGTCAACCGTCTTCGAGAGGCGGCGGAAGGCGCCTATAAGCGGCAGATAGCACTCAAGGAGCGCTTCGTGGATCCACTCTTCGCCATGGGGCCAACGACCTGCCAGGCGGCAGTACGGGAGATGCGTGTGGAGGACGAACGTCGCGGTTCCAGACATGGGGAATGAATCCTTCTACGCCCAGTGTGCCAGTTGGCTGGCGAACGGGTCATGCAGATTGGGGTGGGCCGGCAGGATGCGGATCGCGTAACCCTGTCGGCCCCCTTCAGTGAACGGCACCTCGCCCCGGTACAGTGCCTCGCCGGCCGCCAGCGAAACGAAGTCAAGGCGGGCTACCCCGTGCGAAGCGAGCGAGCCATCCGGTCCCGCGGGCCCGAAAACCGCATCCACTCGCAGGTCTTCTGGGGTGAGCTGCCCGGGGTCAATCGTGACGGTGACGCCAAGGCCGGTAGCTTCGTTCCGGGCGTGCGAAAGTTCCCGCACTCGGACGCTATCCCATCCGCTGCGGACGTTGTCGAGCCATCGAGCCTGGTCTCGCGCGGCTGCGAGCGCGTCGGCCTTCAGGATGTGCCAGCTTCGGGCCGCGGGCTCGTAGGCCTTGGTCGCATACTCGGCAACCATCCTGCTGGTGTTAAACACGGGACCAAACGCGCTCACGGAGGCTTTCATCCGCCGCACCCAGTCGCCAGGGACGCCCTCGTGGTCGCGCTCGTAGAAGCTCTGGGTCAGGTCGTTTTCGAGCAGGTCATAGATAGAGTTCGCATCAAAGGCATCCTGCGCTTCTGGGTCGTCGTCGAGTCGGGAACGGCCAACGGCCCATCCAAGTCCGGGCTGGTACGCTTCCCACCACCAGCCATCCATCACGCTCATGTGGATTGCGCCGTTCGCACAGGCCTTCATCCCGCTTGTGCCGCTGGCTTCGAGTGGCCGCAAGGGCGTGTTGAGCCAGACATCGCAGCCCTGGACGAGGGACCGGGCGAGTTCCATGTCGTAGCCTTCAAGCAGGATGAGACGGTCTCGGAACTCGGGCCTCTCGCTCAACGCGACGACCTCCCGGATGAGCGCTTTCGCAGGCTCGTCACGAGGGTGGGCCTTCCCGGCGAAGATGAACTGCACCGGACGCTCGGCATGGTTCAGGATGGCGGCCAGTCTCTGCGGGTCACGGAAGAGCAATGTCGCCCGCTTGTATCCGGCGAAGCGGCGGGCAAAGCCAATCGTCAGCGTCCCGGTATCGAGCACCCCCCCGGAGCCTCCGGGCGTGGCCGAACGGCCGCGGCTCATCATGGCGTCGGCGTGCTGTTGCCGGGCACGGAGGACCAGCCGCTCCCGCTGCCGCTCATGCACGCGCCACAGTTCCTCGTCGGGGACCGCCGCAATCCGGGACCAGTCGCTGTTCGCGGGGTCATCGCGCCATGACTCGCCGATGTACCGGTCGTAGAGGTCGCCGACCTCGTGGGCTACCCACGTCGGCAGGTGCACCCCGTTTGTGACCGCTTCGATCGGGATTTGATCGAGCGGCAGGGTGGGCCATGCCGACTCCCACAGCCGCTGCGAAACCATCCTGTGGAGCTTCGAAACGCCGTTCCGAAACCCGCTCAGGCGAAGCCCGAGCATCGCCATCGAGAACGGCTCGGTGTCGTCGCCGGGGTTCGTCCGTCCCAGTCCGATGAGGGCTCCGCGGTCCAGGCCCATTCCCGCGGCGTACTCGCCCAGGTAGCGCGCCACAAGGTCCGGGGGAAACAGGTCGATCCCGGCTGCGACCGCTGTGTGCGTCGTGAAGGTCGTCGCCGAACTCACCGGCAGGCGTGCTTCGGCGAAGGTCGCCCCGTGCTCCGTCATCAGTGTCCGGATGCGCTCCATCCCAAGGAGGGCGGAGTGACCTTCGTTCATGTGGCAGACGGCCGGGTCCACGCCCATCGCACGGAGGGCCCGCACTCCTCCGATGCCCAGGACCATCTCCTGCTGGATCCGCATCTCTGAATCGCCACCGTAAAGTCGGCCGGTCAACTGCCGGTCGCTCTCTCCGTTGGTGGGGATATCCGTATCCAGCAGGAAGAGCGGCACCTTTCCCACATCCAGCCGCCAGAGCTGTGCCATCACTGTCCGCCCGTCGATTGGCACCGCCACAGTCAACCGGTTCCCCAGGGCATCGACGATCGGCGCCAGCGGTTGCTCGCTCAGATCGATGACCCGGTAGTCCTCGCGCTGCCAGCCGTCGGGGCCAAGGTGCTGGTGGAAGTAGCCCTCGTGGTACAACAAACCAACGCCGACCAGCGGAAGGCCAAGGTCCGAGGCCGATTTCAGGTGATCCCCGGCGAGGACGCCGAGGCCGCCCGAATAGGTCGGCAGACTCTCCGTCAACGCGAATTCAAGCGAGAAATAGGCGACCGGTTCAGTCGCTGAGAGCCCGTCGATCACACACAGCGGTGGCCGGGATAGATACGCATGGAACGCCGAGAGGACTCTCTGCAGGTGGGAGAGATATCCGTCATCCACTGCGAAACGGGAGAGCGTGGCTGCCGGGATTCGCTGCAGCAGCGCGACAGGATTGTGTCCCGTTTCCTGCCAGAGCTCGCGGTCCAGCCGCTCGAACAACGAGGCCGCATCGGTGTTCCATGTCCAGTAGAGGTTCGCAACCAGGTCACGCAAGGGCGCGAGGGGTTCGGGGAGGGGAGGCTCAACGATGAGCGTCCGAGAGGCACGAAGGCGCATTAGCTCATTGTAGCGCGGCAATGCTTCCGGCCGATGAACACGGTGCCCGCGTTGGCCGGAGAGCAGGCGGCATGCGAACATGCAACGCTGGCGCTGCCTCCTCCTGGCGCCCGGATTGCATGCGAAGAATGGCCTACCGAGCCGTCCTATTCGATATCGGCGATACCCTCTGGCACTCCGCTGAGGCGCCGCCGGCGGCTGAGTTCCGCCGGATCGCCTCCGAACGTGCCCGCGAATTCCTTGCGAACGCTGGTCTGACTCACCCGGATCCGTCGCTTGTCGCCCGCGTCGCCTGGGATGCACTCGAATCCGCTATGAAACAGGCACGAGCCACCGACCGCGTCGAGCCTGACTATGCTGCGGTCGCGAAGGCGGCACTCCTGTCCGTGGGCGTCTCGCTTTCCGCCCGCCAGGCCGGTGAACTCATGGAGACGATCTACGTCTCTGGAGAGGACGGTGGGAAGGCCGCCTACCCCGACGCTCGCCCCACCCTGGAAGCGCTTCGCAACCGGGGTTTTCGCCTCGCAATCGTCACGAATCGCGCGTTCGGAGGCGACCGCTTCCGGGATGACCTTCGCGCCGCCGGCCTGGATGTCGGCTGGGATGCGACCGCCGTCTCAGTCGAAGTCGGCTTTCTCAAACCTCACCCGGAAATCTTCCGCAGCGCCCTGCGCGCGCTTGAAATCTCTGCGGCGGAAGCGGTCATGGTGGGCAATTCACTCGCCGAGGACATCGCTGGCGCCCAGGCCCTCGGGATCGACGCCGCATGGAAGCGCTCCGCCCCCGACGCCGAGGGTGTCAGACCTGACTTCGTATTCGAAGACGTCGGGGAACTGCTGGACTGGGAACCGCTGAGGAAGGCGAAATCATGACTGAACAACGCACCTGGGGCGGACGCTTCGAAGGCGGCATGGACGAACTCACCCGCGATTACACCGCCGGAATGGATCGCGACTTCTGGGCGCACGACATCATCGGCTCCGTCGCCCACGCCAGGATGCTTGGTCATCAAGGCATCATCCCGTCCTCCGAAGCCGACGCCATCGTGGCAGGACTTGCTCTCGTCCTTGAGGATTTTCATGCCGGTCGGGTTACCTGGCGGCCGGAACTCGAAGACATCCACACTCACGTCGAAGTCCTGCTCCGGGAGAAGATCGGCGACGCAGCCGGCCGGCTCCACACCGCCCGCTCGCGGAACGACCAGGTCGCGTTGCTCAACCGGATGGTCGTCCGCGAAGCGTGCGATATCGCGCGCGAGTCGCTCACCGAGTTGGTGGCCGTACTCTGCGACCTCGGCGACCGTCACGCCGCCGACCCGATGCCAGGCTACACGCACGTCCAGCGTGCCCAGCCGGTCACGCTTGGTCACCACCTCCTTGCGTACGGCGAGATGCTCCTCCGCGACCGGGAACGTTTCGACGATTGTCGTACGCGGACGAATGTCCTCCCTCTCGGAGCGGGCGCCCTCGCGGGTTCGCCGTACCCCCTCGATCGGGCGATGGTCGCGGAGGAACTCGGATTCGATTCGGTGTCTCGGAACAGCATGGATGCGACGGCCGACCGCGACTTCGTCGCGGAGTACGCGGCCGCCTGTGCCATCACCCAGGTCCACCTCTCACGCTTCGCCGAGGACATCGTCCTGTGGGCGAGCGCAGAGTACGGGTTTGTGACGCTTCCCGACGGCTTCGCGACCGGTTCAAGCATCATGCCGCAGAAGAAGAACGCCGATGTCGCCGAGCTTGCACGCGGGCGCGCGGGCCGCGTCATCGGCGAGCTGGTTGGGATCCTGACCACGATGAAGGGCCTGCCGATGACATACAACCGCGACCTCCAGGAAGACAAGGCCTACATCCTGGGTGCCTCGAATGTGGTGCTGCCGACGCTCCGGATCTTTGCGGCGATGGTCCCGGCGCTGGGCTTTAACCTCGAGCGGATGCGGGAGGCCGCCGGCCAGAGCTACGCCCTCGCCACCGATATCGCCGACTACCTCGTCAAGAAGGGCCTGCCCTTCCGCAGCGCCCACGAAGTCGTCGGCGGCCTGGTCCGGGAGGCCGAACGCCGCCGTTGCGAACTGAACGAACTCCCGCTCGAGGTCTATCGGGCGGGCAGTGACCTCTTCGCCGCCGACGTCCTCGAAATCTCCGTCGATTCGGCGCTGGCGGCGCGCGACATCCCCGGCGGCACCGCCCCACGCCAGGTGCGCCTGGCGGCGGCCCAGCTGCGGGCGGCGCTGGGGTAAGGCCTGACCTCTCTTTGGTATACTGGGGGCATGTCGACGAAAGAACGCCTCCACGAGTTGGTCGAAGCGATGTCCCAGGTCGAGGCCGACGAACTCCTCGAACGGATTGAGTACGTTGCCTCTCTGCTTACCCCCGAAGACCTTGCAAGCATCGAACGGGGACGTGCACAGGCGCGCGCTGGCCAGCTTCGCAGCACCGAGGAAGTTTTCGAGAGCCTGCGGACCAAAGTGTGAAGTCCCTTTGGACGCCTGAGGCGGAAGGCGAACTCGACAAGATCGTTGCCCGACTGAATGCGTTTTCCGAGGGAAGCGGCGACCGTTTCGCTGATCGCCTCTACGAACGTGTCAAGAACCTGGAACATTCTCCGTTCCTCGGGCGACGTGTACCGGAATTCGAAAGCGCCTTTCTTCGAGAACTTATCCATCGAGGCTACCGAGTCTTTTACGAGGCGTTCCCGGACCGAATCGAGATCTTCGCGATTCGCCATGGTCGGCAGAGTGTCCCCGTCGATGATGGAGACTAGCCGGGGCCTCACCTCAGCATCTCCACGAACGGTTCAATCCACTGCAGCAGCCCAATCTCTCCGAAGTCGTTCCTGGCCTGTGCCTGCCAGTACTGCCAGATGAGCAGCCGCTCCCAGAGCATGAAGGCGCGAAAGCGCTCTTCGAAGCCGGACGTGCGCGGGTGTACTGCTTCGTAGGCACCGAGGAACGCCTCGCGGGCGCCGATGCGGGATTGGCGGTCCGTGGCCAGCGGGCGCGACAGGTCGCACTCCGGGTGGCCGGCTTCGGCGGTCATCCAGTCGATGACGCCGGTCAGGCGCCAGTGGCCATCGCGTTGTTCGAAGAGGACGTTGTGGAAGCCGAAGTCCAGGTGGACGACCGCCGGTGTGAACGGCAGTTCGAGCGCCGGGCGAGCCCGTTCGAGGACCGAGCGCGCCCAGGCCACGTCTGCTTCCGTGGTGGCATTCGACGCGGCGAGGGAGCGGGTCAGCAGGTCTTCCAGCGTGGCACTCACGTACTCGACATAGGGCGTGGCAAACGGCTCGATGGCGTCGGTCCGCGGGTTGTGCCTGCCGGCTTCGGGCAACGTCAGGGTGTGGAGTTGGGCGAGGGCCGCGCCGAGTTGGCGCGACTGTTCGGCGAGTTCGGGGGCGGAGTAGGGGCACGGATTCGAGAGGGCTAACACCTCGCCGGGGAGGCGCGGCTGAATGGCGAAGCCCCAGCCGAAGAGGTCGCGGCTTTCGTCCAGGAGGTAGGGCCATGGCACGCTCGGGCCACCCGGCGATTCGTGGACCGTCCGGGAGAACCAGCGCTCCTTCTGGAACTGCCAGTCGTCTTTGCCGTCGAGGTTCCAGTGGGGCGCGCCGCGGAAGACGTACGCGCCCGAGCTGGTTTCGAGCATAAGGTTCTGGCCAAAGAGCCCGTTCGTCAGTGGTTCGGCCGAAACGAGCCGCCCCAGACCGAACCTGTCGAGGGCGGCCTGGAGCTGTCTGTCGCTGAGGGCACCCAGGCGCTTCGAATATTCGCGGCTTGCCAAAATAGTCCTCCGGCGAGCCGCGGATGCACGGCCCCTAGTTCAAGAGCTTGACCAGCTCTTTGGTGGCGTCGGCGGCGGCGACGACGCGCTGGCGTTCGTCATCTGTGAGCGGCAGTTCGAACGTCTTCTGGATGCCGCCTTCGCCCAGCTGGCAGACGGTGCCGCTGAAGACATCGCGGATGCCGTATTCGCCCTGGTGCCAGACGCTGCAGGGGATGAGGCGCTTCTGGTCGAGGAGGATTGCCTCGGCCATCGTGATCGTCGCGGCTGATGGAGCGAAGTAGGCTGAACCGGTCTTGTAGAGCTCGCCGATTTCGGCGCCACCACGCATCGCACGGGCGACCAACCCCTGGACCTGGTCGGCAGGCAGAAGGTCGGTCAGCGGCACGCCGCCGATCCGGGTCTGGGAGACCACCGGCACCATCGTCGTGTCGGTGTGGCCACCGATGACGTAGCCGTGCACGTCGCGGACCGAGACGCCGACCGCATCGGCGACGAAGTAGCGGTAGCGCGCGCTATCGAGAGCGCCACCCTGGCCGATCACCCGCTCGCGCGGGAAGCCGCTGGCCTTCATGGCGACCTGGCACATGGCGTCCATGGGATTGGAGAAGATGATCAGGACGGCCTTCGGCGATGCCTTGGCGGCGGCCGAGACCTTCGCGGCCACGATGTCGGCGTTGCCGTTGAGCAACTCCTCGCGGGTCATCCCAGGTTTGCGCGGTGCGCCGGCAGTGATGATGACGACATCGGAGTTCGCGGTCTCCTCCCAGCCATCGGTGGCGGAGATCCGCATCGAGTAGCCTTCCCACGAGGAAGCCTGCGATTCATCGAGGGCTTTGCCAAAGTGCATTGTGCCGGCGAACTGGGGGTCGTCCTGGAGGACGACATCGCAGATGTCGCGTTCGATGAGCCGCTGAGCCATGGCGCCGCCGGTCATACCGGCGCCAACAATTGTGACCTTCTTCCGAGGCATGGGAACTCCATTTGGGAGGGTGTTGCGGTCGGAGAGGGTACCACGCGGCCACGTTATGGGCGGCTGCGCGTCCGCCAGGGGACACAGTCAAGCTCTCGACGCCCGCGCGGTATAGTGTCCCAATGAAGCTGGCAATCACCATGTACCGCGACGAAGCCGGATGGATCGTTGTGGAGTGCCCCGCAATCCCCGGATGCGCTTCGCAAGGCCAAACGGAAGAAGAAGCCCTCGCAAACATCAGGGACGCGATCGTGGCCTGCCTCGAAGCTCGCCGCGAGGCGGGTCTCCCGCTCACGATCGAGACGCGCGAGGTCGAGGTCCCGGCACTTGCCTAGATGTAGTTCCCATCACCGTTGTTTACAGGCGAGAGGCTGGCGGACGGTTGCCGATGGCAGTGTGAGCGTTGAGCCCTCCGGCTGGCGGGTGTCTCGTCAGTCAGGCAGCCACGTCGTCATGCTGAAGGCTGAGTCGATCGTGTCGCTTTCGATCCCACTCCATCGCGAACTCGGCCCAGGCCTGTTGAGCAGCCAGATCAAGAAGGCGGGCCTTTCGGTCGACGAGTTCATTGGACTCCTTTGAGGCTTCACGGGATCAGCAACAGCTCCACCAGCGCCGGCACCGTCACTGCCGCCGGACCCCGGATGATCACGTCGGCGAGATCGCTTAGCGCCGTCTCCTCGGGGTTGATCTCGATCAGCGGCGCGCCCCGGCGTTTGGCCATCAACGGGAATTCCGCCGCCGGATAGACCACCGCGCTGGTCCCGACGACGAGGAAGAGGTCCGCCCGGAACGCCTGCCGGTAGCATTCCTCAAGGGCGTCCGCCGGGATGGGCTCGCCGAACATCACGACGTCGTTCTTGAGCACCCCGCCGCATTCCGCGCAGTGCGGCGGGAGTATCGCCAGGTCGATGCTTTCCAGCCGGTAGCGCAGCCCGCACGACATGCAGCGCGCTTTCGCCCGATTCCCGTGGATCTCTGTGACGTGGCGGCTGCCGGCCACGTTCTGGAGGTTGTCGATGTTCTGTGTGATCACGTGGGCCAGCCGCCCCATCTGTTCAAGCTCAGCCATGGCGTAGTGCGCCGCGTTCGGGACCGCCCTGTCGATCGCTGCGGAAAATTCTGACCCCCCTACCCGATGCTCGATGGAGAGTTTCCACCATGCCTCCGGGTCCTGGCAGAACAGGTCCCAACCATCAATTGTTGGTTCGCCGAACCGCGTCCAGACGCCGCCCGTCCCGCGGTAGGTTGGAATCCCACTCTCGGCCGAGAGGCCCGCACCCGTGAGCGCCACGGCATACCGGCTGCGTCGAAAGAGCGCAGCGGCATCCCTCAGTGTCTTGTCCAGGGCGGCGTCCATCAGGCCATGCCCAAATCGAGGGATTCGACGGAAGGCAGATGGAAGTCGAGTTCGGCGCGGAAAGCGTCCAGTTCTGCTGATTGTCTCGACTCGTCCCAGCCGAGCACGGTCCCGGCGATGGCGGCGACCGTTTCAGCGCAACACAGCCCGCGGCAGGCCGACCAGGAGATGCCCGTCCGCCGCATCATGATGTCCGCCAGGCTTTTCACTTCTTCCGTCGTAGCGACGTACCGGACCTCGCCGGCGATGGCGCCGGCATGCTCGCAGAGCGGTTCCATCCCCAGTGCGAGCACCTCGGCGATCGCTGGCCCGTAAATGCGCAAGTGGTGCTTCTGGTGCAGGCTCAGGGGCGTTTCCTTCAAGACCAGGTTCCAACCCGGCGCCACGGGCGAGTTGTCTGTCTTGCGCTTCCTCGGCGGCCCCAGCAGCGCTGCGGCCTCTTCGGCCAGCGGCCGGAACGTACTGAGCTTGCCCCCGACCACGCTGTACATGCCCTCCGGTCCGCCGTGCTTCGCGTGCGGGACGACGGCGTGGCGGCGGCTGATCGCAGCTTCCGGACCGCCTTTCACCCGCTGCAGGGGACGCAGTCCCGCGTAGGCGTAGCGGATCCTGTCACGAGTGAGTCCCATGCCCGGCAGGAGTTCCTGTGCCTCTTCCAGCAAGTAGTCCACGTCGCAGGAGGAGGGCCGGATCGACGAAGGGTCACCGTCGAAACGGTCGTCAGTCGTGCCGACCAGCAAGAGGGGGCCCTGCGGGACAGCAAAGAAGACGCGACCGTCCCGCTTCGTGTTGGAAAAGACGGCGTCACGGCCCAACGGTTGTTCCAGTTCGAAGACGATGTGCGTTCCGCGTGTCAGACCAAGGAGTTCGACGCCCGGGAGGCCGCCGTGCTCGTTCACGGCATCGACCCACGGCCCGGCGGCATTGATCACCGCCCGTGTGGGGATGGCGTGAGCCTCGCCCTCCGCCTCCACGACGACGCCGGTCACCCGTTTGCCGTCGCTGGTAACACTCACGACTCTGGTGTGGTTGGCGATCACGGCGCCGAGCCGGCGAGCCTCGAGCGCAAGTTCGAGCGCGAGGCGTTCAGGGGCGTGGATGCGGGCGTCGTAGAAGCTGAACCCGCCCCCGGCGGAACCCGGTAGATACGGCGCGAGTTCGCGCAGCTTCTCGCGTCGAAGAGCACGGTGTTTCGGCACCCCACGGTAGAGCGCCAGGAGGTCGTACGCGGCGAGGCCGATGCGCAATTGCCAGCCCGGCCGCCGCGTCCATGGCAGCATCGGGAGAAAGAGCCGTTGCGGAGTGACCAGGTACGGCCGCGTCTGCAGGAGCCACGAACGTTCGCGGAGCGACTCGCGCACGAGGCGCACATCGCCGTGTTCCAGGTAGCGAAGCCCCCCGTGAATGAGTTTGGTTGAACGCCAGGTGGTGCCGAAGCCGAAATCGGTGGCTTCGAACATGGCTACCCGCAGGCCTCGTGCGGCTGCTTCCTCGGCGATTCCGCAGCCATTGATGCCGCCCCCGATGATGACCGCGTCGAAGGGCTCGCCGTTCGTCAGTTCGTCGAGCGTCATTCCGCCGCCCAGCCGAGCGTTCGTTCCACCGCCCGGCGCCAGTGGTGCAGCCTGGCACTCCGTTCGGCCGCACTAAGCCGCGGCTCGAACACCCGGTCCACCCGCCGGAGACCGGCGATCTCCTCGTTGGATGCCCAGACCCCAGTCTCAAGCCCGGCCAGGTAGGCCGCCCCGAGGGCCGTCGTCTCCGTGTTCACCGGGCGCTCGACCTCCAGCCCGGAGAAGTCCGCCTGGAGCTGCATCAGGAGGTCGTTGCCGGCAGCGCCGCCATCGACACGGAGGGTGGCGACCGGTGATGGGAGGTCGTCATTCATCACCGCCACGAGCTCGGCGCTGGAAAGAGCGATCGCCTCGAGCGACGCTCGCGCGATATGCCCTGCCGTCGTGCCGCGCGAAAGACCGAGGATCGCCCCGCGCGCATGGGGATCCCAGTCGGGCGCGCCGAGGCCGGTGAAGGCCGGCACGATCGTGACGCCGCCAGAATCTGGCACGGACTCTGCGAGCGACTCGATATCGGCGCTTCGTTTGATGATCCGAAGCTCATCTCGAAGCCACTGGACAAGCGCGCCTCCAACGAAGACCGAGCCCTCGACGATGTACTCGGGGCCACTGGGGCCGGCCCCTGCGCCGATCGAGGTGAGCAACCCGGACTGCGAATGGACCGGGTGCCGTCCCGCGTTCGCCAGGAGGAAGCAGCCGGTGCCGTAGGTGTTTTTGGCTACTCCCGGCGCGAAGCCGCCCTGGGCGAACAGCGCCGCCTGCTGGTCGCCGGCGATCCCGGTGATCGGTAACTTCACGCCGAAGACGTCTTCGTGGGTCGTCCCGAAGAGTGATCGCGAGGGTTGAGCCTGCGGCAGCATCTCCCGCGGAATGCCGAGGATCTCACAAAGACTGTCATCCCAGCGGCCGCGGTTAATGTTGAACAGCAGGGTCCGGCTCGCGTTCGTGTAATCCGTCACGTGCCGCTCGCCTCCCGTCAGCTTCCAGACCAACCAGGAGTCGATCGTCCCGGCCGCGATTTCGCCTCGCTCCGCGCGGACGCGCAATTCCGGCCGGGAATGCAACAGCCAGGAGAGTTTGGTCCCCGAGAAATAGGGGTCGAGTTTGAGGCCTGTTGCTTTCGCGAAGGTTGGTTCGTTGCCGGCGGCGCGCAGGCCATCGCAAATCGCAGCGGTCCGGCGGTCTTGCCAGACGATTGCGTTGTGGAGCGGTTCACCCGTCTCCCGGTCCCAGACGACAACTGTCTCCCGCTGGTTGGTCACGCCGACGGCAGTGAGTTCGTCAGCGGAGATCTGAGCCTGGGCGAGGGCGACCCCGATTGATTCGAGGGTGGTCTCCCAGATTTCTTCCGGGTCGTGCTCCACCAGTCCGGGCTCCGGGTAGTACTGCCGGAAAGCCTGCTGGCCGATGCCTGCGATCTCTCCCTCAACGTCAACGATGAGCGCCCGCGAACTCGTTGTGCCCTGGTCGATGGCGAGGATGTAGGGCGGCTGCACGATGTACGAGTATACCGCCCAACCCGCTCCGGGACGTTCCGTGCTACCGGGCCGTTGCTCGCTTGCCTTCCCCCAGGAGGAACCCCCCGTAGGCGACCAGCCAGAGTACAACCGGATAGGCGACCCATCGTTCAATGCCCCCGTCGCCGAGTTCGTCCACGAGTGGAGTCGCATCGCCCGCCATGGCGATTGCGAGTGACAGCAGCCCGGTGGCGCCGAGAACTGCCGAGACGTACCGGAACGGCCGCCTCAGCGAGAATGCCGAAAGCAGCCCGGCGAGCCCGCCGGACACGAACGCCAGCAGCGCGAACAACGGGTGGATGCCCGAGAAGTTGCCCGGAAACACGCCGACGCCGAACACGCCGAGGCCAAGCAGGCCGGTGCTTATCCACGCCTTCTTCGGGGACTGTGCGCGTCTGAGCAAATACGCCGCTGCGAAGATCATCGCGCCCGTTGCCAGCATCGTCCCGTTGAAAATCGCTGCCGAAGGCTGGTGCGTCACGCTGTTGGGCGGTCGCGTTGCCCCCAGGTCGCTGATTTCGTTGTCGTGCGTGGTGTAGGGAAACGGGTACTGGCTCTCGGCGGTAATGATGCCCATCAAGATGACCGATCCGGCGATGGCCAACAGCAGTCCGGCTGCGGAACTGGCGGTCATCGGGGCCTGTCCGGTGTCCACACCGGCCAATCGGACACTGCCAAATTACTTCTTCGCTTCAAGGGTGGTCACCCGCTCGCGCAGTCTCCCGTTCTCTTCGCGGAGCTTCTCGAACTCTTCGCGGAGCTTCTTCACTTCCTCCTCGGTACCCGCCCCCTTGCGCAGCGCGATGGCATTCTCTCGCGCCATACGGACGCCGCGGCCGTCGAGCTCCCGCGCCGCCATGCGTTCGAGTGCCGGGATCTGCGAGTCGTCTTTGAGTGCCTTGAGGGCGTTGGCGGCACCAATCCGCACGCGGAAGTCCGGGTCCTCCAGGTAACCCGCGATCTCCTCGCCCAGCAGCTTCTTCCGGTCCGGGAAATACACACCGAGGCGGGCGAGCGCGCCGACGGCCGGCGTTCGTCCCTGGAAGGCTTCACCGTACCTCGCCACCCGCGAGAGGATCTCGAGTCCGGCTTCGCTCCGCAGCTCGACAAGGCCATCGATGCAGCCGATGCGCACGACCTGCCGGAATGAATGGCGGGCGATGTTTCGCTTCAGGATTTCCAGGGAGTCCTCGAGTCTGAGCTTGCCGACGCTGCGGCAGGCTTCTGCCTCCACGAACCACGACTGGTCCTTCTTTGCGATTGGAGCGATCGCATCGAACACCGTCGTGTCTCCCCTGAACTCCCCGAGAGCGGCGACGACGGCGCGCTTGGCTTTCAAGTTGCGCACCGAAAGGCAGCGAAGGAGTGCATCCCGTGCGCCCGCCGTCCGGATCGTGCCCAGCGCTTTCGCCGCTGCCGCCTGGCACGCCCAGAACTTGTCCGTCATCACGGCGGTTTCGAGTGCCGCGACGGCGTCGAGGCCGCCCTTCTTCCCGAGCTGCGCCGCCGCGAACTGGCGGCCACCGATGTCATCGTCGTCGCGAAGCTGCAACCGCAGTTCCCCGACCGACTTCTCGAAGTCGACTTCTTTCAGGACCCCGCCGTAGGGGTCGAAACGGCAGAGGTCGGGCTTCTGCGACACCGGGAAGACGAACGTGTGCTCGGCCTCCGTGATCTCCACCCGGAAGCTCTGGGGCTTCGTCCGGCCCTTGCGGAAGTCGATAGTGACTGGCATCCGGAAGATCGGAGTCCCGTCGGTTGTCGGCTGGGTCTGTTTCACGGTCACGGTCGCCAGCTTGTGGTCGTCGTTGTAACTCCACGATACCTTGAGGTTCGGATGCCCGGGTCTGTAGACCCACTGGTCGAAGAACCAGTCGAGGTTCCGCCCGGTTTCCGCTTCGATTGCAGCGGCGAGGTCCTGCGTGATCACACTCCGCTCCTGGTTCTCGCGGATGTAACGCTGGATCGAGCGAAAGAACTGGTCGTCGCCGAGGAGCGACCGGAGCATCGCCAGGACGACCGAACCCTTCTCATAAAGGTGGCGGTCGAACAGGTCGATCGGCTGATTGAAAACGTTCGTCACGATCGGGCGCCGGTACCGCTCCCCGAAGTAGAGCTCGGCATTCTCGATCGCCCCCTGGCGGTAGTGGTCGATCCCGAGGTGGTGCTCGTCCCAGAGCATCTCCAGGTAGGTGGCGAAGCTCTCGTTCAGCCATCCGTGGGACCAGTCCCGGCAGGTCATCAAGTCGCCGAACCACTGGTGCGCCAGTTCGTGGGAGATAAGCGGGTCGCTCGTGAAGTCCCGCGCGGCTTTGCGGTCGAACAGGATGTTCTCCGTCATCGTCGTCGCGCTCGTGTTCTCCATCCCGCCGAAAACGAAGTCGCGCACGACCACCTGAGAGTATTTCGACCAGGGGTACTTTGCATCGAAGAGCCGCTCGAATAGCGCGATCATTGCCGGGGTGTTCGCGAACGTCCGTCGGGCATCGTCGAGGTCCTTCTCCTCAACGAAATAGTCGATCGTCAAGTCCGGCGTTGAATCGTTGATGCGCGCGAGTTCCCCGGCGGCGAGGGTGAAAAGGTAGGTGCTGTGCGGCCGGTCCTGGTGCCAGTGGAAACGCTTCGTCCCGTCGCGGTTCGCTTTCTCTTCGAGTAGCCGGCCATTGGAGAGCACGTACCACGAGCCCGGTACGGTAGCGATGATCTCGCTGGTCTGCTTTTCACTCGGGTGGTCGAAGCAGGGGAGCCAGTAGCGCGTGTCTTCATCCTGGCACTGCGTCCAGACCTGGAGCGGCTTCTGTGGGTATCCGGCGTCGGGCGCGATGAAATACATGCCGATGCGGGGCCGTGCGCTATAAGAAATCGCGACCGCCAGGTCCTGGCCGCGCCTCCGGTCGGCCCCCAGGTCGACGCGCAGCGTCGTGCCGTCGTACGAGAATTCGGCCGGCTTGCGAGCCACCTGGACAGCGGTGATCGCCAGGTCGACGGCATCAAACTCCACATAACGAGCACCTTCGTTCAGGGGAGCGACAGTGTGCGTGACCGTCCCGGCGACGCCCCGCCCCGGGACGTCCAGCTTGATATCGATCTTCGTGTGCTTGACGTCCACTACTCGGTCACGCGTCCAGACGGGCCGGTCACCGGGAAGTGCGTGAGGAGGCGTCGCTGGCTCGCCCGCCAGCCTTCCGCAGGTGATGCGTTCTCCGTACAGCTGCATCTTAGGCCCCCCGAGGTTGTTTCCGGGATCGTAGAGGGACGAGCGAGAAGGGAGAAGCGCCGCTAACTGGCCCTCGATCGAAGCCAGTCAAGCACTTGCGAGCCGTGTGAATCGGGCTTCACTTTCGGCCACACCTTCGCCACCCTGCCGCCCGGGTCCAGGATGTACGTGGAACGGATGATCCCCTCGTAAGTCCTACCGTACATGCTCTTGGGCCCCCAGGCGCCATAGTCGCGTGCCATCTGATTACCCTCGTCGATGAGAAGCGAGAAGGGCAGTTCGTACTTCCTGGCAAACTCCCGGTGCGACTCGGCGCCGTCGGCGCTGACGCCGATGACGGTCGCACCGGCATCCCGGATGCCGGCGAAGTTGTCTCGGAAACTGCACGCCTCACGGGTACACCCCGGGGTGTCGTCTCTCGGATAGAAGTAGATGACGGTCCAGCTCCCCAGCAAGGACGCGAGCGAAACCACGTTCCCGAATTGGTCCTTCAATGCAAAGTCGGGAGCCGGACTATCGATGGGCAAGAGCGGCATCTCATCCCCCTGAAGACACCGCATGATACGACTCTGCGCGGGCGGATGGTCAGCCGGAGAGTTGCCGCGCAAGCGCCAGCAGCGCCAGGTCCGGGGGCGGGTGCTGACGGGAGACAACCTCGGTCAGCGGAACTTCCACGGACTTGCCGCCCTGCCGCCCGATCATGACGCCGGAACGGCCGGCGAGGAGCGCATGCACTGCCATCGCACCCGCCTCCGAGGCCACAATCCGATCGCGCATCGTCGGCCGTCCGCCGCGCTGAATGTGGCCGAGGACGACGACGCGGTAGGGATGGTCCAGCGCTTTGCCGACGCGTTCACCGACGCCGAAGGCCCCGCCCGCTTCGTCCCCTTCGGCGACGACGACGATGTGACTCCGTTTGCCTCGCTCGATCGAATGCCGGAGCTGTTCGATGAGCACCGTGATCTCGTCATGCGCTTCGGGGACGACAACGCCGGCAGCGCCACCGGCCACCGCCGTGTGGAGGGCTATGGCGCCGCTCGTCCGCCCCATCACCTCCACGAAGAACATCATGCCGGTGGATTCGCTCGTGTCCCGCACCTGGTCGATCGCGAGCAGGGCAGTATTCACTGCGGTGTCGAAGCCGATCGTCTCATCGGTGCCGAAGACATCGTTGTCGATGGTGCCCGTGACTCCGGCGACGGGCACCCCGCACTCGTCCTGGAGGGCAAGGGCTCCGCGAAAGCTCCCATCACCGCCGACCACGACAAGCCCGTCGACTCCGTCCGCGCGCATGCGGTTGGCGGCGGCGGTGCGGACCAGGGGATCGAGGAACTCCGGGCAACGCGAAGTACCGATGATCGTGCCGCCACGCTGGATGATGTTCCCCACAGCCCGGTCGTCCAGTTCGGAGAACTGCCCCGCAACGTAGCCGGAAAACCCGTCGACGTACCCCGCAACCGAGATCCCCCGGCCGATGGCGGTGCGGACAACCGCTCGGATGGCGGCGTTCATCCCGGGCGCATCGCCCCCGCTGGTGAGGATTCCGAGGCGCTTCATCCCCTAACTTTCGGGGGCAACCGGTTGTTGGAGCAACCCCAACCGCCGGCACTCGCCCGCCCCTGAGCGCGAGACGCCGCAACCGAGCAGCGCCCGGTCTCCGTTGCCCTGTGTTCCGGTGCTCCGTAGCATCGGGCGATGCCAGAACTCGTCGCACGGATCGGGCGGGCCCGCCTGATGGGCCTGGCCGCCGTCATCGCTGCAGCCGTCCTGGCGCTCGGCGTGCTGGTTCTGAGCCTGGGCTCCGGCGATGATCCTGCGCCTGACGAGGCTTCGCCGGCGCAAGGGCAGCTCGCCTCACCGACGAAGCAGCAGTTCTCCACGGCCACGCCGGAGGCTTCGCCGACGCCGATCAAGCATGCCGGCATCCTCGACGGGGTCGCCATGAGCGACCAGGAGTGGGCGGAGCGGAAGGATCTGCTGCCGCTGGCAGTAATGGTCGACAACACCACCGGCGCATACCCTCACACCGGGCTGGACACCGCCGATCTCGTCTACGAAGCGCTCGTGGAGGGAGGCATCACGCGCCTGATGGCCGTCTATTGGCGCCTCGAGGCTGCGAAGATCTTGCCGGTCAGGTCCGCTCGCACGCCCTTCGTGATCTGGGCGAGCGAACTCGGTGCGCTGTACGGACACGCCGGCGGCGCCGTTACCGAAAATGACGCAAACGCCATGGGACAGATCTACGAGTGGGAAATCCTCGACCTGAACGCCTTTTCCACCATCCCCAGCAACTACTACTACCGCGACGCCGAACGCTACGGCCCCTACGACCTGGCGACGAGCACGGACGACCTGCGGGAGGCAGCGGACAGGATGGGTTTCTCCGGGCCATCCGCGGTCGAATCCTGGAAGTTCCGCGACCCGGGGACGCTTCTCCCGTCCGGGAAGCCGGCCGGTGGAATCGCTGTCGACTTCTCCGGGCGGCTTTACGCATGGCAGTACATCCAGTGGAAGTGGGACGCCGGCGCGAACCGCTACCTTCGATTCCAGTTCGGCGGGCCGCACGTTGATGCGGTCTCCGGAGAACAGTTGGCCTTCGCCTCGGTCATCGTCATGCAGGCGCCCTCCCAGGTCGTCGACGATGACGGGCACCTGATCTACGACCAGCTGGGGACAGGCCCGGCGACCGTCTTCACCGGTGGGCAGGCGTTTGAAGGGACGTGGAAGAAGCAGAAGCGCGAGAGCCGAACGCGCTTCTACACTCTGGCCGGCGAGGAGATCGTCTTTGAGCGCGGGCCGGTGTTCGTCGAGTTCATCAGCTCCCAGAGCACCTTCGCCTATTTCGCCGCCGCCGGGGATCTGCCCACGATGCCCGCCTACGAACCCCCTCCGCCAGGCTCGTTCCCGGTGCCCGAAGACGCCCGGCCGTCGCCATCGCCATCCCCAGTTCCGACGCCCACGGCGTCGGCTTCGCCGGGCACGACTGCCACGGCGGCGCCCTCGCCGGCAGGTACCCCGTCTCCCTCGGCTACAGCGCAACCGCCGAAGTCCGCGACTCCCGGGCCCTAGCGGGCCTCCGCGACCGCCGGGCCGAGCTGAAGCTCAGTGGGGGTTGTGCCCGTTGGTCCGTACACAGACATGGCCCGATGGGTCGATCGGAGCGGTACAGAGCGGGCACGGTGGACGTCCCGCCGCCACTACCTGGGTGATCTGGCGCCGCAATTCATATGCCTTGCGGTAGTCGAACTGCATGGTCACCGCTGTCGTCCCGGCTTCGTCGTCCGGACCGTCGGCGGCAATCAGCACAACCGTCCGCTTCTCAACGTCGACTCCCATCGATAGCTGCGCCAGCCTCAGGTCGACCGCCGCGTTGAGTGGAAAAACCGGCGGCTGCGGCAAGTCGTCCAGCGGACGGGCCTGGTACTCGTACCCGGCGTCCCGAAGCACGTTTTCGATCGCCTCCGCCAGTGCAATGAGCTGTTCCTTTTCAAGCCAGAGCGACGCGGACTCAACATCCAGGTTCATGGCATGGAGCCGAAAGCGGCGTTGGCCAGGTTGGCCGATTGCCTCGGCGATGATGTGTTCGAGCGGTCCAAATTCACGGGGGCCAGGCATGGTTGGGATCGTAGGCCAGTCGGCGGTTTGAGTCTCTCGTCGCTGCGACCGGTTTGCCTGTGCCCAACAATCTCCTTCGCTCCGCCGTAACCGTTGTTTACGCAAAGGTTCGAACCGTCTATAAATTCACGAATCATGAACTTACCTGTCAGAAACGCGACATATTTTGTCGCGTTTCTGGTCTAGCTTGGTGGAGACAGCCGAGGTTCGTCCGGGCTGAACACGGAAACCGGGGGCGGTTGCGATGACCGAACAGACCAGACGAGCGACACGGCTGGTTCGCATTCGCGAACTGCTCGTGAAACGCGGGAACGTCAGTTGCGCGGAGCTGGCGAGCGAACTCGGTTACAGCCAGCGCACAATCCAGAGAGATATCGCGGCGCTCGAGAGCGAACTTGGCGTGCCTCTCGAGTACGAAGGCCGCCGGTGGAAGCTGATGCCGGGCGCCAAGCTGGTCTTCGGGCCCGTGCGGCTCACCCTCCAGGAAGCGCGGGCAGTCTACTTCGCCACTCGCCTCATGCTCCGGTCCGCCGATGAGCGGGATCCCGACGGTGTCTCTGCGCTGGAGAAAGTTGCCGATGCGCTACCGGGAGGCCTGGCAGGGCACATGCGCCGGACGGTCGTGGAATACGGCCGCCTGCCCTCGAACAGTGCCTACATCGAGTCGCTCCGGCGGTTGACCGAAGCCTGGGCCGCGAACCACACGGCAACTATCTCCTATCGCTCGGCAAGCCACGCGAACGCCCGCACCACGGACATCGACCCCTACCTGCTGGACCATACCCAGAGCGGCACATACGTCTTCGGCTACAGTTCGGAGCACCGCGAAGTCCGTTCCTTCAAAGTCGATCGCATCCTCGAAGTCCTGGTGACTCAGCGAGAGTTCGAGCCGGGCGATGTCGAACACATCGCCGAACAGCTTCGCCGAAGTTGGGGGGGAGTCGTCCTTGGAGAGGAGCACCACGAAGTGCAGATCGACTTCTCAGCGTCTGTCGCGTCGCGCATCCGGGAGAGCTACTGGCACCCGAGCCAGCAGCTCGACGACCTCCCCGGCGGCGGAGTTCGCCTGTGCGTGAACCTTCCCAGCCTGCTGGAGATCACCCCGTGGGTCCGTGGGTGGGGCCCCGAGGCGGTGGTGGTGGGGCCGCAGGCGCTTCGCGACGAGATTGCCTCCTCCCTCAAGGCCGCGGCGGCCAACTACCAGCGCGCCTGACCGAATACACTGGGCGGCAAATGCAACAAGCATCTTCCCTCGATGGCCGTCGGGCCGACGTAGCAGCGGCCTGGAGCCTCGCTCGCGGCGCCGTCGTTGTGCCATCCGGTATTCATGTGCCCATCCAGGGCACCGATCAATTCCATGAGTTCCACGCCCACCCGGAGTTCGCCTACCTGGCTGGCGCTCCGACACCCGGCGCCGTCCTCGTGTTCGATCCCGCCGAGGGCTGGGCGGTGTTCGCGCCCGTCGCGAGCCTGGAAGACAGGGTCTGGGTGGGAGACGGCGTCGATCATGCCGAACTTGGCCAGCGGATCGGCCTGCCCGTCCGCCCGCTCGCTGAATTCGAACGTTGGATCGAGCGTCGCCGGAGCGAACCGGTCGCCATCCTCGGAAATCACGACATCGTGCGGCAATCGCGGGCGTATGGGGCCGCCAGCTGGGCATCGCTCGAACTGGAAATCGATGAATCGCTTGGCGAGCGCCTGTCGGAACAGGTCTCGGAGGCCCGCCGGGCGAAGGATACCGGCGAGGTCGCGCTCATGCGGGCTGCCGCCGAGGCCTCGGCGGCCGGCCACCTCTTCGCCCTCCGGCACGCACACCCGGGGATGACCGAACGCCAGCTGGAGATCGAAGTCGAAGCCGCGTTCTTTCGCGCAGGCGCTGAGCGGACCGCCTACGGAACGATCGTTGGGACAGGCTCGAACGGGGCGGTACTGCACTTCGCCCCGACGGACCGGGTCCTGCGTGACGGTGAGGTCGTCTTGATCGACGCAGGCGCCGAGTTCGGAGGCTATGCCAGCGACGTAACACGGACGTTTCCCGCGGGCAGGCGGTTCGAAGGCGCCCACAGGGACCTCTACGAACTGGTCCTGGCGGTCCAACAGGCCGCCATCGCCGCTGCGAAGCCCGGCGTCGAGTACCGTGAACTCCATCTCGCCGCCTGCTCGCAGATGGCAGCCGGGCTCGTGGATCTGGGCCTGTTCAAGGGCAGTGCACAGGATCTCGTCGAACGCGACGCCCACGCACTCTTCTTCCCGCACGGACTGGGACACATGCTGGGCCTTTCGACCCACGACGCGGGGGGCTGCCTGGCCGGCCGGGCCCCGAGCGATCGCTTCGGGCTCAAGTGGCTCCGCGCCGACCTCCCGCTCCAGCCGGGCTACGTCGTCACGATCGAGCCCGGCATCTACTTCATAAAGGCACTGCTCGATGACCCATCGCGCCGGCGTGACTTCGCCGACTGCGTCGAATGGTCGAAAGTGGATGCCCTCCGCGAGTTCGGCGGGATCCGCATCGAGGACGACGTGCTGATAACGGAGAGCGGCAGCGAAGTGCTCACCGCCGGCATCCCGAAGACTATCCCGGAAATCGAGACGCTCCGGGCACAGGCGTTCGATTCGTGATGCGCCCGTTCGAGACCCTGACAATCGCTCAGGTGGCGGCCTATCCGCGGCCAGGCACCGTTGTGCCCGCCCGTCTTGAGTTCACCCCGGACGGTACGGGCGTCACCTACCTTTTCAGTGCCGAGGGCAGCCTCGTCCGGTCCCTGTGGCGGTATGAACTGGCGACGGGCGAACGAAGGGTACTGGCCGGTCCGCCCCCGGCCAGCACGAGCGAAGGGACGCTCTCTCGCGAGGAGGAGCTTCGGCGGGAGCGCGCCCGTCTCCGCGAACTCGGCGTAACTGGCTACCAGTTCGCTTCAGGATCGACTCGCGAAGTGCTCCTGGTTCCCGGCGGGGGGAAGCTCTGGGTGAGCACCGGTGGCGGCGAAATGGTGGAATTGTCCGGTTCCGAAGGGGCCATCGACCCGCATCTGAACCCGGACGGCTCCATGGTCGCCTTCGTGCGCGATAACGAGCTCTGGCTTCTGCCCGCTGGCGAAGGCCCGGCCCAGGAGGCCCGGCGCCTCACCAGCGGCGCTGAGCCGGGCCTCACCAACGGTCTCGCCGAGTTCATCGCGCAGGAGGAGCTCGACCGTGATCGCGGCTTCTGGTGGAGCCCCGATGGTTCACGGATCGCGTTCATCCGCGCCGACAGTCGCCACATTACCGATTACACCATCGTCCATCAGGGAAAGGAATCGGTGGACAACGAGCCCCATCGCTACCCGTTCGCCGGACAGCCAAACGCCATCCTCCAGCTCGGCGTCGTGGACGTGTCGAGCGGCGCGACCGCATGGATGGACCTCGGGGCCGACCCGGATATCTATATCGCGCGGGTCGGCTGGCGCCCGGATGGCGTGCTCACTGCTCAACTGCTCTCGCGCGACCAGGGGACGTTGCGGCTATTGGCCTTCGATCCCGCTGGGAACGCGACCGTGCTGGTCGAGGAACGGCAGGAGCCGTGGATAAACCTCGACGGCGATACCGATTTCCTCGAGTCCGGGGACTTCCTCTGGCTGAGTGAACGGAGCGGCTTCAACCACCTCTACCGCTATCACGCAGACGGCTCGGGATTCCGACAGCTGACCTCGGGCGATTGGATGATCACTGCGCTTCTGCGTGTCGATGAAGCCGCCGGATTAGTGTACTTCATCGCCACCCGGGAATCGCCCCTGGAGAGGCATCTCTACTCGGTGCCCCTGGAAGGCGGGCCGGTTACGCGCCTGACCCGGGAACCCGGTTATCACGGGGCTGTGGTCGCGAAGCAAGGAGGGCGTTTCGTCGACGTCTGGAGCACACGGGAGCAAGGCCCGCGGGTCGCCCTGCGGGAGCCAGATGGATCCATTGTCTCGATGCTCTTCGAGAACGCTGGCGCCAGCGCGGCCGAGCTCGGTCTTCGGCCGCCCGAGACGATGATGTTCGCCGCGGCCGACGGTTCGAGGATGTACGGGATGGTGTACAAACCGAAAGCCCTGGAGCCGGGCCGAAGGTACCCGCTTGTCGTCTCGGTCTACGGCGGGCCGCACGCCCAGCGAGCGCTCGAAGACTGGAGCCTGACCGTGGATCTCCGGGCCCAGTACCTCGCTCAGCAGGGCTTTGTGGTGTTGAAGGTGGACAACCGCGGGAGCGCGAACAGGGGCCTGGCCTTCGAATCCGCGATCGCCGACCGCATGGGCACAGTCGAGGTGGACGACCAGGTCGCTGCCGTGCGCGAGATGGCGACGTTGCCCTGGATCGACGCCGGCAGGGTCGGTATCTACGGCTGGAGCTACGGCGGCTACATGACGTGCATGGCGCTCATGCGGGCGCCCGAGGTGTTCAAGGTCGGCGTCAGCGGCGCCCCCGTGACCGACTGGGATGGCTACGACACCGGCTACACCGAACGGTACATGGGCACCCCCCGGTCAAACCCGGAGGGTTACCGGGACAGCTCGGTACTGTCGCATGTTGCGGACCTGCGCGGAAAGCTGCTGCTCGTCCATGGGATGGTCGACGAGAACGTCCACTTCAGGCACACCGCCCGGCTGATTGTCGCCCTCACCGAAGCGGACAAGGATTACGACTTGCTCCTCTTCCCGGAGGAGCGCCACATGCCGCGTGATGCGAAGGGCATGGAATACCAGGAGCGGCGCGTTCTGGAGTACTTCGAGCGCGAGCTCACTGGGGCCGGATGAGGCCCGCTTCCGGCGCTGCGATTGCCGCGGGCCTCACCGTGGTTGCTCGGGCCAGGCCCGCTTAGTCAGCCATGTCCTTGGCGTCGCCGAGCAGGTAGCGCCAGATCATGGCGCCCCCGGCAGCACCCACGATCGGGGCAACCCAGAAGAGCCACAGCTGCCCGATCGCCCAGCCTTCGCCGACGAACAGTGCCACACCCGTCGAACGGGCCGGGTTCACCGAAGTGTTGGTCACCGGGATGCTCACAAGGTGGATCAGCGTGAGCGCGAGCCCGATGGCGATTGGGGCGAATCCCGCGGAGGCGCTCTTCGAGGTCGCCCCCATGATGACGATGAGGAAGACCGCGGTCAGCACGACTTCCGCAACCAGTCCCGCGAGAAGCGAGTACTCGGCGGGTGAATGGTCGTCGTAACCGTTCGCGGCAAAGCCGTCGGCGGCGTCGAAGCCATCGAGCCCACTGGCGATGAGGTACAGGACGGCGCCTGCGAGGATAGCCCCCGCGACCTGGGCGACGATGTAGTACGGTGCGTCCTTCGTCTCGAACCGCTTGCCGACAATCAGGCCAATCGTGACGGCCGGGTTGAAGTGCCCGCCGGAGATGGGACCGACGGCAAAGGCCATCACGAGCACCGTCAGGCCGAATGCGATTGCGACCCCCTGGGCTCCGATGACATCACCGGCGAGGACGGCACTCCCGCACCCGCCGAGCACGAGGACGAACGTCCCCAGGACCTCCGCTGCGATCTTCCGTTGCATCTGTGCACCTTTCCGGCCAGGCGATGCAGGTTGGGCGCGACGCCCGGTCCAGCTAAAGCGTATACGCACTATCGCAATAGTGAAAGACCGGAGTTTGCAGTGCCAGTTCCCCGCCCAGCCCCTCCGGTCGCCGTGCTTTACGACGGATTCTTAACGCAAAAATCTGATGTTCGTCACATTGGAGCGGTAGCGCGTTATGGTACGGTCGAGTGCAGAGCCGCGAACGTAACGCCCGGCAACCGGATCCCCGGTGCCCTCGGCCGCACCAGGATGACGCGGCGCCAGCCAGATGGACGACGAAAAGCAACTTCTCACCGGTCAGCTCGCGGCACTCCTCCCCGGAGTCGTCGAAGGCTTGCCGTCGGCCGTCACGGTCACCGATGTCGATGGGACTATCGTGTACGTAAACCCGGCGTTCGAAAGGATGACCGGGTACCGCTCCTCGGAAGCGGTTGGCCAGAGCGCCCGCATGTTGGAGTCAGGCATCCACTCGCCCGACTTCTACCAGCGCCTCACGGAGACCGTCCTCGCCGGCGGGGTGTTTGAAGCGGAGACGACGAACCGTCGCAAGGACGGATCCCTCTATATCGAAGAGATGAGCATCACCCCTGTCCCGGGCCCAGATGGCAGTCCCGCGTACTTCGTCAACCTGGCGAAGGACATCTCCGAGCGGTATCGCTCCAGGCAACGGCTTGCCCTGTTCGAAGCCGCCACGCGTGAGTTGGCCGCCGCCCGGGACCTCGCAGCTGCCTATGTGGCGGTCCTGAAGTTGGTCTGCGAAACGACCGGCTGGGTCTACGGCGAGGTGTGGGAGCCGGGTCCCGATTCGCTCCTTCACTGCGTCGCCTCGTGGCAGAGCCCCGGCGACTCCCTCGATGGATTCGCGGCGGCAAGCCGGGAACTGCAGTTCGCCCGCGGAAGCGGGCTTCCCGGGCGGGTATGGGCTACGGGCGTGCCGGAGTGGGATCAGGATGTCACCGCCCTCGGTACCGGCTTTCTTCGCGCTTCGGCTGCCGAGGACGCGGAAATCAAGGCTGGCTTCGCGATTCCCGTCTCGACCGATGGAGAAGTCCTCGCGGTCCTTGCATTCTTCGCCCACGGACAGCGCCACGACGAGCGCGAATTGAGCGACCTCGTCTCATCACTGGGTACCGGCCTGGGCTGGCTGCTCCTTCGCCGTCGTGCTGAACACGCACTCGCCGCCGAGCGGGACCGGTTGGAGATCACACTGCACTCCATCGCCGACGGGGTGATCGCGACCGACGAGCGCGGACGCGTGGTGAGCCTCAACCCCGCAGCCGAAGCGCTGACCGGCTGGGGACGGCATGACGCGCAGGGACGGGAGATGGCAGAAGTCTTCCACATCATCAATGAGCACACCCGCGCCACCGTCGTCAGCCCCGTCGCCCAGGTCCTGGCAACCGGGGCTCCCGTTGCCCTGGCCAACCACACCATCCTCGTTTCACGGAGCGGCGACGAGTGTGTCATCGGCGACAGCGCCGCACCGATTCGGGATGATTCCGGCGCCATTGCCGGGGCCGTCCTCGTCTTCCGTGACGAGACCTCCAGGTTACGGCTGGAGAGCGAACTCCGCCGCGCGGACAAGCTCGAGTCCCTCGGTCTACTCGCCGGCGGGATCGCTCACGACTTCAACAACGCGTTGACCGGGATCAGCGCCCACATCGGCCTCGCACGGATGGAACTCGGTGACGATGCCCCCGCGCAAGAAGTGCTCGAAGAGGCCGAGCAGGCCTGCCGCCGCGCCGCAAGCCTCTCTCGCCAGCTCCTTACCTTCTCCAAGGGGGGAATGCCCGTCCGGAAGTTCGTCGCGCTGGAGCCGCTGCTCCGCCAGGCCGCGAGCTTCGCGGCGACCGGATCGCCTTCCGTCTGCCGGTTCGCCTTCGCGTCCAACCTTGCCGGTGTCGAGATTGACGAGGGCCAGATCGGGCAGCTCATCCACAACCTGGTCCTGAACGCGACCCAGGCGATGCCCCACGGAGGGACGATTACCGTCAGCGCCGCGAACGTCGCCATCGACGCCGACTCGGACATCCCCCTCGAACCGGGCGAGTACGTGGAAGTTGCCATCCACGATACCGGGCCCGGGATTTCGCCGGAGCATATCGACCGGCTCTTCGATCCGTATTTCACGACCAAGGCGACCGGCAGCGGACTGGGCTTGACCGTCGGCTACTCCGTCGCTCGTAACCACGATGGATGCCTGACGGTGACGTCGGCTCCTGGCGAAGGCGCAACCTTCCACCTCTACCTTCCTGCCGCCAGGGACAGGGGTCCGGAAGAGCCGCCCGCGAGTAACGGCGGTAGCGTCCGCCCCCTCTCGATCCTCTTCATGGATGACGAACCCTCGATCCGGCGTGCGACGGCCCAGGCCCTCTCGCTGATGGGACACCGGATCGACCAGGCTGGGGACGGCGCGGAAGCCGTACGTCTCTACCGCGGCCGATCCGAAGCGGGCGAACCCTACGACGTTGTCGTGCTGGACCTGACGGTGCCCGGCGGCATGGGGGGTTACGACGCCTTCACCGCTATCCGCAAGATCGATCCCGGAGTCTGCGCCATCGTCTCCAGCGGATATTCCGGCGACCCGGTCATGGCTACCTACAGGCAACACGGCTTCGCCGGCGTACTCCCCAAGCCGTATACCCCCTCAGACCTCCTTGAGGTCCTGGCGCAGGTGTTCGCTGAGCGCGCGGAGGAACGTGGCCACCTCCCGCGCTAAACTCCGACCATGGCTACTCGTACTGAAACCGACTCGATGGGCGCCATCGAGGTTGATTCCTCCCGCTACTGGGGCGCCCAGACCCAGCGTTCCCTCCAGAACTTCCCGATCGGTGTCGAACGCTACCGCATGTCCTCAAGTGTGGTCCGCGCTCTCGGCATCCTGAAGAAGGGCGCTGCCCTGGCCAACGCCGAACTCGGCGAGCTCCCCCGCGAAAAGGCTAGCCTCATCGCCAGCGCCGCCGACGAAGTCATCTCGCTCGTGCTCCTTGACCACTTCCCCCTCGTCGTCTTCCAGACAGGTTCCGGCACCCAGTCGAACATGAACGCCAACGAGGTCATCTCGAACCGCGCCATCGAGATGGCCGGCGGCGAAATGGGCTCCAAGAAACCGATTCACCCCAACGACGACGTGAACCGCGGCCAGAGTTCCAACGACACCTTCCCCACCGCGATGCACATCGCCGTTGTCGAGGACCTCCACCGCCAGCTTTACCCGAAGGTCCAGCAGCTGCGGGACACCCTCGCCGCGAAGTCGGCGGCCTTCGCCGCCATCGTCAAGGTCGGCCGCACGCACCTCCAGGATGCGACGCCCATCACCCTCGGACAGGAAGTCGGCAGCTGGGTGGCGCAACTCGATTTCGCCCTCGACGGTGTGCGCCACGCCGAAAAGGGCCTCTACGAGCTTGCAATTGGCGGCACCGCCGTCGGCACCGGCCTGAACGCCCACCCCAAGTTCGGTGACCTCGCCGCTGCCTACTTCGCGAAAGAGACCGGCTACCCGTTCGTCTCCGCCCCGAACAAGTTCGCCGCACTGGCTGGCCACGACGCCCTCGTTGCGACCAGCGCGTCACTCCGCACGCTCGCCGGCGCGCTCATGAAGATCGCGAACGATGTGCGCTGGCTCGCCTCTGGCCCGCGAAACGGGATCGGGGAACTCATCATCCCCGAGAACGAACCCGGCAGCTCGATCATGCCCGGCAAGGTGAACCCCACCCAGTCCGAGGCGACGACGATGGTCTGCGTACAGGTCTTCGGCAACGATGCCGCCGTGGCCTTCGGCGGCAGCCAGGGCAACTTCCAGCTCAACGTCTTCAAGCCGGTGATGGTCCACAACACCCTGATGAGCATCCAGCTCCTCGGCGATGCCTGCCAGGCGTTCAATGACAACTGCGCGGTCGGCATCGAACCGAACCTCCCGAAGATCGAGGAGAACCTGGCGAAGAACCTCATGCAGGTGACCGCCCTCAATCGCCACATCGGCTACGACAAGGCGGCGAGCATCGCCAAGACCGCGCACAAGGATGGTTCGAGCCTGAAGGAAGCTGCACTCAAGCTCGCTTACTTGACGAGCGAGGAGTTCGACCGCTGGGTCGTTCCGATCGAGATGACCCGCCCCACCTGACGGTTGGAACACGGAACTTTCAAAGAAAGGGGGCTCCGCCAATCGGACGGGCCCCCTCAATAACCACTCACGACGAACGATTGACGACCTCTAGACCCGCTCGATGATCGTTGCGGTGGCCATGCCGCCGCCGGTGCACATCGTGATCAGGGCGGTCGACTTGTTGCTGCGCTCCAGTTCGTCGATTGCCGTGCCAATGAGCATGCCGCCGGTCGCGCCGATCGGGTGGCCGAGCGCCATCGCACCGCCGTTCACGTTGCAAATCGAGTTGTCGATGCCCATCTCGCGCTGGAACTTGAGGACGACCGCGGCGAAAGCCTCGTTCACCTCGATGATGTCGATGTCTTCCTTCCGCATGCCGGCCTTCTTTAGTGCCATCTGCGTCGCCGGCGCCGGCGCGGTGAGCATGATCACCGGTTCCGCCCCGGCTGTGGCGGTCTGGATGATCCGCGCGCGCGGCTTCAACCCGTGAGCCCTCGCGTACTCCGGCGAGGCCAGCACCAGCGCGCTCGCCCCATCCACCACGCCGGAGGAGTTGCCCGCGTGGTGGACGTGGATCATCTCCTTCACCTGCGGGTAGACGGCTTTGCAGATGTCGTCGTAGGTGCGGGTGTCGTTCGGCGGGACCATGATGCCCATCTTCGCGAACGATGGGTTCAGCCCGGCCAGGCTTTCCAGCGTCGTGCCGGGGCGGGGGTGCTCGTCGTGGTCCAGGGCCAGTGTGCCGTCGTCGTTATAGATCGGCACCACGCTGCGCTTGAAGCGGCCGGCGTCGATCGCAGCCGCGGCGCGCCGCTGGCTTTCCACGGCCAGCCTGTCGCAGTCTTCGCGCGAGAAGCCCTCAATCGTGGCGATAAGGTCGGCCGAGATGCCCTGGGGGATGAGCGGGTACTGCGCGTAGAGGTGGGCGTTGTTCGCCGTGAACCCGTCGACGCTCATCGGCGCCGGGCGCGACATCGATTCCACGCCGCCCGCTACCACCAGGTCCTGCTGGCCCGAGAGGATGCTCATCGCGGCGACGTTCACCGCCTGCTGGCCCGAACCGCAGAAACGGTGGAGCGTCACGCCCGGTACCGAAGTCGGCCAGCCGGCATCGAGGGTGGCCATGCGGGCGATGTCCATCGAGTGGTCGCCGACCCCGGAGTTGTTCCCCATGATGACGTCTTCCACGTCGGCGGGGTCGAACCCGGCGTGCTCCTGGAGTGCGTTGAGGCACTGGGCAAGGATGCGCTGGGGGTGGATGTGGCTGAGTTTGCCGACTCCCTGCTTCCCGCCTCCCCGCGGCGACCGGACGGCATCGATGATCCAGGCTTCAGACATTTTGGGTGTGCTCCAGGTGTGGTGTGGCTTGGGTGCGGCGCGCCGCCGCGTTGCGGGGAGAAGGGTACGGGATGGGGAAGGAGGTGGCGAGGGGGCGGGGCACACCAGCGGTGTGGATGGCATATATTGGCCCGAACTGCACGGACGTAGGACGGACCCCCATGCCCACGCCTCAGGAACTCGCTGACACCTACTCCTTCATCGGCCCGTTCTTAGCGGACAAGGTCCTAGCGCCGTACGGGGACAACGCTCTACCGTTGTTCGCCCTGGGCCTCTACCTCGACATCGAGGATCTCGCCAGTTTCGCCACGGACAGTCTCACCGACCAGCCGAACGACAAGAAGGCCGACGTCATCTATATCAACGAGGCTGAGGGAGTGGCATGCATCGCGCAGGGACTCACCTCCGCGGATTGGGGCAAGCAGGAAGCTCCTGCGAATAAGGCGAGTGACCTGAACACGGCGGCAGCATGGCTGCTCCAAACGCCCATCGAAGACGTTCCCGAGACCATCCGAAGCCACGCCAAACTGCTGCGGGACGGATTAAATGCAAAGACCATCACCCGCGTGACCTTCGCCTATGCGCACAACGCGATGGAGTCCCGAAACGTCGATGATGAGCTCCAAACGCTTCGCCATCTCGCGAGCGGTCTTGAGATAACCAAGGAAGCCGAGATTACCGTCGTCGAGCTTGGAATGCGCCAAATCGAGGCTTTACATCTTACATCACTCGGGTCCATTCAGGTGGGGGACCAAGTGGAGTTTGAATCCTCCGAAGTGATATCCGAGGTTGGGCCATGGTGGCGGGCATACGTTCTCCCAATCAATGGCGCGGTTCTGTATGAGCTGTACTCGAAGTATCAAAACGCTCTTTTTAGCGCCAATTTGCGGGACTTTCTTGGCGCGAGACGGGTTGCTGGCAATGTCAATAACCAGATCAGAAACACTGTTGAATCCGATCCAGGCGCATTCTTTGTTCTCAACAACGGAATAACGTTAGTTACAAAAAGGGCCGATCGCTCAGATAACGGTCTGCAGGTTCATGGTCTGTCTGTCGTGAACGGTGCCCAGACCATAGGATCGATTCATGCAGCAGGAAAGAACGATGCCAAGAACGTCACAGTTTTAGGACGAATAATAGTGGTGAACGATCCCGCGAAAATTCCGCTTATTGTCACCGGGAATAACACCCAAAACTCGATCGTTGCGTGGGACCGAAGAAGCAACGATCCAGTCCAAATCCGCATCGGCCAAGAATTTGCCAGCAAGGGCATAGAATACGTTCATCGTCGCGATAGCAGCAGAAGGCCAGCGACGTCATTGTTCGCTGAACAGGTCGGGCAACTTCTCTGCGCATTTGGAGGCGACCTTCAGACAGCGATCCGGGCGAAGGCAGAGATTTTCGAGGCAGACTCGACGTACGCGGCAGTGTTCCCAGCGGGCATAGGGATAGGCCACATCTTCTCTGTCCAGACCCTAGGCTGGGCTTACGACCGTGTAAAGCAGGAACTTAAGGCCAAAGTGGCCGATGGCTCTGCGACCGACATCGAGCAGCGTCAGCTTAAGTTGATCGACTATCCTGCATCGAAGCAATTCTTAGTCCGGGTGGTGGGCGAACTCAGAGAGGAGATCGCTGGGCGGAACGTGGCAAGCCCTGAAGCGTTTCAGCTCCGCGAGGGCTGTATCTCCCCCGACTGGCGAACCTGCGATCACCGCGTGGGCTAAGGTTCTTCGGTCGATCCTCCGATTCTGGTACAGAATCTCCCAGCCGCGGAAGAGTATCAGGTAGTACGTTCAACAGAACACACCGCGACTGTCGCGGGAGTCACGAAGGGGATCGTGGCCGGGGCTGAAATTCTCCAAGCTGGGTTCGCTGACCTTCGGGCGGTCCTCAAACCAGCCTAAGGGAGCGCGCCGCGCACCTAAGTCTCCGGCGGCGGCACCCCCGGCCGCCAGGCGCCATCCCAGACTTGCCCACGCTTCCAGGTTGACCTCTTTCGCCCATTCCGTCGCCGGCAGTCTTGCTGCAGCTCTTGTGCTAGGCGCGGCCCTCACACCCGCCCCTTTCCCGAGTTCCGTCAGTCGCGGGCGAGGGGAGTTCGGACGCGAGGGCGGCCAATGCCCGCAGTGCGCCCGCAAGGTCCGATTCGCCTACCCCAACCGCGCCCCGGCCGCCAGCCCAACTTCCTTCGCCCACTCGCCGGCTGTAACCTTCTTGCCGCCTTTCGGCTGCACGCGGGAGACGCGGAGGACGCCGCCGTTGAGGCGCACGTCGAAGTAGTCGTCCTTCACCTTCAGGATGCGCCCCGGCATCCCCGCCTCCTGGGAGCCGGTCAGGCGGCAATCGAAGATTTTGAACTCCGAGTCGTTGTAGGTCGCTACGGCCCCCGGCGCAGGGTTGCATCCCCGGATGAGCCGGTGGATCACTTCGGCCGGCTTGTACCAGCGGATGCGCGCGTGGCCTTCGCCACACGGCGGCTCGTATGTGGAAAGCGCGTGGTCCTGGCCGATGCGCGGCGCCTTGCCTTCGGCCACAAGCTCGACTGATTCGGCCAGGGCATCCACACCCATCGGGAACAGGTGGTTGAAGTAGATACTCCCGACCGTGTCATCCGGGCCGATGGGACAGCTCTTCTGGAGCAGGATGGCCCCCGTGTCGATCCCCTGGTCGGGCCAGAAGATCGTGAGCCCCGTCTCACGGTCGCCGTTGATGATCGCCCAGTTGATCGCCGACGACCCGCGATGCAGCGGCAACAAGCTCGGGTGGTACTGGATCGTCCCCAGCGCCGGGTAGTGCAGCACATCGTTCGGGATGATCTCCGTGACGAACGCCATCACGCTCAGGTCCGCGTTCAACGCTCGCCATGGGCCTTGCCCAGCAGGTTCCTTCAGCGACGGTGTATCGATGACCGGCAGCCCCGCAGCTTCCGCGGCAGCCCACAGCGGGTCCTTGCGCTCGCCCACCGGCGCCGGGGCACTGACACCAACCACATCCACGTTGTCATCGAGCAGCTTCTTGAAGACCGCTTCGCCGAACGCGGCCTGGCCCATGAGTGAGACGCGCATGCCGAACCCTCCGGCCGGAAAGGGTAACGCGTCGTCTACCCCTGCGGTGGCGCAGGTGGACGTAACGCATCCAAAGTCGAAAAGACTCGGCGGGAAAGTCGAAACACCTCGGCGCCCGGCGACGTCGTCCGGCTTTCGACTTTGCGCTCCCGCCCGCTACACTGGGCGAATGCACGCACATGCGGTCCATGAGGTTTGCCCGGGCGACGTCACGCACGTCGCCCCCGTTCGCCGGCGCAACGCCTGATTCCCCCCTCATCGACCATGACTCTCCAGGGAGAAGACCGCGTGCTCTGTATCGAACCGGCGAAGCTATCCGACGCCGAAGCCATCCATTCGCTCGTCACCTACTGGGCCGACAAAGGCGACATGTTGCATCGCCCGATCGGCGAAATCTACGAAGCTATCCGCGATTTCAAGGTCGCCCGCCTCGACGGCGAAGTCGTCGGCACCGGCTCGCTCCACATCATGGGCGCCGAGCTCGCCGAAGTGCGGTCGCTCGCGGTGGCCGAAGACGTTCAGGCCCGGGGGATCGGTGCCGGGATCGTCGCAGACTGCCTTGTCGATGCCCGCGCCTTTGGCCTCGACCGCGTCTTCGCGCTGACTTACAAGCCAGGCTTCTTCGAGAAGCAGGGCTTCCGGCTGGCGAACGTGATGGAGTTCCCACAGAAGGTGTGGAACGAGTGCGTCCGCTGCCCGTTCTTCACAAACTGCAAGGAAGTAGCTGTCGTCCTGGACCTGGAGAAGGACCTCGGCGTGCCGATCGCGCGCTGAAAGGGGCCTACCCGCAGCAGGGCTCGTAGGTGTCCATCGCCGCAGTCGGGAGGGTCTCAGCGTTGATGCCCGTGCCCGTCGCCGCCGAGACGGTGATGCAAATCGAGGGGCTCAGTTCGGCCATCCGGTTGAGGTGATGCGTCATTCGCGCCGCGACGGCGCCTGCTGCCGTCACGCCCGTGCCCTGCAATGCGATGCCGAATGTCGTCCCGGTGAAGCGGCCCACGATGTCCGTCCCGCGGGTGAGCTCGCGGATGCGCGCTGCGATCCCGCGAAGCTGATCCTCTCCGTCGCAGTGTCCGAGGCCGGCTACCTTCACTACGAGGAAGGACAGCGGCGCGCGGGGGGCGATGCGCCCCATCGCCTCCAGGCCGTCGAGGAGTGCGTCGCGAGTGGCGACCCCCGTCGCCGGGTCCGTTTCTGTGACGGCGGAGGCTGCCGGTGCCGCGCTCGGAGACTCGAAGGGGGTGCGCTCGCCCAGAAGGCGAAGGTAGGCCGGAAAACGTGAGATCGACATCTGTGGAACCACCCGGTGGACTGAGCCGAATTGTGCTCTCGGGGATGCAGAGGGCGGATAAGGGGAACCCTGATGAGCCCGCCGGATTATCCCAATTCGGCCTCGGGGTTCACCCCTGATTCGGCGATGACCGGGACTGGACCCGCCCAGTGCTTCCTGCGCGTCCAGAAATAGGCCGCGGTAGCGAGGATGGCAGTCACCCAGAGCCCGCCCATGGCGAGCGTGATGCGCGGGTCGCGGTTCAGGCCGTCGCCCATCACCACCGTTGTCGCGCAGGGCGGGATCATGCCCAGGAAACTGTAGAAGATGAACACTCGGAACCGCACCGAGGTCATCCCTGCCACGAAGCTGATCCAGTCGAAGTTCACGCCCGGCATGATGCGCGTCCAGAAGACAACCCGCCCGCCCATCGTGTCGACCATATGGTCGAGCCGGGCTGCTGCCTTCTCGCCAATGAGGCGGGGAAGGAACTTCCTCCCGAACCGGCGAGCGATCCCGAAGGCCGCGGCTGATCCGAGGGTGAGTCCTGCCATGCAGTAGGCCGTCCCGAGGACCGGGCCCCAGGCCAGGCCCGCGGCGATGAAGATCGGGATGTTCGGGATCGGCGCGAACAGCACTGAGGCCGCCATCACCAGGATGAAGACGACGACCCCGAGCGCCCCCCGGGCCTCCACCCAATCCCGGAACGGTTCAGCATCTATCTTGAAGGAGACACCCCAGAACTGGGTGGCCAAGAAGTAGAGGACGACGGTAACGGCGAAGACTGCGACTACGCCTCCGACGACCGGTTTGCGCAGCAGCCATGGGGTTTCAGGACCTTCGAACATCACCTCGTCGAGGTGTTCTTGCGTTTCTTCGTCATGCATTGCGGCTAGTCACCATTAGAGCACACGAAGCTCGAGAAAGACGTACAGCACCGGAAAGACGAAGAGAAGAGAATCCAGTCGATCCATGAACCCGCCGTGTCCCGGCAGCAGCCCGGAGGCATCCTTCACGCCCATCCGCCGTTTCATCCAGCTCTCCACGAGGTCACCGATGATAGCTGCGGGCGGCACCGCGATGGCGAAGTGCCAGATCGTGCTCGCCGCCACACCCGTCTCGAAGAGCGAATTCAACGCGAACACCGCAGCGATACCCGCGATGATGCCTCCGGCGGCGCCCTCCCACGTCTTTTTCGGGCTGATCTTCGGCGCCATCTTGTGCCGCCCAATCAGCCGTCCGACCGCATACGCACCGGTATCGACGGCGAAGGTGGAAAGGAGGCCAAGGAAGAACCACTCCCGGCCCTGTTCGACGTTCCGGACGAGGCCGAAGCTGGCCTGTAGGATGCCCAGGTAGAGCACGCACCAGCAGTAGACGCGGTACGGTTTTCGCGGGCCGATTGCGTTCGTGGGCAGATAGCCGAGGAGCCCGAAAAGCCCGGCAAACACGAACCCGCCCAATACCCAGCGAGGTTCGACATGGGCGGCCGCCACCACCGCGGGAGCGATGATGAAGGTCGGCAATTGCGGGAGGACCTGCCGTATCGGCATCGATGGGATCAGCCAGCCGTGGACGAACTCCATCGCTGCCAGGAGCCCGACACCGGCGAGTACCAGGGCGAAAGTCCATCCGCCGATCCAGGCAACCGCCAGGATCAGCGGCAGCCCGGCGGCGGCAGTCAGCAGGCGAAGCTGGAGATTGGACACAGACGAAGCGTAAGCGCCAACGACCGAAGGCCAAAGGCCGTGTCCTCAGGTCGCGAGGAAATCCAGCGGGTTGGCGATGTACTCGAACCCCTGTGGGAACCCGCTGTGAGCGCTCAACTGCCAGTGGAGGTGGGCGCCGGCCGGGCCCTCCGGGACGACGAATCCGGTGAACCCCACGGCGCCAATGATGTCACCGGCGGCCACAGACTCGCCGGTCGTGCGGGTGGTCTCAAGCATGTGGGCATAGATCGACCACCACGGTGTCCCGGGATGGTCGATGACCACGTTGACACCGAAGCTCCCGTTGCCCCAGCCATCTCCTGGGCGATGGACAGCAATGATCCCCGCCGCCGGGGCGAAAACGGGTGTCCCCACCGGCACACCGCCGAGGTCGATGCCGCGGTGAAGGTAGTTGCCATAATCTTGCCGATAGCCACCCGTGACGACGGCCGGCGGCACATCCAGCGGCCAGCGGACGAACTCCAGCCGGCCGCGAACGTCCGCTTCCGGCTGGGCGGCGACGGCGACGGTCGCGTGGGGAACAGCCGCATCGCCTGGGCGCCGGATGCGCTGGCCCACGAAGATGAGGCTCGGATTCGTGATGCCGTTCAGTTCGGCGATGGACTCGACGGTCGTGCCCCAGCGCCCCGCGAGCCCGGCAAGGCTATCTCCGGCTTCGACGGTATACGCGGCGACACCCGTCCCAGCGGGAGCGGCGCCCCGGCGAGTACCGCCGAGCTCGCCCGGGATCACGAGCTCCCAGCCCGGCTGGATGAGCGAAGGGTCACCAACGATCCCGGCGTTCGCGGCGACCAGCGCATCAAGCGACACGCCGTGAGCGTTCGCGATGGCGGTTAGCGTGTCTCCGGCCTGGACGGTGTAGATAAGCGCGTTGGCGAATTCGAGCGGCATAGCGAACCTCCGGGAAGGAGGATTAGACCGGGAAATGCCGAGGATGACAACGGGATGGAGTCACACGGTGAGACGTTTGCCTTTAGGGACTGCCGAAAGCCTCGAGATCCTCCGGCAGGAGCGCGCCGAACTTGCGCTTGCGGCGGCCGTACTCTGCCAGGGCGATGTCCGTATCTTCGCGACCGAAGTCTGGCCAGAAGGTATCGGTGAAGTAGAGCTCCGCGTAGGCAGCCTGCCAGAGCAGGAAGTTCGAGATGCGCATGTCGCCGCCCGTGCGGATGAGCAGGTCAGGATCGGGCGCCCCGGAGGTCGAAAGGTGGGCGGAGATCGTCTCTTCAGTGATTTCGGAGGCGCCCAATTCGGCCCGGACGATGGACTGGACGGCCATCAGGATGTCGTCCCGCCCTCCGTAGCTGAAGCAGATGTTCAGGGTCATCCGGCTATTCTCCGAAGTCAGCGCGATGGCCTCTTCGACCTGCTTCTGGAGCCAGTCCGGGAGTGTTTCGAGGTGGCCCAGCATGCGCAGGCGGATGCCGTTCTTGTGGAGGTTGTTTAGCTCCCGCTTGATGAAGTACCGCAGCAACCGGATGAGCATGCGAACTTCTCGCTGCGGGCGGTTCCAGTTCTCGGTGCTGAAGGCGTAAAGCGTCAGGTGCTGGACACCGTGATCCGCGAACCGCTCGATGACTCGCCGGATATTCTCCGTGCCTGCGCGGTGCCCGGCCGCCCGCGGGAGTCCTCGCTGAGTAGCCCACCGGCCGTTCCCATCCATGATCACCGCGACGTGGCGCGGCACGCGTCCGCCCGAGATCGGCGAGATCAAGTCGCCGAGGAAGTCGGCCGCTTCGCCGGCCGGGACGGAGGCTGTCTCAGACTTCAAGCAGCTCCGACTCTTTCTTCTTCGACTCGTTGTCGATGTTCGCGACGTGCCGGTCCGTGATCTTCTGGAGCTCTTCTTCGCTGCGTTTCAGGTCGTCCTGGGAAACGTCGCCGTCCTTTTCCGCCTTGCGCAGCTCGTCGTGGGAGTGCCGGCGCACGTTTCGCACCGCGACGCGGGCGTCTTCGGTCTTGTTGTGGAGGAGCTTCACCAGCTCCTTGCGCCGCTGTTCGGTGAGAGCCGGGATCGGAAGGCGCATCGTCTGGCCGTCGATTGCCGGGTTCAGCCCCAGGTCGGAGGCCTGGATCGCCTTTTGGATAGCCGAAACCGCGCCGCGGTCCCAGACCTGGATGGTGAGGAGCCGTGATTCGGGCGCGTTGATCGACCCCAACTGCTTAAGCGGCGTCATCGCCCCGTAGTAGTCCACAGACAGCGTCTCGATCAGGCTCGGATGGGCACGGCCGGTCCGGATGCCGTTCAATTCGCGGCGAAAAGCCTCGATCGCGGAGTCCATCTTTTCGTCGGCGGTGAGGAGAATCTCGTCCGGATCAGCCATGGAAGTCCCTCCCTGCGTCAGGAGCCACCGGCGGCACTCGCCTCCGGGCTGGCAGTAACGATCGTTCCAATTCTATCTCCCCGGAGCGCGTGGAACACCGCGTCGGGCGCTGCAACATCGAACACGAGGATCGGGAGATGGTGTTCCATGCACATCGAAAGCGCCGTGATATCCATCACCGCCAGCCGCTGCTGGATGGCTTCGATGTGTGTCAGCTGATCGTATTTCTTCGCCGTGGGTACCTTCGCGGGGTCGGCATCGTACACGCCGTCGACTCCGTTCTTCGCCATCAAGAGGATTTCGCAGTCGGTCTCGATGGCGCGCAGGGCTCCCGCCGTGTCCGTCGTCATGAACGGGTTGCCGGTGCCGGCCGCGAAAATGACGACGCGTCCCTTCTCCAGGTGGCGGATAGCCCTGCGGCGGATGTAGGGCTCGGCGACCTGGGAGATCGGCAGTGCCGTCTGCGTCCGGACCGTCGCCCCCGCTTTCTCCAGTGCGTCCTGGAGCGCGAGGGCGTTCATGATCGTCCCCAGCATTCCTGCGTAGTCAGCGGTTGCGCGGTCCATTCCTGTTTCTGCAACGGTGGCGCCGCGCCAGAAGTTCCCGCCACCCACCGAAACGGCCACCTGGATGCCTTCATCGTGGGCCTGTGTAATCTGGCGGGCGACGTCGTTCAGGGTCTCCGGGTCAATGCCGAACTGGCGAGACCCCATCAGGGCCTCGCCACTCAGCTTCACCAGTGCTCTCTTGTAGCGTGGCATCGCGCTCGTTGCCACAGCGCGTTATCGGCCCAGCTCGAAGCGGGTGAAACGCCGGATGCGGATGTTCTCGCCCGTCTTCGCGACGGCGTCCTGTACCAGGGCCTCGATAGTCCGCGAGGAGTCGCGGATGAAGGGCTGGCTGAGGAGGCAAACCTCGGCGTCCGTCCCTTCGTGCTTCTCGCGCTCCGGGTCATCCTTCGAAATCACGGCGGGGCTCATCGCGGCGATCTGCATCGCAACGCTCCGGGCGAGCCCTCGGAAGTCTTCGGTGTTCGCCACGAAGTCGGTCTCGCAGTTCACCTCCACCAGCACGCCGATGCGGCCGCCGGCGTGGATGTAGGCCTCAACGACACCGTTGGAGGTCTCGCGGTCGGAGCGCTTGGCCGCGGCGGCCATGCCTTTTTCGCGGAGGATGCCCTTGGCCTTTGCCATGTCGCCGGCGGCCTCTTCCAGTGCCCGCTTGGCATCCATCACTCCTGCGCCAGTCGCCTCGCGCAGCTCTTTGATCATTGCGGTTGTGATTTCCACGAGACTCGGCTACTCCTGAGCGGGTGCTTCGGAAGGGGCCGGGGCCGGCTCCGAAGGTGTGGCGACAGCAGCGGCCTGGGCCGTTGCCGAAATGGTCGTGACAGTGGGCGCCGCTTCTTCCGCGGCTGCGTCTTCGGGCGCTGCCGAGAACGTCCCTGCATCGACGCCGGCCTGCGCGGCCCGGACGAAGTCTTCAACGGCTACTCCGGTGCCCGCGCCCGCGCCGGATTCCTTCGCTGCACGGCCTTCGATGGCAGCATCGGCGACTTTGCCGAGGATGAGCTTGATTGCGCGGATCGCGTCGTCGTTGCTCGGGATCGGATAGGCGACCGGGTCCGGGTCGCAGTTCGTGTCGACGAGAGACACGATCGGGATGTTCAGGCGCTTGCATTCCGCGACGGCGATGGCTTCCTTCACCGTGTCGATGATGAACACTGCCGCCGGGAGCCGATCCATCTGCTTGATGCCGCCGAAGTAGCGGTTCATGCGCTCGATCTCGTTCGAGATATCGAGCTGTTCCTTCTTGGTGAGGCGCGAGTAGTCGCCGCGCTCCATCGAAGTCTCGAGCGTCTGGAGATGCTTGATCCGGCTCTGGATGGTCCGGAAGTTCGTGAGCGTCCCGCCGAGCCAGCGGTTGTTGACGAACGGGAGGTTCGCCCGGCCCGCCTCCAACTCCACGGTCTCGCGAGCCTGCTTCTTCGTGCCGATGACGAGCACATCGGACCCGTTCGCAACCACGTCGCGGATGAACGTGATCGCGCTATCGAGCCGGGTGACGGTCTGCTGCAGGTCGATGATATGGATGCCGTTGCGCTCGGTGAAGATGAACTGGCGCATCTTCGGGTTCCAACGGCGGGTCTGGTGGCCGAAATGGACGCCGGCCTCCAGTAACTGCTTCATGCTGACAGGGGTAACCAGGGGGTCCTCCAACGTGCGGCGTCATAGATTTGCCCTTCCGGGGAAGGACCGGGCGCCGCCTGAGAAACGCAACCGATTCAGGGTAGGCGAGATTCGGCCTTGACGGAAGCTGAAAGCGAATTCGGGTCGTTTGCGACCCTCGGCCTGGCAATCTCGCGGGGGTCCGGCCTGGCCCGTCGGCGCGAACGCGAATGCCAATTCGTGCGGGCGGTTTGTTCCGAAGTCCCACGCGCTCTCGTAGGATAGCGCTCTATGTTGAGACTCCTGCGTTCGCACCTCCGGCCCTACCGCCGATGGCTCCTCGCGGTCCTCGTTTTCCAGGCGATCCAGGCCTCTGCGTCGTTGCTCCTGCCGTCGCTCAACGCGGACATCATCGATAAAGGTGTCTTGCGCGGAGACACCGGGCACATCTGGTCAATCGGGGCGACGATGATTGCCGTCACCGCCGTTCAGGGGCTGTTCTCCGTCGCGGCGGTCTATTGCGGCTCTAAGGCGGCGATGAGTTTCGGACGAGACGTGCGCGCCGCGCTCTTCCACCGGGTGACGGAGTTCTCTGCCAGGGAGGTCAACCTCTTCGGTGCGCCTTCACTTATCACTCGAATCACCAACGACGTGCAGCAGGTCCAGATGCTGGTGCTCATGAGCTGCACGATGGTGGTGGCCGCGCCTTTGACCGTCGTTTTCGGGGTGTTCATGGCGATGCGGCAGGACCTGGGCATGTCCTGGCTGCTGGCAGTAAGCCTGCCCCTCCTGATGGTCATCCTGGGCGTCATCATCTCGCGGATGGTCCCGCAGTTCAGGCTCATGCAGGAACGGCTCGACAACATCAATGCCGTTCTCCGGGGCCAGATTGTCGGGATGCGGGTCGTGCGAGCCTTCGTACGAGAGCCGGTCGAAGTCGAACGTTTTCATACGGTGAACGAGGATCTGACTCAGACCTCGCTCAGAGCAGGGCGACTGATGGCCCTGATGTTCCCCACGATGATGCTGGTGGTGAATGCATCAAGCATCGCCGTCATCTGGTTTGGAGGACACCGGATCAACAGTGGCGCCATGTCCATCGGCTCCCTGGTGGCGTTCCTCACCTACCTCTCGCTGATCATGATGGCGGTGATGATGGCGACCATGGTCGCGATGATGGCTCCCCGTGCGGCCGTCTCCGCTGAACGCATCCAGGAAGTTCTCGACACGTTCTCGTCGGTCGTGCCGCCCGCCGCACCCATCACGGACCTGGAGTCGAAAGGCCGCCTCGACCTGCGCGACGTTGGCTTTCGCTACCCGGGCGCGGAACACGCCGTCCTCGAAGGCATTTCGTTCACGGCGTTGCCGGGCCAGACGACGGCGATCATCGGGAGTACGGGATCGGGGAAGACGAGCCTCGTAAACCTCGCGGCTCGCCTGTTCGACGTCACGGCCGGGGCGGTGCTGTTCGACGGTGTGGACATCCGCCAACTTGACCCGGACATCCTGTGGCAACGCATCGGCCTCGTGCCACAGAAGCCCTACCTGTTTGCCGGCTCAGTCGCGAGCAACCTGCGTTACGGAAAGCCCGATGCCACGGACGAAGAAATCTGGACTGCACTCGAAGTCGCTCAGGCGGCGGACTTCGTCCGGGCGATGCCCGGCGGACTGGACGCGAACATCGCACAAGGTGGCATAAACGTCTCGGGTGGCCAGCGCCAGCGACTGGCGATGGCCCGGGCCCTCGTGCGAAAGCCGGAAGTGTACCTGTTCGACGACTCGTTCTCTGCGCTCGATCTCGCGACCGATGCCCGGTTGCGGGCCGCTCTGGGGCCGTACACGAAAGACGCATCCGTCATCATCATCGCTCAGCGATTCTCGACGATTATGCATGCCGACCAGATCCTCGTTCTCGAAGGCGGCGAGACGGTGGGACTGGGGACGCATGAGCAATTGCTCGCGACCTGCCCAACCTATGCCGAGATCGTGGAGTCCCAGGTCGGCGAGGGGACAGCGGCATGAGTTCCCCACCTAAACCCGAGCCGCCAGTCCAGCAGCCGCCGCAAGCAGGTGGACCTGGAATGCGCATGGGCTCGTTCGGTATGCCCACCGAAAAGCCGAAGGACTTCGGCGCAGCGACGCGAAAACTGATCCAGCGTCTTCGGGTGGAGCGCGGCCTGGTCGCGGTCGCCATCGTGATGACGATTGCCAGCGTTTGTATGAGCGTGGTGCTCCCCGAAATCCTCGGGCGCGCCACGGACGTTATCGTGCGTGGCCTCTTCACGGGAAACGAGATCGATTTCGACGAATTGGGCCGGATCATTGGCCTCGCGAGCCTGTTGCTGCTCGGGTCGTGGGCACTGCAATACGGGATGTCGTACCTGTTGGCCGGCGTTGTCCAACGCACGATGTACCGCCTTCGTGCCGATGTCGAAGACAAGCTCAACCGACTGCCGCTGAGCTATATCGATCGCGCACCGCGTGGTGACCTGCTCAGTCGCGTGACGAACGACATCGACAACATTGCCCAGAGTCTTCAACAATCGCTCTCTCAACTGCTGACGCAGGCGCTCACGCTGATCGGCACCGTTGCGATCATGGTCTGGATCTCGTGGCAGCTCTCGATCGTCGCCCTGGTGACGATCCCTCTCACGATGGTCATGATGCGAGCGATCGCCAGGCGTTCGCGCACGCGCTTCATCGCGCAGTGGAGGAACACTGGAAAGCTCAACAGCCAGGTAGAGGAGACGTTCACCGGCCACGCGATCGTGAAGGCGTTCGGCCGCCAACGGGAAGTCGAACGCGTTTTCCGCGAAACCAACGACGAACTCTACGAGGCCAGTTTTGGCGCCCAGTTCGTCTCCGGAATCATTCAGCCGGCGACGATGATGGTGGGAAACCTGAACTTCGTCGCCATCGCCGTACTCGGCGGTATCCGTGTGGCCAATGGCGGCATGACGATCGGCGGCGTCCAGGCGTTCATCCAGTATTCGCGGACCTTCACCCAGCCGCTGTCGTGGATGGCCTCGATGGTCAACCTCTTACAGTCCGGCATCGCATCGGCCGAGCGGGTCTTCGAACTCCTCGATGCCGAAGAGCAGAGTCCCGAGGTCTCGGCATACGAGCCCGTCGGCCAAACCGCCGGCCGGGTGGAGTTCTCGCACGTCTCGTTCTCGTATAACCCCGAACGGCCGCTCATTACCGACCTTTCACTGACGGCCGAACCGGGCCGGACGGTCGCGATCGTCGGGCCGACGGGAGCGGGCAAGACGACGTTGGTGAACCTGATCATGCGCTTCTACGAACTCGACGGCGGCCAGATTACCGTCGATGGCCGCGATATCACCGCCATGCCCCGCCGGGAACTGCGGTCGCAGATTGGCATGGTGCTTCAGGACACGTGGCTCTTCGGCGGCACGATTCGGGAGAATATCGCCTACGGAAACCTGGGCGCGAGTGACGAGCAGATACTCGAGGCCGCACGGGCGACGTACGTTGACCGCTTCGTGCATTCGCTGCCGGATGGCTATGAGACCAGGCTCGACGATGACGGCAGTTCGGTGAGTGCGGGTGAGCGGCAACTCATCACCATCGCTCGTGCCTTCCTGGCCGACCGGCCGATCCTGATCCTCGACGAGGCGACGAGTTCGGTCGACACGCGTACCGAGGTTCTGGTGCAGCATGCGATGGCCGCTTTGCGGTCCCAGCGCACCAGCTTCGTGATCGCTCACCGCCTCTCCACGATCCGAGATGCCGAGACAATTCTCGTCATGGACGGCGGCCGGATCGTCGAACAAGGCAACCACGTTGAATTGCTCGCCCGCGAGGGCCATTACGCGAACCTGTACAACGCCCAGTTCGCCGGCGAAGTCGAAGCCATCGCATAGGAGCCGAAGTTTCGCGCGTACACCAAACGGAGGATGGGGGTGAGCGCCCGCCAGCCGACGGCATCGATCGCCGTCGCTGTTGTCCCCTCTTGACAGCCCTTCCCGAAGAGGCGCATGCTCGCATGCAGGAAAGGAGGTGATGTGCATGGACTATCACAGTCGTAGTTACGGCCGGACCCTGGCACAGGAGGTGACCTCCTCCTAGGGGCGCTGCCCCTGTGGGGTGTCATCCAATCCTCCTAAGACTATTCCGGTCTTAGCTACGAAGGGGCCCTCGGGAAATTGACCGAGGGCCCTTTTTTATGCCCCGCGCCGAGCCAATTCCGCCGAAAGTGTGAGGCGCCCGGCCGCCTCTGCCTCTAGAGTCAAACTGGATGCACGCCAGCCACACCCTCGACCTCGATTCCTTCCGGCGCCAGCTCTCCACCCGCGAACTCGGAAGGGACGTCCGCTATCACGAGTCGATCACTTCAACGATGGATGAGGCTCGTGACCGGGCTTCCCGCGGCGCCCCCCACGGCGCCATGGTGATCGCCGAAGAACAGACCGCTGGGCGTGGCCGTCGCGGCCGCCAGTTTTATAGCCCGGCCCGGGAAAACCTCTACTTCACCCTCGTCCTGCGCCTCCCTCTCGCGGTCCATCGGCGCTTGCCGATCGTCCTTCCCCTGGCTGTAGCCCGGGCGATCCGGGCCGAAGGCGCGGATGCCCGGGTGAAGTGGCCGAACGACATCTGGATCAACGAACGCAAGGTGTGCGGCATGCTCATCGATGCCGAGCTCACCCAGGCGGGAGGCCTCGGGTTCCCCGGTATCGGCGTCAATGTGAACGGCGACCCGGCCGAAAACCCCGAACTCAGTGGGATTGCCACGAGCCTGGCGCGTGAGGTCGGCCACGAGGTGCCCCGCGAGCGCGTGCTCGCGAACATCTGCAACGAACTCGAGGCGCTTCTCGATGCCAGGCTCCCGGAGCTCATTAGCGAATACCGCGAGCTGAGTTGCACGCTCGGCCGGGCAGTCACCGTCAGCCCTTCAGGAGGAGAAGCCTTCGAAGCGACCGCGTTGAGCATCAGCGACGATGGGGAGCTGATGGTCCGCCGGTCCAACGGTCTCGTCGAGGCGATCAACGCCGCAGACCTTAGCGTCCGGCCGCGATAGTCCTTCCGGGCCGTGATTCGTTCACGACATTGGGCTATCGTGCTCCCGTGACCTTCGAAGAGATGTACGAACTCGCCGTCAGCCGAAAACGGGAAATGCCGGACGGCTCCTCCACCGCCCAACTTTTTCGCGGAGGGCCGCACGCCATCGGCAAGAAACTCGTGGAAGAAGCAGCTGAGAGCTGGATGGCGGCCCGCTTCGAAAGCGATGCCGCCCTCACCGGCGAGCTCTCCCAGGTGCTGTACTACGTCGCCTGCATGATGGCGGAGAAGAACATCTCGCTCGAAGATGTGTACCGCGAGCTATGATTAAAGTCGCCCTCCCCAACAAAGGCATGCTCTTCGAGCCGACCATCGAGCTCCTCAACTCGTGCGGCTACCGCGTGAGCAAGGTGGGCAGCGCCCTCTCTTTCATCGACCCCGAGAACGAGGTCGAGTTCTACTTCCTCCGCCCCGGCGATATCCCGCTCTACGTAGCCAACGGGATGCTCGACTGCGGCATTACCGGAAAGGATTTCGTGGCCGAGAAGGGCGTCGAGCACGTGAAGCTCCTCGACCTGAACTACGGACAATCGAAGCTCCGCGCTGCCGTACCGAACGATTCTCCGGTCCAAACGCTCGAACAGTTCGCGAACCTGACAATCGCGACTTCATTGCCGGGTATCGTCCGGGCCTTCTTCGCACCACGGGAGCTCCAGATCATCGAGCTCGAAGGCGCTGTCGAAATCGCCGTCCAGCTCGGGATCGCCCAGGCGGTCGTCGATGTGGTCGATACCGGGACGACCCTGAAGCAGGCAGGCCTCCGGGTCGTCGGAGACCCGCTGTTCCTTTCCAATGCGGCGCTCTTCGCGCATCACGGTCGCGAAGCACATCACCAGCTCACCGTGCTCAAGCAGCGGATCCAGGGCAAGCTCGTCGCGGTCGACTACATGATGGTCGAATACGACACCCCCGGAGACATCCTCCAGCGAGCCTGCGAGATTACGCCAGGTCTGGAATCGCCGACGATCACGCAGTTGCAGCGCGAAGGGTGGTACTCCGTCAAGGCCATGGTGAAACGCCGCGACGCTCACCGGATCATGGACGAACTCTCGGCCATCGGTTGCCGCGGCATCCTCCTGACAAGCATCGAAAGCGCACGGATCTAGCTCGCCAGGAACGCCGACCGGCGATTCAGGGCTGTGCCGTCCACACCTTCGATTCCCAGTTCCACAGCGTTGGGTAGCCTGCCAGTTCGATCCGCCACGGTTCGAAGCGAATGAGCGCGAAGGCCGGATCGTCCGGAGTGCCTCCCCAGAATGCTGGGTCGAAGCCATAAGGCTCCGGTTCCGAGACAAACAAGCGGTATGCGACGGTCTTCTCCTCGGCATCTGTTACTTCGATTGCGCGGCAGTCCACTGTCACCGTCGTTTGCGCGGGGTCCCAATACCCAAGCGAAACGTTCGGATTTCTAGCGATGTGCGTGAGCTTCGGCGCGCCCGGAGCGGTACTGAGATAGCCAGTAATCCTGTCCCAGACGATATGGACGACTCGAATGCGTGGGCGCCCCGCCGCGTCCATGGTCGCCATCTGCGAGTACACGATCCGCCTGACTCGTGATTCGAACTCCGGCAAGATTTCTTCGAGACTCACGAAATTCACGGCACGACGGTAGTGGCTGCGGCGCGTTCTCGACAACAGCGGCGCCTCGCCGCTGCCCGGACGCTCCCCCGTCCGTTACCATTAGCGGGTGCCTCCCATCACCCTTCACATGGTCCTCGCGCGCCAGATCGCGCTCGACCTCTGCCTCGCCGATGTGCCCGCTACCTCCGGCGCCTACCTCCTTGGCTCCACTTCTCCCGATATCCGCGTGATCACCAGGCAAGATCGCCTGAGCACGCACTTCTTCGACCTCAACGAACACAATCACCAGGACTCGGTCGCCACCTTCCTCGGGACTCACGGAAGCCTGGCTGCTCCTGAACGCCTCAACACTGAGACTCGCGCCTGGGCAGCAGGCTACATCACCCATCTGGTGATGGACGAGCAGTACATAACGGGAGTCTACCGGCCGTACTTCGGCCGCCACGAAGCGCTCGGCGGGGCAATGCGCGCCAATGTCATGGATCGGCTCCTCCAATTCGATCTGGAGCGAGAATACGGGGACGACCAGGGGCTGAAGGACGCACTGATTGCAGCCCTGGCGGGCGCTGTCGAAGGCATCGAGTGTGGATTTCTCGATGCGGAGACGCTGGAACGCTGGCGCCAGGTTTCGGCGGATGTTGCCAGCAGACACATGGACTGGGACCGCATGAGAAGCATGATCTCCAACCACCTGCGCTACGCCGGCCTCCAGGAAGGGGAGACGCTGGGGACGTTCCTCGATTCGCTCCCCGAACTGCTCGATGAGACAATCGCGCACATAACCAGCGCCGAGATCGACGCATTCGTGCAGCGTGCCACCGCTTCCGCGCGATCGGCAGTAGAGAGGTACCTGGGATGCGGATAATCCGCAACGCTGAAGAGGGCAAGCAACTTCTGCTCTCGCGCCGTCCGCTTGAGACCGAAGAGCTGCCGATGGACATGCGGGAGACGACCTTCCGCACCTTCGGGCAGGAACTCAGCCCGGATGAAGTCGTGCGCCGCATCATCCGTGATGTCCGTGACGATGGCGACAACGCCGTCCGCTATTACAACTCGAAGCTCGACGGCGCGACCGTCGGCGACCTGAAGGTCAGCCGCGACGAGATCGCCGCCGCCTACAACACCCTCGACCAGGAACTGATCGAGGCGTTGAAGTTCGCCGCCGGTCGCGTTCGCCGCTACCACGAGACCCAGCTTCGCGGTGCGATGTTCGACTTCCAGCAAAATGGCCTTGGCCAGATGACGCGCCCGCTGCAGCGGGCCGCGATCTACGTCCCCGGGACCCGTGCCCCCCTCCCAAGCACGGTCCTGATGTGCGCCATCCCCGCTCGTGTCGCCGGGGTCGACGAGGTCTACCTGGCGAGTCCCGTCCTACCCGATGGCACTGTCCCTCCTGTGAAGCTGGTCGCAGCGGATATCGCGGGCGTGGACGGCGTCTACAAAGCGGGCGGCGCCCAGGGAGTGGCAGCCTTCGCCTACGGCACGGAGAGCATTCCGCGCGTTGACAAGATCGCCGGTCCGGGCGGCCTGTTCGTGACCATCGCCAAGCGCCAGGTCTTCGGCGACGTCGGGATCGATAGTATTTACGGACCGACCGAGACCGTGATCATCGCCGACGAGAGCGCCAACCCCGAGTTCGTCGCAGCGGACCTGATCGCACAGGCTGAGCACGATGCGCTAGCGAGCCCCATCCTTCTTACCCCCTCGCACTACCTCGCCGACAACGTCGCCGCCGCGATTGAACGCCAGCTCAAGACCCTGGAGCGAGCGAAGATCGCCCGCGCCGCCTTCGATGGTCGCGGCGGTTGCATCCTCACGAATGACATCGACCATGCGATCGAGCTGGCGAATTTCTATGCCCCCGAGCATCTTTGCCTCTGCATCGAAAACCCATCCGCCTATGCACACAAGGTGAAGAACGCCGGCGGACTCTTCCTCGGCGAGGCTTCACCGGAAGCCGTCGGTGATTACACCGCCGGCCCGAGCCACACCATGCCCACGGGTGGTAGCGCTCGCTGGAGTGGCCCGCTGGGGGTTCACGACTTTCTGAAGAAGATGGCCGTTGTGAACCTCCCCGAGGATGACATGGAGGAACTCAACCACTACGCCGCCATCATTGCGCGGGCCGAGGGCCTCACCGGCCACGCTCACGCCGTTGAAAAGCGCCTCCAGGGGCGATAGTTCACGATTCACGATTCACGGATGGCCCGCCAGACCGTGAGTCGGAGGGCTTGGCGATGAAACTCAGGGAACTGCTCCGCACGGACCTCGAAGACCTCGAGGACTACGTACCCGTCAAGCCGCTGGACGTGCTCGCGGCGGAGATTGGCTTGCCCGTCGAGCGGCTGGTGAAGCTCGATGCGAACGAAAACCTCTACGGGCCCCACCCTGAAGTGCTCGAAGCCATCCGCTCGGCGCCCTTCCACATCTATCCCGACCCGGGCCAGCAGGCCCTCCGCGAGGCTATCGCGCGTTTCCTGGATGTCGAGGCGGAGAACGTCGTCGCCGGGACCGGCGCGGATGACCTGCTGGATATCCTCATTCGCCTCGTGATGCCGAAGGCTATCGCCATCCCGACGCCTACCTTCGGCATGTACCGGTTCCTCGCGAAGATCTCGCGGGCAAAGCCGATTGAAGTACCCCGGCGGCCCAACTTCGACCTCGATGTCGTCGCCCTGAAGCACGCCGTCCAGGCTGGCGCAGGGATCGTCTTCCTGACTTCGCCGAACAACCCGACCGGGAACCCCGTCAACCGTGCGGAACTGGAGGCGATCTGCGCGCTCGACACCCTGGTCGTGGTGGACGAGGCGTACATCGAGTTCGGAGGGGAGTCCGTCGTTTCGATGATCGCGAGCCACCCGAATCTCGTGGTGCTGCGGACGTTCAGTAAGTGGGCTGGCCTCGCGGGCCTGCGTGTCGGCTATTCCGTGAGCGACCCCGAGCTCGCCAGCCATATGATGTCGCTGAAGCAGCCGTACAACGTCAACGTGGCCGCCGATGCTGGAGCCCGCGCGGCGCTGGCGCACTTCGCGGAGATCAAAGAGACCATCGCCAGCATCGTGGCAGAGCGCGACCGGATGGCGCGGCTCTGCGCGGAACTCGGCTGGCTGACGCCACTGCCTTCACAGGCCAACTTCGTCCTCTTCGCAGTTGGGGGACGCAGGGCGGTCGATGTCGCGGCTGCGTTGCGCTCAAAGGGTGTACTGGTGCGCTACTACGAGCGGCCGGACCTCGTGAACTACATCCGCATCAGCGCGGGACGCCCTGAAGACACCGACCGCCTGTTGGCGGTGCTGCGCGAAATCTAGCGCACGGGGTCTGCCACCGCGTCTCCGCCGCGCCCCTCGGCGTGTCCCGCATCCTCCAGCGCGTTTCGGATCGTTCCCACGATCAGTTCCGCCGAATGGGCATGCCAGCGTGCGTTGGCATGGAGGCCATCGCCAACCCGATTCCGGGCGAGTTCAGGATCGGTCGCCCAAGCCGGCGTTTCGGAGTTTTCGTACCAGATGTGCTGGGCCGCGCAGAAGTCCCGCATCGCCCTCTGCACTTCGAGTCTGCGCTCCTCGTCTTTTCGCCGCCCACGTTTCGACCTGGAGTAGGCCGTCCGGCCGTCCGCACCCTGGATCGCCAGGACTACGCCCTCGTGCCGGGCCGCCCGGCGGATGACCTCGGAGAGGCGTTCCACGACCTGCCCCGTGGTGAAGTGCGGGTCGCCCCCGATGGTGGCCTGCAGGCCCGACCGCGCCGTCCGGAAGACCGGGTTGTAAGCCCACTTCGGGCTTTCGGCGATGCGAAAGCCGGCGTTGCCTGCGCCCTCGCCGAAGCGCCCAAACAGCCGCTTTGCCCGCAAAGGTACCGAACGGTACTGGAACCAGTAGGCGAGCATGGTGAGATAGATGACGTCAGGATCGTAGCGCGCGATCCATCCGTCGACGGTGTCCGCGAGGTCGGCTCGCGGCCAGATGCTCCTGGCGATGACTTCCACGTCCTCGTCGTAGATCTCACTCAGTCGGTCCTGCACGATCTCGTGGCGCTTCTTGCCGCCTTCGAACCACTCGCCGGAATCGTTGCTGTTGCCGAGGAGAAGAACACGCATCGCCGCAGTTTACACCTGCCTCTGGGGCGCATCATTCGACACAAAGGCCCAACATCCCCGATAACTGCCATATGACCGCACGCACCGCCACTGTTTCGCGCCGCACTGCCGAGACCAGCATTGACATCACGCTGGACCTCGATGGCTCCGGCAAGTTCGTCACCGACACTGGAGTGGGCTTCCTCGACCACATGCTCAGCCACATCGCGAAGCACGGCGTCTTCGACCTGGACGTGCGTTGCAAGGGCGACCTCTGGATCGACCAGCACCACACCGTTGAGGACATCGGTATCGCGCTCGGCGAGGCTTTGGCCCAGGCGCTCGGCGACAAAGCCGGGCTGGTGCGCGCCGGTTCAGCCTACATGCCGCTCGATGAGACGCTCGCCTTCTGTGCGATAGACCTGAGCGGGCGCCCCTTTGCGAAACTCGATCTGAAGCTGCTTGGCCGCGAGATCGGTGGATTGCCGCCGGACCTCTTCAACCACTTCCTCGAATCGTTCGCTTTCGCGGCGAAACTGAACTTGCACGTCCGGGTTCTCGAAGGTGTGAACGACCACCACAAGATCGAAGCCGCCTTCAAGGCCATGGCCCGCGCGCTGGACGCGGCCGTGCGTGTGGACCCGCGGCGAGGCGGGGATATCCCGAGCACCAAGGGCACGATCTAGATTTTGGATTCCGGATTTTGGATTCCGGACTTAAAGCGAGCGCCGCGGGCGGGAATGTCTGCGAGCGTGGTTCGCAACGAGTCGATGTCCATCGCGAGCATGTGCGGGGTCAGCGCGGCGAGCGCCCGCTCGGTATGGACCTCCCCGGTGCCGAGCAAGGAAGAAATTTCAGCCTCGTACACAGCGGCGCGCGAGTTCTCGCCCTGGCGATAGAGCGAGGGGAGGGCGAACAGCTTCAGAATGAGGAGCCCCTGTGCGGTCGCACAGGGCGTGGGGCGCCCATCAATCTCAACGACGCGCGTCTGGTGCCTCCGGAGCGCCACTGTGACCGCGAGTGCCACGACGAACTCGTAGCTCCCGAAAACGTTGAAGGGTGTCGTTTCAGCGCCCAGGACGATGCCCTCCCCGAGCCAATCTCACGGGAGTTGACGCCGGACGCGGGCCATTAGTTCCCCGCGAGTGCCAACTCAGCGACAGGCGCCCGGGTCACCATCCCACTGTCCAGGTCGCGGCATGCTCCAGCGCGGCAGCGCTTGTCGATGATGTGCTCCCGCCATTCATCGGCGAACGCCTTCATTGCCGTCTTGATCGTCGTCATCGCGAACTGGCCGTGGAAGCAATTGGACCAGACGAGCGTGCCAACGAGTTTCTGCAGATTCTGCAGATCGACTTCGCGTCCGCCGCCAGCCTGTATCCGCCGGATGATCTCGACGGCACGCTGGGTGCCGCCGTGGCAGGTGGTGCAGCGCCCGCAGCTCTCATCCTCGCAGAAGCCCAGGAAGAACGAGCACATGTCTACCGTGCAGGTGTGCTGGTCGAAGAAAACGATCCCGCCGCCGCCGAGGAACATACCGAGCTCACGGTAGGGATCGAGTGTTAGCGTCAGGCTGCGGTTCGCGGTGGCGAGGCCAGAGAGCGGCCCCCCGGGCTGGAAGCCCTTGAGCGTCCGGCCTTCGCGCATGCCGCCGCACCATTGATCGATGACATGACCGATGGTGGCGCCGAAGGGGACTTCGACGCAGCCGGCCCAATTCACCGAACCGGAAAAGGTGAACATCTTGGTCCCCTTTTCCTTGGCGTCGGAAACCGAACTCCACCAGTGCGCGCCATTGCGCATGATCATCGGTGCGTTGGCATAGGACTCGACGTTGTTCACGTTCGTCGGCTTGTTCCAGAGCCCTGCCTGCGCCGGGAACGGCGGCTTGATGCGAGGCATGCCGCGATAACCGTCGATGGAGTTGATCAGCCCCGTTTCCTCGCCGCAGACGTACGCGCCGGCGCCGAGGAAGACGATGAGCTCGAAGTCTTTCCCCGTGCCGAGGATATTCTTGCCGAGGAGTCCCCGGGCGTAGGCCTGTTCGACGGCCTTCTGCATGCGCGCGAAGGCGAGCGGGTATTCATAGCGGACGTAGATGTAGCCCTCATCTGCATGACCGGCGAGCGCGGCGATGAGCATGCCTTCCACGATGAGGTGGGGGTCACCTTCCATGACGATGCGGTTCACCCATGCCCCGGGGTCGCCCTCGTCGGCGTTGCAGACGAGGTAGCGAGGCGATGTGGTGGCGCTGCGAAGAAAGTCCCATTTCCGCCCCGCCGGGAACCCACCGCCTGCCCGCCCGCCGAGGCCACTGTCCAGCACTTCTTTGACGATGCCCTCAGCATCAAGTTCGATCGCCTTGCCGAATCCTGCGTAACCATCGTTGGCGAGGTAGTGATCGATGTTCTCGGGGTCGATCTTGCCGATGTTCGCCATGACTCGGCGGACCTGGCCCTGCATGAACGGGTGGTCGCTCAACAGCGGAATGTCGGTAGTCGGGTTGCCCTCTACGACGCCAAGGGCAAGTTCCGGCATGTCCTTGCCCGCCGCGATGGTCTCGATGAACTCGTCGACACGGTCCGGTGTCACGTTTCCGTAGAGGATGGTGTGCGTGCCGGCGGCCGAGCGCACAGTGACACAGGGCTCCATCCAGCAGAAGCCCCACGACCCGGTGATCCCGACATCGGCGACAAGCTTCTTCGAAGCCACGGCCGCGTTGAGCTTCGCGATCGTCTCGTCCGCCCCGCGGGCGAGCGATGACGTGTCGCGGGTGACCATGAATCGGATGCGGCCGGATGCCTGCTCCGCCGCCCAACTCGACTTCGCCGCGGAGATAATGGATTCGAGCTTCGTGTTCATTCAGCGTCGCCTTTGAGGCCGCGCGCCAGCGCCCTGGCCGATTCCGGCGTGAGGTTGCCTTCCACCTTGCCATTTACCCAGATCTGGGGCGCTTCGTGGCAGGTGCCGACGCACTGGCCCACGTGGAGGCCAATCTTGTGGTCGTCCGTTTGCTCGTGGAACCCGATGCCGAGTTCTTCCTGGAGTGCTTCCCGGATGCGGTCACCGCCAAGGACGCGGCAGGCGGGTCCACAGCACCACGCGACTTCGGTCTCAGCTGGCGGGTGCAGCCGGAAATCTGAATAGAACGTCGCCGCGCCGTAGATCAGCGCGGCCGTGCTGTTCAACTGCCGGGCGATGACCTCGAAAGCGGGCCTCGGCACGTAGCCGTACGTGTTTTGCACCTTGTGCAGGGCGGGCAAGACATGCCCGCGGTTGGGCTCAAATTCGGCCACCAATTCGCGCAATTCGCGCAGGTCAGGATCAACGGTCATCGACCGAGCCTCGCTTGTGAAATCGAGCACACTATAGCGGAAGGGTTCGCTATCGGCGCGGGGACTACGGCCGGTCGACGGACGGAGTCAGTCCCGTCAGGGCATAACAGGCATTGAGACGCCCGGTCAGATCCCCGCTCCCCGGGCCCCCGCCACGTGCCTTGCGTCCGCGTCCATCATCTCCGCCACCCGTTCGCCCAGGAGCAGGCTGTAATTCTGTCCACGGTCTTCCGGGTACACCTGAGTGGTGTTCGAGAGGTACAACCCCTGAATGCCCGTCCGCATCTCTGGAATCGAGCGGGAGTAATACGTCGTGATGACTGGTTGTCCGCCCGGGTCCTTAAAGAACCACTTGTCCTTCACCCACGACGGGTCGAACTTCGGGTTCAGCGCCTTGATGCCTTCGAGGTACGACTGGAAGACCTCGTCCGCGCTCATCTCAAGCACCGGGTGGCCCGGCGCCGTGTAGTTCGAAAGGTATACGACGTGGTTGCCGCCATACCGCTCTTTCGGGAGGAAGTTCGTGTGTTCGATGCAGGCAACGAACGGGAGGTCATCGCCGATGGAGAGCCAGTAGTACGGCGTCAGCGGGCGGTCCAGGGCCAGGATGAGGCATGTCGCCCACTGGTATCGCACGCGCTCCAGGATCGCCCGGTAATCGTCCGGGAGGTCCGCGCAGATGCGGCTGGTGATGATGTTCGGCGTCGTCATCAGGACCTGGTCGAACTGGTAGGACACCCCCCCTGCGCGGATCCCGGTGACGGTGCCCTCACTGACTTCGACCTTCTCGACGTCGGTGTTGAGCCGGATTTCGACTCCACGGCGCGTGAGCTCGTCGGCCAAAGCCATGTAATAGCGCCGGAACGAACCGTGTAGATAGCCCAGCGATTCACTGTTGCCCGAGCCCTTCCTGCTGGCGAACCGGAGGTAGATCTTGTTCCAGAGCCAGACCATGCCGACGTTGTCCGCCTGGTCGGCGAATTTACCCTTGAGCAGGGGGCCCCAGAATGCGGCGAACGCCCTCTTGCCCACGGCGCGTTCCATCCACGCGCGTGCCGTGACGCCTTCGTACCGGTCCACGCCATCCTTCTGGCGCCGAAGCCAGACAGCCGCCAGGCCGAGGCGGACGCGGCTCGTGAACGGGATCGCGGTGAACTTCAGCAAGTCCAGCGGCGTGACGAACGGGTACATGTGCCGTTTCACAAAGTGGGCGTTCTTCGGCTTGATCCACTCGAGGTGTTCGCTGAGGCCCAGGTCTTCGATGTAGCGGACGACGGTCGTGTCGTTCGTATAGATGTGGTGGTAGAAGCATTCAAGTGGTTCTCCGCCCACCGGGAACGTGACAACCTGGCCGCCGACTTCGTGCCGGCCCTCGAAAATAGTTACCTGGTGGCCGCGCTCGCTCAGGACTTTCGCGGCTGCCAATCCAGCCACGCCGGCACCCACAATTCCGACGTTCATCGTTGCGTCACCCGTTCTGTTTCAACGTGAGTGATGCGCCGGAAGGAAACACCGAAGCTCCACAGGAGGATGAGACCGAGGATGGTCGTCGGGATCAGGATGACCGCGTGGGCGACGATGGAGTAGGCGCCGGCCACGTTGTCGGAAACATCGGCGCCCACGAGGACCAGCTTCGCAGCCCACTCGAACGGGCCTGTGCCACCGAAGAACGTCGGGATGATGATCGCGAGGTTGGCCGCCGAAAGCAGCAGGCAGTAGTGAGCGAATGTCACGTTCAGGTCGAATCCCTGGCCGATGACGGCGTAGGCGCCGGCTTCGATTGTCCATGCGAGGCCGCTGAACAGTGCGACGAGAAAGAGCGAACGCGGGTCATGGACCGAGCGCAGGCTCGACACCAGGTTGTCGGCAAGGTCAGTGGCGATGTGCTCGAAACGGTCTGGAAGAATGCGGAGAAAGTAGTGAGTCACCCGCTTCGCGCGCTCTTCATCCAGCGTGAGCACATAGAACGCGACGAGCGCGGCGACAAAGAACGCCGTCGATACCCAGGCGATTGCCCGGAGGCGGCTGTCTTCGAAGCCGACCACCGAGCCCGCGATGAGGAGCATGAGCACGAGCGTGCAACCATCGAATAGGCGCTCGACCGCGATGGTGCCGAAGGTGCCCATTCTGGAGACATTCTCGCGGTCACCGAGCACAAAGGCCCGGACTACTTCTCCCGCGCGGGCCGGCAACAGATTGTTTGCCATGTAGCCAATGATTGCGTACGGGAAGAGCCGCTGCGGGCTCATCGGCGCTACCGGGCGCATCAGCACCGACCACCGCACGCACCGGGCGCAGATAGCCACGAACAGGACGGCAGTCCCTGGAATGAGCCAGCGGTAGTCGGCTTCTCCGAAGGCGTCCGCGAGCTCGCTCGGGTGCGTCGCCCGCAGAAAGAGCGCGATGAGCACCGCGCTGATCGCGAAACTCGCCCAGAATCGGACAGAACGAAGCAAGAGGTTGCCGCCTGACGTTAGGGGATCGGGAACTGCCGGACGCGGGCGCTGCCACCCTCGACGATCCAGAGCTTAGCATCGGCCGATTGCACGATCCCATATGGCCGGGACAGCGGTTCGGCCCCCGCTACGACGGACACCGACTGTCCGCCGCTGGAGCTGTACACCCGCACCGCGTTTTGGCCCGGCAGCGAAACCGCGATTCGGCCATCCGTCAGGACGTTGATGTACGGCTTGTCGTTGACTTCCTGGCCGCCCCACCCGTCGACCGTGAACTGGGAGCGGAACGTGCCGTCGGCATTCAGCACCTGGACGCGCCGGTTGTACATATCGGCTACGTAAACCGTCCCGTCTTTGGCGATGTCGATGCCTACGGGCTCATCGAACTGGCCCTCGCCCTTCCCGCTGGATCCGACTGTCCTGACGAACTCGCCCGCGAGCGTGAAGACCTGGATTCGGTCGTTTCCGGTGTCCGTCACCCAGATGTTGCCGTCGCGGTCGATCGCGGCATCGCGCGGCCCGAAGAGGTCGAAAGGTCCCGCCGGTTTGGTCGTATCGGGCGCCGTGCCGAACGTAGCCAGCGACTTCAGGTCCCTGTCAAAAACCCGGATCCGCCAGCCGAATGTGTCTGCAACCACAACCTGACCTGTGGGCGCCACCGCAAGTCCCCATGGCTGCGATTGCTCGTTCACATTGGTCGACTCGAGCCGAATATCGACTGAAGCGAGGAAGTTCCCACCCGGGTCGAACTTCTGGAGCCGCTTGGTCGCCGAGTCGATGACATAGAGGTTCCCCTCGGCGTCTGCCTCGACATCCACCGGCGCGAAGAACTGGCCTGGCAAAGATCCGGCGCCGCCGAAGGTGAGGCGGCCGTCGTTGTCGGTTCCCGGCTTGGGCGGCTCGATGGGCGTGGCTGATAGCTTTCCCGTGGACCGGTTGAAGTTGGCTGGGAAGAAGGCGAAAGCGTCGACGCTTCCATTTGCACGACGCGGGTCGTGGTCTCGCCAGTACTCGAGCCAGGTCGTCGCCCAGCCCTGGTGGGCGAAACCATCCCAGATGTGGCTCCAGGTCTCCGCCCGCAGCGGTCCGCAGTTCCCTTGCAGACCCGTGCAGATGCCCTCAGGCGGGATGGCCATCGCGTACTTGTAGTACTCGTCGAACCACCATCGGTGGGGATATTGTTCGTATGGGCCGTAAGCGATCGGCGAACTGGCGGCATAGTCCTGCACGCGGAAAAGGTTCGACTGGTTCACGAGGATGACCTGGTACTCGCCCGTCGGCATCCCGCTTCCGAAGTCGACGTAGCTGACCGCCTTGAAGTCCCTGAGGTACCACGCCCACGGCCAAGCGAACGAGTCCGTTGAATCGACGGCGATGGGGAGGTCGTAGCCGCGGCCGGAAGCTTCGGCCAGCGCCTCGATTTCCCTCGCGATGCTGGCCAATTCGCCCGAGCTCTGAGTGTAGATGAGCAGGTCTCGTGGGTCGTCGCCGCGGGCGAACGAGGCCATCACCATGCTCCTCACCGAGAAGAATGCGAACGCGCCGATGACGGCCGTTACTGCGATCAGCCCGATCGCCCGCCGCCCGGAAGGTGCGGCAGCGAACCAGATCGAGGTGACCACCCCCAGGGCCACCGCGGCGCGGATGAGGTGGTAAATGGCGCCGCTCGGCATGAACGCGATCACCGCGAGGCCGCCCGCCGAGACCATCGCGACGCTGAACAGCGTGGGGACAAGCTTCCGGAAAGCGGGACGGTCCTTCCACGCTTCCCACGCCTGTTGCACCGAATAGGCGGCCAGCACGCAGGCTGGAAGCGCGAGATGCGAGTTCAGCCAGGGCATCTTCTCGGCGCCCCACGCCAGCGCCGCGAACATCCCGACCAGCCAGAAGGCCAGGAAACGAGAGAACGCGGTGCCCCGCACCACCGTCCACCACGCGCCCCCGATACACAGCGCAAGGGGGAGGAACTCGTAAGCCGGCATCAGCATGTAGTAGTAGAACCACGGTTGGTCGCCGCGGGAGACGTGCTGCTGCGTCTGCCAGTAGTCCAGCGAGCCCCACGGCCCCGAAATCAGCCCGTTCAGGTTCGTCCAGAACGAAGTCATCAGCGTCAGGTACGCCAGGCCGCAGCTGAAGAAGGCGATGCTCCACAGCTTCGGACGCCACTGCAGCCCGGCGAACGCCGCAATACTGGTCGTGACTGAGAACAGGCCGAGGATGGCCACCTGGTCCTGTCGGGGGATCGTGCCTTGCAGCCGCAGCTCCCAGCTGAGGCGGTCTTTTTCGATGATCCCGAAAGGTTCGAGGATGTACGCCCGGCTCACCGGCGTGAGCAACGGCAGCGTAAACGTCCCGAGGAGGATCAACAGGTCGCCCGGGCGCGGGACTTCCTCGCCCCAGTCGAACCGGTCCTTCAAGGCGCCGAGGAACGGCCAGAGCGCGGCCACAATCCACGCGAACGGCGCCAGCCCGAGGGTGAGCGCTGCGCGCCGCCACGGCACGTCCAGGTTCGTCAACTTGCGCCCTTCTGCTTCGAGCGTGGGGTCGCCATCCTCCAATCCGCGAGTAGCCATAATGGCGGTCAGCTCTCGCCGGTATGCGCGTGCCGACCAGTTCTGGAGCGTCCGTCCGGCCAGTTGGGCGGCCAGGTGCAGGTCGAGATAGACGAGAAACACCGCGATCGCAAGGAAGGCCCCTTCCTTCGTAAGCACGTTGCCGGTAAACCCGGCGGCCAGAAGGTAGAGCCAGCGGTCGCGCCCCTCTTCGTTGTAGCGCCACATCGCGGCCACCATCAACATCGTGAAGAACGCCATGTAGATGTCTTCGCGGAAGAATCGGCTGTAGTAGACGAGTGTCGGCGACAACGCGATGAACGCGACGGCGGCGAGGGTTCCCGCGGGTCCCAGCTTTCGTCGCAGGAGCAGAGGCAAGGCGACGAGGGCCGAACCAAAGACCGCCGCCGAGACGCGGCTCGTGTAGTCGTTCGCGCCGAAAAGGAAGAAAACCAGGCCCTGGACGTGGTAGTAGAACGGTCCGTGGAAGACCGGGCTGTGGCGGTAGCTGCCCTGAAGGAGGCTCCACGACCATTGCGCGTGAATGCTTTCGTCGTGGTGGAGCGCGCGCGTCCCAAGGTCGAAGAAGCGAAGGCCGAAGGCAATCCCGAAGATCGCCGCGTACGCAGCGAACTCCCACCGCAACGCGATCCGTCTCGCCAGCAGGCGCTGGACTACTCCCGTGTCGCCCGGCAGAGCTACCTGGCGTGCCGTCATTCCGTCGTCCTCAGGTACACAGCGACAGGCTCGAAGCCGGTCTTCAGGATGTTGCGGTTGCTCAACCATCGCAGGTAGTCGAGAAAGTCGCCGTCAGGACCGTGCCGCGTCACTTCCCACGACCACTGGCCTTCGATGACCGCGAAGCCCTCCGGAGCGGCCTCGGTCACCGGCCAGATGACGACCGTGGCTTCCGCCGGGATCCGCGATGCGTAGATAACCGATCCGGAGTCGCGCATCGGCCAGGTGCTCGCGCGTTCGAACCCGGAGTGGATGACGATCTGTCCCCCGTGCTGTTCGCGCGCGAGGAGGGCGATCTCCCTGATCTCCGCGCCCTGCACGCTGCTCATCGGAGACGGCAACGGTTCGTTCGGGCCGCCGAAAGCCACGCCCGAGGCGCCGGAGAGCAGCAGCATGAACGCTGTCCCGGCCGGGGCGAGCAGAAGGGCGGGAGCGGTTCGCCGGTTGCTGGCGAGCAGCCCGATACAGGCAACGGCGGCGATGACGAGTCCGGTGACGATCAGCTTGTCGCGCCCGTCGCCGATCCGGTCGATGCGGGCCCAGTCGACGACCCACGCTTCAACCACAAGCGCAGCCAACATGGTTGCCGCCAGGGGCACGATGGCGTGCGGCCACGAGATGCGCGAGATGGCCTCGCCCGCCGCCGGCGTGATCTTTCCGATGAGGAGCGCCAATATGACAGCAGCCGCTGCCAGGGGCACCGGATCCGTCGAGCCCGTCGACGCGACGACCCAGGTGAACGCAATCGCTGAAGCCACCAGCAGCCCGAGCGAGTCATCCGGCCACGTTTCGGCGTTCCAGCACTGGTAGGCGTGGTAGAGAGCGGCTGCTCCTCCCAACCCGAGCACGGGGAACCCGTAGAACCCGGCCAGGGCGCCCGTTGAGTCAGTCGACCACGTCGCCTCGAATCCGCGAGCCAGGGCGGCGATCGGCGGCAGGACCGGGTCCTGGAGGCCGAAACCGAAGCTTGTAGCTGCAAGCGCGCCCCCCATGACCGCTCCGCCGGCGGCCCAGCTTGCGCGGCTCCGGGTTGGATATTGTTGTCGCAGGAGCCGCACCGCTGCGAAAGCGAGCACGACCGGGAGCACCACCGCGCCTGACGTCGCGACCAGGAATCCGGCCGCGCCGCACGCCCAGTCCGCGAGTTCCTCCTCGCGCAGCAGGACGAGCAGCCAGAACGTCAGCGCGATGTCCAGGCCGCCATGCCAGGCGGTCGCTCCGAGGAGGATGCTGACCGGGTCGAGCGCAACGACGACCAACGCCGCCAGTGCGCCCGACTCGCCGAGGGAAGGCCGCAGGCGGTAGAGAGCGAAGGGCACGGAACAGGACGCAAGCAACGCGAGGAGACGGGCAGGCACTTCAGAGGTCGTGAAGGCAAAGCTGTATGCGCTGATCGCCTGGAACAGTGTGGGGATGAATCGTTCGTCCGGGGTTCCTGCATGTGCCTGCCACGCCCCTGCCAGGCTGTCCAGTTCGACTCCGCCGACGGGCGCGCTGAGGAACGCGGCGAGGCGGTAGGCGAAGAACGCGGTGCCGGCCACGATCCAGGCCAGCTGCGCCACGGAGACTTCGACCGTTCGTTGGCGCGTGGGCCCGCCCGCCAGCAAGTCGCTCATGAGGTTTGGACCACCGTGTGCTGCGGCAGGCGGTAGATGGTGTAATTCGCGGTTCGGTAAGCGACGTCGAGGAACGTCGAGAAGTCGGGCAGAAGCCCCGGGTAACGGGAGAGTTCGATTCGTCCTACCACAAGGTATTCAGCACCGAACTCCTGCATCACATCCAGCACCGTGTCAGGATCGCCTGAGATGTAGACAGAGTCGACCAGCTGCTGCCGCCGCTGATACTCGGCATGGTTGTCCGCGTTGTTGCCCCGCCATTGGATCTCGTGGAAGTACCAGCCGATCGGCGTTGAACGGCCCGTGCGTGCCGAGATGCGCCCGGCGTCTGAGTAGTCTGAACCACCGTCGACGACTGCGGGGCCGTCCGCACCGGGCGACCACCGACGGCCGGTCGCCTCGATGACGACGGCGTCTCGCGGCGTGTTCTCAGCGATCCATTCGACGAGCGCGTACTCACCCGGATCCGACGCCCTTACCGCCGCGAGGCCATCGATGTGTGTGTCCTGTGTGAACGCCTCGGTGCGGTTGAACGAAGCGAGCAACGGGAATGCCAGCCCAAGCCACACCAGCACGAGGGCGGGTCCCGCCAGCGCCAACACGACCGGCCGCCGCCGGGCTTCGGCGACCACAGCGACGGTGGCCGCGCCGCCACCCAGTGCAAGCAGCATCCACGCCTGATATGAGAGTTTGAAGATCGTGTTCAATCGTGGAGCGCCGCCCGCGAACACGTCTTTCACGTAGAACAGTTCAGAACCGTAGAGCAGGAGGATGCCGAGGGCGGCAAAGGCGGCGGGCGCTGCCCCTGCTCTACGGGCAGACAACATCAGCACCGCCGCGAGCGAAACTGCCCACAGAGCGAAGGCGTAGATCACCAGCGTCCACCAGCCCCCGGCAGTGCGCGATTCGACCGCTGTCGTGAGGTCACCCTTGAGCCACGCGAACACGACCCAGCTAATGAACGGCAGGACCGGCAGCCATGCCGTGCCCAGCGCGGCGTTGACCGCGCCGGCCCGCCGCAGACCGCGGGTCGCCGAAGCGGAAGCGACAATCCCGGCGGCGACGATGGGGCCGAACTGGAGCAACACATGTGCCGGCCGCGTTCCCGCGCCGACATAGGGCTGGATACCTTCGGCCTGCGATGAGAACGTCAGCACCCAGGGCAGGTACAGCACGATCGCCGCGCCGCCCAAAGGCGCGACATAACCGACGGAGGTCACGAGCGCGGTCAACGGCGGCGCCCGGCGCAGGTTGCGCGCGAACACCGCCAGCGAGAAGACGAGGGTGAATGTGAGAACATCCCAGGCGTTCTGAAACGCCAGTGCGCCCAACAGGATCGCGACCGCCAGCCCATGAATTGGGAGCCGCCGATGCACGCGAAAGTCGAGCACCGACCTTCCCCGCCAGGTCGCTAGCGAAAGCGCCAGCACCAGCAGGACCACCGGGATGGAGGTCACATGGGGGTGCAGGTCGCCCAGGAGGAAGCTAAAGAACGGCGACTCCGTGATGGTGTCCGGGATGATGCGCGTGTCGCGGAACCAAAACCAGAACTCGGTCGGGTACCACGCGGTCGTGCGCTGATCCGCCACTCCCGAATAGCAGTAGTCGGTGACCTTCGGGACGGAACAGGCGGCTATCTCTTCCGCGCCGAAGAACGCGTAGATTCCCCGGTCGATGTGGCCATGGGCAGCGGTCCATTCGAAGACGGCGGCCAGCGATCCGACGAAAAGCAGGACAACGATTGCATGTGCGCCGGCAGCGGTCGCCCATGCCCTGCCGCGCGCGCCAAGCATCCACCGTGCCAGTGCGAACCCCAGGGACCCGATGGCCGCGGCAGAGGCCGCGAAAGTGTAGGCGAGCGAGAGGTTGTAACCGGTCGATGCGGGCACGCCGGAGACGGCGGTCAGGACCCCCGACTGAAGATATCCAAAGTAGTAGTAGCTGGCCTTTTCCCCGGCGAGCCACGGGTCTTTGGGCGGAAACTCCTCGGCATTCAGCGTGGCGTTCAGGTACATCAAGTCCATCGGCTGTTCGGTTCCGCCGATTTCGGCGTTGTACGAGCGGAAAGCGACATAACCGAAGAATGCGACCGTGAAAATCCCGAATGCGATGCCCAGACCAGGGATCCCTCGGCGCAAGGTGACCACACTCCAGCGGTCCCGGCCCATAGCGGCTGCCCCCGCGAGCCCAAGCAGGGCGATGGCCCCGAGGTAACCGCCGCGCCCCGGCGGCAGCAGGTCGAGCACGCGGAGGATGAAGTACCCGTAGCTCGCAAGCACCAGCCCCAGCGGGAGGGCGACTCCCGCCCCGCCATCCGGAAGGCGACGAAGAAGCACAGCGCCGATCGGGTATCCGAAGGCGGCGACGACCAGTGCGGCGGCCCAGAAGGCCAGGACATCCGCCATGGAACCTCCTAGGCCAGGAGCGAGTCCACGAAGTCCTCGGCGTCGAAGGGCGCCAGGTCGTGCATCTTCTCACCCGTCCCGATGAAACGGACCGGTATGCCGAGTTCATGGGCAATCGCGAAGGCGATCCCGCCCTTGGCCGTTCCATCGAGCTTCGCGAGGATGATGCCGCTCACTCCGACCGCCGAGGCAAACGTCTTCGCCTGCATCAGTCCGTTCTGGCCCGTGGTCGCGTCGAGGACAAGGAACGTCTCGTGCGGTCCGTCCGGGTGGTTTCGCTGGATGATGCGGTGCATCTTCTTCAGCTCTTCCATCAGGTTCGCCTTCGTGTGTAGCCGCCCGGCCGTATCGACAATGACGAAGTCGGCCTTCGCGCTCTCGCCCGCCGAAAGCGTGTCGAAGACGACTGCGCCGGGGTCGGCCCCCGGCTGGTGAGCGATGACGCGGACGCCGATCCGCTCGCCCCACACCTTGAGTTGGTCGGTGGCCGCGGCGCGGAAGGTGTCGGCAGCTCCAAGGATGACCGTCGCCCCGTCCTTCTTGAGTGCGTGGGAGAGTTTGGCTATCGAGGTCGTCTTGCCGGCCCCGTTCACGCCCACAACAAGGACGATCGTCATTTCCGGTGCGTCCTCGGCCAGCCATGCCAGGGGTTCCGCTGCCGGTTCGACCAGGATCTCGACCAGCTCGTCGCGGAGGAACTCACGCACCCGGGCGCTTTGCTTCACACCCTCGTCCTTCGCTCGTTTCCTGACGGCGGTGATGATCGCCTCGGTGGTTTCGAGGCCCGCGTCTGCGCCGATGAGGATCTCCTCGAGTTCGTCCCACAGGTCGTCGCTAAAGTCCGCGCGTTCGAAGAGCCCGCCGAGCCGCCCGAAAAACCCGCGCCGGGTTCGCTCGACGGCACGTTCGGTCTGTTCGCGGACTTCCGCACGCTCCTCGGGGGTCGGTTCGAGGGGCAGCTCTTCCTCAGCGATCGCGATGGCTTCGCCGCTCTCCTCCGGGACCTCGTGCGAGGGTTTCCTGCGCCAAAATCTCACGCGGCAATCCTGTTCTTGGTCGGCCCATGCTAACCGCGGCCACCTTAAGGGTCAGTTCTGGGGGATGTCCGCCAGCCGCAGTGACAGCACCTTTGAGACACCGTCCCTGCCCATCGATACCCCGTAGATCGCATCGGCGACCTCGATGGTTCGCCGGTTATGCGTGACGACAAGGAACTGCGTCTTCTCGGCCAACTGGCGGAGCGCAGTCGTGAATCGGCCGACGTTCGCTTCATCGAGTGCGGCGTCGACTTCATCGAGAACGCAGAACGGCGCCGGGTTCGCCGCAAGCAGCGCGAAGAGCAGCGCTACCGCCGTCAAAGAGCGTTCGCCTCCCGAGAGAAGACTGAGACTCTTGATCCGTTTGCCGGGTGGTTGCGCCTCGATTTCGACCCCGGCGTCAGCGAGGTTGTGTGGATCGGTCAGCGAGAGGCTCGCGACGCCGCCGCCAAAGAATGCGGCAAAGTACTCCGCGAATTTCGTGTTGACCGTGTGGAACGTCGCCGTGAACCGCGTCCGGATCTCTTCGTTGAGGTCGGCGATCGCCGTCCGAAGCTGATCCGAGGAATCCGTCAGGTCGGCGAGCTGGGTCGTCAGGAATTCGTGGCGCTCCTTGAACTCGCGGAAGTCTTCGGGGGCCTCGGCGTTGATCGTGCCGAGCCGGCGGATCTGGCGGCGCAGTTCCTCGATGCGGGCACGCATTGTCTCGACATCGATTTCCGCCCCGCCCTGCACGCGCGGCGCCTCCAACTCTTCCGCCGAAAACATCGGATCGGTGGCCATCGCATCTTCGAATGGGACGATCTGTCCGGCGCGGTCCGGCGCGAGCCCCTCGCGCTCCATCTCCAGGCGCAGGTGTTCGAGGTGCTCAGTCGTGCGTGCCAGCTCCGACTCCTGGTCCAGCCGCCTCCGTTCGATCGTAAGCAGTGTGGTCTGCGCTTCGTTGAACTCGTCCTGGATGGTCCGTTCGTGGTTCTCAAGGCGGTGGAGTTCGTCTCGGTCCGGGGCGGCGTCCTCGGCGTAGCGTGCCTGTTCCGCTCGAGCGTTTTCGAGTTCGAGTGCGAGCTTACCCAGCCGTTCGTCGATGATGCCGCCTTCGAGCTCGAGGTTCCGGGCCTGCAAACGCTTCGCCTGGATCTGCGAATCCAACCGGTCGATGGACTTCTCGTGCTGTTCTCGAAGGGCGGTCAGTGTCCGGCGCTCGCCCTCCACGGTGGCGAGCCGGGCACTCGCTTCGGACACGGAGCGCAGCGCCGCTTCGCGCCGTTCGGTCGCAAGTTGCAAGTCGGCCTGAAGTGCTTCCATCGCCGCGCGCCGTTCGTCACGACGTTGCTGCAGCTGGATCGCGGCGGTTCGCGCCTGGAGGATTTGGGACTCGCGACCGGCGCGTTCCCGTTCGATGTCGGCGCGCTTGGAGTAGACGGTGTCCATGTCCCGGCGCAGGCGGTGAAGCCGCTCCCGCTCGCGTTCGAGGTCGAAGCGGGCGCCTTCGAGTGACCGACGGGTCATTTCGTATTCCGCTTCGGTTTCGTGCGATCGCTTCGCCACCTGTTCGATGGCCGCGCGGGCGTCGGCGACGCGTTCCGCGCTCACCTCGGTCCTCTTGCGCAGTTCCTCGATCCGTTCCGGCAGCTCTTCGAGCTCTCGCTGGCGGATGAATTCGCCCTCATCGGCCCCGGTCGAGCCGCCGGCCATCACTCCGGTCTGCTCGATGTAGACGCCATCCAGCGTGACCACCGAGCCGAGCGCCCGCTTCACCATGCGCAGCCCCGACTGGACGTCCTCAACGATGATGACGCGGCCTAGCAGCGTATCGACCAACTGCTTCACGCGGTTCTCACACCGGATGAGCTTCGATGCGACGCCGACGACCCCGCGCTCCTTTTGCAGGTTCAACGGGTACACATGGCGGACCGAATCGAGAGGCATGAACTGGGCGCGTCCCTGCTTCCGCCGCTGGAGTGCGCCAATCGCTTCGAGTGCGACCGTCTCGTTTTCGACAACCACCGCGTGGAGGCGTTGTTCCAGAGCTGCGTTGATCGCTACCTCAAGGCCGGCCGGGACCTTGATCTGCCGGGAGAGCAGCCCCACGACGCCCGGTACTTCCGGTGGTTCGCCCATGCTGCCGGGGGCGAACTCGTCCATCAGCGCCTGTCCCATGATCAGCACATTGCGCGTGCCCGCGGCGACTCCGTCGTGTTCGGCCTGCACCCTGCTCAGGGCGTCCAGCCGGCCTTCCAGGTGGTCGAGTTCGCGCAGATCCTGGTTGCCGGAGGATTCGAACTCCCGCACCTCTTCCTGTACCCGCACGAGCTGCTCCCGGGCGGAATCAGCTTCCCTTCGCGCGGCTTCGAGGTTGATCTCCCCTTCAGCCACCGACGCTCGAGCTTCGCAGTAGCGCCGGCCATAGCCGATGAGTTCGACGATGATCTGCTTGCGGCGAGCGACCAGCTGCTCGAGTTCACGTTCCAGGTCGGCGATTCGGCGCTGGGCGGACTCGATGTCCGAGTCCATCGCGTTCGCCCTGCGGTCGTCGCCATCGGCGCCGTCATGCAACTCCTGGCTTCGGCTGCGCAGCGTGGAGTACTCGCGTTCGGCGGCATCCAACTCTTGCCGTGTGCGCTGCATGCCTTCGCGCGCCGTTTCAGCTTCCCCCACGACCTCGATGCCACGCCGTCCGTCATCGACATCGGTTGAGGCGAGCGAGAGCCGCTCGGCCTCGATCGCTTCGAGTTCCATGCGGACCTCTTCGCGCCGCGAGGACACCATGTTGTGGCGTTCCCGGTCGAGCACCAGCGCCTGTTCGGCAGTCGCCAGCCGCTGGTCGATCTCGGAGTTTCGCGTGTCGCGCCGGCCGATCGCTTCACGGCGCTTCCGAATCTCATCGGAAAGCGCGCGCAGCTGTTCGCGCAGCTGGGTAACACGCTGAGCCGCCGCCGTGTTCTCCGCCGTACCCTGGTCGAGTTCAGCTCGTACGCGCACGAGTGCGTTCTGGGCTTCGTTCCATTGGTGTCCGTAGTAGGTCTTCAGGAGGTCAAGGAGTTCAGCCGAAAGCCTCTTGTGTTCGGCTGCCCGTTCCGCCTGGCGGCTGAGGTGGGCGAGTCGCGGCTCTATCTCATCGATGATCAGCGAAACCCGGTCGATGTTGTCTCGCGTCGCCGAGAGTCGATCCTGGGCCTCGCGGATCTTGAGCCGGAACCGTTTCACGTCGGCAGCTTCATCCAGGAAGGATCGCCGCTCGTCGGGCGACATGCTCAGCACCTCGTCGACGAGGCCCTGGCCCATGATCGAGTAGCTGTTCTGTCCGACATCCCCCTTCATCAAGAGGTCGATCACGTCGCGAAGCCGCACGCGCGAACCGTTCAGCAGGTACTCCGAATCGCCGTTTCGGTAGACCCGCCGCGCAATCTCCACCTCTGCGAAGTCAACCGGGAGCCAGCGGCCCTCGTTGTCCAGCGTCAGGGCAACCTCGGCCATGCCCACGGCGGCGCGGTCCTTTGTCCCGGAGAAAATGACGTCTTCCTGCTTCTTCGCTCGGAGCAGCTTCGAACTCTGTTCCCCGAGGACCCATCGGATCGCGTCGGAAACGTTGCTCTTTCCCGAACCGTTTGGGCCGACAACCGCTGTGATCCCACGCCCGTACTCGAACTGCGTCCGATTGGCGAAGCTCTTGAACCCCTGGACGGAGAGGCGTTTCAGGTACACGGGGTCAGCCCTCCATCTTCGGTTGTGAAGTCAACGCCAGCACGGCTTCCTGCGCGGCGGCCTGCTGGGCTTCGCGTTTGCTTCTTCCCTCGCCCCGTCCGAGGGTGGTCCCCGCGACGCGGACTTCCACGATGAACCGGTGCTCCGCACCGGAGGCTTCCTGCACCGTGACATATCCCGGTGGTTCATGCCAGCGCGCCTGGACGAGGTGCTGCAGAGAGCTTTTCGCATCGACGCGGGCGCCTTCGCGATGGATCTGTTCCAGTTCCGGCTTGAGCAGCCGCCGGGTGAGGGCCTTGGCCGCGCGATACCCGTGCGCCTGGTACACCGCCCCGATCACGGCCTCCAGCGCACCGGCAAGATTCCGGTCCCGCGTCCGGCCACCGGCGGTTTCCTCACCCCGTCCGAGGATGATGTGTTCGCCCAGCCCGAGGCGTTCCGCGACGCGTGCGAGGCTGGTGCCCCGCACGATCTCGGCGCGCATTTTCGTCAGGTCGCCCTCGCCCGCATCCGGGAATTGGTCGAAGAGGACGGACGCGAACACCATCCCCAGCACCGAATCGCCGAGGAACTCCAGGCGCTCGTTCGAGGCGGCCGTCGAATCGGCTTCGTTGAGGTAGGACGCGTGGGTCAGGGCTTGCCCGAGCAAACCTTCCGGCAGCGGCTTCACGCCAAGCCGTTCGACTAAACGGTCATAGTCGGTCGAAGTGGCCAGGGCCACGCACCCTCCTGTCCCTCATCTGAGGGACTGGCGGCCACCAGGTTATGGGGCGGCCAAGGAATTGCTAAAGCGCTATGATCATAGGGACGGCTTTCCCTGCGAGTCAAGGTTCCTGTAGTCTCAACACAGGTTCAAAACATGGCTTCCGCTCCAGGTACCTCCGTTTGTGTCGTCTGTTTACTCGTCGTCGAACCCCACATGGAGGCGTTCTGTGGGGTCTGCGGCGCGCTTTACCATCTCAACTCCCGGGCCGACCTTCCCGGTGACGACTGTGGCCAGGTCTGGATCAACGAGGAACACCTCGGTCTCGAGTTCGGCTGCAACACCTGCCTCAACCCGCCCGCGGAACCGCCTGGCGGTAGCCTCGACGACGTCCTCGATCTGGACGAAGCGGCGGCAGCATCCGGTCTGGCAGGCCCAGTCATCGAGCGCGCCGCCCAACTGGGACACGTGAAGCACCGCAAGACTGCGTCCGGCGTACTGCTGTTCACGCGGGCGGATGTACTGGCTTTCGCTGCTACCCACTGAGCCGCATCGACATTCGCCCTTCGAGTCTCGACAATTGCGCCGTGCCCGCCACCTGCTGCGTGGAGTGCAAGGAAGACATCGGCCGCCGGAGCGCGCTCATTTGCGCCGATTGCGGAGGCCTGTTTCATTACCCCGACTCGCGAATTGACGAAGTGGGCCGGGCCTGTGGAGTTCATGTGATCGGATTTCGGAGTCTCCTCGGACGCGATGCTGTCCCGCTCTGCCTGCGCTGCGACATGGCCTTCCGCCTGCGCTTCGGTGTGCCATCGTGAGCGCCCGTACGCGGCGCAAGAAAACGTCATCGCCGGTGCAGGCACCGGGCGGCATGCAGCCCGTCTCCAGACCGGCGTGGGAGTGGCGGACGTTCCCGGTCTACTTCGCCTTCGCGGCCGGCGGTTTCATCGGGCTGTATATGGGCCTCATCGCCGGCCTCGCAGGCGATACGCCTTTCACCTACGTCGCCTTCACGTTCTGGGCGATCCTGCTCGGCTTCGGCTTCTCGCGGATCACCTCTCGCTGGATGATGAACCGTGGATGGGGCCGCCGGATCCAGCGGACCGGCAAGCGCTGACGCGTCTCTGAGGAGAAACGCGGAAGGCCGCCCTGGTGGGACGACCTTCCTGGTGAAAGAGATGCGTGTCAGCCGGGCGGTGGCGCGCGTCCTTCGTCCAGCAGCGTCCCCACGCTTCCTCTGAGGAAACGAAGAAATTCTCCGGGGCGCCTCCGGGCACTTCGTGTCAGGTTGACACGAACTACCAAGGCGTGGCACTGTTAACGCGGACTTAGTGTAGGAGTGACACTAACCAGGAGGTCCCGCATGGCTATTCTGACGCCGAAGGCGCTCGACTATGCCGAGAGGCTGGTGATGTACACCGATCCGGACACCTGTCCGACGGATGCGCTCATCCCGGTCCCCCTTTCCGAGGAACCGGCATTCGTGAGCTGGCAGCAGGACATCCCGCGTGAATACCTCGCGATGACACCCGAGGAGTTGGACCGGCGGATAGCCTACGCAAAGGCCAAACTTGGTACGCGGCTGACGGTGCTCGGACACCACTACCAGCGCGATCAGGTCATCAAGTTCGCTGACTTCACCGGCGATAGCTTCAAGCTGGCCCGCCACGCCGCCGAGAAAGAGGGGCTCGAATACGTCCTCTTTTGCGGCGTCCACTTCATGGCGGAATCGGCCGATATCCTCACGGCCGAAAAGGTGAAGGTCATCCTGCCGAACATGGCCGCCGGCTGCTCGATGGCCGACATGGCCGATCCCGACGACGTGTACCAGGCATGGGACGAAATCCACGAGATGCTCGGTGAGGGTGCCAGCGTCGTGCCCGTCACCTATATGAATAGTGCCGCCACCCTCAAAGCGTTCGTCGGCGAACGCGAAGGCCTCGTCTGCACCTCCAGCAATGCCGCCCGCGCGCTCACGTGGGCGTTTGAACGCGGCGAAAAGGTACTCTTCTTCCCAGACCAGCATCTCGGCCGCAACACCGGCTACGCGATGGGTATCCCGCTCGATGAGATGGTCCTCTGGAACTGGCGAATGCCGCACGGGGGGGTCACCGCCGAGCAGCTCAAGAAGGCGAAGATCATCCTCTGGCAAGGGCACTGCAGCACCCACCAGCGCTTCACTGCCGCGCAGATCGAGAAGGCTCGCAAGGAGCACCCCGGCGTCCGCGTCATCGTCCATCCCGAGTGCCCGTGGGACGTGGTCCAGGCCGCCGATGACAACGGCTCAACCGAAAAGATCGTGAAGGCGATCAGCGAAGCCCCCGCCGGCACGACCTGGGCTGTGGGGACGGAGATCAATCTCGTGAACCGGCTTGCCGCGCAGAACCCGGACAAGACAGTCTTCTGCCTCGACCCCGTGGTCTGCCCTTGCAGCACGATGTACCGAATTCACCCGGCCTACATCGCCTGGGTGCTTGAAGCGCTGCTCCAGGGCGTGGTCGTCAACGAAGTGAAGGTCGACGCCGAGACCCGGAAGTGGTCGCTCGTCGCTCTCGAACGAATGCTCGCACTGCCGTAGTCGCAGGCACGACGGCAACAGCACGAGGAGGGTCCGCGTTCCGCGGATCCTCTTTCATTTCCCTCCGGCCCTTCAATTGCCGGACCCGATCGCCCGGTACTTCGTGCGCCGATGGTCTTCGACTTCCTCTCTCGTGCGGAGCAGCAGGTCGTCCAGCACTTCGGCAAGGTGGGCAACCCGGTCCTGGGCGGCTTCCAGCTCGAGCAGTCGCTGCTTCGGCTCCTCCTCGAGCTGGAGCCACGGGCCGATGAAGTCAACCAGTTCGTGCGGTCGCACGGGTAACTTCAGAGCCTGTGCCCACTGATCCGAAAGCGACAGCGCCAGCCGGAAATAGAGCGGGAAAGTGGTTCGCACTGTTTCCATCGCATGTTGGAGTTGCGGCGTGTTCGCCGGCGATGGTTCATCGATGATCTCGATCTCGCCGTACGGATAGGGTCGCGGCCGCAGCATCCGCTGCAGGCGGAATCGGCGCGTGCCCCGGGTGTCGATGGCGAACCGGCCGCCCGGGAGTTCGGTGGCATCTTCAATGCGAGCCAACGTCCCGACGCGATGAGGCCTTGCCCCACCACCAACCTCTTGCCCCTCACGGATGAGGATGACCCCGAACTCCCGGCCGCTTCTCAGGAGTTCCCGGACCATGGTCTTGTAGCGGTCCTCGAAAATGCGCAGCGGCAACGGCATCCCCGGGAAAAGGACGGTGCGCAGTGGGAACAGCGGCATTTCCACCAGCGTCTCTTACTTCCTGCGCGACTCGATCCAGGCCGTCAGTTCCGCCTGGTGTTCCTCGAAGTGGCCTGTGCCGGCGCCCTGGAGGAGACGGTTCCCAATCAGTGGGCGCCCTCCCTCGGCGGCCAGCCCGAACAACTCCTCGGGCAGCCCTCGGGCTGCCGCGAGATACCCGGCGTAGGCGGCATCGAAGTCCGCAAGTGCCGAGCGTCCCGCCTCCGCCTTTGTCGCGAAGGTGGCATTCCAGGCATCGGCGTCGCTGTAGTCGACCCCGGCCGGTGTCGGGCGCTCTCCACGACTGGTGCGTGCGATGGCAGCCGTCATTTCGCGGTACCAGCCCGCCATGTGGGCGAGGAGCTGGGAGAGGTTCCACTCTCCCAGCCACGTTTCGCCGTAGGCCCCGTCGTCCAGCGCTTCGAGCGGGGCGCGGAACTGCTCGTATCCGCGCATCAGGTCGTGTATCGCCGTCGACTTATCCGCCATTCAGCTACTCCTGGATACCGGCCAGCTTCTTCGCATAGGCGAGTGTTCTGCGGGAATCATAGGCGCGCGAGATCATCAGCTTCTCGGCCTCCAGCGAACCTTCCGCGTGGATCGCGAGGACAGCGTGGTAGCCGCCGAAGTCCCCCGTCGTCAGGTCGCTGACCATATTCATGGCTCGCGTGCGTACCTCCCCGTCGATGCCCGCGCGGCCGCCGAGGTACTTCCTCAGGAGGTCGCCGGTCTCCGGGTTGGCGAAGTCCTCCACGCCAGGTCCCGTGACGAGCATGCCGCCGGCGATGTCCTGGACGTGCTGAAGTGCCTCGTGGTAGTGGTGCGCGAAGTGGTACTTCGCCATGTTGGTGGTCAATGCGTCTGGCGCGAAAATGCCGTCCGCATCGCCGGTGCCGCGGATCGCAGCCATCTCCGTCAGGGCGCGCAGCGTTTCGGCGTAGCTGATGAGCCAGATCATCTTGTCGCGCACGTGGGCGGCCTTCGCAATGCCGTTCATGTCAGCCATCAGGAGGGCGGACCCAATCAACGCGTCGACGAGCGGAAGCTTGTAGCTGACGGCGGTGAACCGGTGGTACTCGACGAAGCCAAGCGCGATCGCAGCCGCGAAATCGTGCTCGCCGGCCATGAACACGCGGTCCCATGGTACGAACACGTCATCGAAGATGGTGATCGTCTCCATCATCTTCCGGTCGGCGCTCAGGGGGGCGTCAAACTCGCTCTTCGGGCTGCCGCCGTACGGGCTCGCGACGAGTTTCACCCCCGGCGTATTCACCGGGATAGCGAACGCCAGCGCGTAATCCTTGTCGGCCTCCGACATCGCCCGGGTCGGGAGCACGATGAGTTCGTTGACGTTGGTCGTGCAGCTCGTGTGGATCTTCGCGCCCCTGACCACAATTCCATCGGCCCGGCGCTCGACGATCCGTGTGTAGTAGTCGGGATGCGGTTGGTTCTGGGGCCCTGCACTCCGGTCGCCCTTAACGTCGGTCTGGGCGACCGAAAGTGCGAGGTCGTTGTCCCGGCAGTGTTTGTAGAAAGCCTGGACTCGCCGCAGGTAGTCGGTCTCGTACTTCTGGTCGACCTGGCGGGAGACGCGATGAAGTGCGAAGAGGGCATCGGTGCCGATCTCCTTCACGAGGACGACCAGAGTCTTGCCAAGGGCGGTCGCAGCTTCGATGAGCTGGCTGCGCTTGAGGAGGTCGTCTGTGCTCGCGGGGATCTTGAAGTAGCGGCTGTACCCGTCGCCGCCCTCCTTCACGACGGCGAGGTCCCGGTACTCGGGGTCCTCCGTCATTTCGAAGTCGAGCGCGGCGTGATGGACTGCCTTCTTGATGATCGGGTGCGTCGTAACGTCGGCGACCTGTTCGCCGCGGTAGAAGACGGTTCGGTCGTCGCGGATGGAGTCGATGTACTGCTGCGGAGTTCGGAGACCCATGTGGCTGAGGTTGTCCTCGCTGGTGGATTGCCGCGGGCCAATACCGTTGGCCGGGATAGTCTAGCTGCCTCTGGAACAGGGTGCCGGGAACAAAGAAACAGGCCTCGCTGGTCACGAGGCCTGTTGTGTGTTTGCTCCGCCCTTCAATCCCGGGTCCGTTCTGAGCATTTCCTCCCGAGGGGAGCGCCGCGGGCACCTTCCGTCAGGGGCAACCGCTAAGCGTTTGCGTAGCTACCTGGTGCTGCCGGGACTGGGGCGCTGTGCCTGGCCCTTGCGAGCCTTATTGCGGACCGAACCACCAGCGATTCTTCGCATGGACTCTGAGTTTCATCTGGACGAACCTCCCATCCTGGTGGGCTACCGGCTGTCTCGCCTTTATCTCTGCACGATCCAGACTCGGTAGAGGGCGTGGAAGCGGAGACCGGTTGTCCTGGTCATTTCCTGTTCCTCCTTTTCCCTCGACCCCCGTCCTGGGTGGTCTTTGTTCCATATAGAGAATAGACCCCCCGCACCGCCGCACCATGGGCCGAAAGACCCAATTGGACTGGGCCTAATGGGCCGAAACGCTGCGTCATACGGCGGTCGCGAAGGGGGATGGTGCGCGCCCGGGACCTGCGCTACATGCTTCGTAGCAGCCGGATGCGCTCTTCCGTCGGTGGATGCGTGCTGAACAGGTTGTTCAGGAAGCTCTGGTGTTCTTTCAGCGGGTTGGAGATGTAGAGGTGAGCGGTCGCTTTGTTCGCGGCCTCAAGCGGTTCCGGGTCGAGCGCAATCTTCTCCAACGCCCGGGCCAGTGCCTCCGGATGCCGGCAGAGGAGCGCGCCGCTCGCATCGGCCAGGTATTCGCGTTGGCGGCTGACCGCGAATTTGATCGCCTGGGCGATGATCGGCGCAAGGATGGCCGCGACGACAGCCAGGATAATGATGATGATTCCCAGCCCGCCGCCACCTTTGTCTTTGCCGCTCTTCCGGCCGCCGGCGCCCATGAAGCTCCACCGGAGGAAGAAGTCGCTCACGAGGGCGATGAGCCCGGCGAGCACGACCGCCAGGGTCATCACGCGGATGTCATAGTTGCCGATGTGGGACAGCTCATGGGCGAGCACGCCTTCGAGTTCGATTGGCTCCAGTTTGTCCAGCAGGCCTCGGGTTACAACCACATGTGAATGGTTCGGGTCCCGGCCCGTCGCGAACGCGTTCGGGGCGGAGTCCTCGATCACCCAGGTGCGCGGCATGGGTAGCCCGGAGCCGATCGATAGGTTCTCCACCCGCCGGACGAATTCCCACTCTTCTTCCTTGGTAACTTCATGCGCCCCCGAAATGGAAAGCACGATGCTGCTCGATGCCCAGTACGAAAACAGCGCGTAAACGATGAGCGCGATCCCGACGAAACCCATCACGCCCAGTCCCAGGCCGAGCGCGTAAGCAGCGAGCCCAATCAACGCCGTCAGGATGACGACGAATCCGATCATCATCAGCCACGTCGTCCGTTTGTTCGCCGAGATCCGGTCGTACACGAGGGTGGAGCCGGGGATGGGAGCGGAGGGCAAGGTCATGGCGAGGCATGCGCCGCGGGACTGGTCGCGTCGATTGCTCGACCGATCGGCGCCGACCCGGCCAGGACGGCGATGTCCCGCTCAAACCGCATCTCAATTCGCTTCGATTCTTCGGCATTCATGGTCGATCGTCGGTCCTGGTGCCAGCGCAAACGGTCGATCTGCGCCGTCACGAAGTTAGTTCGTGCCGAACGAAACCTTGACGTCTTCTCTCGCGGCTTCTTCCGCTTCGTAGAACTCAGCCGGTTCGAAGTGGAACATCCCGGCGATGATCGACGAAGGGACGGTAGCAGTCTTTTCGTTGTAGACGCGGACGTTGCCGTTATAGAACTGGCGCGAATACGCGATCTTATCTTCGGTGTCGGTCAGTTCGCGCTGGAGTTCGAGGAAGTTCGTGTTCGCCTTGAGGTCCGGATAGGCCTCGGCGACGGCGAACAGCGACCGGAGCGCACCGGTCAGCATGTTGTCGGCCTGGGCGGCCTGGCCCGGTGTTGCTGCGCGGTCCAGCATGGCGCGAGCCCGCGTCACATTCTCGAGCACTTCCTTCTCGTGCGCGGCATAGCCCTTCACCGTCTCCACGAGGTTCGGGATCAGGCTGCTGCGGCGCTTCAGCTGGACGTCGATGCCCGACCAGGCTTCCTTGACGCGGATGCGGGCGCGGGCGAGGCCGTTATAGATGCCAATCACCCATGCGACGATGGCGACGACAACAACGGCGATGACGATGAGCGCGATGACGAGGGACACGGTGTCGCTCCTTGGCGGGTTCGCCGCAATCTTAACACAGCGAAAGGCAGGCTCCGGGAACGGTCGTCGGGGGAGCGTCCCGCGGGGCCATCCGGAGGCGCCTACACCAGCACGCCTTCGGCAAGCAGGTCGGCGATCTCATCCATCGTCAGGCCGATGATCCGCTCGCAAACGTCCATTGTGTGTTCGCCCATCAGTGGAGCCGGCCCGGGCACCCAGCCGGGTGTCTCCGAGAGCCTCGCCGCCGGGCTGTCGTGCGCCTCGCGCCCGGCTTCCGCGTGCTCGACGTACTGGTAGTACTCCCGAGCCTTCAGGTGTGGGTCCCGATCCAGCATGTCCTGGGCGTTTTGCACCACGCCTGCGGGTACTCCGGCCGCCTGCAGCGCCGCGCAGAGTTCTTCCGCCTTCCAGCCCGCCGTCCAGGAGTTGATCAGTCCTTCGAGTTCGTCCTCGTTGTCCTTGCGTGCGACAAGCGAGTTGAACCTGCCGTCTTGGGCGATGTCACCGTGCCCCAGCACGCCAGCCACCCGCATCCACTCAGCGTCGTCGCGGCAGGCCACCACCACCCAGCGGTCCGGCGAATTCACCGAACCCGGGTCGTCGGCGCAGCGAAAAGCGCCGTGCGGCGAATACGCCGGGTGGCGATTGCCCGTCCGCGTCGGGTTCGTGCCGTTCGCGAGCCGCTCCGCCACAGCCGTCCCGAGGGCGTTTACGACCGATTCGAGTTGCGGGAGCTCGACGCATTGGCCTTTTCCGGTCTTTAGCCTGTAGCGGTGCGCAGCCAGCATCGCGGTCACCGTGTGTCCGGGGTTGATGACATAATCCGGGTAGTTCGTCCCGATGCCGAAAGGTGGGCGGTTCGGGAAGCCCGACATCTCGCTGATGCCGGTAACAGGAGTCAGCACCGCCCCGAAGCCAAGGAAATCGCGGTGTGGTCCTTCGAGCCCCTGCATCGGCGCGTACGCGGCGATGATGCTCGGGTTCACCTTCGTGATCTGGTCGTACCGGAGGTTCCACTTGTCCACGACTCGAGGCGTGAAGTTCGTGAGGAAGAAGTCGCTCTTCTCGATGATCCGGTAACCGATCTCCTGGCCCTTTTCGGTGTTCAGGTTGAGCGACATCGAAAGCTTGCCGGTGTTGTAGTTGTTGAAGTACCCCGAGACGTTGTAGCCGGACTTGAACGTGCCGTCCGGGTTCATCGCGAAGGGATGGACCATGCGGATGCCATCGACTTTGGTTTCGGATTCGATACGCACGACTTCTGCGCCGAAGTGGCAGAGTGTGTTGGCCGCGATCGGGCCGGCCCCGAACCACGAGAAGTCGGCGACGCGGAGACCTTCGAGGGGTCGCTTGGACATGGTGTGGCTCCTTCTTACAAAGCCGCCAGGACGGCTTCGGTGTGTTCTCCCAGCCGCGGCGGACGGGCGATCAGCGCGGGTGTCTCCGAGAGCCGGTAGGGCGGGCCTGGAAACTCTACAGCTGGCCCGGCGGGTGCTTCCGGGAACGTTACGTACCAGTCGCGGGCCCGCAACTGCGTGTTTTCGGCCAGGTCTTTCGGCGTCGAAACGATTCCGACAAGCAACTGCCGGTTTTGCCCTTCTTCATACGCTTCCTTCGCGGTCTTCGAGGCGAAGAAATTGGCGATTTCCTGGTTCATCGCGCCCAGGTGTTGGAGGACCGTCACCGCCTCCGCGGGGTTGCCCATCAATTGCGTCAGGAACGCCATGTTGAACTTCGCGAGCAATGAAGCATAAGGCTCTTCGTCTAGCTTCCCCGCCTTGCCCTCCTCGCGCATCCACGCGACAAGGTCCGGGAGATCCTTTCCGGCCGGTGCGATGATCAACAGGAGGACGTATCCGTCTTTGGTCTTCAGCGTACCGGAACCCGGGAGTCGTATCGGAAGGGCGCCTAGTTCGCCCGTCCGCGTCCGGTTCTTCTTGTGAAAGTCCCAGGTCTGCATCGCGGTTTCCTGGGAGATAGAGACAGCTTCCTGCGCCGACACGTCGACCAGTTGGCCCTGGCCGGTCGCTTCGGCGTGGAGGAGGGCGATCATGGTGCCCTGGGCCGCGTGGATGCTTGCCGAGACGTCCGCCTGCCGGCCATAGATGAGGTTCGGCGGGTCGCTTTGTTCGCCGGCCAGAGTCATGAGCCCGCCCATCGCCTGGCCGACGATGTCGGCATATGCCCAGCCGGCGTGCGGTCCCGTCTGGCCAAACCCGGTCACGGAGGTGTAGACCAGCGACGGCTTCTGCGAGCGCAACTGTTCATATCCCAGCCCGCGTGCAGAGAGATACCCGACAGGGTAGTCCTCGAGCACGATGTCGGCGCTCAGGGCGAGCTTGCGCGCCGTTTCCTGCGCTCCGGGGAGGTCGAGGTCCAGGACGACCGACTTCTTCGAGGTGTTGTGCACCCAGAAGGCAAGGCTCGCATCCGGCTCGCCTTCGAAGCCTGTGATGAACGGGCCGACGTGGCGTTCGCGGCCGCCGCCAGGCGGTTCCACCTTGATCACCTCAGCACCGAGGTCGCCGAGGAGCCGGCCGCAGTAAGAGCCGATTTCGTCGGTGAATTCGATGACTCGGACTCCTTCGAGGGCGCGGTCCGTCATGCTTCCGGGACCGCGGTGACCCGTGCCGGGAGCGTACGTCCAAGGATCTCGGCGGCTCCGGCAACCATGTCGTGCAGGATGTCGGCAGCGGGCCGGATCCTTGTCAGCATGCCCGAGGCCTGGCCGGCCGCATTCATGAGCAGGTCTTCCCTGCCTGACTGGCGTACCGAGTAGACGAGGTCCTGGATGAGTAATCCCTGGAGCCCCATCGGGAGCGCCTGCAGCCCCGAAGACTCCCAGGCCTCGATGAGCGGGTTGGTGATGTTGCGCATCGTCTTGCCGCTGTAGAGACGGGTGATCTTCGTGTCTTCATCGCCCGCGTCGAGGACGCGTTGTTTCTGCGTCGTTGGCTGGTTCGCTTCTTCGGCCACCAGGAAGGCCGTGCCACACCAGGCGCCCACGGCGCCCAGCGCGAGGGCGGCGGCGAGGCCGCGCCCATCGGCGATTCCGCCCGCCGCGATTACCGGTGTTGGTGCCACTGCATCGATGACCTGCGGGACGAGCGCGAAGGTCGCAATGCGCCCGGTGTGTCCTCCTGCCTCGGTCCCCTGCGCAACCACCGCATCTGCACCGATGCCGGCCACGCGCTTCGCGTTCTTCACGTTACCAACCAGGCAAAGGATCTTCGTCCCGTTCGCCTTAAGCCGGTCGATCCAGGGCGCCGGGCTGCCGAGGCCAGAGGCGAATACCGCGATCTTCTCCTCGATTACGACTTCCATCTGTGCGTCGGACATGCCGCCGCCGCTTGGCCTTGGCGCGGTGGCAGCCGGCCGCGGGGCCTCTTGCCACTGGACGCCGAGGTTCGAGGCGATCGACTTCAATCCCGCGGTTGTCTCCTTAGGGATGAGGTCGCGGGGGTCGCGCGGCATTTCGCCGGCGGCGGCGCCACCCATGAAGTTCGAAGGCAGCAACAGGTCCACGCCGAATGGCTTGTCGGTCATGGTTCGGACCTTGTTGATCTCGGCGCGCAGGCGCTCGGCGCTGAACCCGGCGCCGCCGAGGACGCCAAGGCCACCGGCGTTCGAGACTGCGGCAACGAGGGCAGAGGTCGCAACCGGGCCATCGATTCCGCCGGCAACCGGTCCCATGCCGGCCAGGATGACCGGGTATTCAATTCCGAGCGTGTCGCAAAGCTCAGTGCGCAGGACAGGGCGGGCCATAACACACCTCCAGGGGGCAATCGGCCCGAGTATACGTGAGCCGCCGCAATATTGAAGCGCCGTTCAGCTTCGTCTAGACCCCCGGCCGGTCACCGGCGAAGATTGAACGGTGAACAGCGCCGTAACGCCATGGGTGCTCGCCGGGCGCATTCTCTCCATCATCGGGATGGCGTTCTTCGCGGCCGTCGCCATCCTGCTCTTCATCATCCCGGAGTGGACCCTGGGTTTCGTTTCATTGCTGTTGTTTTTCCCTTTCTTTGGTCTCATCGTGCTGGTGGAGCGCTACCAGGCGAAACACGGGATGATCGGGCCAGAAGCTGACTCGGAACGTGCCGGTTAGGCGCAGTTTCGTCGTATCACTCGTCGTCGCTGCAGCGTCGTTCTCGGCTTGCTCGACTGGCGAGCCCGCCGCCGATGACCTCGATCGGCGCCTCTGCTCCTCCGCTGACCTGCAAGGCGACTACATCGAACTCGCTCGAGGTGAGTTCACCCCCCGGGATCTGGCCGACCTGAGTGACGACGCCGACTTCCGCGAACGCCAGTTCGAAGAAGCCGGCTTGCTCCGAGGAAGGTTCGTATTCTTCAATCAGGTGCTGCCGAAGCCCCCGTTCGATCCACCGTTGAGCGTGGTTTGCCAGGCCGTCGAGTTCGCGACGCCGGAGCAGGCGGCCGCCTATGCAGCTGGCCTCGACACCGACCACCCTGCCCTGCAAGTTTCGGGAATCGCCTGGCTACCGGAAGGAAACAGGACGGTAGAGGACGTGGCGCCCGGCGTGCACCGCATCACTGTCGAGCCATCTGGCCGCCGCATCGCCGTGCTGGTCGCCCACGTGGCGCAGGGAAAATTCTTCACTTCAGTCTACTTCGGCTCGGAGGGATCGCTGCCGGAGATTGACTCGTTGCGGGAGCTCATCGCCCGCGTTGTGGCCCGAGTCGAAGAGGAAAGCCCTCACCGGTGACCGGTGAGGGCTCAGTGCCTTCGATTTGCCGCCCGGGAGTCGCTACTTTTCTTCGATGGTGACGGTCGTGATCGTGATCGGCGGGTTGGGCTTGCTGCCGGCCAGGGTGGCATTGCCGATTGCGTCCACCACATCCATCCCGCTGGTGACTTCGCCAAACGGGTAAAACTTGTCGCCGCTCGTGTTGTTGTAGTCCAGGGCCGCGTTGTCCTTCAGGTTGATGAAGAACTGGCTGCCGAACACGCCGGAACCTGCGACTTTCGCCATCGTGATCGTGCCGCGCTTGTTCGGAATTTCGTTCGGTTCGTCCTTCGTGGTGTAACCAGGGCCGCCGCTTCCGGTGCCCGTCGGGTCACCGGCCTGGATGACGAAGTCCTTCACCACGCGATGAAACGTGATCCCATCGAAATAGCCTTGCTTCGCCAGGAAGACAAAGCTGTTGACCGTGTTCGGGGCTTTGTCTGCGTATAGCTTGATGACGATGTCGCCCTTCGATGTCTTCATCGTGGCGGTGTACTGCTTCGCCGGATCAACCACCTGCTCAGCGGCCGCGAAGGTCTTGGCCGTGACCGATGCGGACGGGCTCGCCGTCGCGGAAGCGTCCACGGTTGCCGTCGGAGTGACGGTCCGCAGGTCGTCGGCTTCCGCATCGCTGTCGTTGCCACGATTGGTCAGTACGGCTGCGATGATCATCGATGCGATCACGGCGACGCCAAACAGGGCGAACAGCTTCACGTTTCCGAGGAGGTTCATCGGGAAGCCCGGCTTGTAAATGTCCTTCGGGCTGGTATTCCCCAGCTGGTACGAACGTCGGCGCGCCGGTTCCTGCCGCAGGTGCTGCAACTCCCGCTTTCGCTTCTTGGCCAAGTGGTCAACCTCTTCTTTGGGGACGGCGGCGTCGGCCGCACAACGGTCATCTCAGTATACGAACGGGGTTCATAGGGGCCATGCACCCTCGAAAGCCAGCGGCTGCGGACCGCGTTTCCGGCTCGTCACTTCACCCGCGTGCCTGCGAAGATGAGCGACACAGTCCCCTTCGGGAAGCCGTCGAGGTTCAGCGCGTCCGGGTCGTCCGCCTCGACGATGGTCCGGATCGTCGCCCGGCCGCTAACCGTGTCGCCCGAAAGGCTCCCATCGCAGATGCGGTCCTGGCCGATGTCGACCGTGTAGATCCCGAAGAACCGGTCATTCTGGAACTGGAGCCAGCGCTGCCCTTCGGGGGCGTCGGCGTCCAACTGAGTTGCGATGATGATGCCGTTCTCGGGCTTCCGGTCGGGGCCCGTGAGGGCAGCCTCGAGCGTGCCCGTCGGTGCGCCCGGGGGCGTGTAGAAGATCAGGTAGCACGACGAAGGGTTCGTCTCACACGCGGTGATCGACTCCGGTGCGAGCGTCCCGTCTCGCCACGCCTGCAGGACGCTCTTCGCACCGTCCGGCCAGGTCGTGACCTCGAACTTGTTGAGCCGGTAGATGTTGCTCCGTGCTCCTGGCGTCGCATCGAAAAGGTGGATCCTTTGTGATTCCGGGTCCTCTTTGTCGCCGATGATGATTCGCCAGGGCGCCGCGGAAAAGTCGACTTCGAACGTGAGGCGCGGCTTCTCGTCGCTGTGTGCCGAAATGCTGCCGGCCAGGCGGGTGCGAAGCACGCCGCCATCGACGGTCTGCCCATCGCCTCGGTACACCTCTGGGAGGCCCTCGCCCGGGTCTTCCGCCGGGTTTACTCCGTTGCGCGCGAGCCGGACTGCGACAAACGCCGTGTCCTTGTCATCTGACTTGAGCCGTGCGCCTTCTTTCTCGAGGACGAAGCTGTTGCGTTTGCCGTCCGGTGTTTCGAGGCGGAGGACCAGCCCGTAATCCTCGAATTCCGGGCTCGGCCCTAACTCGTAGTCGATTGCGATGGAATTCAAGACGTCCTTCGGGATCGCGATGCGGATCGCCTGGCCGTGCGGCTGGGTGGCGACAATGCCGTCGGGCCACTTGTCCTGGACATACTCCTCCCACCCCAGGTCGCGCATGCTCGTCTTCCCCGCCGTCAACCCGGCCTCGGGGGCCCGCCCGTCCACGAAGTCCCGGTGCAGGTTCGGCGCGCCGGCGTAGGTCATGAACTGCTGGAGGTTCCAGACCATGATCCGGCTTCGGGTCGCGGGATATGCCGCGTCGACCTGCTTCGCCGGGCCGCGTACAGCGGCGACGACCTGCAGCGGCGGGATCTGCTGGGCGTAGAACCAGTTGCACGAACCGCGGACGCAGTAAGCCTGGCTCCCCGCCGTCACCTGGCGGACATCTTTCAACATGTACCAGTCCGTATTGGCGACGGCGTAGGAGAGGGCCGCGCTATACACGAACTGCGCGATGCCAAACGCCTGGTTCTTGATGTTGAACTCGCCCACGAAGGTGGTGCGGACGGCTTCTTCCGTCGCATCCAGGTAGAGCTGGGTCGCTTCGAGCCCCGTCCCGGCGTACTCGATGCCGGCATAGACGTACGGGTCGCCGGCTGTTTCCTCGGCGTTCTGATACCAGTCCAGCACCTGGTCGGCGATCGTCGCCGCGATCAGCAGCGGTCCGCCCGAGGTCACTCCGGCCGCCCAGAGTGCGGCGGGAAGGTAGCGCAAGAAGGCTTCCGTCTTCCAGTCCTTCAAGTAGTCGATGAGCGACCAGTCCTCGATCGCCCGCGTGGAGTAGAGCCGAAGCGCCCGCATTTCGGTCTTCTCGCCGGCGCCCATCTGCACCTTGTCGATGGCCTGATCCACAAAAGTGAGCGTCTTTCGTTCGAATGGTATGTCCGTGAAGTAGGCCTCGCCGTAGGGGGCGAGCACTCGCAGGTCCATGCCGTCCAGGTTCCCGCCCTTGAGTAGCCCGAGGGTGAGGTCGATCCCCCACGGCGTGTAGAGCGCACATGCCGTCTCGATCGCCTGGTCCATGGTCATGTCGTCGCTGAAGGTCATCCAGGACCAGTCCCCGGGCGTCCCGGCCGCTTCCGCCCACCTTGCCCGGTAGGTCACCCACTCCTTGCGGACGGCCGCCAGCCGGGAGACGGCCGCGCGGTACTGCTCGAAGGCGACGGCGCCGGATGCGCCGCCCGGGAGGAGTGCCCCGCCCGCTTCGAGCGTGGCGCGGGCGCCCAGGAGGATGCGCAGCGCCCAGTCCAGGTCTTTCTGCGTGTCGAGCCAGGACCTTGCGGGCGCCAGAGTCGGATCGAGAGAGACGGTCAGGCGCGCCGTTGGATCGGCTGCCGATTCGGTCACCGTGAGGTCCTGCATCGCCAGCCAGGCGAGCTCCTGTTCTCGCCAGGCGTCGCGGTCGTTCCAGTACAGCGCGTCCGCTTGGGATGCTTCGGAGGGAGGCTGGTCGGAGTTGGGAGTGACCGCCACTGGGCGAGCGACGGCGATCAGCCACGGCGCCGGCACGTTCGTCATCGCGACGCTGAGTGTCTCGCCGCTGCGCTCGGCAGGGACTGCGACCCACCGTCCCGTGGCGGAAAGCGCGATCACACGGGCATCTTCACCCGCGCCTGCGGCCGGAAGCCGGATCGACACGGTGTCTTCGATCACCATGCCGGCGCTGGAGGTGAACTGCCAGGCTTTGCCGTCCCCTTGCCAACCTGGCCCGTAATCCGGGACGGAGACCCGTCGCAAGTCAACATAATCGCTGAATACGACTTCGCCACCGGGCACGTCGGCCGTGGCTCCCGCAGGGTGAGCGAGGTGAAGCCCGGGCCGCTGGGGCAGGCCATTCGGACCCGGCTCAGAGACCTGGTCGGTCACGGTCAGCACGCTCTCCCGGGCTGCTCCCCCGGGGCCGTTATCGGCCCCGTCACCGTCGCTGCCCCCACGTAACAGCAAGAACGCTCCCGCGCCGACGGCAAGCGTGATCGCCGCGACCGCCCCCGCGAGCATCGGCCCGCGCGACCGCCCCGGTCGCACGGATGCCCTCCGCACGTCCGGCGTCGACCCTGCCTTCAGTCCACATCGGCGGCAAAAGCGAGCGCTGGACGGGAGTGGTGCGCCGCAGGCACCGCAGATGAGCGCAGGCGGAGGCGCTGTGGACGCGCCGCAGGCGGCGCAGAACTTGGCCGTTGCGCTCACTCCCGCCCCACACTGTGCGCACCGTACGCCCTGGTTCCTTCCCGGCATCACCACCTCCGCTGGTCGATCAGCCTCGCCGCCGGCGGCCTTGTGCCGAAGTGACGAGTGGGCGGAATGCGCGGTCCGTCAGGGCCGATTTAGGCTGCTAACCCGCGTGCCCGAGCCGTCCCAACTCTTCGCGGGTTACATCCCGGTCATCCCAGGGGACCGATTGAAGGCCGTAGATCATCGATTTCTCATGCCCCTTGCCGAGAATCACCACGATGTCTCCTGCTCGGGCACGCTCGAGGGCGGCTGCAATGGCTTCGCGCCGGTCCTCGACTTCGATGAAGTCGCTCCCACGCGTCTTGCCGGCCCCTTCTGCGTGCCGGCCGATTTCGCGCACGATGGCGGTGGGGTCCTCCGAGCGAGGATCCTCATTGGTAAAGACCGAGAAATCCGCCCCTTCGGCGGCCGCCCGGCCAACTCCGAAGCGGCGCCCGGGGTCACGTTCACCGGCCGCGCCGACGACCACGATCAGCTGACCCTTGCACACGGCACGCAGCACCTCAAGTACCTTCCGGACGGCGTCGCCGGTGTGCGCATAGTCGACGATGACCTCGAAGGGCTGCCCGGCGACGATCCGCTCCATTCGCCCCGGCACGCCCGGTGCCTCGGTAAGTCCGCGGGCGATCTCCTGGACGGACGCGCCACAGGCGACTCCGGCCCCGGCCGCTGCCAGCGCGTTCATCACGTTGAACAGAGCGGGCAGGGCAATCGATGCGTCCGCTCGCCCCTGCGGCGTTTCGAGGCGGAAGTCGCTCCCATCCGCGCGCAGGACGATGTTCCGCGCCGTGACCTCAGCCTCCCGCGATTCGAGCCCGAAGCGAATCGGCAAGGCCGATGTACGCCAGAGCATGGCGTTGGCCGATGGGTCGTCGGCATTCACCACTGCCGCCTTCGCCACGCCCTTATCCGTCGCCGAATCAAGCGCAGCGAAGAGCAGGCCTTTGGCTTCGCGATAGGCGTCAAACGTCTTATGGAAGTCCAGGTGGTCGCCCGTGATGTTCGTAAAGACGGCGACGTCGTACTCGACATGGTCCATCCGGTGGAGCGCCAGCCCGTGGCTCGTGCTTTCGACGATCGCGAACTCGCAGCCTGCGTCGGCAAACCGGCGAAGGAGGCGCTGGACTTCGGGCGCCTCCGGACTCGTCATCCGGTCCGTGACTTTGCCGGACTCGCCCGGGAAGTAGGTATCGACTGTCCCGAGACGCCCGACCCGCCCCCCCGCAGCTTCAAGGACCGAGGTCAGGAGGTGCGAGGTGGTGGTCTTGCCGTCGGTTCCGGTCACCCCGATGACGACCATCTCCCGTCCGGGATGGCCGTAGAACCATGCGGCCGCACTCGCCTGCGCCGGCCGCGTCGCCGGCACTGAAACGAGAGCCAGCGTCTCAGGCAGCACGAGGAGGGAGTCGACATGGTCCGCTTGCACGATGGCCGCAGCGGCCCCGGCAGCGGCCACCTGAGGCAGGTAGGTATGCCCGTCCGTGACAAAGCCAGGGACGGCGATGAACAGTGATCCTTGCTTCGCCTGCCGCGAGTCGTATTCGAGCGCCTGGACGACCGTATCCGGGGATCCGCGCACGAGGCGCGCCCCCGGGACCTCGGCTACCAGAGAGCCCAGCGTTCGATCGGCGGGTTTGGTCATGGCCAAATCGTAAACGTCCGCCGTTTCAGTGTCAGAGCCCCTGGAGGATATCGAGGAAGTTGCCGAGCATCCGCGCCGTGGCGCCCCAAATCAGGTCTTCGCCGAACTGGTAGCTCTGGAACTCGTATTCGCGGCCGTTGATTACCCGGCGATCCGGGATGAGGTTCCTGGGATCGCGGAGGTGATCGAGTGGCACCTCGAGCAGGTAGGCGACTTCGTGGTGGCTGAATTGCCAGTCATATGGGTAACGGTCCAACCACGCGACGTAAGGCGTGACCTTGAAGTTCGAGACGGTCACCATGTCGTCGAGTTGGCCGAGGACTTCGACGTGCTCCGGTTCCACGCCGATCTCCTCGTGGGTCTCCCGCAGAGCTGTGTGCAACACCGAACCGTCTTCGGGGTCGGTCGCCCCGCCGGGAAAGCTTATCTGGCCCTTGTGATCGCGCACCGAGTCGGTCCGCTTCTGAAAGATGATATGGGGCCCCGTCGGCCGTTCGTGGAGGATCAGCAACACTCCCGCGGGTGGCAGCGGAGGATCGGGTTCCTGCGTAATCGGCTCGTATCCAGCGAGCAATCTGCGGATGTCTTCTCTCATCCAATCCTTGCCTGGAACTGGCGGCGGCGCGTGGACTCGATCAGTTCGGCCCAGATGCGCTCGTTCATCGATTGTGCATCGGCCGAGGGGTTGCTTTCCACCGCCGCGTGCAGGGCGATGAGTCCCCTGCGCAGGCTGTCGTTTTCGCTCTGAAGCGAAGAGATCCTGAAGTTCGGCGCGGCTGGCGTTGCGGCGGCGGCTTCAACCGCCGCGCGTGCCGTTCCTGCGAGTGCCAGGCCATCAGCCAGGATCTCCCGCGTCACCCCGTTTTCCACGACGAGGCGGTCAGCTCCCCGCTCCGTCTCCTCGGCGATCCACATCGCCAAACTGGCGGCAATTCCCACCGTCTGCTGGCCGAATGGGGTCTTCACTTCGGCGATCACATTCGTCAGCAGGTTGATCGCGATCCCCTGGAGCGTGCGCGATGTATCCGGCCTCATGCGATCCTCCCCAGCGTGCGCAGGAGCGCCTGGTCCTGCGCGTTTATCAGACTGTAGGCCACCATCGGCAGGATGAGTTCGTTCGTCCGTCCCTCCTGGAACGAACGTGCCCCCGTAATCCAGATGCCCTGGCATTTCACGTGGCTGAAGACTTCCCACCACAGGACCGCCGCCGGATCGGCCCGCAGGCCGCTGGCCCGTTCCCAGAGGGTGATCGCCGTCTCGCGGTCCACGATTCCCCCGGGACGCCCGTCTTTCGCCCATTGCCACGATTCGTTCAGTGACCAGGCAAGGTCTTCCACCGGGTCACCGAGGTGCGCCATCTCCCAGTCGACGATTCCGTGGATCGAGCCGTCTTCCCGGTAGAGGAAGTTGCCAACCCGGTAGTCGCCGTGGACGACACCGACGCGCTGGGCGGGCGGCGGCGGGTTGGCCCGAAGCCAGCGTATGGCCGCCCGCATCAACGGTTGGGGGCTCAACTCCTGGACGTTGATGATCCCCTCCCAATGAGCGAGTTCCTTCTCCCACGCCGTTTCCGCTGCCGGCGGCTCCGCCACTCTCTCGATGGCCGTGCCACGCCACTCGAAGTTCGCGATGATGCCAAGGATGTCGTACATATTCCGCGCAATCTCGGGCTGGACCGCGAGATAGGGAGGCGCCTGTGGGGCCCGGGTGTTCGATTCGCACCCCAGGATCCGGTCCATGATGAAGAACGGTCCGCCGATGATGCTGGCGTCGGGTTCGAGCCAGCGCATGCGCGGGACCGGTACGCCCGAGTTCCAGAACGCCGAATAGAATCCGTATTCGGCTTCCCGGTCCGTTTCGAGGAGGCTGGCAGGAGGATCCTTCCGGACGACGAAGGCCTGCGAGTGCTCCTCGCCGTCCCCACTCCAGGTGGCGTCAAACATCCAGGTCTCGCGGGATGCGCCGCCCGGGATGCGGAAGAGGTTCGTGACCCGGACGTTTTCGGCCGGGAGTTTGGCTTCTAGGTACCTTGCGAGTGGGGCTTCCATTGCGGCCGAATCGTGGAGTCGTGTTATCGCGACTGTCAATCGCCGCCGTCATACCACCCGCGAGAAATGCAGAGCCCCGTTCGAGCGTCAGAGGGAGCTCTGGCGGATCGGGCCTGAAGTTCCGGCGGCGCGCCGCTGCGGCTCCCGCGGGCCGGCGTCTTGGTCGTCAGGCCGGACGATTCACCGGTTCTCGTACGCCAGCACGCGCGCGAACGCCGCGGCCGCCCGTTCGAAGCTCTGGAAGAGCGGAATGTTCGCCGCATGAAACTTCGGCTGGATGCTCGCGACGTACTCTGCTTCATGGGCCGGGTGAAGGATGACCAGGAATGGCTTCTTCGAGCGTTCCTTGTGCAGCGCAATCTCCTCGATGGTCTTGTCCAGCGTCTCTGGCTTCCCCTTCCACTGGCGCGCCGCGAACATCGCGGAGAGTTCCATCGCCATGGCGTCTACGTTGGGGTCCGCATCGAGGATCCGGAGGATGCGGTCGAGCGTGTCCATCGAGCCCTGGATCGTCCCCGCCATGTCGAGCGGGTTCTGGAAACTGCCGCCCACGATGTTGAAGAACTCGCCGAGCTCTGTGTACGTCCCGTCGCTAAAACGCGGGACCCGGAGGCCGGCTTTGGAGAAGGCGTCGGTGATCGAAACCGACTGGCCGCCCGTCTGGGCGAGCAGCGCCATGCCGGTGCCGGTCGGCCGCTTCGCGTTGAGCAGCAGCTTCATCACGTCGATGGTTTCATCGAGGTTGTTCGTCGTAATGGCGCCGCACTGGCGCATCATCCCGTCCCAGACCGCCTGGGGCGCCGCCAGCGAGCCGGTGTGCGACATCGTCGCTCGCGCTCCTGCCTCGGTTTGCCCCCCTTTCCAGACGATCACCGGCTTCCGCTTGCATGCCTCGCGCAGTGTTTCGAAGAAGCGCCGGCCGTTCTTCACGCCCTCGACGTACATGCCGATGACCTCGGTTTCGTCGTCGAGCATGAGGTACTCGAGATAATCAGAAACATCGAGGACGACGGCGTTGCCGAAGCTGGCACAGCGGCTAACGTGCATGCCGTTCGCCGCGGAAACGAGACTGAACATAATACCGTGCGTACCCGACTGGGATAGGAAGCCGATCTTCCCGTCATCCGCCACCGGGGCGTCGGCATTGAAGCGCACACCGACCTTCGGCAGGTAGAGGCCCATGCAGTTAGGGCCAACAAGGTTGAAGCTCGCCTCGCGCGCCATCTCTGTGAGCTGCGTCTGCAACTTCACGCCGAGTTCCTCGCCGGTCTCGGCGAATCCGCTTGTGAAGAACCCCGCGCCGTTCGCCTTGTTCGCGATGAGGTCTTTCAAAACGTATGGCGAGACCTGCCGTGGCACCGCAACCAGCGCGTAGTCGATCGGCTCGGGGATATCCGCCATCGACTTGAAATTCTGGATACCGAGCGCTTCGATGCCCGGGATCTCCTTCTCATCGAGCTGGACGGAGTAGAGCCGGCCGCCCTTCTCCTTAAACGGCAAGTTGTTGCGAAGCCACATATAGCCGGGGCCCTTGTCGCCGACGACCGCGACGACCTCGGGGTTGAACATGCGGTCGAGCTTGTGACCGGGGACTGCCATGGGAGCACCTTCTTCTACGAACGGGCGAAACGCGGAGACGCGGACCGTCAGACGAGGATGTCAGCCTTCCGAGACGACGATCCGGGCATCAACTGCCAGGGCCCCATCCGGATAGGCGAAGACCGGGTTCAGGTCGAGTTCGCGCACTTCCGGGTGCTTCTGGACGAACTCAGAGACCTTGAGAATCGTGGTCCTCAATGCCTTGAGGTCGGCGGCTGGCTGGCCACGCACGCCCTCGAGGACCGGGCGGCCCTTGATCTCGTTGATCATCTGGTCCGCGTCCTTCTCCGCCAGCGGCACGAGGCGGAACGAAACGTCCTTCAGCACTTCGACCATGATGCCGCCCAGGCCGAACATCATCACCGGGCCGAACTGTGCGTCGGTGGTCATCCCGACGATGACCTCGGTGCCCTGGGGCGCCATGTGCTGGACCGCGACACCCGCGATGCGGGCATTTGCCACGGCCTTCTTCGAATTGGCGACGATCTCGTCGAATGCGGCGCCGACGGCATCCTTGTCCTTCAGGTTCAGCTTCACCCCGCCCACGTCGCTCTTGTGCGCGATGTCCGGGGAGACCACTTTGAGGACGACGGGGTACCCGGCCGATTCGGCCTGGGCCTGGGCCTCGGCGCGCGTGGCGGCAAGGGTGGTTGTGGCCACCGGCACGCCGGCGTCCTTCAAGAGCGACTTGGCTTCGACTTCATTGAGCAGCGTTCGCCCTTCGGCGCGCGCCTGGGCGAGGACGGATTCGAACGACATAGGGGCCTCGATTGGGGCGAGAGTGTTGTGGCGCGATTGTACGGGAGGCGCGGGGGAGTGTCTCAGGGACGCGGGCAGCCATGTGGCAAACGGCTTCCCAGACCGGCGGTTGCCTCGCGCGCTTCCTGCCTTCCGAGGTTCCAGGTGCGCCAGCCATCATCGTCCGGTGCCGAATCGAGGAGCGCGTTCCCCACTACGCAGGCGTCGGCCTCTGCCAGCCGGGGAAGCGCTGCGACCAGTGTCGGCGTGGCGTCCGGGCTCAGGCTGGCGGCGTAGGCTGCATCGAAGTTGCGGCTCGCCGCCCGATCGACATTGGTGCGGACGATGAACGCGTCCGGGTTGATTGCGTTCAGCGCGAACACCCCTACTGTCCCCGCAGCAAGCGCAGCGAAGCCAAACTGCCGTCGCCGCTCCCGCAACAGGGTGATGCCGAGCAGCAGGCAAACAGCGGCGAGCCAGAACATGAATGCGGTGCTGTAGAACCGGAGCTGCGTCAGTCCGAACTCGTCGACGTACACCCGCATCCGCTGCAGTGCCGAGGCGATGATGACGAAGAGCAGCGCAAGCAGCGCGGCTGATGCCAGGCGGAACGCCGTTCTCAGGACTGGCGAGGAATCCCGCAAGAGCCAGTGCACGCCAAGCAGCAGGGGGATCACGAGTGCCGCAACGGCCACCAGTTCGAAGAACCCTTCGCGCGCGTACTCGGCGTACGTCAACCCCGCGGTGACCTCAACGTGCCCGGCCCCGCCGAACAGGTACCGGATCTGGAACACCACGAACGCAAGGAAGAGCAGGTCGACAGCACCCAGGACGGTGGCAACCTCGATCGGGCCCAGGCGGACGCCCTCGGGAGGCGCCACCTCCGGGAGTGGTTTCGGTTCCTGCACCAGCACCGAATAGAGGAAGCCCGCCGCGACCCAGGTCCACCAGGCGACCCTCACCACGTGCAGTACCCCGCCTGACAGGTCGAAGTAGACGGCAGATCCGAGACTGTCTGCGAAAATTGCATCTGCCGATGCGAGCAGTAGACCGAACACCACCACGAGAGGAAGGGCCAAGGCCACGGCACGGGCCGCGAGCAGAAGCCTTCCGCCCCCGAACTTCGATCCAAGAATGCCCCAGTTCATACGGCGAAATGCCAGGTCGGCCACGCCAATCACGCCGGAAATCAGCGCCAGGGCGGCCAACCAGAGGTACTCGCTGACCGCCCCGACGCGCACAACCCCGCTGCGCATGCGGAACGCCGCCACGGCGAGGAGCCCGAGGACTGCTGCCGTGTCGATGGCCTGGAGGAAAGGGGAGGACCTCCACGCGACGCAGGCGGCGAACAGGAGGGCCGGCGCGATAACCCAGCGTCCCTCGCCGCGAAGGGGCTTGCCGCTGAATCGCGAGAGCGCCAGGAGAGCGGCTACCACGGAGGCCGTCCAAAGGAAAAGGTTGGCGCCCAGGATCCCCGGCAGGAACAGGATTTCGCCCAGGACGCCCAGCCCCGCTGCGGCCAGGAGGATGGCCGGCGCCAGCGCGTTCGGCGTGTCGGGAGTTTGCTTGTCCATCCTTTTCAGGACGCCTCTTGCCGCGTTTTGGTTCCCCCGGAGCACGCGGGAGGCGTAAATTCCCCGCCACGGAGGTGGTGACTGTGGAAGGCGAGTTTGATGTTCTTGTGGTCGGCGCCGGTTCGGCCGGTGCGGTTATCGCCGCCCGGGCGAGCGAGGATCCGCGCCGCTCGGTCCTCCTCCTGGAAGCCGGCCCGGACTACCCGGATACCGCCGGCACGCCCTTCGACCTGGTAAACAGCCACAACAACTCCTACGCCGACCACGACTGGGGATTCAGTTACCAGGCTACCGCCGCCGGGCGTTCGGCGCCGTTCCCCCGTGGACGTGTGACGGGAGGTTCGAGCGCGGTGAACACCACCATCGCGTTGCGAGGCATGCCTGAGGATTACGACGCGTGGGCTGCCGCCGGCAATCCTGAGTGGGCCTGGGAGCGCGTCCTCCCCGCGTTCAAGCGCCTCGAGCGCGACCTTGATTTCGGTGATCGCCCCTACCACGGCGATGCCGGGCCGATCACCATCCAACGCTACCGTACCGCCGAGCTGACCCAGGTGCACCAGGCCTGGCTCGAAGCCAGCGATGCCCTCGGCTACCCGCGCTGCGAAGACGCGAACGATCCCGCTGGTTGGGGTTCCGGCCCCCATCCGATGAACAAGATCGGCCGGCTCAGGATTTCAACGGCCATCGGTTACCTTTCGGCCGCCCGTGCCCGTCCCAACCTCCGTATTCGGCCGAACACGCTCACCCGGCGCGTCGTCTTCGAAGGGACCCGTGCGGTGGGTGTCGAGGTAGAGACGGACGGCAACATCGAAGTCCTCCGCGCGCGCACGATCATCCTGAGCGCCGGAGCGCTTCAGTCCCCGGCAATCCTCATGCGCTCCGGCATCGGCCCCCGCGACGAACTCGAGCGCCACGGCATCGAGCTTCTGCGCGATATCCAGGGTGTGGGCACGAGGCTCTCGGACCACCCCGCCCTCGCCGTGGTCTGCCGTGCGAAAGACCCCAGCCTGCTGGATGCCGACCAGCCCATCGTCCAGACGATCCTTCGCTACACCGCGCCGGGGAGCGCGTTTCGAAACGATCTCCAGATCGAAGCGTTCTCCTTCTCGCCTCGCGGCGGCCCGCTCACCAACTTCGCCATCGCCGCCGTCCTCGAGCAGGTGCATGGGACCGGTACGCTGCGCCTCGCATCGGCCGACCCGCACGCCCCGCCAGTCGTCGAACAGCGCTTCTGCGAAGACGAGCGGGACCGCAGCCGTCTCGTGGCCTGCCTGCGGGACACGGTCGCGTTCGTGAAGACGAAGCCGCTCTCCGACATGGTGGTGGAACAGACTTTCCCGGACCCCCGCCGCGCTCTCTCAGATGAATCGCTGGGCGACCTCTGCCTGCGTCTCTCTGCAAGCGGCTTCCACCCCTGCGCGACGGTTCCCATGGGTCCCGCTTCCGACCAGGGAGCGGTGGTCGACCAGTATGGACGCTGCCATTCGGTCGAAGGCCTCGTCGTCGCCGATGCGAGCATCATGCCCACCGTCACCCGCGCAAACACGAACCTGACGTCGATCATGATCGGTGAAATGGTCGGCGAATGGGTGCGGACCCGTGGCGCGGAGTTATACGGGCTGTAAGTCGAGGTTGTCAGCGCCTCCTGTCATGTCTAGCATGCTGCGCGCCAAACTGGGCCCCACGGAGGCGAGACCATGGACACTATTACAAAAGAAGAGGTTGCGGGAGCTTTTTCGGAGTGGGTGGAGGCGAACTCCAACTGGGACTTCGAGAGACTCTGGCGATTTGAAGCATCCGGGATCGGCTTCGGATATCGGACTGCGGCTGCCCGCCGCATGGGCTCCGTAACCGAAGACGACTTCCGCCGGGTTGGGGAGGAAGCCAAGGGCCGGATGATCCGCTACCGGATGGAGACGGAGACACTTCGGACCGCCGTCGACGGCGACCTGGGATTGGCGTGGGGATGGTATGTCGAGGACTTCCAGGAGAAAGGGCTCCCGCCGGAGCGAGCCCGCGTCCGTTTCACACAGGCCATGCGGAAGGAAGCGGACGGCTGGAGAGTAGTCATCTTCCACCGCGACATTCAGCCGTACGCCGAAGATGGTCAGTATCCCCGCAGCCTGACTGCGGTTGAGGAAGTTCCGTAGCGAGCCCGCGCCCTGAACACAGCCCCGCTCCGACGAGTGGCGGCGCTTTCGCCGCGGCACTTACGTTTCATCCCGAGGACGTCGAGGACCTGCAAGTAACTTCGGTCCCCGCCCGGGCGTTTCCACCTGCGATGAGGCTCTTCCACTTCTCGGAGGACCCGGCTATCCGCGAGTTCGTCCCGCGCACGCCGTTGCACCGGCCTGAGGTCGAACCACTCGTCTGGACGGTCGACGAAGCCCGCGCCTGGACCTACCTCTTCCCGCGGGATTGCCCGCGTATCCTCCTCTGGCCGACTCCCCAGACGACGCCGGCCGACCTCGACCGCTGGTTTGCCGGTCGTCCCGATGCGCGCATCGCCTGCATCGAGTGGGCATGGCTGGAACGGATGCGGATAACGCAGCTCTACCGTTACGAGCTGGACCCCGCTCGTTTTCGCCCGCTTGAAGACGACCCGTGGATGCTTGTCAGCCGCGAGGTCGAAGTTCCGCTGGCCGTCGAACCGGTGGGCGAACTCATCGGCGCCCTTGGACGCCAAGGCGTTGAGCTGCGCCTCATGCCATCGCTCACGCCCCTCTTCGGCGCGTGGGACAAGAGCTTCCACTTCTCGGGGATTCGCCTCCGAAACGCGACCGGTTGGCCTCCCGAGGCTGCTGGGACGCGTTGATAGGGCCCCGCCGTCGTTCGAATCTGGTACGCTCCGGCCGCTTTCGCCAGGCTTGAACGAGGAGGCACCGAAAATGGCTGACTACACCGACATCGAAGTCGAGATCGAAGACCCCGTCGGGGTGCTCCGCATCAACCGGCCCGAAAAGCTGAATGCATTCACCTACCACACGCTCGCCGAGATTCAGCGCGGGGTAGATGAGCTGGTAGCCGACCGGCGTGTTGTGGGTATCGTCATCACCGGCACCGGTCGCGCATTTTCGGCGGGCCTGGACTCGCAGGCACTGGTGGACGTTACTGCGGCCGAGGCGAGCCAGCCGGGTTCGCGCTCCGCGGCGCCGGGCCCCCAGATCCCGGGCCTGTTCACGAACCTCCTGGCAGTGCCGAAGCCGGTTGTCGCGGCCGTCAACGGCGTGGCCGCTGGCGGTGGGTTTGTCCTCGCTGCGAAGTGCGATGTCCGTATCGCCGCCGCCGGCGCGAGCTTTACCACGGTGTTCATGAAACGAGGACTCATCGGCGAGCACGGGATGACCTGGCTGCTCCCGCGGCTCGTGGGCCCCGGCCGGGCGATGGACTTGATGATGACGAGCAAGCGCATCGATGCAGCCGAAGCCCAGCGGATCGGCCTCGTCGAATACGTGTGCGAAGAAGGCGAAGACGTCGTCGAGCGCGCAAAAGCCTACATTCGCGACATCTCGGGAAGTATCGCTCCGCTCGCCTTCGCCGAGACGAAGTCACTCATGTATGCCCACATGGGCGCCGACTACGAGCGCGCCTTCCGCGAAGCTGATGTCGTCCAGTGGAAAGCCGTGGGTCGTCCGGATGCGACCGAGGGCGCCCGCTCACTCATCGAGAAGCGCGCGCCGAACTTCGAGCGGCTGGGGTGAATTCCTCCTCTGGCCGGCCGTCAGATGTCGAGCTTTGAAACCCAGTCCTTCACCACCGCCGCAAGGCTGCGTCGGGGTTCCGAGGTCCGACCCGCATGGTCGACAATCCTGCTTTTCGAAACCGGACTGTAAGAGCCTCAAACACCCCGGAAATACGGCATCGCAGCTTCATCCCCCACGTCCTGCCACACGACCTCCACCGGCATGTCGCAACGGACCTGGTCGTGCGGGGTGTCCACCAGGAGGCTGGTCATGCGCGGGCCTTCTGCCAGGGCGATAGCGGCGACGACGTACGGTACGTCCGGTTCGAAGTCCGCGGACTGGGCGCGTTCGCAGATAGTGAAGCTGTAAAGCGTGCCCCGGCCGCTGGCCTCGAACCATTCGAGTTCGCGCGAAAGGCATTGCGGGCAGTGCGTCCGCGCGTAGTAAAAGACGTGACCCCGCGGGCAGCGTTGGAGCATGAGCTTGTGCTCTTTCGTGCCCGCCCAGAACGGTGCAGAGGTAGGGATGGGGTTCGGGATCGGCGAAGGATTCGGCCGGTAGGTCGTCATGGTCACGCCCCCCTCAGGATGATCGAGACCTGCTCGCTCATGATTCCGCCATTGCCGTTGACGAACGCTGTGTCGCATTTGCGCAGTTGGCGGTCTCCGGCCCGGCCCTGCAGCTGGAGGACGGCCTCGGTGACGTGCGACATGCCTCCGGCGATGCCGGCCTGGCCGAACGACAGCTGGCCGCCGTGGGTGTTCATCGGGAAGTCGCCTTTGTACGTCAGGTCGTGTTCCATCACGAACCGCCCGGCCTCGCCCTTGGCGCAGAAACCTGTGTCCTCGAGTGTGAGCAGCACCGTGATCGTGTAGCAGTCGTAAAGGGAAGCCAGGTCGATGTCCTTCGGCTTCAGCCCCGACATCGCCCACGCCCGGTCGGATGCTGCCTTGATCGGCGAGTGCGTGAAGTCGGGTTCGTACGTCACCGAGCGGTGAGTCGTGTTCTCGCCGCCGCCAACCACGTACACCGGCCGGTTCTTTGTCTTCGCCGCCTTCTCCTTCGAGGTCACGACGACCGCGGCCCCGCCCATGCACGGCATCACGATCTCCAGAATGTGGAGTGGGCTGCAGATCATCGGCGAGTTGAGCACGTCCTCGGTCGTGATCGGCGTGTTTCGGAAGACCGCGTGCGGATGGGCAAGCGCGTTCGTGCGCTGGTCGACCGCGACTTTCGCGCGCTGTTCGTCGGTGAGGCCGAACTCGTGAGCGTAGCGGTTCGCGATCATCGCGTAGCCGTAGGTGCCCTGTACGGCCCCGAAGGGTATCTCGAATTCCGCCTGGGGCGATCCCCAGACACCGCCACCCCAGTCTCGTGCGTAATTCACCGGCGGCGCCTTCGGGTTCCGATGGTGCGCCTGTGTGTACAGCATGCAGAGTGCCGTCTCGCAGAGCCCCATTTCGATCGCCATTGCCGCGCGAAGCACCAGGGCGGCCCCGGAAGCGCCACCGAGGTCGACAACCTCCGAGAAGTGAGACTCGACCCCGAGGTACTCGATGATCGTCGCAGGGACGAACATCTGCGCTTCCTGCAGGTTGTTCCCGGTCAGCACGGCATCGACGTCGCTGATGGAGAGGCCTGCGTCATCCAGGGCCATCCGGGCGAGTTCGGAATAGGCCTCGAGCCCCATCCAGAGCTTCTCGGGCTTTCGTGTGGGGGCGAATTCAGCAACGCCGGCAATGGCGGCTTCGCCTCGTAGACCACGCATGGGCGTGCTCCTGTGGCTGGTGGAGTGTGCCGCGGATGCTACGCCTGAGAGGGGACGATGGAGAAGTCTCGCGAGGGCAGGCTCCTTCCCGCTACGATGGTTACGGGCCTTCCAGCCGCGGCCCCGGAGTGACCACCATGCAGCTCTTTCAACGCCGCCACGTCCAGTTCCCGCCCCCGGAACACGTCCTTCGCGGGCGCGATCAACGGATGCCGGTACCCGACCGCCACCTTGTGCTCGGGACACCGCTCGTAGGACCGTGGCCCGAGGGTTGCAGGCTTGCATCGTTCGGCATGGGCTGCTTCTGGGGCGCCGAAAAGTTCCTCTGGAACGTTCCCGGCGTCTACTCCACGTTCGTCGGCTATCAGGGCGGCATCACCCCCAACCCGACCTACGACGAGGTCTGCTCTGGCCGTACCGCCCACGCCGAGGTCGCAGTCGCGGTATACCACCCCGCCGCCGTCGCTTACGACAGCCTGTTGAAAGTCTTCTGGGAGAACCACGACCCGACCCAATGGATGCGCCAGGGAGGCGACATCGGCACGCAGTACCGGTCCGCGATCTACTTCGCCGACGCGGAACAGGAGGCCCAGGCGCGGGCATCGAAGGCACGCTATCAGCAGTCACTAACTGCCGCCGGGTTCGGTGAGATCGTCACCGAGATTGTCCCGGCCGGGCCGTTCTATTACGCCGAGCCGAACCACCAACAGTACCTGGAGGCGAACCCTTACGGCTATTGCAACCACGGATTCTGCCAGGTCGGCTATCCCGGGTCTGGCCGGGATGCACCCACAAGCTAGTTGTCCCCGGTTGGGCCGGGCATGCGTCCGCGGAAGGCACGCCCCCATGCCAAACCTCCGGAAATCAAGAAGGGCTCCCTTGCGGGAGCCCTTGGAGTGTCTTGGAGGCGCCAGTCGGATTCGAACCGGCGGTGGAGCTTTTGCAGAGCTCTGCCTTACCACTTGGCCATGGCGCCGTGTGAAAAGTAATGGTGCCCAGGGTGAGATTTGAACTCACACGCCCAAAAGGACACTGCCCCCTCAAGACAGCGTGTCTGCCGTTCCACCACCTGGGCCCGGATACGCATGGTACGAATTGCCCCGGCCCAGCGGCAAGCCGCGTGAGGGAAGGCCGAAGCGAAAGGTCTGGCAGGGGCGGCAGGATTCGAACCCGCGACCGGTGGATTTGGAGGCCACTGCTCTACCAGCTGAGCTACACCCCTGCGCGAATATCTACATTAGCAGGGAACGCCGAACAGGAAACAGCGCCTACGCCGCCCGGCGATGCGAGGCCATGCTCCCACACGCCGGGCAACGCGGGATGCGCGTCGCGCGCGGGCTCTGTGAGAAGTTAAACGGCGCCCGGCAGCGGTCGCACTCCATCCGTTCGAACATCTTGCCTTCGGCGAATTTTCGTTCCCAGCGCGGTTTGATGATGGTGTGGTCGGCCACGGGTGTGTCTCCTGCTGAGAATTACGGCAGGGAATGGCTCGAACTTCATAGGTATTTGTTCACACACTGCGAGAGCCTGCCAAATTGGTGGCGGACTCGGACGTTCAGCATTAACCCGGCAAGGCCGTACACTCCTTGGATGCAACCGAACCCACGGCATCTCCTCTCATCGGCGGATATCACCGCCGGCGAGACTCGCTTCTTGCTGGACCTCGCGATCACGTTGAAGAAGCGTCCGCAGCCGGTTCTTGCCGGCCGTCAACTGGCATTGTTGTTCGAGAAGCCGTCGTTGCGTACGCGTGTGAGTTTCCAGGTGGCAATGCGCCACCTCGGAGGCGAGACGATTTACCTGGCCCCACAGGAAGTCGGGCTCGGCGAACGCGAAGCGATCAAGGACGTCTCGCGCGTCCTCAGCCGCTACGTCGACATCGTCGCCGTCCGGACTTTCGGCCAGGAGATCGTCCAGGAGTACGCCGAGTACTCCGGCATCCCCGTCATCAACGCCCTGACGAACGAGGAACACCCCTGCCAGGCGCTCGCCGATCTGCTCACCCTGAAGGAGAAAGTGGGTGACCTCAAAGGCTTCTCCATCGCCTACATCGGTGATGGAAACAACGTCGCCACCAGCCTCGCTCTGACCGCTACCGCTCTCGGCATGGACGTGCGAATCGCCGCGCCGAAGGGCTACAGCCTCCCGGAAGAGGTGGTCTCCGAGTCCACCGCCCGCGCGCAGGCAAGCGGCGGCAGGCTGACCCTCGTAAACGACCCTGCACAGGCTGCGACCGGCGCCCAGTCGGTCTACACCGATGTCTGGACTTCCATGGGCCAGGAGCGCGAAGCCGAACGCCGGCGAATCGCCTTCACCGGCTACCAGCTGAACATGGAGTTGATGAGCAAGGCAGCGCCCGGCGCGTTCGTCATGCACGACCTCCCCGCCCACCGTGGAGACGAAATCACCGACGAAGCGATGGAAAGCCAGGAATCAATCATCTTCGACCAGGCCGAGAACCGCGTTTGGGCCCAGGCCGCTGTCGCGACCTTCCTGCTTGGCGCGGCCGGCGAGGTGGGATGATCACGGCGACCCGCTCCGGGGGCCTACAATGCCGCTCGGCGCCCCGGCCGACCTGATTCGCTATGCCCGACACGCAGCACTTCCGAGAAGTCCTTTCCCAGTTCGACTGGACGAGCGCGGTCGACATCCTGTTGATCGCCGCGGTGATCTTTACCCTCCTCCGGATCATGAGTGGCACGCGCGTAATGACGCAGCTCCGCGGGATGCTCGCACTCTTCCTTGTCTTCGTGGTCCTCGGCAGGGCGCTCGATCTCACGGTCATCAACTACCTGGTCGAGAACTCGGTGACCGCACTGTTGATAGGCGCCGCGATCATCTTCCAGCCGGAGTTCCGGCGAGGGCTAGATCGCCTGGGCCGCACCGGTGTGAGCGGATGGTTCACGCCCGCGAGGTATGAAGATGTCATCGATTCAGTCGTGAAGGCTGCCGGCCGAATGTCCGCTGAGAAGCATGGAGGCCTCTTCGTGCTCGAACGCGAGACCGGCCTCCAGGACGTCATCGAAACAGGCATCCCGGTTGATGCGAGGGTTTCACCCGAACTCCTCGCCGGCATCTTCTATCCGAATTCGCCCCTGCACGACATGGCAGTCGTCCTGCGGGACGAGCGCGTCGTCGCTGCCGGCTGCGTGCTCCCGCTCGCGAACGAGCTCCCGGCTTTCGACCGAAACCTCGGGACCAGGCATCGGGCGGCCATCGGTATCACCGAGGCTACCGACGCGCTGACCGTGGTGGTCAGCGAAGAGACCGGCGACATCAGCGTCGCGCTCCACGGCCGGCTCACGCACGTGCCGGATGAGCGCGGCTTGAAAGCGGTCCTCGAATGGGTGTTGGAACCTGGCACCGCGGCCAACGCCCGTGCCGGAGAGCCGCCCGTATGAGCACCGCCAGTCGCAAGGCCAACACCAGGGCATCGCTCCCGGGTGCCGTCGCGAGCGTCGCCCGTGGATCATTCCTGAACCTGTACCGGCACTGGGTGTTGGCGCTCTTCAGCCTCGTTGCGGCTTTCGGCACATGGTTCGTCATCCAGGATGTCGAGAATCCACGTGTCACCGCCTCCTACCCGCTCGAAGGCGCGCCGCCCTCCATCCTCGTTCAGGCGGTCAACACGGATCACCTCGTCCCGAACAGCGAATCCCGAGTCTCTGTCGAGGTCGAAGGCCGCGAGGGCGACCTGGTGAACCTATCCGATGATGATTTCGAGGCGACCATCGACGTCAAGGGCATCCCCGCGAACACGCCGACGGAAGTCCAGGTGCGGGTAGTCTCCAGGCGCGATGGAGTGAAGGTCCTTGCAGTGAGCCCGGCCACTATCTCGGTCACGATGGAACCTCTTGTCGAAGCCGAGTTCGAAGTCCGCCTGAGCCCCAGCGGGCAGCTCGCAACGGGATTCGAAGTGACCGACCAGAAGATCGAGCCGCTCACCGTCAAGGTCAGCGGGCTGCAGGACAGGATCGACAACGTCGTGTCGGTCGAGCTCGATGTGAACCTGAGTGCCCTGCGCGAAGGTTCCAATGTCTTCGAAGGCGAGCTCCGCGCGCGCTCCCTGACTGGCGGCGAGGTGGCCGTGACGAATCTCTCCCCCGAACGCGGGAAAGTTACGTACACGGTTCGGCAGGCGTTCGTTCAGCGCTCCATACCGGTGGCGGTGACGACGACGGGCCAGGTCGCACCCGGTTACCACGTCACAAGCGTCATCATCGAACCGCCCGTGATTTCGGTTTCGGGCCCGGCCGACAAGATGGCGAGCCTCAACGAGTTGCGTACGGAGCCCATCCCTCTCACGAATGCCACCAGTGAGATCCGGCTGACTCGCAACATCGATGTCCAGCAGGAGAACCTCTCGCTGGAGAGACGGCAGGTGTCGGTCCGGATAGAAGTGAAGCCGATCGAGTGCCCAGGTGGCGCGGCAGCGAGTCCCTGCGGGGCCGTCCTTCTTCAGTTGGCGCCGGTCCCGACCGACCAGCCGAGCGGCCTCGTCATCACTAGTGTCGTGCGTGTGTCGGTCCAGCTCACTGGCCCCCTCCCCGAACTCGATAAGCTCACGCCAAAGTCGATCACCGCCACGGTCTCGCTCGCCGGAGGTCTCGCCGGCCCCGGGCTCTACCCGGTGACGGTCAGCGTGCCTCCCAACCTGCAGGGCCTCGGCATCCGCGCCGAGCAGCCAGCGCCAATCCCTGTAACACTGGGAACAGGACCATGACTGCAGTAACCGATGTCCTTTCTCGCGTTGTCATCGTTGGCCGGCCGAACGTCGGCAAGTCTTCCTTGTTCAACCGCGTCTACGGAGAGCGCCGGGCCATCGTGGAAGACGAACCCGGCACCACGCGCGACCGCGTCGAGGCTGATGTCGAGTGGCAGGATGTCCGCTTCCGCCTTATCGACACCGGGGGCTACGAAACCGATGCCGAGAACGTCTATGCGCCGCTCATCGTCGAGCAGATCAAGACGGCCATGGACGGCGCTGCCGTTGTGCTCTTTTGCGTCGATGCCCGCGACGGCCTCACCGCCAGCGACTACGACATGGCAGAGGTTGTTCGGCGGGCAAACCGGCCAACCCTCGTCGTCGCGACGAAGGCGGACAACGAACGCCGCGAGCTGACGGGGATCGCCGAGGCATCCTCGCTTGGCCTGGGCGAACCGATGCCGGTCAGCGCTATGCACGACATAAACGTTGGCCTCCTGCTCGATGAAGTGATCAAGCTCCTCCCCGCCGACACAACGCTGGTCGAAAGCGATCGCGTTCGAGTCGCGATCATCGGGCGGCCGAACGTCGGCAAGTCGATGCTCGTCAACTCGATCCTGGGCCAACAGCGCGTGATCGTCAGCGATGTCGCCGGGACCACGCGGGACGCGATCGACTCGGAAGTGGACACCCCGGAGGGTTCATTTCTCTTGATCGACACCGCCGGGATCCGCCGGCCAGGCAAGCTCGGCAAGGGCGTTGAGTTGCATTCTGTCATGCGTACCACCACCGCCGTTGAGCGCTGCGATGTGGCAGTCCTTGTCGTCGACGGGACCGATGGTGTGACGTCGCAAGACATGCATATTGCCGGAATCGCGATGGAGCACCTCCGCGGCCTGATCATCGCGGTCAACAAGACGGACCTCTGGGAAGACCCGGAGGAGCGGCGAGCGTGGGCTGAATCTCAGATGCGGGGGCGTGTCACATTCGCGCCCTGGGCGATGGTCACCTTCATCTCAGCGCTGACTGGCCAGGGGACCCGCGACCTGTTGAAGCTCGCACTGGTCGCCCGCGACGCCCGGCGCCGCCGGCTTACGACCGCGGAACTCAATAGTGCCCTGAACAAGGCGATCCGCGACCACGTCCCTCCCCTGGTGCAAAACAAGCGCTTCAAGCTGCTCTATGCGACGCAGGCCGGCATCGACCCCCCTACCTTCATCCTCTTCGTCAACGACCCCAAGCTCGTCCACTTCAGCTACCGGCGTTACCTGGAGCGCAGTATTCGCGAAGCCGCTGACTTCGATGGCACAGCCATCAAGCTGGTGTTCAGGGCAAGAAGCGCGGATGATGCCCGGTCGTGACCGACTACGCGGTAACCATCGTCCTTGGCTATGTCATGGGCTCTCTACCGTGGGGCCTCATCGTCGGGTACCTCTGGTTACGGCGTGACATCCGGGATTCAGGGAGCGGCAAGACCGGCACGACGAATGTCCTGCGCACTGCCGGGAAAATCCCCGCCGGCCTCGTGATGATCCTTGATGTCGCGAAGGGCGCCGTCCCCGCCCTGGTCGGTCGCCTCGTCTTCGATAACGATGGAGCGGCGGTGGCCGGCGCGTGCGCCTCCGTAGTCGGGCATATCTGGCCGGTCTTCGCCGGGTTCCGCGGGGGCCGGGGAGTTGCCAGTACCTATGGCGGCGTGCTGGGGCTCGCCCCTCTGGTCTCACTCGGCTTCCCGGTGATCGGCGCCGTCCTGGTGATCGCTACTCGCTACGTGTCCGTCATGTCTGTTGTGGGCGTGCCGCTATGTGCCGCGCTAATGGCCGTCGCAGCAGCTTTCGGCTGGACTGAGTGGGTGTACGTCGTGTTCGCCGTCTTCGCCACAGCCCTTGTCGAATACAAGCACATCCCGAACATCAAGCGGCTGCTGGACGGCACCGAGCCGAAAATCGGACAGGGTGGCGGCAGTCCCGCCACAGGCTGAGATGAGCCGCTTCGCTGTCCTCGGCGCGACATCCTGGGGCGTGACACTCGCATGGCTGCTCCACGCCAACCACAACGATGTCGTCCTTCTCACTCGCACGAGTGCGGAGGCGGACTCCGTACGCGAGGAGCATGGACTGGCCCGTCTGCCCGAGCTCCATTTGCCCCGGGATGTTCACGTGCAGCCGGTCCCTGCCCCGCCGGGCCTCGATGGCGCCATCATCGCCGTTCCCGCCCAGGCGCTGCGCGCTTCGGTGGCTACGTCAGGCCTCGCCCGCGACATCCCCGTGCTTTCGGCGGCGAAAGGCATCGACCATACCGGCGGGCTCCGCATGAGCCAGGTTCTCGGGGAACTCGGATGGCCCCCGGGTTTGGTCGCGGCAATCTCCGGGCCAAACCTTGCCCACGAGATCGCGCGCGGACTTCCGGCCGCGGCCGTCGTGGCCTCAGCTTCGAAGGAAACCGCCGAAGTCTGGCAGCGTGCGCTCGCGGGACCGGCGTTTCGCATCTACACCAGCTTCGATCTCACCGGCGTCGAACTCGCCGGAGCCTACAAGAACGTCATCGCGATTGCGGCTGGCGCCGCCTGGGGGCTCGACTTCGGCGCCAATACGGTTTCGACAATCATGACCCGCGGGCTGGCAGAAATGGCCCGGCTCGGCGTCGCCTTCGGCTGCGATCCGCTCACGTTCCAGGGGCTCGCCGGCGTCGGAGACCTCGCCACGACCTGCTTTTCCCCGCTCAGCCGCAACCGCCGCTTCGGTGAATTGCTCGCGGGCGGAAGGACCGTGGACCAGGCCCGGACCGAAATCGGCGAAGCGATCGAGGGAATAGCCACTTCCGGTGTCGCCCTCGAACTCGCCCGCGAAGCGGGTGTTGAGCTCCCCATCTGCGCGGAAGTGGCGGCCGTCGTTGCAGGAGAAAAGACGGTGGCGGAGGCCATGCTCAGCCTCCTCGCGCGGCCGCTTCGCCCGGAGGCCGGTTCGGCCTCCTGATGGTACGATCGGTCGATGCGCGAATCGTTGGCCCGGCTCCTGGAGATGCTCGCCGATGGCCACGAACTTACCGTGCCGGAGTTCGGAGCCTTCTCCGATCTCGACCGGCCCGCAGCCGCACTCGTTCGCGAACACTGGCAGGGACTGCCCGTTGCTACACGTGCGCTGCTGCTCGAACGGGCCGGAGAACTGGCCGATGTACACCTGGATCGGAACTTCGAAGCGCTCGGCAAGCTCGCTCTCGATGACCCCGAGCCCGAGGTTCGCGAACGCGCTGTGGCGGTGTTCTGGGAGTCGCGAGATTCCTCCGTCGCCCGCCGTCTGGCCGTGCTCGCAGTGGACGACATCGGGTCAGGCGTCCGGGCCGCCGCTGCCCTGACGCTCGAGGGCTTCGTCGAGGCCGTCGAGACCGCGGAACTGGACAGCGTGACCGCGGCGGCGGTGACGTCGGCCCTTCGCACCGCCGCTGATGACCCGGTGGTCGGCGTCAGGGCCGCTGCCCTCGAAGCGGCCGGCGCGCTCACCCAGGACTGGGTCGCCGAGCGTATCCTCGATGCCTACGAAAGCGACGAGCGAGAGCTACGCGTCGCCGCCATCCGGGCGATGGGGGCGTCGGCACAGGAACGCTGGACTGAATACCTTGCCGACCAGCTCTACTCCGGGGAGGTTGAGATGCGTCTCGAAGCGGTGTTGGCGGCGGGAGCGCTCGGCTCCGAAACCCTCGTCGCTCCCCTGGGAGAGGCCCTTGCCGATGACGACCCGGAAGTCGTCCTTGCCGTCATCGAGGCTCTCGGCGAGATTGGCGGGGAAGCTGCAGTGGACCTGCTCAACGAGTTCGCACCCGATGCTCCGGAAGGCATGGAAGAGGCTCTCGAAAGCGCTCTCGGCCTTGCCGCCGATATGCAGATGTTCCGGCGTTTTGGCGAGCCCGTTGCCGACGATGAGGACGACGAATGAGCCGGAGACTCCCCATCCACGAGGCGGTTTCCGCGGGCGGCGTCGTCTGGCGCCGCGGGCCCGGCGACCGGATTGAGGTCGTCGTCTGTGGTCGCCGTGCGGACCGCATCTGGGGTCTGCCCAAGGGGACGCCTGACTCCGGCGAGGTGATCGAACAAACCGCCCTTCGCGAGGTCCAGGAGGAGACCGGCCTGGAAGTCCGGCTCGGCGAGCGGCTTGGTTCGATCGAGTACTGGTTCACCGCCGGAGGTGTCCGCTACCACAAGCAGGTCCACCACTGGATGATGGAACCCGTGGGTGGCGATGTCTCGCACCATGACCATGAGTTCGACGAGGTTCGCTGGCTCCCCGCGGCGGAGGCGTACGAGAAGCTCACCTACGAGGGCGAACGCGGCCTCATCGCCGAGGCCGCGCGCAAGCTGGGTGAACCGATCGACCTATGACCGCGCCGCCGCTCGGCCCACTTATCCTTGCCGCCGGGCCGAATGTCCGCATCCGGCTTCGTGTGCCGGCGGATGGCCCCGACGAGTTCCGCTGGCGAAGCGACCCGGAGACGGCTCGATTCGACGGCCGGGCACCGAACAAAGAGCCCCTCGAACGGTTCCTCGATGCCTTCGCCTACGAGCTTGCTTACGGCCGCAACGACCGCGAACAGTTCGCCTTGGATGCGGCCGACGGGCGCCACATCGGCACCCTCATGCTCTACAACTTCGCCGCTGGCGGTGATTCGGCGGAGCTGGGCATCTCGCTCGGCGAAGAGCAAGAACGCGGACACGGCTTCGGCCGCGAAGCGCTGATCCTCCTCTTGCGCTGGGTCTGGCACAATCGCCCGCTGCGTAGCGTTTCCCTGCACGCGCTGGAATGGAACGAGCGCGCCATCCGTGCCTTCCGGGCTGTGGGGTTTCACGAGTCGGCGCGCGTGATTCGCGATGGGCAGGTCCTCTTGCGCATGGAAGTTCGGCGCGAGTGGTGGCTCCTCTGGGAGATGGAGGGCAGGTTCAGCCTGGCCGGTGCGAAAGAACCGCACCACACCCCCGCGACTGGCTCGCAAGACCCCTGACACCGCCTGTCCACCCCGCTGTCACTCCCCGGTCCGGCGCCATGCACCGGTGCGGTCTGGGCAGACGCCCCCGAATGCCGACATTCCTTGTAGAGCAACGCACTCCGGCCCGTGTTTGGGGGTCGTGCTGCGAGAAGGTGTTATGGAGCAGACGTACCCAAGCACGTCCGGGAACCTCGCAATGCAGCAAGAGTTCGAAGAAGAGCCCCGTAACGCGCCCCGGCCGGCGCCCGCGCACCTCCGGGCTCTGCCCTCGCTCCCTGGTGCGCCAGACCATGTCCACGAACTCGGTCTGCCCGACCGATTCATCGAGGACCTCGCCCTCAAGACGCTGTACCGAATCACCGTCCCAAGTCCGGTCGGCGTCGCCAATTCGATGCGTGTAAGCCCCGGCGTCGCCCGCGAAGCGCTCGATGAACTCAGGCGTCAGCGGCTCGTTGAAACGACATCCGCATCAGGCCGCCTCGAGACCGAATGGCAGTACCGCCTCACCGAGTTGGGCATGCACGAAGCCGAAAACGCTTTCGGCCGAAGTAAGTATGTCGGCCCGGTCCCTGTCCCCATCCAGGACTACTTCCGCATCCTCGAACGTGACACGGAAATCGGAGCACCCGATCCCGTCAGGCTTGCTCGCGCATTGCAGCAGCTCGTCCTCGCACGCGACGTGGTCGCAAAGGTCTGTCTCGCGCTCACGTCCGGCCGTCCGGCGATGCTCTGGGGAGCTCCGGGAAACGGGAAGACCACGATTCTCGAACTGACGAGTGAGGCAATCCAGGGCGTGACCCTCATGCCAATGGCCGTCTACGTGAGTGGCCACATCATCCGGCTCTACGATGATCTCGTTCACCAGCTCGTCGAGGGAGACGATACCGCCGACGCTACCTCCCAGTTCGACCGCCGCTGGCTTCGGATCCGCCGTCCGTTCGTGTTTGTCGGCGGCGAACTCCGCCACGAGGACCTCGATCTCTCGTACGACCCCGCCCTCGGCTACCACCAGGCGCCGCCTCATGTGAAAGCGCACGGCGGATTGCTCGCAATCGACGACTTTGGGCGGCAGCAGGTCTCGCCCCACGCCCTCCTCAACCGTTGGATCGCGGCGCTCGAACGTGGCGAGGACACCATGGCGCTCGTGACGGGCGAACGTATCACCTTCCCGTTTCGCTCGACGATCTGTTTCAGCACCAACCTCGAACCAAAGACCATGCTTGAAGAGGCCCACCTCCGCCGGATCCCGTACAAGATCCGCATCCCTGAACCGACGCCTGAGCAGATGGCGGAGATCTTCCGCCGCTTCGCCGATGCGATGGGTGTCGAGACAACGCCACCCGGCATAGAAGTCGCCGTCGAGATGGTCCGCCGTGCGAGCAACGGCAACTTCCGGAGCTGTCACCCGCGAGACGTGCTCCAGCTCATCATCGAAGAGTCGCGCTTCGTGAAGCGTCCGGCGGTCCTCGAACCCGGCGCCGCCCGCCGCGCTTGCGAGGTCTACTTCGCCGTCGATCCGGGACCGGTTACGCGGTAGGGAATCGCTCCAGCTATCACCTTCCCGCAAGCCTTCGCCAGGATCCCGACAGCGGACCCTATGCCCTCACGACTTCGAACGAGTAGGTCTCGATGACGGGGTTGGCAAGCAGGCGGCTGCACATCTGGTCCACCTGGGAGACAGCCGTCTTTGGATCGGCCGCAGTGAGGGTCACCTGGAAGAACCGCCCCGAACGCACGCCGGTGACCGAATCAAACCCCAGTGAACCGAGCGCGCCGCCGATCGTGATGCCTTCCGGATCGTTCACTGTCGGCTTGAGTGAGACGTACACCCTGGCGAGGAAAGCGCCTGCCTTCGCGGGAGCCTTCACCTTCTCCGCCTTGCTGGCGGTCTTCTTCTTGTTGTCTTTCTTCTTGCTCATTCGGGTAGCTCCTGGCCAGTCAGCATCTTGTACGCGGTGCGGTAGCGTTCGGTCGTCGCGGCGACCACTTCGGCGGGCACGGGTGGTGGTGGGTCGCCGTCCTTCCAGCCGCTCCTCGAAAGCCAATCGCGAACTGGCTGCTTGTCAAAGCTCGGTTGCGGCCCACCCGGACGGTACTCGTTTGCCGGCCAAAATCGGCTGCTGTCAGGTGTGAGTACTTCATCGATGAGGATGACCTCTTCGTTCCAGTACCCGAACTCGAGCTTGGTGTCGGCGATGATGATTCCGCGTTCCAGGGCCACTGTGTGGGCGTAACCGTACACGGCGAGTGTCCGCAGCTTCATCGCGTTCGCGGCCTCTTCACCCACGATGGTCTCCAGTTGGTCGTAGGAGATGTTCTCGTCGTGGCCAACCTCGGGCTTTGTGCTTGGCGTGAAAATGGGCTCGGGTAACCGGTCCGACTCGCGCAGGCCCTCAGGCAGTGGGATGCCGCAGATGGCACCCGTCCGCTGGTAGTCCTTCCACCCGGAGCCGGAGATGTAACCCCGCGCGATGCACTCGGCGTTCAGGCGCTTCGCCTTCTTCACCAGCATCGAACGCCCGTAGTACTCCGGCCCGAGTTCGAAAGGCACCATGTGCTTGTTCTGCGGCCCGATGACCGCGATGAAGTGGTTCGGTACCACCTCCTTGATGCGGTCGAACCACCACGCTGAGAGCTGTGTGAGGATGCGGCCCTTCTCTGGGATGCCTGCGGGCAGCACCATGTCCGCCGCCGAAATCCGGTCGGTGGCAACGATGAGCATCTTGTCGCCGAGATCGTACGTGTCCCGCACCTTGCCCCGGTAGGTCCGCCCGGGCAGCTGCGACTCAAGGAGGACATCAGGCACGGGATTGCTCCTTCGCTGAGATGTAGAAAATCGTCGTGGCCGCCGCGAGGTAGGCCCCCGTCGGGACAGACACGAAGCCGAACAGGATGACGCCCATCGACTGGGCGACCAGCGAAGTAGTTCGGCTCGGGTCGGCACTGAACGGTGCGAGGAATGTGGCGAAGACAATTGTCCCCACCGTGAAGACCAGGATCGCAACGAGTACGCCCGTCAGCAGGACGCCGATGAACCGCAGCATTCTCCCTTTCAGCGTTCGCCAGCTGACCTTCAGGGAGCCACCCAGTCCCGTCCCGTCGAGCACGAGGGCGTGGATCGCCAGCCCCCAACGGATGATGAAGTAAAGCACGACGACGATTCCGGCAGCCGTCGCGAGCAAGAGCAGGTAGAACATCGCCCCGAGGACGAGCAGTCCCCCCATCCTCGTGAATGCGGGGTCCAATGATTCGGCCAACCTCACCGGCCGGCCCTCCAGGAGGTTCCGCACAGCGACGATCGTCGCTCCAGCGCCAACGAGACTGAACAACATCGAGACTGCCATCAGGAGCAACAGGGCGAGGATCAAGCCCGATGGCGACGAATCCAGCCGGCTGAACGATTCGAAGTCGGCGGCCGGGTAGAGGTCGTGGTACAGGTAGAAGTAGAACGCCGCCCCGAGAATGCTCAGCGGAAGCTCGATCACCGCCAGCGGGAGCATCGTCGCCTTCAGGTTCGACCGGACGAGACGAAGCGCCTGGCGCCATGTCGGCTGTGCCCTGGGTGCGCTGGGCGGAGTGACCACGAGTACCGGTGGCGCGCCCTCCGGGTTCACAGGCCCAGGCGCTCGAAAGTTGCGCCGATATTCGTCAGGTAGAAGCCGTAGTCAAAGATGCCGCGCAGATGCTCCTCCGAGATCCGGCCCGTGACTTCGGGATCTTCCAGCAGGAGGTCGAAGAACGAAGTGCGCGACTTCCATGCTTGCATCGCGTTGCGCTGGACGATGCCGTAGGCATCCTGGCGGCTGAGTCCCGTCTCGATCAGCGCAAGCAGTACCCGCTGCGAGAACACGAGGCCGTACGAGCGTTCCAGGTTTTCGCGCATGTGCTCGGGGAACACCGTTAGCCGCTCCATCACCCCGGTGAAGATCGTCAGCATGTAGTCCAGCACCAGCGTCGCATCGGGGAAGACGATCCGTTCCGTCGAAGAGTGTGAGATGTCCCGTTCGTGCCAGAGCGCAACGTTCTCCATCGAGGTCACCGCGTAGCCGCGAAGGATGCGCGCAAGCCCGGTGACGCGTTCACAGAGTTCCGGGTTGCGCTTGTGGGGCATGGCGCTGGAGCCCGTCTGGCCCTCATCGAACGGTTCTTCCGCCTCGCGCACCTCAGTCTTTTGAAGTGCGCGGATTTCCGTCGCGAACTTCTCCAGCGAGGCGCCGATAAGCGCAAGCGTCGTCACGAACTGCGCGTGGCGGTCGCGCTGGATGACCTGTGTTGAGGCGGCCTCGATCCCCAGTCCGAGGTGCTTGCAGACGATCTCCTCGAGTTCAGGGGGGCACGAAGCGTGCGTCCCCACGGTCCCGGAAATGGCGCCGACTGCCACCGCTTCACGGGCGGATTCGAGGCGCTTGCGGTTGCGCCGCATCTCGTCGACCCAGACCGCCAGCTTCAATCCGAAGGTTGTCGGTTCGGCGTGGACGCCGTGAGTGCGGCCGGTGCAGAGGGTGTCGCGATGGGCCACAGCCTGCTTCTCCAGGACCGCGGAAAGCGCATCAATGTCTTTCAGCAGGATGTCGCAGGCGTCGCGGAGCTGGAGCCCCGTCGCCGTATCCCACACATCAGAGGAGGTGAGGCCGAAATGCACGTAACGGCCTTCTTCCCCCAGCGTCTCGGCGACGGAGCGAAGGAATGCCGTCACATCGTGGTGCGTAATGCGGATGTACTCGTCGATCTTCCCGACGTCGAATCCAGCGTCCCGCCGGATCTTCGCGGCTGCTTCCTTCGGCACCTGGCCGAGCTCCGCCCAACCTTCCACAGCGGCGACTTCGACATCGAGCCATCGCTGGAACTTATTCTGGTCGCTCCAGACGGCGGCCATTTCGGGGCGCGAGTAGCGGGGGATCACGCTCACATGGTACCGGGAACGGATGCCACGGAACAGGGAACGGCTAGACTCCGACGATGGCAGAACCGTTCTATTCGCGTCCCAGCCTGCACGTGGAAATCTACGCCACGCGCTCGGCGAGCATGCCCGTCGTAGAAGGCGATATCGACTTCTACCTGGAGCTCGCCCGCAACGCGCCGGGGCCTGCGCTGGAGCTGGGTTGCGGGACTGCGCGCGTCGCCCTGCCACTGGCGCTGGAGGGCATCCATGTCACCGGGCTGGACCTGTCCCAGCCGATGCTCGATGTAGCGAAGGCAGAGGCAGCGGCAACGGGGGCCGGGACAACGCTCGCACTCGTGCATGGGGACATGTCGAACTTCAGTCTGGGACGACAGTTCGGCCTCGTGTACATCGCTTTCCGTTCGTTCATGCTGCTGACGACACCGGACCAACAGCGCGGCTGCCTCAATTGCGTCCGTGAGCACCTGGTGCCCGGCGGGATCCTCGCGATCGACATCTTCGACCCTCAACTCGATCGAATGGCCGAGGGCCCGATGCCCGATGCCTGGCGGGACCTGGGCCAGGTCCTTCACCCGGAGACGTGGAACCCCGTCCGCATCGAAGCAACCGACCGAACGGCGGACATCGTCGCGCAGGTGTTCGAAGAGACCTGGCGGTTCACGGAACTGGATGGCGATGGCGGCGCCATCCGCGTCGAAGAAGAAGTGCTCCGAATGCGGTGGACCTACCGGAACGAGATGCGGTACTTGCTCGAACTCTGCGGCTTCGAGGTCGAAGCGGAGTACTCAGACTATTTCGGAAGCCCGCCGGCGTACGGCAAGGAGCAGGTCTGGGTGGCGCGGAAGAAGTGAGCGCCGGCCCTCGGATTTACCCCTGCGACTGCTTGTCCCGGAACGCCTTGTACGCCTCGCGGATGTCCGGGTGCTTCAATGCAAGGATGGAAGCGGCGAGATATGCTGCGTTGCGGGCACCCCACGAGCCCACCGCCACGCCCGCGACAGGCACGCCGGGCGGCATCTGGAGGACGCCGTAAATCGCGTCCAGCCCCCCTGCCACTTCGCTCGAGGCGAGGGGGATGCCAATTACCGGGAGCGTGCAGTTCGCGGCGACCGCCCCGGGCAGGTGCGCCGCCCCGCCGGCCGCGCAGATCAACACCTCCAGGCCGTCGCTCTCGGCTCGCTTCGCAAACTCCCGCACCCTGTCCGGCGTGCGGTGCGCCGACATGGCACGCACGACGTACGGGACACCGAGCTCGTCGAGCACCTTCTTCGTCGGCTCCAGCAGCGGCTCATCGTTCGCGGAACCCATGAGGATTGCGACCAGGGGGTTAGCCATCAGACAGCCTCCAGGGCGATGTCGGTTCGGTAGTAGGCGTTCTCGAAAGTAATCCGGCGGGCGTTGTCGTAGGCGATGGCCCTGGCTTCCTCCATGGTGTCGCCCATCGCCACCACCGTGCAGACGCGCCCGCCGGAGGTCACGAAGCCGCCGCCCGCCGATTTCATACCAGCGTGGAAGACCAGCACATCCCGGTCTACGGCGTCCAGTCCCCTGATGGCCAGGCCCGTCTCGAACGACTCCGGGTAGCCTCGGCTCGCGATGACGATGCCGACGGACGGCCTCGACGACCATCGCACCTCCATCGACGCCAGTCCGCCGCGGGCGGCAGCGCGGGTGACCTCGTACAGGTCGCTTTTGAGCCGGGGAAGGAGCACCTGGGATTCCGGGTCTCCCTGGCGGGCGTTGTATTCGACGATCTTCGGGCCCTCGGCAGTGACCATGATCCCGGGGTACAGGGTGCCGTTGTAGGGATGGCCTTCCGCGGCCATGCCAGCTATAACCGGGTCGACGACGAGACGGCGGATGTCTTCGATCAACTCGTCGGAGATGCCGGCACTGGGGCTATACGCGCCCATCCCGCCGGTGTTCAGGCCCTCGCCGCCATCGAGCGAGCGTTTGTAATCGGTGGAGAAGGGCCAGAGCACGGCGGTCTTGCCATCGCAGAAGGCGTGACAACTGGTTTCCCAGCCCGGCATGTCCCGCTCAATGACGATGGTGTCGCTGGACGTCCCGAATTGGTGGTCGACGAGCATTTCTTTGATCGCCGAGAGGGCTTCGGATCGAGTTTCGCAGCCGACGGCACCCTTGCCCGCAGCCAGACCAGAGGCTTTCACCCAGAGCTTCCCCGGAGGGAGTGATTCGAGGTAGGTGCACGCCGCAGCATAGTCATCGAAGGCGCGTCCGTCGGCAGTGGGGATCCTGTGGCGCGACATAAAGCCCTTCGCCCAGGATTTATTGGCCTCGATACGTGCGGCCGCCGCCGACGGCCCGTAGCAGAGGATCCCTTCGGCCTGCAGGCGATCGACGAGCCCGAGCGGTTGCGGGTCGTCGCTGCAGGCGAGGTAGAAGTCGATGCGGTGCTGTTTCGCGGCGGCGACGATACCCTCGATATCAGTCGTCCTCGGCGGGAGGTTCGTCGCGATCAACCCCGTGCCGCTGTTTCCGGGCGCCACGAAGACGTGCTCCACCCTCGGGGATTGCAGCAGCTTCCAGGCGGTCGCGTGTTCCCGCCCGCCCTGGCCTACCAACAAGACTCGCGCGCCCACTAGCCGGCTACTCCCATTCGATCGTCCCCGGCGGCTTCGGTGTGATGTCGTAAACGACGCGGTTGATGCCGTGCACCTCGTTCACGATCCGGTTCGACATTCGGGCAAGAAGTTCGTGCGGGAGGCGTGCCCAGTCTGCCGTCATCGCGTCGTCCGCCACTACCGCGCGGATGGCGACGGCGTAGCCGTAAGTCCGGTAGTCGCCCTGGACTCCGACGGTCTTCGTGTCAGTGAGGACGGCGAAAGTCTGCCAGATGTCACGGTAGAGGCCGGCTTCGCGGATCTCATCCATCACGATGAGGTCTGCCCGTCGGAGGATGTCCAGCCGCTCCTTCGTAACCTCGCCGATGCACCGGATGGCGAGGCCGGGACCGGGGAACGGGTGCCGCCAGACCATCTCCTCAGGCAGTCCAAGAGCCTCGCCGATACGCCGAACTTCATCTTTGAACAGGTAGCGCAGGGGCTCCACCAGGCCGAGTTTCATGTCCGCCGGCAGCCCGCCGACGTTGTGGTGCGTCTTGATGACCTTCGCCCCCTTGCCATGGGAGCCGCTCTCGATGACGTCCGGGTAGAGCGTGCCCTGGCAAAGGAACCGCGCATCTTCGATAGCGCGCGACTCGCGTTCGAAGATGCGGACGAACGTGTTGCCGATTCGGATCCGTTTCGTCTCCGGGTTGGTCACCTCGGCAAGCTGGGTGAGGAACTGGTCTTCGGCTTCAACGTGGATGAGGTTGATCTGCATGTTGCGGCGGAAAGTCGTCACCACCTCCTCCGCTTCGCCCGATCGAAGCAGCCCGTTGTCGACAAAAATGCAGATGAGCTGGTCGCCGATCGCCTTGTGCACGAGGGCTGCCGCAACGGCGCTATCGACGCCGCCCGAAAGGCCGCAGATCACCTTGCCGTTTCCGACCTGTTTGCGGATCGCCTCCACCGTCTCGTCGATGAAGTTCCCGGATGTCCATGTGCCTTCGGAGTGACAGATGTCTCGCACGAAGTTGCGCAGCATGTCCTTCCCGCGCGGGGTGTGGACGACCTCCGGGTGGAACTGGAGGCCGTAGTAGCCGCGCGCCGGGTCGGCCATCACTGCATATGGCGAGTTGCCGGAGTGAGCGATGGAAACGAAGCCCGGCGGGAGCGCTTCCAGGCGGTCGCCGTGGCTCATCCAAACCTCGACCGAATCGGGCAGGCCTTCGAGCAGCGGTGTGGCGACTGAGCGCGTGATCGATGCCGGTCCGAACTCCCGTTCGCTGCCGGGGCCAACCTTGCCACCAAGCTGATGCGCCAGCAACTGCATTCCGTAGCAAATACCCAGGATGGGCTTGCCCGAGTCGTACACCCATTGTGGTGCGACCGGGGCGTCCTCGTCGTACACAGAAGACGGCCCGCCGGAGAGGATGTAGCCGCGGACATCGAGGCCTGCGACGCGTTCGGCCGGAGAATCCCACGGGATGAGTTCACAGTACGTGTTCAGTTCCCGCACGCGGCGGGCGATCAGCATCGAGTACTGGGCGCCAAAGTCGAGCACGACGATCGTCTCGTGGCCTCTGGCGGGGTCGTTGGCGGCTGAATTTTGTGCTTCGGCGAGGGTCTCGGTCATTGAATGCGCAATACCCATACGGCAGGGTAGCCAAATTGTAGACTCTGATCTACGAAATCGCTTTCGCCGCCGCGCGCGCGGGGGCGAGCCTCGGGAGCCAGCTTGCCGACCTTGCAACCATCAGCGGAAGCGGTGTCCGTTGCCAGCGACGCCCTCGCTCGAGGCGGACTGGTCATCGTGCCGACCGACACCGTTTACGGCATCGCCGCGGACGTTCGGGACGACGCGGCGGTGCTCGCGGTCTACGCCGCAAAGCGCCGGTCGGCGGACTTCCCCCTACAGCTGCTCTTCGGGAGAGATCCGTCATGGCTTGAGCGGCACGCGGTAGTCACGCCAGCTGCCCGGACGCTCGTCGATGCGCTGGGTCCCGGCGGATGGACCATCATCGTTCCTGCGCGGGAAGGGTGGTCCAGCCCGGCCCTCAGCGGCGGCGCCACCGTCGGCTTCCGCATGGTCCCCGTCGAAATCACGCTCGACGTGATCGACGCGTTGGGCGGCCCGGTGGCGGCATCGAGTGCCAACATTTCTGGAGGGACAAGCCCTCTGACCTGCGCGGAGGCTGTAGCCCAGGTGGGCGCGGCGTGCGCGGCGGCCATAGACAACGGACCGACGCCGCAGGGCATCGACTCGACCGTGATCGACGCGTCTGGTGCCGATGTGCGCATCCTTCGGGAAGGCGCGATAGACCGCGCTACGGTCGCCCGTATACTTGGTTTGGCCCAGATACCCGTTGCAAGGAGCATCCGCTCGTGAAGGTCGGTTTCGGCGCAGATCATGCCGGTTTCGAGTTAAAGCAACACTTGATGGAAACGGCGAAATCGCTCGGCCACGAGGCCGTGGACTACGGCACTTACTCGGCGGACAGCGTCGATTACCCTGACTTCGCCGAGCCCGTCGCCCGGGATACGGTCGCAGGCGAGGTCGACCTCGGAGTGGTCGTCTGCAGCAACGGGGTTGGCGTGAGCATCGTCGCGAACAAGGTGCCCGGCGCCCGTGCCGCGCTCTGTCACACGGGCTGGGGCGCCTCGCGCGCCCGCCAGCACACCGATGCGAATGTGCTCGCCCTCGGCGCCTGGGAGATCGGCCGCGCGATCGCGGATGAGTGCCTCATGGCGTTCCTTGCCAGCACTCCCGAAGAGGGGAACCATGCCCGCCGGCGCGACAAGCTGGCGAAGGTCGAACGTCGCGGAATCGGCGCGGCGGCGAACCCGTCATGAGCGACGGCATTGGGAAGAAGACCGTCCGCGACATCGACGTCTCGGGCAAACGTGTGCTCGTGCGCGCCGACCTCAATGTCCCGCTCGAAGGCGGCGCGATCACCGATGACACACGCATCAGGGAGTCGCTGCCAACCATCAAGTACCTCGTCGAACAGGGCGCCCGGGTAATCGTTTGCTCGCACCTTGGCCGCCCGAAAGGTGTCGATCCGGAACTCTCCCTCGCGCCGGTGGCGGGCCGGATGTCGAACCTTTTGGGTGCGGATGTGCTCTTCGCCGAAGACTGCGTCGGGCCAGTCGCGGAAGCGGCCGTCGCCGCTATGGGACACCACGTCCTCCTGCTCGAGAACTTGCGGTTCCACGCGGAAGAGGAGAAGAACCAGCCGCTCTTCGCCGAGCAGCTCGCCTCGCTGGCTGAGGTCTTCGTCAACGACGCCTTCGGCGCCGCCCACCGCGCCCACGCCTCCACTGAAGGCGTGACGCACCACCTGCCCTCGGTGGCGGGCTTCCTGATGGAGAAGGAGGTTCGCTATCTGAGCGCCCTGGTCGCGCATCCGCCGAAACCGTTCGCCGCCGTCGTCGGTGGGGCCAAGGTAAGCACGAAAATCCCCGCGATAGACCACTTGCTCCCGAAAATCGACATGCTCTTCCTTGGTGGAGGCATGGCCAACACGTTCCTGAAGGCAACCGGCATCGATGTGCAGATGTCGCTCGTCGAAGACGGACAGGTGGAAGCGGCCAAGGCCATCCTCGAACGTGCGAAGGCGGCTGGTGTCGCTGTCCACCTCCCGGTCGATGTCATCGCAGCGAGCAAATTCGCTGAGGATGCCGAGGCCCTGACCCGTCCTATCGCCGAGATCCCTCCGGGTTACATGGTGCTGGATATCGGGCCTGCCACGGTGAAGGCCTACGCCTCCGCGCTGAAGCGGGCGAAGGCGGTGGTCTGGAACGGCCCGATGGGCGTCTTCGAAATGGAGAAGTTCTCGCACGGTTCGTTCGACCTGGCCCGGGCCGTCGCCAATCTCGATGCCACGACTGTCGTCGGCGGCGGCGAAACTGCGGCCGTCGTCGCCCTTGCCGGTCTGCAATCCCGCTTCACCCATGTGTCCACAGGCGGCGGCGCCTCGCTCGAAATGCTTGAAGGGCGCGAACTCCCGGGTGTCGCCGCGCTCCTGGACGCCTGACGATGACGAATCCGGGCCATGTCCCGCTGCTCTTCAGTTTTCGCGGCATTCGCCTCCTGCAGGTAATCGTTGCCATCGGGGCCGGCGCGATCGCCATCGGTGGAGTCGTGGTCCTCAAGGCATACCTCGATGAGGGCGGGGTCCCCCTGCTCCTGATGGGCGTCCTCTTTGGAATCCTCTTCATCTGGATGTTCGGTATGGCCCTGCGCCTCCCGACTTCCTTCGTAGCCATTTCCGAGGACCGGATGCGGATCCGATACGGCGGTTTCGTCGATGCCATCGTCGAGACGCGCGATGTTGCAGGGGCACAACTCGTGACGTGGAAGTGGTGGCGAGGCCTGGGCGTACGGACCGGTTTCGGCGGCGGAGTCGCACTCGTCGCTGCCTGGGGTCCGGCGGCGGAGGTCACCCTCAAGAGCCCGATTCGCGTCTGGCTCATCCCCCGTCTCTGGCGCGTGAGCGCGACGCGCGTGGTGCTCAGCGTGAGGAATCCGCACAAGTTCGTTGAGCGCTTCGGGCCGGTGAAGGCCGAACCACAGAAGTCTGCGGCTGCATCGAAACGGAAGCGCCGCTAGGAGGGCTATCGCATGAGGAAGCCATTCGTCGCAGGCAATTGGAAGATGAACACGACGGAGGCCGAGGCCGTCGCGCTCGCCCGGGGCGTGGCCGAAGCGACCAGCGGCGCCGCCTGCGACGTTGCCGTCGGTGTGCCATTCCCCCATCTCGGAGCGGTCCGCGACGCTTTGCGAGGCACGCCCGTGGGCGTCGGCGCGCAGGACGTCCATTGGGAACCGAAGGGCGCCTTCACCGGGGAAGTGAGCGTCGCCATGCTCGAGGACTACTGCCGGTACGTCATCATCGGCCATAGCGAGCGCCGCCAATTCTTCGGCGAAACCGACGACTCGGTGAACCGGAAGCTCGCCGCTGTCCTCGCTTCGAAGCTCGACCCCATCGTCTGTGTCGGCGAGCTCCTGGAGGAACGCCGGGGGGGTCTCACGGAGAAGGTGCTCTACCGCCAACTCCGTGCGGGGCTCACCGGGCTCACGCTCTCCGAGCGCGTCACGATTGCCTATGAGCCGGTCTGGGCCATCGGCACCGGCGAAACCGCCACGCCGGAAGTCGCGCAGCAAGCATGCGCCTACATCCGCGGTGTGCTCCGCGAGATTGCACCGGCCGCTGCGGACGCCATGCGTATCCAGTACGGTGGCAGTGTGAATGCCGAAAACGCCCTGTCGCTGCTCTCCCTTCCCGATATTGATGGCGCTCTTGTGGGCGGCGCTTCGTTGAAGGCTGATCAGTTCGGGGCGATTTGCGCCTCGGCGAGAGCCTGAGGTGCTGCGCCGTCTCGTGGCTATCGTCGGCGCGACGGGCGCGGGAAAGTCCGCCATCGCGCTCGATCTGGCCCAACGCCTCGGCGGCGAAATCGTCAACGCCGACAGCCGCCAGGTCTACCGGGGAATGGATGTCGGCACAGCGAAACCGTCCGTGGAGGATCGCCGGCGGGTGCGCCACCACCTCTACGACGTCGCCGATCCCAACGATGGATACAACCTCGCGCTCTACCAGCAGCAGGCCAGGGAGACGCTGGAGGCGATCTGGGCACACGGCGCCTTCGCCTGGCTCGTCGGCGGCACGGGACAGTACGTCTGGGGGCTGCTCGAAGCCTGGCAGGTGCCGGACGTCGAGCCTGACGAAGAGCTCCGGGCAAGGCTGGCTGCTTTCGCCGCCCTTGAAGGTCACGACGCGCTCCATCGTCGGCTCGCAGAAGTGGACCCGGACACGGCCGACAGGATCGACGGACGCAACGTGCGGCGCGTCATCCGCGCGTTGGAAGTGTTCGAAAAAAGCGGCCGGACCATGAGCGAGTGGCAGAAGAAGAAGGACCCGGACTTCGAATTCCTCCTCTTTGGCGTCGACGTGCCGCGGAATGTGCTCTATCCCCGTGTCGACAAACGAGTCGAGGCAATGTTTGAAGGCGGGCTCATCGAAGAAGTGCAGGGCTTGCTGGCTGCCGGCGTGCCGGCCGATTGTCCGGCGATGTCGTCCATTGGTTACGGCGAGACCGTGCGCTATCTCGAAGGCCAGGAGACCCTCGACGAGGCGAAGGAACGCACGAAGATAGCGACCCACCGGCTCATCCGTGCCCAGGACCAATGGTTCCGCCGCGATGACCGGCGTATCACCTGGGTCCGCGACGCCGACGGCATCGACCTGCAGGCCAACATCTTCACCGGCGCCTGTACCAATGCGATCCGGGGCGAGGGCAGGCCCTAATTGAGACCAGGTACCATTGAACGGGGCGACCGGTCGCGGATACACTCTTCCCATGCGCGTTACCAAGATGCACGGCGCCGGAAACGACTACGTCTACACGCTTCCTCGCCACGACCGCGATGATTGGGATGAGGTCGCCCGAAAGATTAGCGACCGGCACTTCGGCATCGGCTCAGACGGTCTCATCCTTGGCCTGAAGTCGGACAAGGCGGACATGCGGATGCGCATGTTCAATGCCGATGGGTCCGAAGCCGAGATGTGCGGCAACGGTATCCGCTGCCTCGCGAAGTTCGCCGTCGAAGAGGGGTTCCTGCCGCGCGATGCCGAGACCGTTTCGGTTGAGACCCTCGGCGGCATCAAGGTCCTGCAACTCTTCCGTGAAGGCGGCGAGATTACCTCCGCCCGCGTCGATATGGGCCCGCCGAACTTTTCGCCGGCCTCCCTGCCCGCGAGCGTGGAGGGCAGTGGCCCCATCGTCGACCTCCCGATCGTCGTCGATGGGATGGACCTGAAGCTCACGCTCGTGAGCATGGGCAACCCGCACGCGATTCATTACATCGACTATGACCCGGCCGCTTTCCCGCTGGAACGCGTCGGACCGCTGGTGGAGAACCACCACCTTTTCCCACGCCGGACGAACTTCCAGGTAGTCCAGGTGCTCGGCAAGGGAGAGGTGAAGCACCGGGTCTGGGAACGCGGAACTGGTATCACCCTGGCTTCCGGGACGAGCGCGAGTGCCGTCTGCGCCGCATCGCGGATGCGTGGCTTCACCGGGGACCGCGTCATCGACCACATGCCCGGCGGCGACCTTGTCCTCGAATGGGATGGCGAAGGCTCAGTATTCATGACTGGCCCCGCTGTCCGAGTCTTCGATACGGACTGGCCAGGTTAAGCCGAGGCTGGCACCCCTGATCTCGGTTTCCCGGATCTTCTCTCGTGATCGCTCTGGAACGACCTTGCGCCGTGCGAGAATGATCCCGGGAGGCGCTCCATGAAGCTGTCCGCAGTTCTTGCCGCCAAGGGCAACCGGGTCTTCACGATCGGCCCCGGTTCCTCGATTCGAGACGCAATTGACACGCTTGCCGGGAACAATATCGGCGCGCTGGTGGTGCTTGGCCGCGCCGGGGAGCCGGTTGGGCTGCTGTCAGAACGCGACATAATCCGTGCGATGGCCAGCAGCCCCGGGGCGATTCAGCAGACGGTGGCGGACCTGATGACCTCCCCGGTCCTGACGGCCGCGCCCGACGACGACGCGGACAGCGTCCTGCGCACGATGACGAGCCGCCGCTTCCGCCACATGCCCGTCGTTGAAGGCGACTCGCTCGTCGGGATGGTAACAATCGGCGACCTCGTAAAGGCCCAGCTCACCGAGTTCCGCGGCACGGTCGAATCGCTCGAAACACGGTTGTTGGAATCCTGATGGCGGCATCTGCACTCGCAGGCACCCCTGAAAACCCGCTTCGTGTCGCAATCGTCGGAGCAGGGCCGGCCGGGTTCTACGCCGCCGACCATCTCCTGAAGCAAGAAGACGTTGTCGTTTCCGTCGACATGTTCGACCGGTTGCTCTCCCCATACGGGCTCGTCCGCCATGGCGTCGCCCCGGATCACCTCAAGATCAAGACCGTCACGAAGGGCTTCTCCCAGACGGCGATGCACCCGCGCTTCCGCTTCTTCGGCAACGTCGACTTCGGCCGCGACCTGACGATCGATGACCTCAAGGGGCTCTACCACCAGGCGGTCTTCTGCACCGGCGCCCAAACGGACCGCCGCATGGGCATACCAGGCGAGGACCTCGAAGGCAGCCATCCGGCTACCTCCTTCGTCGCCTGGTACAACGGGCACCCCGACTACCGCGATTGCCGGTTCGACCTCTCGCAGGAGAGTGTCGCGATCGTCGGAGTTGGCAACGTGGCGATCGACGTTGCGCGGATTCTCTGCCTTTCACCGGAGGAGCTCCGAGCGACGGATATGCCCGACTACGCCGTGAAAGCGCTCAGTAAAAGCCGGGTCCGCGACGTGTACCTTCTCGGCCGCCGGGGTCCGGCCCAGGCCGCCTTCACGAACCCGGAGTTGAAGGAACTCGGTGAACTGGCCGATGCCGACGTCGACATCCCCCACTCGGAAGCAGAACTGGATCCTCTCAGCCGCGAGGAACTTGAGGCCAGCGGCGACCGTATGCTCGCCCGCAAGGTCGAGATGATTCGCGAATACGCGTCGCGGCCGCCCGGCGGAAAGCCTCGACGGCTGCACCTTCGGTTTCTGGTCTCGCCGGTTGAGCTGCAAGATACCGGCCAGGGGCGCGTCGGTGGTCTTCGCCTGGTCCACAACGTCCTCGTAAGGACGGCATCCGGCGCGCTGTCGGCTGAAGCCACGGGAGAATCCGAGACCATCCCGGCCGGTCTCGTCTTTCGCTCGGTCGGTTATCGCGGCGTCTCGCTCGCCGGGGTGCCATTCAACGAACGTTGGGGAGTGATTGCAAATGCCGGCGGCCGCGTGCTCGACGCGGAGAGCGAATCGCCAGTTGTCGGTGAATACGCAGCTGGCTGGATAAAGCGCGGTCCCTCCGGGGTCATCGGTACGAACAAGCCGGACGCATTGGAGACGGTGACGGCGATGCTCGAAGACGCGCGCGCCGGCCTGACATGGCAGCCCTCGTCCGCCTCGCCCGAGGCAGTCACGTCGGTGTTTGCGGACCGCTGCGTGGATTTCACCACGTTCCAGGACTGGTGCGCGATCGATGCCCTCGAGTTGGCGGAGGGGGAACGGTGTGGCCGCCCGCGCGTGAAGTGTGGCTCGCGCGATGAGATGTGGCGGGCGCTCGGGCGGGTGGATGGCCGTGCCGCGCGTTGATGGTAGGATCGGTGGCGTGCAACCGGCGCGCGATTGACGCGGCAGGCACCACCCGAACCACAGGATATTCATGATGAAACTCGCGAAGCGCGTCGAGGCGCTGCCTCCTTACCTGTTTGCTGAGATCTCCAAGAGGATCGCCGCCAAGCGCGCCGAAGGTGTCGACATCGTCACCTTCGGGATCGGCGACCCGGATCTCCCGACTCCCCGTCACATCCTCGACGCGCTTCATCAGGCGGCCGAAGAGCCGGTCAACCACCGGTATCCGGAATCCGAGGGCCTGCCCGAACTGCGGCAGTCGATCTCCGATTGGTATGAACGCCGCTTCGAAGTGAAGTTCGACCCGCAGAAGGAAACCCTTCCGCTCATCGGCTCAAAAGAGGGCATCGGCCACATCGCTCTCTGCTTCATCGATCCGGGCGATATCGCCCTTGTTCCCGACCCCGGCTACCCGGTTTACGAGGTCGGCACGATGTTCGCCGGCGGGACCAGCTACAAGCTCGACTGCACGCGCGAAAGCGGTTGGAAGCCTGACTTCGAGAGGATCCCGGCCGATGTTGCCGAGAAGGCGAAGCTCATCTGGCTGAACTACCCGAACAATCCCACAGGCGCTGTCGCGGACTTCGACTTTTTCGAACGCGCTATCCACTGGGCGAAGAAGTACGACGTCGCCATCCTCCACGACAACCCTTACTGTGACGTCGCCTACGACGGGTACAACCCGATCAGCATCTTCCAGGTGCCTGGCGCGCGCGATGTCGCCGTCGAGTTCAACTCTTGGTCGAAGATCTACAACATGACTGGCTGGCGGATTGGTATGGTCGTCGGCAACCCCGAGATGATCGACGCCCTGATGCGGGTGAAGTCGAATATTGACAGCGGCATCCCCCAGGCCATCCAGAAGATGGCTATCGAAGCCGTGTACGGCCCGCAGGACTGCATCGACGAACACAACGCCATCTACCAGCGCCGCCGCGACCGCATGGTCGAGGTGCTGCGCAAGGCTGGTCTCGATGTTGACACTCCGAAGGCATCCCTCTACGTCTGGGCGAAGCTTCCCGCTGGTATCACCAGCGCCGAATACGCCGCCAGGCTCATCGATGAAACCGGCGTGGTCGTCACCCCGGGCCGTGGCTATGGCCTGAACGGCGAAGGCTACATCCGCCTGAGCGTGACAACACCCGATGACCGGATGGAAGAAGGGCTCCGCCGGATTGAGGCCTGGGCCGCGAAGTAGACGCGCGGAGACGCCGCCCCGGCCGCTGCCTCTGGTATGATCTGGACGTGACGAACGAATTCACGGCGATTGTTGAACCGGCCGAAGAAGGTGGCTTCTGGGCGTTCTGCCTCGAGGTTCCCGGTGCCAATGGCCAGGGCGACACAATCGAGGAGACGGTCGAAAACCTTCGCGAAGGCATAGAATTGATGCTGGCCTACCTCCGTGAGGAGCGCTCCGCTGAGGTGTCCCCTGCGGCGGAGCGGAGAGTTGTGACCATTCCAGGTTGAAACGCGTCAACCTCGTCCGTCACCTGACCCAACACGGATGCATACTCTTGCGCGAAGGGGCGAGCCACTCGATCTGGTGGAATCCCGACACCGGTCAGCGGGAACAGATCCCGCGCCACAACGAAGTGAAGGATCGGCTCGCTCAGAAAATCTGCCGCGGCCTCTCCGTACCGCCACCCACTGGATAGCTATGCCCTCGAAGTTTCACTCCACCGCACCGATCGCCGACCGAGCATTCCTCGTCGCCGCTGACCTCCCGAAGGCGCTGCTTCCGGCCGAGGAGTCCTTGGGCGAACTTGCAGAACTGGCGAAGACCGCGGGCGCCGCCGTCGCCGGGTCGACCACCCAGAAGCTCGAACACCCGAACGTGGCGACCTATGTCGGCAGCGGCAAGGTGGAGGAGATCAACGAAGCCCACAAGAGGCTGGACTGCAACGTCGTCATCTTCGACGACGAGCTCTCACCATCGCAGCAGCGCAACCTCGAACGAGCGCTCGGCGTGAAGGTCATCGACCGGACAGCGCTCATCCTCGACATCTTTGCGACTCGCGCCCAGACGCGGGAGGGCCGCCTCCAGGTAGAGCTCGCACAGATGCAATACCTGCTCCCCAGGCTTGCCGGACAGTGGTCTCACCTTGAACGAATGGAAGGCGCGATCGGCACCCGCGGTCCGGGTGAAACACAGATCGAAACCGACCGCCGGCTCATCAACGCCCGCATCGCGAAGCTGCGGCGCGACCTCAAGGAAGTGAGCACGCAGCGCGAACTCTACCGCCGCCGCCGGGCACGAAATAACGTTCCAGTCGTGGCTCTGGTCGGCTACACCAACGCGGGAAAGTCCACGCTCATGCGCGCACTCTCCGGGGCGGACGTCCTCGCCGAGGACAGGCTCTTCGCCACCCTCGACCCCGTGACCCGCCGCCTCGGACTCCCCTCGGGCGAGGTCATCCTCCTCACGGACACCGTAGGGTTCATCCAGAAACTGCCGACGCAGCTGGTCGCAGCGTTCCGAGCGACCCTCGAGGAGCTCGAAGAAGCCGACTTGTTGCTTCATGTCATCGATATCTCTCACCAGAACGCCTTCGAACACGCCGAAACCGTCGATTCGACGCTCCGCGAACTCGGTGTTGGTGAGAAACCGACACTTCTTGCCCTGAACAAGGTCGACTTGCTGACCAACGAAGACGGCGAGCAAGTAGCCGACTTCGATGAGGCGCGCGCCATTATCCTTGGGGCCGGAGCTCCTCCGGGGAATGTCGTCATCATTTCGGCCGCCAGCCGTTGGGGGCTCGACAATCTCCGCCGCCGCATCGAGGCGGCTCTCGATGGCGATATCGAGACGGGCGAGGCCGGGATCGGCGAACTCGTCGGTCGCGCCGTTTGAACGGCGCCGGACGAACCGGTACAACACCCCTATGACGCAAGAAAGCCCGCCCGTCCCGCTCGAGCACGGAGACGGACCACTTACGGGTTACCGTGTGCTCGATTTGGCCGACGAGAAGGGACAACTATGTGCCCGGTTACTCGCTGAACTTGGCGCCGACGTCATCAAGATAGAACCGCCGCGGGAGGGCGACCCAACCCGTGCGAACGGGCCGTTTTTCAAAGGCGAGCAGGGCCCGAACACCAGCCTCTACTGGTGGGCGATGAACGCCGGAAAACGTTCGATCACCCTCCAGCTCAGGCTCGAAGCCGGGCGCGAGATCCTCCGGAAGCTCATCGCCTCGGCTGACATCATCGTCGAGACGCGCGCCCCCGGGGAGTCGGCGGCACTGGGACTGGATTACGCCAGTGTGTCCGCCGCGAACCCGGCCGCGATCCTCGTGAGCATCACCAATTTCGGCCAGACAGGCCCCTACGCGAACTGGGCGGCGACCGACATCGTCGCTTCCGCGATGGGCGGCCACATGCACCTGAACGGCGACGACGAGCACGGACCTGTCCGGACGACCGCTCCCCAGGCATTCGCCCAGGTGAATGCCCAGGCGGCAACCGGCGCGATGGTCGCTCTGTATGCTCGCGCCGTGAACGCGGGCGTCGGACAGCACGTGGACGTTTCCATGCAGGAGGCCATGGCCAACGCCATGGATCACGCCCAACAGACCTGGGACATCCGCCATGTCAACACCTACGGTCCCGGCGTCGGCCGCCAGACAGCTGGCGTCCGCAGCGGCAGGTATCTCTTCGAAACCGCGGACGGTTGGATCACCGCCCTGGCTGTCGGCGGGCTCATCGGGCTGCGGGCGGATGCCGCTATCGATTGGCTCGCCGAGTCTGGCGAAGCCCGGGACCTTGCCCTGCCGGCCTGGCGCAAGAAACTCACGGCAACGGAGCCCCTCGCCGCCGAGGAGCGTGCCTACGTCGAAGAGACGCTGTCGGCCTTCTGCAAACCGAGGAAGAAAGAGGCGCTCGTCGCCGAAGCCCAGAACCGTGGTTTCGGCTGGGCGCCTGTCTTCAGTCCCGGCGAAATCGTGGAAAGCAGGCAACTCGCCGACCGCGAATACTGGGTGCGTGTCGCCCACGACGACATCGGTGAATCCTTCATCTATCCCGGTGCGCCCTACAGGCTGAGTGAAACACCGTGGCGGCAACGCGGCCGCGCTCCTCACATCGGCGAACATAACGAACAGGTCTACTCCGGCCTGCTCGGTATCGACGCTGCGGAGCTTCGCCGATTGAAGCTAAAGATGGTGGTGTAGCGATGGCCCAGCAAGCACGAAAGAAGCCTTTTGAAGGCCTGCGCGTCGCCGATTTCGCATGGGTGGGCGTTGGCCCAACCGTCTCGAAGTACCTGGCCGACCACGGCGCCGAAGTCATTCGAATTGAGTCGAGCACCTACCCCGAGGCGCTTCGCCGCGTGGGTCCCTTCGTGAACGACACGCCGAACATCGATGGCTCCGGTTACTACGCCAACTTCAATTCCTCCAAGCTCTGCATGTCGGTGAATTTCAAGCACCCGCGCGGCCCGGAACTCGTCAGGCGGCTGGTGGCGAAGTGCGATGTCGTGACCGAGTCTTACACGCCGGGGACGATGGCCCGGTTCGGGTTCGACTACGAGAGCCTCAGCGCGGGCCGGGACGACCTGTTGATGGTCTCGATGCCGCTCTATGGCCAGACCGGGCCGTGGGCGAACTACATGGGCTACGGCCATGTGCTTCAGGCGGCGTCCGGCTTCAACCACCTCACCGGATGGGAAGACGGCCCTCCGATTGGCACCGGAATCGCCTACACAGATTTCCTCGTGCCGCACTTCGCGGCCGTCGCCGTGATCGCCGCGTTGGACTACCGGCGCCGGACCGGAAAGGGTCAGTTCATCGACTTCAGCCAGCTCGAAGCCGGTGTCCACGGGCTCGGCACGGCGATCCTGGATTGGACCGCAAACGGGCACGAACAGATTCGCCTCGGTAACCACGACATGGAAGCTGCCCCCCACAACGCCTACCGCTGCCGCGATGGTCGCTGGGTGGCTGTCGCCTGTGCAACAGAAAAGCACTGGGAGGGCCTCAAGGCCGCTCTCGGCCGCCCCGAGTGGTGCGACATGGATCGCATGCGCCGCCGCTGGCAACGCCTCAACGAACAGAAGGAAATCGACCGGCACCTCGGCTACTGGTTCGAGGACTACACCAGGGCGGAGACGGAAGAAGAATTCCAGACTGAGGAAGGCGTGGAAGGCCCACCGGTGCGCAAGTTCACGACGAAACAGGTGGTGGAACTGTTCCAGTCTTTCGGCGTCCCCTGCGGCATCGTCCAATCAGCCGAAGAGATGCACGCCGACCCCCAGCTCGCGCACCGTCACCACTATTGGAAGCTCGAACACCCGTACATGGGATTGCGCACCTACGACGCACCGGCATTCCGGCTTTCGGAGACACCGGGCGAGCTCACGAAGGCCGCCCCGATGCTCGGCGAAGACAACGAGTACGTCTACAAGGACCTCATCGGCGTTTCAGACGACGAGTTCGTCGAGCTCATGGCGAGCGGAGTGATGGAGTAACGCGACACCCCCACCGGGGTGAGACAACGAGCGAGCCCCGGCAGGATTGTCCTGCCGGGGCTCTCGACGTTGCTCTGACGGCGGCGAACGACCTTACGGTGCTGCTGCCGCTGCCGGGGCTGCCGCGCCGGGGACCGGCGCACCTTCCTGGATCACGAGCTTACCGATCATCTGCGTCGGGTGTGCCAGGCAGTTGAAGGCGTACTCGCCCGCCGCCGGCGTTGTGAACGTGAAAGTATCGATGCGGATTCCGCCCTTGAGTTCCGTGGTCACGTCATCGCTCGCGCAACCCGCAGTGCAACCCTTGAGCAGTGGGCCAGAGGTCTGACCCCCTGCGAAGATCTGCACGTTGTGCGGCGGCGTCTCGTCCCGGTCATCGAACTTCAAGGTGATCGCCGTGTTCGGGGGAGCGACGATCGTCGTTCCCGTGGTGAACTTCGTGTTCTTCGCAACGATCGTGTCAGACGGGGGAGCCGCGGTTGGCACCCCGCCGCCTCCCGAGCCGCCGTCAGAGAAGAGACCAACTCCCGCGCCGATCATGAACCCGCCCAGGATCACCGCGCCGAACGTGCTCACAATCGCTGCCGTGCCGAAGCGGACTGCGACTTCCTTCGTGTCGCGGACGACTTCCATGTCGAAAACCTGCACCGACCCCGGGACAACCTGCTGTTCGCTCTTCGCCAGCAAGTCGAGCAGGGTTGCGCGGGTCTCCTCATAGGTCGCCAGGCCTTCGCGGTCGGCCCACGTTGTCTCCACGAGTGCCTGGGACGGGCCAGTGCCCGAAGCCGAGACGATGACCCGGAGATCCTGGAACCCCTTAAGCCCGCGAAGCTGGTTATTCGTGTCTTCAAGCTGGCTCACGATTCCGTCCGTGGCCCGGGATGCCTCGTATTGGTCCTCCGCGATCGCGAAAGTGACTACCTGCGTGTAGCGGGCCTCACCCAGTGCCGCCCCGGAAGCAGCTCGCTGCTTTGTCCGCCGATCGTCCCAGACCCAGCCAACCATCGCGAACAGCGCAACGACGATCGCCGCGCCGAGCAGTGGCGCCGCGAAGGCCGCGTCCTGGTCCCGCGTGTAGAACAGCAAGGCTGCACCGAGCAGCAGTGCCCCGATGCCCGCCGCGACCGGCCAGAGCGTGGAGTCGGCTTGGGAGCTGTCGCCGTGGGTGGCGTGTCCGTTATCTGAATGATCCATCGGGTCGCGTGTCTCCTCGAAGGCCCAATTTGACGGTGTATTAGCGTAGTAAACAACGCCAGCCCGGCAGCGTCGACGAAGCACCGGTGAGACGCCCGCGCGCCGATGGGCGGCTCAATCCCGATTGTGAACGGCGTCGCAATCGGAGTTATAGGACGGGGTATAAACCCTGTCAAGAAACCGTCCACTCGGCCCGCGGCCTCTCGCCAGTCTGGTGTGGCAAGGTCCCTACGCGAGCACGGCCGCGTCTACGCCCATCGCCACGAACAACAATGCCAGGTAGAGCAGCGAATACTTGTACAGGTCGATGGGTCGCGTGCTTGCGGGCTTTCGCCAGAGCCTGGCGGCCATCGCCACGAAGGCTGCGCCGGTCGCAAGGGCCGTCGCGTAGTAGATGAAGCTCAGGTCGCCCGCCGGGCCAAGCAGGAGCGAGACAACGACAAGCACAACGCTGTATCGCAGGATCTGCGTGCGCGTGTAGCCTGCGCCGTTGGTCACCGGCAGCATCGGCACCCCTGCTTCTGCGTAGTCGCCTTCGAGCCGCAGCGCGAGTGCCCAGAAGTGCGGCGGCGTCCAGAAGAAGATGATGGCGAACATCATCCATGCGGCCACCGACATCTCACCGGTGACGGCCGCCCAACCGACCATCGGCGGGAAAGCGCCGGCGGCGCCGCCGATGACGATGTTCTGGGGCGTCCGGCGCTTCAGCCAAACGGTGTAAATAAAAACATAGAAAAGCAGTGCGGCCAGGGCGAGTGCCGCCGCCATGAGCGTCGTGGTAACCCAGAGAAAGCCGAATGCGAACGCCCCGAGGGCGATCCCAAAGATGAGGCCGTGAAGCGGTTCGATTTCACCGGTAACCAGCGGGCGAGATTGCGTGCGGCGCATCACGCCGTCGATATCCCGGTCGTACCAGCAGTTGATCGCGTTCGCCCCGCCCGCGGAGAGCGAACCTCCGATCAGTGTTGCCAGCACCAGCCAGGACGACGGCCAACCTCGCTCGGCCACGACCATCGCCGGCACGGTCGTGATCAACAGCAGGGCGATGATCATGGGCTTCGTGAGCGAGATGTAGTTGCGGATAGTCGTGCCGATGTCGGGCCGGGCAATGGCCATGGCTTCAGCGGTCATGCGGGCGCTCCGGCTTTCGTTAGGGGCGTGGGGACGCGGGCGACAGCCGGCGAGTAATACGCCAGCGCAACCGCGCCTGAGAGCGTAAACCAGATCGATGCCGCGATCACCGTGTGCGAAATCGTCAGCGGGTCCGGGAAGGTGTACCAGACGTTCAGGGCGCCGACGATCACCTGCGCCGTGTAAAGCACGCCTGCGAGAGCCGCGACCGCTCCAGCCCACCGGACTTCCTCCCGCCTGCGCCAGGCGGTGACCACCAGCGGCACGATCAAGAACGCAAACGCTCCGGCGAGGTACCGGTGTGCCATGTGGACGACCTCGTGGTCATCGGAGGCGGGAAGGATGGAGCCATTGCAGAGCGGCCAGCCCTCGCAAGAAGTGGCCGCGCCACTCTCCGTCATGTATCCGCCAATCCAGAGCACGAACGCCATCCAAACGATGGAAACGAGCGCAAGCTTTCCGATGGCGCTCGCTCCGGGCCGACTGCCGAGACTGGCGCCCTGCGTCGCTGGATCCTCCACGTACATGGCGATCGCCACAGCGATCTCGCAACTCAGCACGATCATGGCGGTGAGCAGGTGCGTCGCGACGATTTCTGGCGGGAGTTCGCGGACGACCGTGATCGCGCCCAGGAGGCCCTGCAGCCCAACAAGCGGGACCGTCAGCGTGGCGACCCAGACGATGAATGGCACATGGCGGTAGTACTTCCATGCGCAAATCGCTACCCCGATGACCAGGAAACCCACCAGCATCGCGACGAAGCGGTGCGAGAACTCGATCCATGATTCCTGGTGGCTGGGTGGCACGGCCCCGCCGTGGCAGAGTGGCCAATCGGGACAACCGAGGCCCGAACCGGTCGCGCGCACCAGCACGCCAACGCCCACGAGGACGAGTGTCGAAAGGGCGGTAACGACCGCCAGCCGTCGTGCGAAAACCATCGGGGGAGTGCTGTGCCTTTCCGGCGGAGGCGCCAGTACGTGCTCGAACGGAGAGGCGGTCCCACGCCTGTCCTAACTTCCAGAGGAAAGGTTGCCATTGCCGCGTTGGGAGGGCAAGGCGAACGGCTGGGAAGGAAAGAAGCGGCGTGCCGATCCGCTCCGCCTAAAAGCCCTGTGTCCCGTCCAGCCAGCGCAGCCCATCCACGAGCACGCCGCCCACCGCCATCTCCCAGTGCAGGTGCGGTCCGCTCGAAAGGCCGGTGGAACCTACCAGCCCGACAACATCTCCCCGCTCCACCGTGTCACCGACCGTTACGCGTAGCGCCGACTGATGGCCGTAACTGCTGAGAACCCCCGCGCCATGGTCGATGACCACGAGGTTTCCGCGATAGAGCCCTTCTTCCGCGAAGACGACGATGCCACGGTTTGTCGCGCGAATTGGCGTGCCTGCGGGCGCCGCGATATCCGTCCCGCCATGATGCCCGCCGCGGGGACCCCCATTGAACGACCGTTCTTCCCCGAAGTAGCCGCTTACCCAGACGTCCCCGCCGAGTTCGAGGGGGATCTGCCAAGAACCCTCCCACTGGCGCGTGGTGACGATCGCATAGAGATCCTTCAACCGCTGCGTCTCGTCGGGAGGCGGCGGCGGAGGTGGTGGGGCGTTCGGGTCGGGCGGTGGGGCTGGGGGCAGGTAGATATCGTCGAACGTCCACTGGGTCTTGCGCACGGTGAGGTCGTACGAGTAGTCGAGCTGTTCCTCCAACGTGCCGACGACATGGACCGAAAGCCTCGCCGGTCCGGCCGGGTCTTCCGTCCCGAAGCCGACAAACCCGGAAAGCCCTTCCGGTCCCATCGCAAGCGTGTACTGCCGTCCGAACACATGGGCGCTCCCAGCGACTGCGTTGATGGCACTCACGAGGATCGCTCCACCCTGGTACGGGCTGAACTGCGAGACCGAAATCGTTGGAAAGAGCCCGTCGTTGCTGATGTTCGGCGCGAGCAGGCGATACGGGAGTCCCGATTCAGCCGCCCTCACCGGCGTGCCCGCCGGCGAACCGCCTTCGCCGAGGGCGAGGCGAACCCGGCTGCGCCCGAGGGTCCCCAGGACCACAACTCCGGATGCTCCGGCGATGAAACGCCGCCGCGTCAGCATTGGGTCACGGTAGCCCGTCGCAGACTCCCGGTCATGCAAGATTGTGTAAAAACCGTTAGATGGGGTCCCGCAAGGCGCGCCGGGCAGCGTCGCGGGCGGCATCGACCACCGCCAGCACCCTTTTCGGGTCGGGTATGCCATCCAGCACGAAGTTGGGGACCTCCCCGGCCGTCTGGCAGCGCACGTCGCCGAAGTTGAGCATTGTGTGGAGGATGCCTTCGCGGACGACGCGCATGTCCTGGACATCGACCAGGTCGGCCGAGGCCATCTCATGGTGGAACCAGTGCCGCTTGATCGAGTCCACCAGCCGCTGGTTCGTTACCGCCCAGATGTCGTTCTGGTAGCGATACCAGTGGAAGTAACCCCTCACGCCCCAGTAGCCGGCCCAGGCAATCAGCGCCGCCGCGATACCCTTCCCCGCGAGTCCGTCGAAGCCGACGGTTGAGAGCACAAGGAGCACGAGCCCGATGGTGCCCACGATGCCCGAGAGGATGACGACGGCGAGGTATCCGTAGAAGAACAGCCAATGGCGCCGGGCGAAGAGCAGCACGACCTCATCCGACTGAAGCTCGAAGGGAAGCTTCGGCGTCGGCCGCCCGGCTGGCGACGGAGGCGGGATGTCGGGCTGCTCCGTCACGGCTGGCCCGTCACCGCGCGTGGCGACACATTCGCCTCGGCGAACAGGGCTGGCTCAGCCACCGAATCCCGCGCCTTCAAGTGGCGATCGCGCCTCGGTGCGCATCCGCTTAAGGAGCCGGTTCGACACCGGCCGCGCGTCGGGATGCGTGCCGCCGTTGCGCTCGGTGGCTTCCCGCCAGGCGGCCGCCCGCCGGTTCGCCTCGGCCGGGTCGTCCAGCTCCTTGCAGTCGATCCGGTCCTGGTTGATGTCGATGGTTATCGTGTCGCCATCCTGCAGGAGCGCGATCGGCCCGCCCTGGATTGCCTCGGGCGAAACGTGTCCGATGACGAGCCCGACCGAGCCGCCGGAGAACCGGCCGTCGGTCATTAGCGCGATCGTGATGCCCTGCTGCCGGCACAGCGTCGTGATCCGGGAGGTGGGGTCGAGCATTTCGGGCATCCCCGGGGCGCCGCGAGGCCCTTCATAGCGCACCACCACCATGTCGCGGTCGAGGAAGGTCTCGGGAGCCGCGCCCAATGTCTCGAGGAGGGCCGCTTCGCTGTTGAAAACGCGCGCGCGGCCAACGAACTTCCCGTCTTCGAGCCCGCCTTCGACGCCCGCGACCTTGATGACGGCGCCGCCGCCCGGTGCGATGTTGCCGTGGAGCAAACGAAGGCCGCCCGTCGGCTTGTACGGAGTCTTCACCGAATGCAGCACGTCCTCGTCGGGCGCATCCGGCGCGAGCCGCGCGACCTGCTCTGCGAGCGTCTCGCCCGTGCACGTCAGGCAGCTTCCCTCGAGGAACCCGGCCTCGAGCAGGTCTTTCACGACGACCTGGAGCCCGCCCCGGTCTTCGACGTCCTCCATATAGAAGCGGCCGAACGGCTTGACATCGGCCACAACCGGGACTCGCCGCGAGAGATCGTTGAACTCGGCCTCGGTGATCACCTCGCGCCAGAGGTCGATGCCGGCTGCACGCGCGACTTCGACGCTGTGCAGCACGACGTTCGTCGACCCGCCGAGCGCAATCGCGACGGTCAGGGCGTTCCGCAACGAGGCTGCCGTCACGATGTCGCGGGGCCGGATGCCCCGTTCGGTCATCGTCGTCAGACAGTCGACCAGCTGCTGCGGGAATTCCTGCACGCGCCGCGGGTCCTCGGCGGTAGGCGCCACCATGCTCAGCGGTTCCATCCCGAGGACGGCGATGAACGACTGCATCGTGTTGTAGGTGTACATCGCCGCACAGCTGCCATACCCGGGGCACCCGTGCATGGCATAGCGAGTCCGCTTCTCGTCGCTAGGGTCGGCGGCCACCTGGAACGCCGAAACGAGGTCGATCCGTTCGCCGGTCTCGGGATCGTGTCCCGGCATGATCGACCCATCCGAGAGCAGCACGGCCGGCTCGTTGTGCTCCAGCACCGCCGCCAGCGTCCCGACCGGCGGCTTGTCGCAGGCGACGACCGCGATCACGCCCTTCACGGCGTTGGCGCTCAGATGCAACGTGACCGAGTCGTGCACCACTTCGCGCCCGATGAGCGAATAGGGCATGCGGTCCGTGCCGTTCAGCTGGCCATCGGAGACGCCGATCGTGTATGCAGGCGCGATCAGCCGCACGGCCAGGTCGTCTTTCGCAATCCGATCGGACATTGCCTGGTGGACCGCTTCGACCTTGGCGTTGACGCCGATGTAGCACTGGCTGTCGCCCAGGTTGCCAATGACGCCCCATACGGGATCGTAGATCTTCGTCGGGTCCTGTCCGAGGACGCGCGCGGTCCCGACGCGCTGCACGTCACGCCCCGGATTCCGGGAGACGAAAGGCTGTTTGGAGGAGTTGCTCATGGAAAGAGCATGTTCGGCCATGCGGCCCGCCGTATCAAATGCCCGGCCCGAGGTTTCGCCTCGGAGTCCCGCTTCGCGGGGTGGGTTGTTGAGAGAAACTCGCACGGCGTATCCTCTTTCGAGGAGCTGCCAATGCGACGCACCAGTTTTGCCGACATGCCATGCTCGGTCGCCCGCACCCTCGAGGTCGTGGGGGAGTGGTGGACGATGCTCGTCATCCGCGAGGCGTTCAGCGGCGTCCGCCGCTTCGATGACTTCCAGGGCAACCTGGGAATTGCGCGGAACGTGCTGGCCGCCAGGCTCCAGAGCCTTGTCGACAACGAGGTGCTCGAGCGTCGCCAGTACCAGGATCGACCGCCCCGCTGCGAATACCGGCTCACCCAAAAGGGCCGGGACCTCTACCCGGTGCTCATCGCCATGCTCACCTGGGGCGACAAGTGGATGGCTGGCGAGTCCGGGCCACCGTTGAAGCTCACCCACGAGTGTGGTCACGCGCCTGAGGCCGAATTGGTCTGCGCCCACTGCCGGGAAACCCTCGATGCCCGTCAGGTCAAAGCGGAGTACGTCGTCCCCCGGCGCTAAACGTCCCCTACACCATCGGCCACGGATAGTGACGCGCTTGCCCGGGCACCGGGTAACGCTTGTCCCGGAGCAAGCGTTCGATGCGGTGAAGCATGGCCGTGCTTTCGTGCTCGTGGAGGAGCGCCAGCAGCGGCGCCGCTTCGTCGCTCTCGGCCGCGATGGCCAGCCCGGCCGTTTCGATGTCTGCCAGCAACGGCGCCGGGATCTCGTCGCCCGCCCATTCCCAGATGACCGACCGGAGCTTGTGCGCGGGGTGGAAGCAAAGCCCATGGTCAATGCCCCAGATGTGGCCATTCGCATCCAGCAGGCAATGGCCACCTTTGCGGTCGGCGTTGTTGGCCACGGCGTCGAAGGCGCACATGCGCATTAACTGCGGGAGCAACTCCTCCCGCTCCCGCTGGACGAAGAAATGCTCTTCCGGGTCATGTGGCATGAACATCTGGAGCGACCCGACGCCGTGCGGTCCGTCGCGTACTACCGTCGGCGGTACGAAGTCCCAGCGGAGCAGCTTTGCCAGTTCGTACGCGGCCGCTTCGTGCTTGTAGAGGTGACCATCGGGGAAGTCCCACAGTGCGGACTCACCCTTGTGCGGCTTGTAGATCGCCGCGAACTGCTGATCATCCGCACAGACCTGGGCCAGGTAGACGTAGTTGGAGGAGTACCAGACCGGCCGGCAATCGAGGAACGTTGCTTCGCGGAGAAGCCGTTCGGCGCCGGCGAAATCGACCTCGGTGCCCATTCCTCTGAGCTTACCAGAGGGAACCTCGCCGGTTCTGGCACCGCTCACGGTAGAATCTCCGCCATGTACCCACTTGAACACGATGAACTTGCGGCCGAACTCGGCGAACTGCTCGTTGCCCGAGGCGAAAAGGTCGGCGTCTCGGAGACCACCGCGGGCGGCCTCATCAGCGCGCGCATGTTGAGCGTCCCGGGCGCTTCGCGCTGGTTCGATGGCGGGATCGTTCCCTACGCCGGCGCCCAGCGCTGGGAACAACTCGGCCTGGACCGCGAGATTGCCCGCGAACACGGCGCTGTCAGCCCTCAATGGGTGGCCGCCACCGCCGAAGGGTTGAAGCGCGCGATGGGGCCGGCATGGACGGTCGCCGAAAGTGGCATCGCCGGGCCCCAGGGCAGCCGAAGGTCGCCCAAGCCTGTCGGCTCCGTCGCCATCGCCTGCGCAGGTCCGCACGGGACCGTCACGGAAGAGCATGTCTTCCCCGGAACCCGGGCCGAAGTGATGGTGCACATCAGCCAGCGAGTGCTCCAGCTGCTCATCGAGCAGGTAGGGGCGGCGGGGTAGTGCCAGGCCACGAGGACTTCGCGAACCTCATCCCCGATGTCGTCGGCCGTTTCGGCCTCTGGCCGCTCGGCGAGCCGATCCCGGTGACCAGCGGTACGCTCAATTGGAACTTCGCCGTCGAAACCGATGGCGGGCGCAAGTTCGTCCGGCGCTATCGCGACGACCTGCTCCTCGACAGGATCCGCGGCGAACACGCACTCGTCGTTTGGCTCGCCGATCGAGGCGTCCCCGTACCGGTTCCCGCACAGACGCCGGCCGATGAGTCGATTATCCAGATGGTCGGGCGGTGGGCGGTCTTCGATTGGGTTGAAGGCGAGGTGCTGCCCCGCGGCAGTCTCACCCCCTCGCAAGCGCGGACCCTTGGCATGGCCCACGGGCGCATCCAGTCGCTGCTCGCGGGACACCCGTTGAGCGCCGGCGCGACGATGCAGATGCATTGGGACAAGGCGGAGTCTCTCGCCCTGCTCCAGCAGGTGCGGACGGTCGCCCCGCGTTCCGGCGCGGAAACCTGGGTGCTGGGGGCCCTGGCGACGCAGCAAGCGCTGTTGGAAGCCATGGACGTCGCTCCGCCCAAGTCGTTTCAGTCTCTGCCGGCCCAGGTGCTTCACGGTGATTTCCATGATCACCAGGTGCTCTGGGAAGGAGATGCCATCGCCGCCGTTGCCGACTGGGAACTCTGGCACACAGACCCGCGCGTCTGGGAGGTCATCCGCTCGCTGTCGTTCTCGCAGCTCCTGGACACGCCCCTGCTGGAGGAGTACCTCGCCGGCTATCGTGAACACGTCAGCCTCTCGGAAGGCGAATGCCGGCTCGGGCTCAGGCTCTGGTGGCAGAGCCGGGTCGTAGGACTGTGGGCGTGGTCCGCCTATTTCCTGCAGGGGAACACGCGGGTCGCGAAGTTCCTCCCGGCCATGGCCGAGGAGTTGGGACGCGTTGCGGATGAGGCGTGGAAAGCCAGGATCGAGGAGCGGTTCGTGCGAGCGGCGACAGGATAGGCCGGGCTGCCGGGCAACCTTTCGCGCGCCGGAAAGCTGCTGGCGTGTCGAATTCCGGTCCGAGCGTTCGTCCACATCGCGAAGAAGGGGCCACCGGCCTGACCCAAAGACCGCCACAGGAGAAGACATGACGCAGTACCTGGTTTCCATCCACCGTCCTGACGATTACGACCCGTCCGTCGCAGAGGACGAGGCGATGTCCCGCGATATCGACGCGCTCAACGCCGAGATGAAGGTCGCCGGAGTCAGGGTTTTCGTTGGCGGCTTGCAACCTGCCAGCAGCGCGAAGTCGCTCCGGGCCACGGCAAACGGTACGGTGCTCGTTACCGACGGGCCGTACCTGGAGACCATGGAACACGTTGGCGGGTTGTGGTTGCTGGAGGCTGCTGACCTTGAGGAGGCGCTGGCGTGGGCCCGCAAGGCCGCTGTCGCCTGCAGAGCGCCAGTCGAGGTGCGCCGATTCAACTGACGAAGGCCCCGAAGGCACCAACCGAGCGGCCTATCCGCCAGGCTGGGGTGCACGCACCATACGTCTGACTGCGCCTCTGAGAGCCGTTTCCGAGAACCGGCCCGGCGCTTTGCGTTGGGGGCGAGACAGTGAAGCACAAGTTGCCGCGGGGCCCCGGTATCAGTCGTTCCGGACCCACCTGTCAGTTGTCGGCACTGGGGCTACTCGATTCGCGCCCGGTATTGGATCGCCTCCGCCATATGCGGCGTTTCGATGCCGTCGCTGTCCGCCAGGTCCGCGATCGTCCGCGCCACCTTTAGCAGCCGGTGAAACGCCCGCGCCGAGAGGTTCAGCCGCTCGACTGCCAGCTTCAGCACGTCGCCGGCCCCGTCTGCGAGTTGCCGTTGGGCGAAGTCGCGCACCTGCGGCGGCGTCATCTCTGCGTTGGTGTGTCCCGGCGAACCGTCGAACCTTCCCGACTGCACCTGCCGTGCTCGAGCGACACGCTCCCGCACCGCCTCCGACTTCTCGCCGCCTGATAGCCCACTGAGTTTCTCGAACGGCACGCGAGGCACATCGACGAACAGGTCGATGCGGTCCATCAGCGGACCGGAAAGCCGCCGCTGATACCGGGAGATCAGTTGGGGCGGACAGACGCACTCGCGTTCCGGGTCTCCCGCGTAGCCGCACGGACATGGGTTGAAGCTCCCGCAGAGGATGAAACTCGCCGGGAACGTGACGGCCTGTCGTGCCCGGCTGATCGTCACCGTCTTGTCTTCGATAGGCTGCCGGAGCATCTCCAGGACGCGCGGGTCGAACTCCAGCAACTCGTCCAGGAAGAGGACTCCCCGGTGGGCCAGCGTGATCTCGCCCGGGCGCGGGATCGACCCGCCTCCCACCAGCCCTGCGTTCGAAATGGTGTGGTGCGGCGCCCGGAAGGGACGGTTCGTGATCAGGCCCGTGTTCGAGGGCAGGAGCCCGGCGACGCTGTAGATGCGCGTCACCTCCATCGCCTCCGCCGTAGTCAGCGGCGGCAGTATCGAAGGCACGGCGCGCGCGAGCAGCGTCTTGCCACTCCCAGGAGGGCCCTTCAGCACGATGTTGTGTCCTCCGGCTGCCGCCACTTCGAGGGCCCGCTTCACATGCTCCTGCCCGACGATGTCCGCGAAGTCCGTGACGTTCGCCGGCGGCTCTGGCTGGCCCGCGCTGGGCTCGCGATGGTAAGCATCGATCGGCACCGCCGCGAGCAAATGCGAAGCCAGCGAGGCCAGGCTCGTGACCGGGTAGATGGCCATCGCGTCGACCAGCGCGGCTTCGGGCGCATTCTGCTCGGGCACGAAGGCGCGCTTCATCCCCCGAGCGGCGGCGAGCATCACCATCGGGAGCAGCCCACGCACCGGCCGGACCTCCCCCGTGAGCCCCAGCTCCCCGATGAACACCGCGTCCTCGACATCGGCGACGACCTGGCCCGAGGCAAGGAGAATGCCCGTGGCGATCGGGAGGTCGTAGGCCGGGCCTTCCTTGCGCAGGTCGGCCGGGGCAAGAGAAATCGTGACCTTGCTCCCGTTCGGCCAGCTCAGGCCACTGTTGCGGATGGCGGAGCGGACCCGTTCGCGTGACTCCTGGACCGCGGTATCCGGCAGACCGACCACCGTCGTCGCCGGCAGCTGCGAACGCGTGATATCGACTTCGACGTCGACCAGTTCGCCATCGAGGCCCACGACCGCACAGCTCAGGACCTTTGCGAGCACGCCGCGATTCTGGGGCGCGGCGGCAGGGGGGTCAACGTGAGGGGAACTGAGCAGCGACGGCAGCAAGGCCCACAAGGGACGGCAGCCGCCTCACATCTGTCACTGACTGGAACTCGAGCGCGACGGCCTACGCGTACGATGATGCAGACAGGATGACGACTACCACGCTTCCCTCCCGCACCGGCATTGTCTCGACCAACTCGTACGACAACGCCAACCGCCTGATTGGCATAACCCATGTCAAGAACGGCTCGACGACGGTGGCCTCCCCCTTGAAGGCCATCGCTGGAAGCTCCAGGCCACGATGTGCAAGCGAGCACGGGCCGGTTAGTTCCGAACTGGGCCCAGGTGTCGGCTACTCAGCTTGGCCGCTTGTTGATGACCCAACGATGCCGAGCGCGACCGCTAGGCTTGCCGCAGTTCCGGGGATTGTCGCGGCCATCAACACGGCGACAATTGACGCCCAAGGCATCGGACCCGGAGGGTGAGCCTGGGACACAAGCAACCAGCAGGAGGTAATACCGGCGGTGACACCAACGCCAATAACCGCAGCGAAAGGAATACCGAATAGCAACGCCTCGAGGAACCTTAACCGTCGCTCGGTCACACCAATCTTCAGCAGGTGCCGGCGCTGCGCGCGAGTTGAGGTCAATCGATCCATGATGGGCAGGATGGTCCCAAGGGTCAGGACGGCGGCGGCCATCGCCAAGCCGGCAACGGTCCAACTCCATGATGGTGGATAGTATCGCCTGAAGCGCGAAACCCCGAGCACGCTCGATCCGGGCAGGGCTGTTGTGGTCAAGGTTCCCACGGATTGTTCCAAGTCGGCCGGGCTGGTCGTGCTGTCTATGACGAGCAGGCCATCATGGAAGTGCGATGTCTGACTTAGGTCGGACGGAGCGTGTTCGTGCGTTGCAGACTCACTTCCGGTGTGCTCGTGCCACTCGGTCCCCAGGCGCAGGTCTGGCGCTAGCACCAAGTCGAGCTGCGACGGGAGCCCGAGAGCTTGCGACATGCGAAGTTCTCCGGTCGAATCGAAGTCAGCTGGACTGTTCTGGTCGCACCCCATCCCGGCGATGTGCCTAGAAATCTCTTGGCAGTTGGCGCCAACAATCCACCGATTTGCGTCCTCGCGGAAGACCGCCACCACTGCTGGCCGCAACTCACTTGCAAGTTGTCCGATCTCGTCCGCCGTGGCGACGTTGATGTTCACCGTTACCAAGGCGACCGGCGGAGCGTGTCCCGAACGGATTTCAGCGTTCGTCAACTTTTGGTAACCTAGGACAGTCAACGTCAGCGCGACAAGTGTCGCGGCCGCTATGTGGGGCCTCGCGTTTCTGATTGGATCCCAGCCCAAGCGGCTTCCGGCCAATAAGGTCGGCACCGTGTGGATGTGCGCGAGATGGACTCCAACCTGACGCACGACCAAGGGCGCGACCAGCGGCACTCCAACTAACATGAGCACCATTGCTGCCACGAGAAGACCATCCGCCCTTGCTTCCGAAACCCACGGACGTGCCAACAGAATCAACGCGGCGATGCCGAGTGGATAGAGGCGGTAATCCTGCAATCGCGCGCGGCCTAAACTGGGGCGCGGCCGGAGGTCTGGTCGACGCCCGATCGCCAACGGGCCGGCGGCGGCAAGCGTGCTCGTGATTGCGAGGATGGCAACGCTGTCAAGTAGGGCGACCCACCAAGGTAGGACAAGGTCGCCTTTAAGGGGATCCATCCAGACGAACGGCATTGGACCAACCTTAGGAGCCAGCGCGAGCCAGGTTACCAAACCGAGCGCGACACCCGGCGCCGCCAAACTTAGCACCTCGGCCACCGCGACTTTGACCAGAGTCCCTCGAGGAGCCCCTAGCCAGGTCAATATTTGGAATCGATGGTCCCTCAAGACGGAGTTCGCGCTTGCCCCGAGATAGAGCAGGATTAGTCCCGGCAGAAACGCGAAGATGACCACACCGGTAACCATTTGGCTCGACCTCGGCAGGTCGCTCAAGCCGAGTACGAGCCCACGTTGAGACCCTGAGGGCCGGCCGAAAGCGACGATGTGATGAGTTCGTTCGTTTACGCGATCGCGCGGCAACCCAACGTAGGCGATCAGCTCATCAGAGGCTACGAGTCCGTCGGAGCCAATTTGTGTCCAGAGCGGGTACCGTCGTGCGAAGTCGACGTCCTCGGCCAAGACTTGCGCCAAGCGTGGGGAGACGAAGGCCTCGCCAGGAGTCGGCAAGCGCGGCAGGCCTGGTGGTACCGGCGGATTGCCTTCCAGCGGTGCTGCCAGCCAAATCGTCAGATATTGGTCACCGTTGACCACGTCGGCACGCGGCTGCAACAACACATCGGCGTCACTGGGAACTTCCGCGAGAATCGGTGTGCGTTCGAGCAAACGCTCCTCTTGTCGTCGATTGGCCGCCAAAAGGCCCGACCCGAACAAGACTAGAATGACCGAGATGGAGCTTGCTAGCGGGACAGCGAGCTGCCGCCATCGATGCTCCGGCGAACGGCTAGTGGCGAGCCGAAACGCCAAGCGAACGATCACGACGGTAATCCTATCCGGGCTCGCGCATCGATTCTCCCATCTCGAAGAATCACCGACCGGTGAGCTCGGCTCGCAACCTCGGGATTGTGGGTTCCCACCACGACGGCTGCCCCGAAGGTCGTCGCTAGCGAGAAGATAAGATCGCAAACTCGAGATGAGTTCTCCTCGTCCAACGCACCAGTCGGCTCGTCCGCCAAAATCAACGCCGGCTCGGTCACCATGGCGCGCGACACCGCGACACGCTGGACCTCGCCGCCTGAGAGGACATCGGGACTGTCCCGGCCACGGTTCGCGAGCCCGACAGTCTCGAGCTGGTGAGCGGCCCGACGTTCAGCATCATCCCACGGAACACCTCGGAGTTTGAGCGGGAGCGCGACGTTTTCCAAAACGCTAATTTCAGGTAGGAGTTCCCCGAACTGAAACACATACCCTACATTCGCGAGCCTGCTGGCAGCCCGCTTTGACGCCGTCTGCAAAGTCACCTCGCTGTCGACCAGCCAAATGCGGCCGGAGGTCGGTTTGACAATGCCGCAGACGCAGTTAATAAGTGATGTTTTGCCTGCGCCGGAAGGCCCCATGATCGCTATGCTTTCGCCTCGTTCTAGGTCAAACGAGATGTTGTCCAGAAGGCGACGTCCAGGGATTTCCAAGGTGAGATTTTCAACTCGTAGAACAGCCATTGGACGCCGCCTTCATTCTTGCTCCAAGAGGCCGCACTGACTGAGTAGCACGGTCTCTAGGCGAAACTACTCGTAGTCGTAGCCGCTGCAAGGATCAGGTGCGAACTGATGGTCCTCGCACGTGCGGTGCCTGTAGAGGTAGAACAGTGACGAAGCGGTGCCTTCGCCGCTGGAGCAACCGTCTGGGTCGTCGACTCGGCGCTGGGTCCCCTGGTCAGTGGTGGTGTAGTAGTGTGAGTACGCTCCATCGCCGTCGCACTCGCCGTCGTGGATTCGCACAGATTGGTCGTCGAAGTTGACATCCCAGGAGTAGTTGTCTCCCGGGTCTGAGCCGTCGTACCACGCGGTCCCGCCGAAAGCGAGTGCCGGAGTGATAGCGACAGCAAAGGCAAGTATCGCCGAGGCGAACTTAAGTCCCATTTCGTGCTCCTCACTGATTCGAAATTCGACAACGCGCTTTGTCGTCGAACATAGTTCTGCCGCGATCGCCGCACGTCTACGCAACCTCGCTCTTGAATCTGCCATCGTTTTTCAGCAGTAAGAATGCTGGAGCGCTGCAGCAGTCTTTGTGGAGGACTATCCAAATGCCGGTCAGGACATCGTCGTGGCGGGGCAGGCCGAGAGGGACGAGGATGAGTTCTTTGACCTCATCCCAGCGGCGCTGCGTCTGCGAACGCGAGTAATTGACTTTGCCGGAAGCCTTCTCGCAGTTCCCGGAGCTCACGCGCCCTGCGACAACCAAGTGATGGTCGTCTCTCAGGCCGCGGACACAGTGATCCGTGAGGAGAGCGATGATGTCGGCTAAGGCTTCAAAAGATTCAATCGCCACGCTCCACCCCGGCGCGCCGTCCGTCTCTGGGGCTGCCGTCCGAGGGTTGAAGCTTCCAACTAAGCCAAACGCTCAGGCGGCGACAGAACACGCTTGGCGACACCTTAGTCAGTGCGACCCAGGATTACAACACGGCATGTGTAAATTCCTAGCAGGTTCTTAGACGATGGGCAGCGTGTGGCTACGGGATCGTCGCCCTCCAATGGTGGGACGGCGAAGGCGAAGAGACGGCAGATTACCTGACACCCACCGAGGTGCAGCGCGAGCTCTCCCTGACCTTCGAACATGAAGGCGTCGCGCCCGGGACGGTGATGTTCCATGGCTTCAGCCGTGGTGCGGCCAACAGCTACGCGGTCGTCGCCCGCGATGCCACCGAAGGCCCGGGCTACTACCTGCTGGCGGTCGCGAATTCCGGGAAACCCAGCCAGAACTACCCTCCGAACGTAGAAATACAGGCTGGTCTCCTCGGCCAACAGCCGCTCGAAGGCACCAACTGGGTGACGTTCTGCGGCGAACGCGATGCCAACCCTGCGCGCGATGGCTGCCCTGGGATGCGCGAAGCGGCGGCCTGGATCGAGCGCTTCGGCGGCGCTGTCCTCAAGGCGATCGAGGATCCCACGGCCGACCACGGCGGGTTCCACAAGTCCGCGGCCAACGTCAACGCCGCTCTCGATGTCTTCGCGGGTCTGTTAGCCCGGTGAGGCGGCCCGCCACCGTGACCCACCGCTCGCCGCCGGCTTGCTGAACCGCACGCCTGTGTGGGATACCATGCGAACGACAATGACCGCTGTTCCCGGCTATACCACCGTCCCCGGCCTTCCGCGTTCTCCCCGGCAAGTGACCGACTGAGATGCGACTCATCCTTGTTCGTCACGGCGAATCGGTTGGCAATGCCGCGGGTGTGCTCCAGGGCCGCCTGGACTACGGGCTGAGCGACCTCGGGCTCCGGCAGGCACACCTCACGGGTGGCCACCTCGCCGATTTGGGAGCCGACCGTGTCGTCTCCAGTCCACTCCTGCGGGCCGCCACAACCGCGGCGGTGATCGCTGATGCGATGCGCCTCGAAATTGGACTCGAAGCGGACCTTGCCGAGTACGACATCGGCGAAGGGGCTGGCCTTACCGCTTCGCAACTGCGCGAAAGGTTCCCGGAACTGCTGAAATCCCGGGCCCGTGGCGAGCGGTTTCTCTTCCCTGGCGAGGAGGGCCGCGACGCCTTCCATGGACGGCTCGCGGACGCCCTGGAGCGACTCCGCCAACTCGAAGGGACCACGGTCGCAGTGGCCCACGGCGGAGTGATCGGTGCGATTTGCCACATGGTCGTGGGTCTGGACCTGGACCGGCCGGGCGCCTTCATGGTCGGCAACTGCTCGCTCACCGAGATCACTCGGGACCGTGCCGGGCGCCTGGTGATCGCGAGACACAACGACATGTGCCACCTCAGTGGCATCGAGACGACCGTCGACCGGGGATAGGCCGCGGCAGAACGGCCGCTACTTCTTCGCCCGGGCCTGCATTTCCAGGATCGTGTTGGCGATCAGGCGAGCGTGGGGATACGGCTTCCAGCCTTCGGGCGTGTTGTAGTAGCGCGTCCCGGCCTGGTATTCGTCGGGCTCGCGGTCGCCGTACTCCACGTCGACGCCGTCGACACGGATCGAAGGCGAACCAAGGAACTTCTTGTCGCGCGCGTCTTCGGAGTCGATGACCTCCGTGTAGTTGACCTCGATCGTGGGGTCGGTCGATTCGATGGCGAGGCGCAGCGCCTCTTCTGCCGCGGCGCTGCGGCCTGTGCTCTTGGAGTACAGAAATTCGATCTTCATTTGGCTTCTCGTTCCGGTAGTGTGGTTGGCTCGCCCGCCCGAAGCTCCGACCACCGTGCGACGGCGCGGGCTTCGAATCCGAGTTCGCCTGGTACGTAATACTGTGGCGAGCCGAGTTCTTCGGGCAAATACCGCATTTCCCTGGCGACATGGCCCTGTTCTTCGTGGGCCGATCGATACCCCTGGCCGTAGCCGAACTGGCGCATGAGGCCCGTCACCGCGTTGCGGAGCTGCATCGGCACGGGCAGGTGCGCTGTCCTCGCGGCGTCGGTCATCGCCCGGGCGTACCCGGACCCTGCGCTGTTGCTCTTGGGTGCGAGAGCGAGGTAGAGCGCGCATTCCGCCATCGCGTAGAAACCCTCGGGCATGCCGATGAAATGGACCGCTTGCTGGCAGGCGGTCGCCACCACGAGTGCCTGCGGGTCGGCAAGGCCAACGTCCTCGGATGCGAGGATCACCATCCGGCGGACGATGAAGAGCGGGTCCTCGCCGGCCTCGATCATTCGGGCGAGCCAGTACAGCGCAGCGTCCGGGTCGCTTCCGCGGATCGTCTTGATGAACGCCGAGATCGTGTCGTAGTGATAGTCGCTCTGGCGGTCGTAGTACGGGCGGCGGTCCTGTAGCGCCTGCGCCACATCCTGCGCGGTGATCGTCGGTCGGCCGGCCGCCTCCGCCACGTCGGCAGCGATCTCCAGGGCCGTGAGGGCAGCCCGGCCATCACCGTTGGCGCCTTCGGCCAGGGCAAGACGCCCTCCCTCGTCGATCGCGAGCTCGCGAGTGCCGAGGCCGCGTTCCCGGTCGGCCAGCGCGCGGTCCACCAGCCCGGAGAGTTCGGCCGGGCCCAGTTGCTTCAGCCGGACAACACGCGCCCGGCTCAGCAGGGGAGCGATCACCTCGAACGATGGGTTCTCCGTCGTCGCACCGATAAGGGTGACGGTGCCGTCTTCCACGTAGGGCAGGATGACGTCCTGCTGCGCCTTGTTGAAGCGGTGGATCTCGTCGATGAAGAGGACAGTCCGTCTCCCGGATGCGCGACGTGCCTGTGCTTCGGCGACGACTCTTCGCAGGTCCGCTACGCCGGAAGAGACTGCCGAGACAGAGACAAATTCGGCCTCCACGCCTCTTGCCACGATGCGGGCGAGAGTCGTCTTTCCGCATCCCGGCGGACCCCAGAGGATGAACGAGGGCAGGCGTCCGCGTTCGAGCGAGCCGCGGAGCATCGAGCCGGGACCAACGGCCTCTTCCTGGCCGATGAACTCGTCGAGCGTCTGGGGGCGCATGCGTGCTGCGAGTGGCGCGTCCGGCGGGATCGGTTCGACACCGAAGGAGAGCTTCGGTTGCATCCCCTTAGCCTCCGCGTTCGTACTTGCTCATCTGGAGGACGCGGGAGACGGTGAGTTGACCCGAATACTGGCCCATGTGCCCGTAACCGCCTTCGGCACGCTTCTCAAGCGTACCGGCGAGCTTTGCGCGAACCGTGCCGTAGCCCGCCGTCCAGGCGGGATCGTAGCCTTGTTCTTTGAGCTTCTCCATCAACCGGGACTCGGGTGTCCACGCTACCCAGTAACGGGGCGAGGTCTTCGAACTGTCGCCCGGGACGAACGAGGATACTTCCCATCCGAACGAGAATGTGCCCTCGAAAATTGCGCCATCACGCCGGCGTCGGCGAAGGTACCACCACGCCGCGGCCGAGGCCCCAATGACGGCGAGTGCAGCGATGACAACGACGACGGAAGTGCTCACGCGGGCAGTCTAACCCGCAAGCAGCGCGATCGTTACACCATCGCCGCCGTCCTGGGGCGAGGCGGACTCGAAGCGTCGCACCAGCGGGTGATTCGCAAGCGCCTCCCGGATTGCCGCCCGCAGGGCGCCCGTGCCCTTTCCGTGGATGATCCGGACGAACGGAAGCCCGGCCCGGAACGCTCCATCGAGGTACGCCTCGAACTGCTCGAGGGCTGCCTCGGCGCGCTGGCCGCGCAGGTCGAGCTCCATGCTGACCGGCGGCCCCGTCGGCACGGCGACCTTCTCGCCCGAAGGGCCCGCCTGCTCGATGCGGTCGATGCGGTCCACCGAGACTTTCATTCGGAGCGACCCGAACTGGACTTCAACCCTGCCGTCGTCGCCCACAGGCGAAAGCGCCTCGCCCAGCTGGGGGATGTCCCGCACGTGGATGACGTCGCCCGGGAGCACCTCTCGCCGGAAACTCACCACTGCCGGCGTTGCACGCCTCGGTTTCGCTGCTGCCGTTAGCTTCTCAAGGTCGGCGCCCATCTGCTTCAGCGTGTCGTCCGCCGACCTGACGTCGAAATCCCGGGCCGCCGCCTTCCGTTTCAGCGTGTCGGCTTCGCGACGCATCCGGACAAGCGTGTCTTCGGCTTCGCGCTGCGCCGCCGCGAGGATGGCCGTCCGCTCGTGCTCGATGGTGTCGCGCCGTTCAGCGAGAGCGAGCCGGAGTGCTTCGGCCTCCTGGTGGGCAAGCTCTTCCCGGTGGCGGGCCTCCGTCGCCGCCGCCCGCTCGCTGCGGATCTCGCCGAGCAGGTTCTCGAATTCGAAGTGCTCTGGCGCAAGCTGGTCGCTCGCTCGCTGCAGCACATCGTCGGATAGTCCGAGCCGGCGAGCGATCGCGAGCGCGTTTGATTGCCCTGGCAGACCGATAGTCAGGTGATAGGTCGGGCTGAGCGTCTCGATGTTGAATTCGACCGAAGCGTTGCGGAGTCGAGGGTCGTTATGGGCGAAGACTTTGAGTTCGCCGTGGTGGGTGGTCGCTACCAGCGTGCATCCACGTTCGAGCAGTGTTTCGAGGATGGCCCTGGCGAGCGCGGCGCCTTCCGCGGGGTCCGTGCCCGCCCCTAGCTCGTCAAGCAGCACCAGCGTCCCGGGCTCCGCCTTTGCCAGGATTGTGATGATGTTGCGCATGTGCGACGAGAACGTCGAGAGGGACTGCTCGATGCTCTGCTCGTCCCCGATATCGGCGTACACGCGCGGGTAACAGGCGAAGCGGCTGCCATCGTCGCAGGGAATGGGGATGCCCGCCTGGGCCATCAATGTCAGCAGCCCGAGCGTCTTCAGCGCAACCGTTTTTCCGCCGGTGTTCGGTCCCGTGATGAGCACACCGGCGTATTCACCCCCGACTTCGATGGTCGTCGGCACCACTTCTCCGCGCAGCAGCGGGTGGCGACCGCGCTTGATTACCGTGGCCCCGCCGTCCTTGAACCAGGATGCGACCTCGCCCGGGGGCGGCAGCGCGGCCTTCATTCGCCGCCCGAGGCGGACCTTCGCCGTGATGACATCGAGCCTGGCCAGCGCCATCGTGCTTCGTAGTGCCTCCGCCTCCATGTCTCCGAGGATCGCTGACAACCGCTGCAACACGCGCCGGACTTCGCGCTGTTCGGCAAGCTGGAGTTCCCGCACCTGGTTCCCTGCGTCGACGACGCCCATCGGCTCGATGAAAACGGTCGCACCGCTCGAAGAGACATCGTGGACGATGCCCTGGACCTGGCCGCGGTAATCCGCCTTGATGGGGATGACCTTGCGCCCGTTCCGTTCGGTCAGCAGTCCTTCTTGCGCGACCCCGCGACGTATGGCGTCGGCGAGAGCTGCGTGGGCGCGCTGTTCGAGGCGCGACTCGGCAAGACGCAGTTCCCGGCGCGTGGTCCCGAGCTGCTCGCTCGCGTTATCAGCCACCTCGCCGCGCGGCGTGATCGCGCGGTCGACTTCATCCGTGAACCGGCGGAAGTCGCTGATCTCGTCCGCTATCAGAGCGAGCTGCGGGGCACGATCACGGAGTTTCTCGATGACGCGATGTGCACTCCAGGCAGTGCGCAATGTCTGCGCGGATTCGACGAGGTCGCCTGGCTCCAGGAGTTGTCCGATGCCGGCGGCGCGAATGGCACCGCGAATGTCGTGGGCGCCCGAGAACGGGACGTCGATGCCCATTTGGTCCAACGCGCGCATTTCGGCGCTTTGTGCCTGGAGTTCGAAGGCGCGGTCGTATTCGGTCTCCGGCCTGACGGCCATGGCCAGTTCGCGCCCTATGCTGAAAGCTGCCTCATCTGCGAGGAGCGCCAGCACCTTCTCGAACTCAAGCACACGGATCGTGTGTTCATCCACCTTCCAAGCGTAGAGCGCTGCTGGAAGGCGGGCCAGAGGATTCGCGCCAGTACAGGCCCGCTCGTATGCTTTGCCATCGACTCCAGCTAGAGAAGTACAGGGATCACGGATGTTTTCGAAGGTTCTCGTGGCCAATCGCGGCGAGATTGCGCTCCGCATCGTCCGGGGGCTGCGCGACCTCGACATCGCATCTGTAGCCGTCTACTCCGAGGTCGATCGTCTCTCCCAGCACGTCCGCTACGCCGATGAAGCCCACCTGATAGGCCCGGCGAATGCGCGTGAAAGCTACCTGAATGGTGATAAGATCATCGCCGTGGCCAAGGCTTGCGGGGCCGACGCCATTCACCCGGGCTACGGCTTCCTCGCTGAAAACGCCGACTTCGCCGAAGCGTGCCGCGATGCGGGACTCGAGTTCATCGGCCCTTCGCCCGAGTCGATCAGGCTGCTCGGAGACAAGATCGCCGCACGCCGCATCGCCGAGCAATGTGGCGTGCCGGTCCTGCCCGGTAGCGGCGAGGTGGAATCCATCGATGAAGCTCTCGCCTTTGCCGACCGCATAGGCTACCCCGTGATGGTCAAGGCCGCGGCTGGTGGTGGCGGGCGCGGGATTCGCCTCATCAATTCTCCTAGGGAGTTCCGCGAGGCTGCGGCGCGCGCGATGCAGGAGGCCCAGGCGGCTTTCGGTAACGCCGCCATCTACGTCGAGAAGAACCTTCAGCGGGTCCGGCACATCGAAGTCCAGGTCATCGGCGACAAATTCGGGAACGCCGTCCCTGTGGGCGAACGCGAGTGCTCCATCCAGCGCCGTCACCAGAAGCTCATCGAAGAGTGCCCCAGCATCGCGGTGTCTCCCCAGCTCCGGCGCAGTCTCACCCGCGCGGCCGTGCGCATCGCTCGTGCCGCGAACTACCATAATGTCGGTACGGTGGAATTCCTCCTGACCGAGGACGGCAGCTATTACTTCCTCGAGATGAACACGCGCCTCCAGGTCGAACATCCGGTCACGGAAATCGTGACCGGCACCGACCTGGTAAAGGATCAGATCATCGTCGCGGCGGGCGAGGAATTGCCCTACGAGGAGGCCGACCTCCTCACCCGCGGTTGGGGCATCGAGTGCCGGATCGTCGCGGAAGACCCGTTCAACAATTTCCTTCCGTCAGTGGGCAAAGTCGTGTTCGCTCGCGAACCTGCGGGCCCCGGCATCCGCGTTGAGAGCGCGCTTTACGACGGGGTCGAGGTGACCCCCTACTACGACTCGCTCCTGGCGAAAGTCACCGCGTGGGGTCGAAACCGGGAGGGCGCGCGCACCCGAATGAAGCGCGCCCTGGCGGAATTCCGGGTCGTTGGAGTTGCGACCAACATCCCCTACCTGCAGCAGATCCTTGACCACCCGGACTTCGTCAGCGGCAATGTCGATACCGGGTTCCTCGATCGGCACCAGGTGTTCGCCGCGGAGCCGCTCGCGGAACAGCGCGAACTCGCTGAAATGGCGGCACTCCTCCTGGTGACAGGTGGTGAAACGGAAGTGGCCGTTGATTCCACAGGCAACTCCGCAGCCACGAACGGTCACCGGAATGGCTCGTCGGCCTGGCGAGGGCGCATGGGCGGGCTAAGCGAAGCAAAGGCGATGGGACGATGGCCGAAAAGTATCTAGTACGAGATGTTGATTCCGAGGGTGAATACGAAATCGACCGCTCGGGCGACGGTATTCGCGTGCGCCGGGCCGGCACCGAGGAGTGGAAAGCCGTCGAGCTTCAGCCGATTGGTGACTCGCAGCTCTACCTCCTCATGGTCGACAGCCATCCGACAGAACTGTTCTTGCAGCGCCGCCGGGGCGGCGCCGTCGCCACGATTGGGCGCCACATCTTCGACTACGACGTAGAGCGCTGGCGTCCCCAGACGGCGGCCCGGGCCGGACGCCAGGAAGCATCCGGTCCCAGGCGCATCACCGCGCCGATGACCGGGTCGATCGTGGAGGTGCGCTGCGCCCCTGGCCAGGCCGTGCAAGCCGGTGACGTCCTCCTCGTCATCGAATCGATGAAGATGAACAACGAGATTCGCTCTCCAGCCGCCGGCACAGTCGAGCAGGTGCCGGTGAAACCGGCCCAACGCGTCAACGCCGGAGATCTCCTCGTCGCGCTCCATTTGAAGGGCGAGTAACGCCCCTGCGCTTGACCCCCGGCGCGGGCGGTGAGTACGGTTACGAGTGGCTGTGCTAGACGGGGAACTAGCGGTGCCCTGTACCCGCAATCCGCTCCAGCGGGGTTGAATTCCTGCTCGAGGGCCGATGCATCGGGGACTGCCCCTGCCAAAGAACGTTGACGACCTGGTCCTGCGCGGCGATGCACTTCGAACCTGGTCAGGTCCGGAAGGAAGCAGCCATAAGGAGCCCGCTTCGGGTGCCGCAGGTACACCGGGTCTGAGTTTGCTGGCAATGGGCAAGCCCGGTACCAGGTTCGACAGCAGGTGCACAGCCTAACTCCAAACATTCGGCCCGGGAGCCAACGTGCCACGCACCCGCCTTCCTGGCCCACGTCCTCGTAAGTCCCTCGGCCAACACTTCCTGCGCGATACGGGCATCCTCCAGGACATCGCCGCCGCCGTCCGCTGCCCGGAACGCGGCGTCGTCCTCGAGATCGGCCCCGGGACGGGGCAGCTCACCGAATACCTGCTCGCGAAGGGCTGTCACGTCGTTGCGCTGGAAATCGAAGACCGGATGATCGCCCACCTCGAGCGGCGCTTTGCCGGTGACGCCCGCCTCCGTGTCGTGCCGGGCGACGCGCGCTTGTTCGACCCTGCGGAAGTCATTCCGCCGGGCATGCCCTTCGCCGTCGCGGGGAACCTGCCCTACTTCGCGGCCAACCCGATCATCCGCCACCTCCTCGAGTCGTTCCCGAAGCCGGTGGAGATGGTCGTGATGGTTCAGCGCGAGGTGGCGAGAGAGATCGCCGCCGCCGAGGGCGACTGGTCCCTCCTCACGATCTCCGTGCGTGTCTACGCCGAAACTGAACTCCTCTTCGATGTCGCGCCGGAGGCGTTCGACCCACCTCCGTCCGTCGTTTCGTCGGTCATTCGAATCAATCTGCGCTCCGAGCCATTGGTGCCGCCCGAGCGGAATGCGGAGTTCTTCGAATTCGTCTCTCGTGTCTTCCGAAACCCCAGGAAACAGATTCACAACGGGTTGAGCAGGGGAGTCTGGCTTCCACCAGAAGGCGCGCGTGCGGCCCTGGAAATGGCGGGGATAGCTCCCAGCCGTCGCCCCGAAACGCTGACCATCCTGGAATGGCTCCGGCTCATGGATGCGTGCATTGAGGTGCGGGTCGATGGGTGACCTCTCCACGGGCCGTGCCGGCGCCAAGGTGAACCTCGTCCTGGAAGTGCTCGGGCTCCGCGGTGACGGCTACCACGAGGTCGACACGATCCTCCAGGAACTCGAACTCGCCGACGCCGTCGCGGTCGAACCTGCCGCCGAGTGGAGTATTTCGGTCGGCGGCCCAAGAGCCCCCGGCACACCTGCAGATGAGACGAACCTGGCCATGAAGGCCGCGCGACTGCTCGCCACCCGCGTTGGCGGTACGCCCGTGGCCATCACGCTGGAGAAGCACATCCCCGCCGCCGGGGGTCTTGGCGGCGGCGCCTCCGACGCGGCGGCCGTCCTCCGGCTCCTCTGCGAAGTGTGGCCCGGAGTGACTCCGGGAGACCTCAGGTTCACCGCCGAAGCAGTTGGCAGTGATGAGGTCTTCTTCCTGGCAGGGGGGACCGCACGCGCCCAGGGGCGTGGCGAACAGGTGACCCGGCTCACGCCGTTGCCTCAGCATGATGTCGTCCTCTTCATCCCTCTCCTGACCATCGGCCAGAAGACTCCGCGGATGTTCGCTGCACTGGACAGGTATCCGTTCGATTCTGGTTCCGTGGCCGAACAATTCGCCCGAGAGCGACCGCAACGGGTGTCGAACGAGGTCACCTTCAACGCGTTCGAACGAGTCGCGTTCGAGCTCTTCCCATGGCTGGCGGCGCTCTGGCGGGATCTGGAAGAACGGATCGGCGAGGCTGTCAGGCTCGCGGGCGCCGGACCGTGTCTGTTCTGGATCGGCAAGAGCGGCCGGGGCGAGACCGTTGCCGCAAAGGCTGCGGGGGCGGATTGCGAAGTGATCTCAACGCGAACGGTGAGTCCCCGGTGAATGCGATTCTCGGGGGCTGGATGGCAGGTTACGCGATGGCTGTGCTGTCGACGCTCGCGCTCACCTACCTCTGCATCCAGCCAGAGCCCCAACGTGCTATTCAGAAATACCTCGATGTTCCTGGAGTCTTGCTGGCAGTCCCGATCTCGATCGGCACCGGGGTCGTGTGGACCATGGCAGGAATGATGTTCGGCGCCGCTTACAAGATCGGGGAGTTCAAGGACACGCCGGGTGCCCTCGGCGCTCCGAGTTGGACGTTCCTGTTCATCATCGGGACGCTTTCGTTCCTTCCCGTGCCGATCCTCTTTCTCCTGTCCCGGCGGTTCTGGTGGATCTGGGTCGGGATGTCGCTAAGCTTCTTCGGACTCTTCGGGTGGTTGATGCCCGTCCTCGCAGAGCGGTGATATACTCCACTGGCTCGTGAAAATCGGCACAAAACACCAAATGGAGGCGCGGGTTGCCGGGCACCATCATTGACATGCACCTGCACACCACCAGGGGCGCCTCGGATTCCATGCTCGACCCGGACGACCTGATCGCCGAAGCACGGCGAGTGGGCCTCACTGGCGTCAACATCACCGAACACGACCGAATGTGGGAGAGCTGGGACCTCAGCCCCTTCCGAAAGAAGCACGAAGGCATCTTCGTCTCGAACGGTATGGAAGTCTCCACAGACATGGGTCACATCCTGGCCGTCGGCCTGAAGGGCTATGCCGGCGGCATCCGCCGTCTCGAAAAGCTGCGAGAAGTGGCGAACGAGCAGGGCGCCTTCCTCATCGTCGCCCACCCATTCCGGCACTTCTTCGACCCTGTGCACTTCAAGCGCGAAGGCAAAGAGCCGTTCAACCTCACTCCGGAACAGGCGGCGCAGCTTCCGGTGTTCCAACTGGTCGACGGGATCGAAGTGCTCAACGGCTGCAACACCCCCCGCGAGAACTACTTCGCTCTCCAGGTAGCCAAGACAATGGGCAAGCCGGGGACCGGCGGATCAGACGCGCATTCGACCCAGGGCATCGGCTACTTCGCGGCGGTCTTCGAAGAGGACATCGAAGGCCCCGAGCACATGCTTCAGATGATGCACGCCGGAAGGTTCTTCCCGGGCCGCGGGCTGGCCGAAGGGAAGCTCAACAACTTCTGGGAAACGGCCGAGCCGATCGCCTTCTACGAGTGAGCCGCGCGGCGGTGGACTCGATCCGGGGGCCGCTCTACGATTGGCAACGATCGAAGGGGAGTAGTCCCAACGTGCGCCATCGACATCCTCCCTCTCACAGGGCGGTGGCGCGGTCCTCTCCCGGGAGGATGGGCGAGACTTTCGGCCAGCATGCGATAGCCGCATGCCCGGGCCGAGGCTGGCCTCCCCGGTGCAGCGGCGAAGGATACCGATTGCCGACTTCCATCGAAGTTCTGCCCATATCTCCGCGTACTCGCGCCAGGAGACATCCGCTTTGAGCGCCCCCGCGATCGACGAACCGGTAGAGTCCAGGTACCAGAGAAGCTGGGTGCTCATCGGCTTCATCGCCCTGGTGTGCCTCCCCGGCATCGTCCTCCGCCTGGCTGGAATCCACCCGGATCCGGTGCCCGGAGCGATCGTCTTCGGCTTTGCGATCCTCGCTGCCGCGTTTCTCCTGAGCTGGGCCGCGGAGACTGCCGAGATGGACATCTCCCAGGGCCTCGCGCTCGCGATTATCGCGATCATCGCCGTGCTTCCCGAGTACGCGGTCGACGCTGTCCTCGCCTGGAAGGCCGGCGCGGACCCGGCAGAAGCTGAAAAGGGTCTCGCCATTGCCAACATGACCGGCGGAAACCGGCTCCTCATCGGTGTCGGATGGCCGATCGTCTTCTTGCTGTTCTTCTACCGCACGAAGCTTAAAGAACTCGTCGTCAACCGCCAGCGGAGCCTGGAGCTCGTGTTTCTCGCGGTGGCGACGCTGTACGTCATCTTCATACCGCTCCGCAGCCATGTGACCATCATCGACACCATCATCCTCGTCTCCCTCTTCATCATGTACATGTACTTCACCTCCAAGGTGGAGACCGAACACGTGGAGCTGGTTGGGCCTGCGAAGGCCATGGGCCAGCTTCGCGATGCGCCGCGGCGGTCACTGGTCATCGCCATGCTCGTCTTCGCGGCGGTGACGATCTTCTGCTCCGCCGAGCCTTTCGCCGAGTCGCTGGTGCACATCGGCGAGGACTTCGGCGTCTCGGAGTTCCTCCTCATCCAGTGGCTGGCGCCCCTGGCTTCAGAGTCGCCGGAAGTGCTGGTAGCCTGCCTCCTTGCCTGGCGGGGCCGTGCTGCCGCTGGCATGGGCGTCCTGATCTCCTCGAAGGTGAACCAGTGGACGCTCCTCATCGGGACACTGCCTATCGCCTTCTTGCTCTCGAGCGGGGACTTTGGGTTCACCCACGGACTTCCCCTCGACACGCGTCAGCGCGAGGAGATTTTCCTGACTGCGGCACAGTCCGCCTTCGCCATCGCGGTGTTCATGAATCTCCGGATGGGCAAGCTCGAGGCTATCGGACTGTTCGTGCTCTTCGCTACCCAGCTGTTCATCACGAACGAAGGCGTCCGGGCCATCTACGCGGTCTTGTACACGGTTCTCTGCGTCGTGCTCCTGTTCATCTCTCGGAAGGAGATCCCCCACACGGTTCGGGATGCGATCGCAGTCATGCGCGGCCGAGACCTCGATCCGTGGCCTCGCGACCCTGGTCCCGGCTGAATCCTGGTCTCTGGCACCACCAAAGACGCCGGACAAACGAAAGCCCCGCTTCTGCGGGGCTTTCGTTTCGTAGCTGGTACGCCCGGGTGGATTCGAACCACCGACCTTTAGGTCCGCAACCTAACACTCTATCCCCTGAGCTACGGGCGCGTTTGAGGGCTTTGGTGCCGAAGGTGAGATTTGAACTCACACGCCCGTACGGACACTACGCCCTGAACGTAGCGCGTCTGCCATTCCGCCACTTCGGCTCCAGGATCCATTATGGTCTCGCACCCTTCAGCGTTCAACCGCGAGACGCACATCGCTGGTGGGCGGTACTGGACTCGAACCAGTGACCTCGTCGGTGTGAACGACGCGCTCTAACCATCTGAGCTAACCGCCCAGCGAAGCTTCAGTCTAGGCTGAGACTCCGCCCGATTCAACATTTCGACGATTCGGCGCGTAGCCCGCATTCCAAAACGCTCACGAGTCGTCTCGCCCATCACGCGTCGAGCGGGTTGAACACGAGGCCCGTGCCGAGTTTCGGGTGGAAGAAGGTGGACTTCTGCGGCATCCGTTCCCCCTTGTCGGCGAGCGAAATGACCGACTCGATCGAGACGGGATTGAGCAGGAACGCCACCGCGTGTGGGTTGTCGTCCAGGAACTCCAGGACCTCATCGCAATCATGGCTGTAGACCACGGCGCCTGCGCGAAGGTCGTCGTCCGAGATGCCCCACAGAGGCTCCAGGACGCCGTAGCGCAGCACGTTGGGGGCGATCGCCGCCCACTCGTCGCTCATGCCCTGGGGGATGCTCCCGCGCAGCGGGCTGCCCGTGCGCCTCAGCCGGTGCACCTGCCCGGGATTGAGGTTGATGGCCACTGCGTCGGCGCCGTCGAGCAGCGAAATCAGTTCGTCGCTGCGCTCTGCTTCGCCCCTGACGAGCTTGACGTGGGCCACCGCGAAGGCGTCGCCGAGGCGGTCCATCCAGTCGGACGGAGCCTCTCGTGGGACCATCCGGTGGATCGGCCGGATCACGAGGCCGGGGTCCGATGCGACGACGATCGCGGACATCGCAAAGCGTGCGGGATGTGACGGACCGAGGACTTCGCTCGCCGCACGCCAGTCCCGGTAGTTCACTGCTGTCTCATAGCGATGGTGTCCGTCGGCGATATAGAAGCTTTCGGCGAGGAGTGGCGCCAGTTGCCGCATTTCGTACGTGCCGGACTCGATGGCCCAGAGCCGGTGACTGTCGCCGTCGATGCTCGTACCCAGGACGTCCGGCTCGCGCGAGGCAACGGTCGACTCGATGAAAGCCGTCAGCATGCCGGCCCGGTCTCGGGCGATCATGAACACGGGGCTAAGTTGGACTCCGGTCGCCTGCAGCAGCTTCAGCCGGTCTTCCTTCGGCCCCGACATGGTGTATTCGTGCGGTTTTACAGCGCCTTCTTCCCAGGGCTGAGCCTCGACCGCGGCGAGGACGGCCTTGCGCAGGTACTCCCGGCCGTCCTCCGTGAAACGCTGTTCGTAGACGTAGAGCATCGGCGTTGCGTCGCGCGCCAGGGCACCCTCGCTCTGCCATTGCTTGAGGAGTGCATCGACCCCTGCGTAGTGTCCTTCGCCGCCGCCCGCGTTTTCGAGCCGGACCGAGTTCCGAGGGTTCCGCTCTTCGAGCGCGCGTTGCTGCGCCGGGGTGATCACGTCGTACGGTGGCGCGAGCAACTCGCTCAGCGGACCGGCCGCGGCGGTGTAGCGGAGCCCGCGGAATGGCTGGAATTGCGACATCGGATGTCCTCTTGAGATTCCGTGAGTTTGTTCGAGGCCGGGCGCGAACCTATGATCGGCGGGCCGAATGCAACCATACTGCGTCTTTTGCAACATCGTAGCCGGGCGCGAGCCGGGCAATATCGTCTACCAGGATGATGAAATCATCGTCATCCAGAACATCCTCCGCTGGTTTCCGATCATGCTGCTGGCGATGACCAAGAAACACACGACTCAGGCCGAGCTCTGGGCGAACCACATCGGCCACGTTGGCCAGGTCGCCGCCGAAATTGGGCGTCAGCTCTGCCCCGGAGGCTACCGGCTCGTTTCCAACTTCGGGTACGACGGGATGCAGAGCCAGGAACACGGCCACGTCCACATCCTCGGTGGCACGTTTCTCGGGCACTACGCGGGCTAGGAAGCGGCGAGAGCGGCCTTCTGCAGTTCGAACAGCTGCCCGATGCCCAGCTTCGCCAGGTCCATCAGTTCGTCCATCCCCGAACGGCTGAACGGTTTGTGTTCTGCAGTGCCCTGGACCTCCACGAACTCATCGGCGCCGGTCATCACGACGTTGAAGTCGACTTCTGCAGTGGAGTCTTCCTCGTAGCAGAGGTCGAGCATCGGCACGCCCTTCACGATGCCGACGGAAACCGCCGCGACGGCCGACTGCACGGCTGCCGCAGGGACTGTCCCGGCGGCAGTCAGTTTCTTCATCGCCAGCTGCAGGGCGACGTATGCGCCGGTGATTGATGCGGTCCGGGTGCCGCCATCGGCCTGGAGGACGTCGCAGTCGACGGTGATCGTTCGCGGCCCAAGCATTTCGACGTTCACCACACCGCGGAGCGCGCGGCCCACCAGGCGCTGGATCTCCTGCGTCCGTCCCCCGGGGCGACCGCGCTCGACTTCTCGCTGGCTGCGGGTGTGAGTCGCACGGGGGAGCATCGAATACTCAGCCGTTACCCAACCGCTCTGGGTGTTACGGAGAAATGGAGGCTGGCGATCTTCAACGCTCGCGGCGACGAGCACGCGGGTCTTGCCGAACTCGACCATGCAGCTGCCTTCAGCGAAGTCGAGCACGTTGGTGTGGAGCTTCACCGGCCGCAGCTGGTTGGGTGAACGGCCGTCGATACGATTGGTCAAGAAAGGTCTCCAGTGACGCATCGGGCAAGTCGCCCGGCCCTTAACCGTATGCGGGCCGCGAGTCGCGCGCAAAGCGCTAGCGTTCGGTCCATACCCGGATGGTCGTCCCATCAGTCTGGAGGGTGACTCTCCCGTCAGTGTCGGTCCGGTACAAACTGGCGCCCTGGAGCGCAGCGACGGTGTCGACATGGGGGTGGCCGTAGATGTTTCCTTCGCCGACGGAAATGACGGCGATCGCCGGTTGGACCGCCGCGAAGAACCATGACGCAGTTGTTTTGGAACCGTGGTGCGGCACCTTCAGGACGTCCGCAGGGAGATCCCCGGAATCGCGCAGTGCAGCGTGGACGGGTTCCTCGGAATCCCCCGTGAACAGGATCGAGCGGTTGCGATAGGTCACCCGGATGACCAGGGACGTGTCGTTGAGTTCTTCGGCGATGAACCCCGCCGGCGGCCAGAGTACCTCGAACCGGACTCCGTCGAACTCGAGTACGTCACCCTGCCCGAGCAGACCAGCCCCGGGCGCTTGGGCGGCGAGTGCCTGGTAGCTTGCCGTGGCGTTGGTCCGGCCGTTGCCGTACGCGTTACCGACCCGGAACCGCGAGTAAGCGGCCGGCAATCCCGCGATGTGGTCCTCCTGTGGGTGTGTCGCGATGACGGCATCGATCGTCCGGTCCCAATGCGGCATGACCTGGCCGAGCTCGCGGGCCAGCTCCGTCCCGCTCGGGCCGCCGTCGATCAGGATTTGTCGGCCGTTGGGCGTGGTCACCAGGGCGGCATCGCCCTGCCCCACATCCAGGAAGGTGACAACCAGGGCGCCCGGCCCGCCTTGCGGCAGTATCGAGATAGGGATCACTGCAACGGCCGTGACTCCAATCGCGCCGCCGATGGAGAACCGTGACCAGCGGGCACGCCTGCGTGTAACCGCCAGCGGTTCCACCCCGCCGGGCGGTCGGTAGCGGTAGGCCGCCATGGCGGCCGTTCCCAGCGCCGCATAGGCCGCCAGGGCGGCCGGCGCACCCCATGATGGAGAGTCCGCTGCGGCCCAGCGCGGGCTGCCCAGCGCCTCCGCCGACGTCGTGATGAACGCAAGCGGGTAGTACGCCACGGTTCCTGAGATCTCACCGAGGTCCCGCGAGACGATCCCGAGTACCGAGGTCACCATGCTCGCCCAGAACGCGAGGGCGAAGGCCGGCTGGACGATGGCGTTGGCGACGGGCGAGACGATCGAGAAGCGGTCGAACGTCACCCACATCACCGGTGCCGTCGCCAGACTTGCGGCAACCGTGAGCGCAAGGGACTCGCAAAGCCAGTGTGGAAGCGCAAGCCAGCTCGGCCTTCCGGTGGCGCGAAGCAGCCAGTGCGAGAGCCACGGTGAGAAGGTGAGGAGCCCTGCTGTGGCGGTGGCGCTGAGCTGGAAGCCCGCTTCGTAAGCAAGTGCTGGGGCGACCGCCGTCATGCAAATGATGGCCGCGAAGAGGGCCGGTAACCCGCTCTGCGGTCGTCCGACGACGCTCCCGCCGAGCAGAACCCCGGCCATGATGCCCGAACGCATGACACTCGCCGAAAGTCCGGCCGCCCCGAGATACGCGGCGAGTGTCAACGCCGCCGGGAGCCATGCCCAGCGCCGGCCGATGGTCGGAATCGCCACTGCGTATGTGAGTGCAACCACGAGAGACACGTTCGAGCCGGAAACGGCGACGAGGTGGCGGAGCCCGGAGCGGTTGAACTGCTCCTTCGCCTCGCGCGAGAGGCCATCGTCCCGCCCGAAGGCGATCCCGGCAGCGAGCGAAGCTTCTGGTTCCGGCAGTGATCTCTGCAGCGACCGGTCGAGCCGGAGCCGCTGCGCCGTGAGCCAGCGCCCGACGGAGGGTTCGCCGCCCTCCTGCTTCAGCAGGCGGGGCCGGAACATGGTCGCTGAAATGCCGCGTTGCGCGAGATACGCGCGGTAGTCGAAGCCCTCGAAGACCGGGGGCTCGCCTACTGCTCCTTCGACGGTGATGGTGTCGCCGGGAAGGAGCTCGGTGTACTGCGAGAGGTAGACCAGCACGCGGCCCCCGGCCGGGAGGACCTCGCCCTCCAACTCCACGGAGGCCACGCTGACCACGTAGGCCGTGGTTGTCTCGCCCCGGTCCGGTTCCGAATGGACGACCCCCGTGAGCACGACCTCATGCTCGATGCCCTCCAGCCACGAAGTGGCGGGCTCGTTGGTGCTTCCGAGCCGCCAGCCGGCCGTCAGGGCCGCCACGACACATGCCGCCACAAGGAGATATCGCCCCTTCAAAGGCCCGGCGAGTACCAGCGCGGGCGCGGCCGCAATCGTCCAGGCGCCGCCCGTCCACCATGGGCCGCCCAGTGCCGCGCCCGCAGCCAGTCCGGCCACCCATGCGATCCCGACAACGATCAGCGCCACGGCTGCGGACGCTACCAGAATCCTGGCGACAAACGGAAAAGGGGCGGGACCATAGTCCCACCCCTCGCCTGGTTGAATGGCCCGGCGCGCTCTACGCCTTGATCTTCTGGATGATCCCCTGGATATCCGTGAACTGGTCCGCGGCGTTGCGCAGGTTCACCGCCGTGCTGGAACCCACCGCAATGATCTCTACCCGGACGCCCTTCGCCTGGATGACTTCGACCAGGCGCTGGAAGTCGCCGTCGCCGGAAGCGAGGCAGACCACGTCGAGGCGATCGAGCATCTCGATGATGTCGCACGCCATTTCGATATCGACATTCGCTTTGATCGTCCCGTCGGCGAAGCGCTTCAGGGGTTTCGTGACGACCTTGTAACCCTTCCCAAGGAACGGTTCCGCGAAGCGTTGGGTTTCGATGCTCACGCCCGGGTCATCGTGGACCGGGGAGTATGCGATCGCACGGACGACGGTCCGTCCTTCACTGACGAGGTTCAGTACCTTCCGCCAGTCCACGCGGGTTCGGAGCCGGTCGATCGCAAGTTCGACGTTGGCGGCATCCACAAAGATGCCGACGCGGGCCATGGCCGCAACGGGCGAAGAGGGCCCACGCCGTGCGAGTTCTTCTTGGGCACGGACAAGAGACTCAATCTGCTTGCCCTGTGCCTCGACAACCTTGATGAGCGCGGCAAGGTCCGCCGGCGCGGCGGGTGCCGCCGGTGCCGCCGGTTCGCTCCTCCGGCTCGTCGTTCGCCTGGGCGCTTCGACCGGGACCGGCACTTCTTCCGCTGCCGCAGCTGCGGCTTCGGGCTTGGGGGTGCGCGTCCGTCGAGCGGCCGGCGCCTTCGGCTTGGGGGCCTCGGGCTCGGCGGCTTCAGTCGTGTCGGCTGCCTCGCTCGATACTTCGGTCAGTTCGCCGGCCGGCTTGCGCCGGCCACGGCCGCCGCGGGTACCGCGGCGGGCCGTCTTCTTGACGCCGTCGAGCGCCTCGATGGAGGGTTCGGGCAGAGTGGGTTCAGGTTCGGGGGCGGTTTCGGCTGCTGCCTTCTCCCGCCGGGGAAAAATGTTTAAGACCATGATTTGGGTTTACCTACCCATCCTTTGTAAAACGCTGATACGGGCTGCGACGTTCTTCGCGATCCGGTCGATGGCTTTTGCCGATTCCGAATCCGGGGCGCCATAGACGACCGGGATCCCCCGGTCGGCGCCTTCCCGGACGGCTGGCTCGATAGGGATCTCTCCGAGGAAGTCGATGCCCAGTTCGTCGGCGGCTTTGGCAGCCCCGCCGTGGCCGAAGATGTCGTAGCGCGTCCCGGTGTCCGGCGCCACGAAATAGCTGAAGTTCTCGACCATGCCGAAGACTGGCACGTCGAGCTTTTCGAACATCGCTACTGCCTTCATCGCGTCTTCCACAGAGACGTCCTGGGGGCTTGAAACGATGACGACCCCCGCGATCGGAGCCTCCTGCGCCATGCTCATGGCGGCATCGCTGGTCCCGGGTGGGAGGTCGATAATGAGGTAGTCCAGGTCGCCCCAGGGTACATCGTGGAGGAGCTGGCGGACGGCACTGCCGATCATCGGACCTCGCCAGACGACCGGCGTCCCCTTCGGCAGCAGGAACCCGATGGAGACCACTTTCACGCCGTACCGCTCGACCGGGCGAAGTCCCTCGCTGGACCCGGCCTGGAGCCCCTGCGGCAGGCCGAACATCGTCGGAAGGTTCGGGCCAGTGATGTCTGCATCCACGAGCCCGACGCTCGCGCCCGTTTTCGCCAGGGCCACGGCGATGTTCGATGCGAGCGTGGATTTGCCGACGCCGCCCTTGTTGCTGGCGACCGCGATGATGTTCCGGACGCCTTCCACGGCCTTCTGTCCCTCTTTCGGGTTGGAAGACCGAACGTTGGCGCCCCAGGTGAGCACGACCTCATCCGTGCCGGCCATCCCCGCCAGCGCCGCGCGGATGTCAGCCTCGATCGTCTCCTTCAGCGGGCATGCCGGCGTTGTGAGTTCGACTGTGATAGCCACGCGGTTCTCTTCCACGGCGATGTCTTTGATCATGCCGAGGCGGACGATGGAGGCGTGCAATTCCGGGTCTTGCACGCCATCCAGGGCAGCGAGAATCTCATCGCGGTTAGCGGTCGAAACAGGCGTCATGGAGAGCAAGTGCCTTCCTGGCAACGAATACCACGCTCCGCGCAGAGTCTCGCGGGCGCGAATGCCGCCGGGACGTGGCCCCGGTAAAGCGATCGTAGCGCCTCTACCACCGCCCGGGCAAACCGTTTACCCCGGTTTTCGGTACCGCCCCCTACGGTGGGATGAGCCACACATCGCTGTGATAGACTGGTTTACCGTACGGTAAGTTTCCAAAGGAGTTCGAATGACAGAAACGAAAGCGCGTGAGGCGATCGCTTCGACGCTCTGCCACCACCACTGGGTTATCGAGACGCCGAACGGCGCTGTGAGCAGCGGACGCTGTAAGCGCTGCGGGCTTGGCAAGGAGTTCCGAAACTCTTCCGAAGACCCGATGTGGGACAACGACAGCTTCAGCCTCAACGGCTCGCGGTATCGGGGCCGCCGCGCTTCTTCGGATTCCTGAGGTTCGATCGCGGATGGAACAACTCGCTCGCCGGCCCGTCAGGGCCGGTGTCGTTTGTGGGGCAGCGAGCGGGTAGGATTAGCCTCCAGTGATGCCAAACCTCACGGTCGATATCGCTCCGGGGCGGAAGAATAGCCTTGTCCTGAAGAACCCCGTCATGCCGGCGAGCGGTACGTTCAGCTGGGGTATCGAGTTCGCCCGTCACTTCGAGATCGAAGCCCTCGGCGCAGTCGTTTCCAAGGGTGTGACAATGGCTCCCCGCGGCGGAAACCAGCAACCGCGTGTCGCCGAGACACCGGCGGGAATGCTGAACTCCATCGGCCTGCAAAACATCGGTATCGAGGCCTGCATCTCCGAGATGGCTCCGCTATGGGCTCGCTGGGATGTCCCGGTCCTGGTCAACATCGCCGCCGATACAGTCGAGGAATTCGGCGAGATGGCACGAATGCTCGATGGAGTCCCCGGCATTTCCGGGCTCGAGCTGAACATCAGCTGCCCGAACGTGGACCAGGGTGGCATCGAAATCGGGCAGGATGTCGGCGCCTCGGCCAGGGCCACCCGGGCCGCCGTGCGTAACACGGACCTCCCGGTCATCGTCAAGATCACCCCGAACGTCACGGATCCCGTCGCCCTCGCGCTCGCCTGCGAATCGGAAGGCGCCGCCGCCATTTGCGCGATCAACACCGTCCTCGGGCTGGCGATCGATTCTCGCCGCCGGAAGGCCATCCTGCCGCGCGCCCGCGGAGGACTGAGCGGCCCCGCGATCAAGCCGATCGCGCTCAGGATCGTTTACGACATCGCGAAGGCCGTCCGTGTGCCGGTCATCGGCTGTGGCGGCATCAGCAGCGGCGAGGATGCGGTTGAGTTCCTCATGGCCGGGGCGACCGCCGTCCAGGTCGGCACCGCGACATTCGCCAACCCGCGGGCCTTGCTCGATACCATCGAGGGACTTGAGGCATGGCTCCGGGCCAACGGTGTTGCCGACGTGAACGAGATCGTCGGGTGCGCCCTTCCGGCGCCCACCGTCGCCGGTACCGCCTGACCTTGCAGCCCTGCCGCGAAGACTCCCGGTCCGTCGCCCGGGACGCAGGTTGGTTGTACGCTGGCACTCCTCGGGGTGTAGCTCAGCCTGGTCAGAGTGCTTGCTTTGGGAGCAAGAGGTCCCGCGTTCGAATCGCGGCACCCCGACCATCCGCTCCAGTGTCTTTGCCCACGTTCGGGGCCTGACCTACCATGCATCCATAACGTGGTGTCGCACGCACGGGTAAGTCCCCAATGAGTGAAGAATTCGGCATTGACCTGGATCAAGTGTTCAAGGTCATCGACTCAGCCGATGTCCTCGTCGTCCGTTTCCATCTCATCGACAAGCGGCTGCTCGTCGATTTCCGGATCTCGCAGAACTCGGGGCCGTTCATCGGCGTCGTTGCCCGCGCGGAATCCCTTGAAGACCGGTTTCGATCGATCAAGCGCATCAGGCCCGACTTCCCGGTGCCCGAGCGCGTGCAGCACTTCCCCTGGCCAAGGTCCGTGCCAGTCCTCCTGAACGCCGGCGTGTGGCAACGGATCGTCGACCGCGTTTCCGCCCTGGGCGACGACGAAACCACAGACGCCTGCGGACGCGTCATGGAGGAACTCCTGTTGCTCGAACGGACCGAAGTCGTTGGCGCTATTCGCGGCGCGGACCACTACCAGACGCTCTGGGAGCGTCAGCGGGCATGACACGGGTCATCGATCTGCGAAGCGATACGGTCACGAGACCGTCAGAAGGTATGCGCCAGGCTATGGCAGCGGCCGAGGTTGGCGACGACGTCTTCGGCGACGACCCGACCGTCATCGAGCTCGAACGGCGAGCGGCTGGGCTATCCGGCAAGGCGGCCGCTCTCTTCCTCCCCAGCGGCACAATGGCGAACCTCGTCGCCGTCATGTCGCACACCCGGCCGGGCGACGAGATTCTTCTCGGCGATCAGTCCCACATCTTCCAGTACGAACTCGGCGGCGCAGCTCGGCTCGCAGGGACGATGACGAGGACGTTGACAAACTTCGACGATGGTTCGTTGGACCCGGATCAGGTGCTTGCAGCAGCACGGACGGAAAACCTGCATTCCCCGGGGTCGACGCTCCTTTGCCTCGAGAACACCCATAACCGCTGCGGCGGAGCCGCCGTCTCGAAGAAGGCCACCGACTCGCTGGCTGAAGCGGCGCACAGCAGAGGATTGTCGGTGCACCTCGATGGCGCCCGCATTTTCAACGCCGCGGCCGCGCTCGGCATTTCTGCCGCGGCGCTCGCCGAGAACTGCGACAGCGTCTCGTTTTGCCTGTCCAAGGGTCTCGGATGTCCGGTCGGATCGGTGCTCTGCGGGTCGCCGGAATTCATCTCCATCGCGCGGCGTAACCGGAAGATGCTTGGCGGAGGGATGCGCCAGGCAGGGATTCTGGCCGCCGCGGGCATCTACGCCATCGACCGAAACCTCCAGCGCCTCGCAGCCGACCACGAGAACGCCCGCCTGCTGGCGGATGGCCTCCGGGAACTGGGGCCTTTCCGGCCGAACACGCCGCAGACCAACATTGTGGTCGCCGACGTAGTGGCGGGGAGGCTGAACGACTGGCTCGCCGCCTTCGAGCGCGAAGGAATCCTGGCAGTGGCGTTTGGTCCCCAGCGGATGCGCCTCGTGACTCACCTGGATGTCGCGCGAGCGGATATCGACGAGGCGCTCAGTCGCATCCAGCGAATGATTGGAGCAGTGCCGGTTTGAGCCGAATAGTCCTGATCCTGGCTTCGGCCGTCTTGTTCGCCGGGGCAGTCGCTGGCTGTGGCGGCGGCGAGGACAAGGTGCTCACGAAGGTGTTCGTCGCCCCCCCGTGGGCCACCGACGAGACGAATGAGTACAACCTGGTCATCGAAGACGGCAGCGTCTATGGGACCTGTGTGCTTGAGACCAGGTTGAAGTCCGACGGGACAAACACCCGCCTGAACAAGTTGTGCGGCGATGGCGAGAACCGGGATGACGGGACCGTCCTTGTGGACCCGGCTACCTTGCGGCCGCTCTCCGCCAACCGGAGCCAGGTCCAACCGGAAAAGGACCAGCGCCTCTCTTTCAGCAGCTTCTACGAATTCCCCATCGTGAAGTTCGTCGCCGACGAGAACGGCAAGCAACGGGAAACCACACGCGAACTTCCTCAGCCCGACGACACGAGCCCTGACCCGGGTTACTACGATGACGAGTCGCTGTTGTGGCTTGTCAGAGGAATCGACCTGAGGGAAGGTTACGAAGCGTCCTACCAGAACGTGAGCGCGGGGACGGGCCAGACCTTCACGGTCGACATTCTTGTCGAAGGGCAGGAACAGGTCCGCGTCCCGTTGGGAGAGTTCGCAGCCTGGAAGGTCCGTATCCATACCGCTTCGGTGACGCAGTACGTCTGGATCGAGACCGAAGGCGCCCACCGGCTCATCCAGGCGCGCATCAAGGGCATCCAGGACGTGACCTACAAAATGACGCGCTCGGAGTAGTCCTCCGGCAACCCCGACCATGGCGGTCCATTTGCACGAAGGCCACGCCCCCGGCCGATTTCGTGGCCCGTTCCGCCTCCTGTGCATGCCGTCCACGGCAAACTTCACGTGCTTATGTTTCGAGGGGGCCCCGAAATTGCTTGACACCGTTCGCCCACGTCACGAAGATCCCACAACGCTTCGCCCCACACCGATCTCCGGACGTGAAATGACATCCGTTTTCGTTATCAGTCGAGAACCACGAATGCGGGCTACAGTGACGGAGTACCTCCGAGACCGGGGGTACGACACCGCGACGGCGGGGACGTACGATGCTGCCATCGCACATCTCTCCGATTACCGTCACGACGCCATTGTGACCGACGTTCAGGGTCTTCCCCGTGGGGAAGAGGGCGCCAACTTCGCCCAGTTCAACCAGTGGGTAGCGACCGCCTACCGCTCGAGCGCGCCGGCCATGGTCTACCTGCTGCACAAGGGAGCGCGCCGCCCCCACTTCCGTCTCGAAGGCGCCGTTATCAAAAAGCCGTTCCCGATCGAAGCTCTTGGCGAGGCCCTGCGCGAACGCATTGGCCACCCCCGGCGCGAAGGCCGTGAGCCCGGAATCGACCTGGACCTCTCGTCGAACACCCTCCGCTCGGGTCTCAAGGAAGCTCACCTGACGAATATCGAGGCGACGCTCCTCGCTTACCTCATGGAGCACGAAGGTGAGATCCTGCATCCGCGGGACCTCCTCGTCGATGTGTGGCAGTACCACGACGCGGCCGGGGCGAGCACCCTGGTGCGTGCCCACGTCAGCAACCTTCGGCGTAAACTTCGAGACGTGCTGGGAACCTCGGATCAGATTCAGACGATCCGCGGCAAGGGCTACCGGTTTTCCGCCTAGTCCTAAACACAACAGCTAAGGGACCGTCTCAAATGAAACTCGCAACCGGCATCGGCTATTCGGGTGCCTCCATGCGCATCGATATGGACTTCGTCCTCGATGTGGAACGCCTCGGCTACGACTCGATCTGGACTGCCGAAGCTTACGGCTCCGATGCGGTCACCCCGCTCGCCTACATCGCGGCCCTGACGACCACGATCAAGCTCGGGACAAGCATCATGCAGATTCCCGGGCGCACGCCCGCCATGTGCGCGATGACGATGTCGACGCTCGATGCCATCTCCGGTGGCCGGGCGCTGGTCGGTCTCGGACTCAGCGGGCCGCAGGTGGTTGAAGGCTGGCACGGGGTGCCTTACGGCAAACCCGCCGCCAGGACGCGCGAATACGTCGAGATCTTGCGGAAGATCTGGGCTCGGGAAGAGCCAGTGAGCTACCACGGCCAGGAGTACCAGCTCCCCTACATGGGCCCAGGCGCCACCGGCCTCGGCAAACCACTGAAAAGCATCCTCCACGGGCGCCAGCTGCCGGTTTACCTGGCCACGATGGGGCCGATCAACATCCGCAACACCGCCGAACTCGCCGATGGCTGGCTGCCGATCTGGTTTTCGCCGCAGCGCATCGGCCTGTTTCGCCCGTCATTGGAAGAGGGGTTCCGTCGCGCGGGGAACGGGAAGTCCTACAAGGACTTCGACATCGCCGCCGGATGTACCGTCGCCATCGGCGATGACGTCAAGGCGTTGCTCGCCATGCAGAAGCCCAACCTCGCGCTCTACATGGGCGGCATGGGCGCGAAAGAGAAGAACTTCCACAACGAGATGGCCGTCAAGTACGGTTACGGCGAAGCCGCCGCGAAGATCCAGGAACTCTACCTCTCCGGCCGGAAGCAAGAGGCGACGGATGCCGTGCCCGACGAACTCGTGGATGAGATGTCGCTGGTTGGTCCGGTGGCGCGAATCAAAGAGCGCTACCGGGCATGGGAAGATGCGGGCGTCACTACGCTCATGGTGCAGACTCGCCAGCGCGCAGCGCTCGAGCTCCTGGCAGACATGACAGGCGCGAGCAAGGGCGCCTAGCACTCCTGCCTACGGGTCGAACACGTGCTTCTTGAACCAGTTCCATGGCTGAGCTTCGGCGAAGTGGAGCAGGTACTCCTGCCCCATCTTCGGAACGAGCAGGACGCCCATCGGTACCGCCACGCCGATCCAGCTGTGCGGCGTCCATGACGGCTTCCAGCGGCGCACCGCGACGATGTAGAGCCACCAGTTCTCGAACATGTTGGGGAACAGGAAGAGCACAATCCGCCGTTCGGTCAGCTCGAAGAGCACGACACCGAGGATGCGGAAACCGAACAGGAGCAGCGCAGGCAGCCGTTCGTACTGGTTCTTCCATCCGAAGGCGATCCACGCCTCTATGCTGAGGTAGTAGGTGTCGAGGACCTTGTCTATCTGGTGGTAGTGCCCGCTGAAGCCCCCCATCTTCAGGAAGTCGATGAGGATCACGTCCGCCCCATCCAGCAGCATCGCGATGATGCCGCCGGTCAGGTTCTTCTTGAAGATCAGCAAGGGCACAAGGATCCTGAGCGCGATCACAATCGCCGCACCAGTCGTCATTGGAGGGTCTGGTGCCCCGGAGAAGACTCCCAGAGCGGTGGGAGTTGGTGGTAGCCGCCCCCCGCCGTCCAGCCTCCATCGACGTAGAGGATGTGCCCGGTGACGAACCGGCTCGCATCGCTCGCAAGGTAGACGATGGCGCCCTCCAGGTCCTCTGGCTGGCCAAGCCGACCCATTGGAGTGCGCGAAATGCTGTGCTCGCGGGTGGCCGGGTTCGCCGCGAAGACTTTGTCCATAAGCTCTGTGCCATCGAAGTAGGACGGCGCGATGGCGTTTACACGGATGCCTTCCCGGGCGTACTCCAGTGCCAGGACTCGCGTGAGAGCGTCCACCCCACCCTTCGCCGCGTGGTAGCTTGCCGCCCGGTACTCGCTGCCGACGCGCCCCAGGATCGAACTCACGTTAATCATGACTCCACCGGTCCCCTGCGAGAGCATCTGCTGGCCCGCCAGCCTGCACCCGTTGATGGTGGCGAGCAGGTCGAGTTCCACGATCGAGCGCATCCGCTTGAAGCTGCCCAGGTCGTGCCGAAGTCCCGAGCGGTCGGTGTAGCCCGCGTTGTTGACGAGAATATCCAGCTTGCCGAACTCCTCCACGGTGCGAGCGAAGACTCCTTCGATCTGGGCTTCGTCAGTGATGTCGGCGGAGAGGGCCAGTGCCTTTCCTCCGTAAGATCGAACCATGTCGGCCGTCTGGTCGATCAATTCCTGGCGTCGGGCGGTGACCACCACATTGGCGCCCGCACGAGCGAGACCCCGCGTGAAAGCCACCCCGAGCCCACTCGAAGCGCCGGTTACGAGGGCAACCTTGTCCTTCAGGCTGAAGAGTTCGACCAGGCTCGGGTCCATCCGAATCCCCAGAAGTGATTGGCGGGAATCCTACAGGGGAGGCTGAATAGCTGCCTAACCGATGAGCCGGGCGGCGGGTCGCGACGGGTTGCGCCGCTCGCGTTCGATGATCCCTTCGATCTCCCGCACTGCCTCTGCAAGTTCACCGTGACGGTTGTAGACGATGTAGTCGTTGTTCTCGATGTCGTCGAGTTCCGCTTCGAGTTCGGCGATCCGCCGCTCGATCGACACACTGTCTTCGCTTCCTCGGCCGATGAGGCGGGCGCGGAGTGCTTCGCGGTCTTCCGCCATCAGAAACACGAAGATGGCGCCCTCCAGCCGCTTCCGCCAGGTTTGGGCGCCCTGGACATCCGTCCGGATGATGACGTCCTCGCCGCGCGCGAGCGGCCCTTCGAGTTCGGCTCGTTCAAGGCCCTTGTAATCGCTGTAAACCTTCGCCCACTCGGCGAACGCGCCGGCGTTGATCTTGCGTTCGAATTCGATAGCGGAAAGGAAGTGGTAGTGGTTGCCGTCGCGTTCGTTCTCGCGCGGCCGCCGGCTCGTCGAACTCGTGGCCCGGTGTATCCCGGTGCGTTCCCGCAGCAGGTCGATCACCGAGTCCTTCCCAACGCCGGAGGGCCCATGAAGGACGATGACCAGGGGGCGGGTTTTCACGCCTTGATCATCCCGCCCTCCGCGGCCCGCGCAAGATCCTGCCAGAAGTTGGGGTAGGAGACACCGACCGCGTCGTTCTCTATCCGCGTTTCACCTTCGGCCAACGCCCCCGCGATCGCGCCGAGCATGCCAATCCGATGGTCGCTGTGGCCGTCGACTCGCGCCCCGTGCAGGCGAGCTGGACCGTGGACAACGAATCCATCCGGACGGGGCGTGATCCGCGCGCCCATGCGGGTCAGCAGGTCGACGGTGGACTGCACGCGGTCGGACTCTTTGACCACGAGCTCCTGGGCGTCCTTGACCACGGTTTCGCCTTCAGCGAAGCAGGCGAGTACCGCCACCAGCGGAAGCTCGTCGATTGCGCGCGGCACGAGGCTCCCGGACACAACCGTTCCTCGCAGTTGGGATGAGCGCACCACGAGGTCGGCTGCAGGTTCGCCGCCGCTCGTCCGCTCCTCCAGCCGTTCCACCGAAGCCCCCATCTGCCGGAGGATGTCGAGCAGGCCGGTTCGTGTGGGATTGACGTTGACTCCCTCGAGCAGGAGTTCGGCGTCTGGGTGAGCCGCGGCGAGGACAAGCCACGGCGCCGCGCTCGAAATATCGCCCGGCACGCGCAACGAGAGCGGGCTCAGCCGGCTGGCCGGGCGGATGCGAGTGATGGCTCCATCCTCCGCGATCTCCGCGCCCATGGCGCTGAGCATGCGCTCCGTGTGGTCTCGGCTCTTGTCGGGCTCGATCACGGAACTGGGACCGTTGGCGTAAAGGCCCGCGAGCATGATGGCGGACTTCACCTGGGCGCTGGCCATCGGGCTCTCGTAGTCGATGGCCCTGAGTGAACCACCCCGCACGACGACGGGCGCCAGCGTATCGCCCTTCCGGGCGCTGATCTGTGCTCCCATTGACCGAAGCGGCCCGATCACGCGCGCCATAGGGCGAGAGCGGAGCGAGGCATCGCCCGTCAGGATTGAAAGGATCGGATGCCCCGCCAGCAGACCGAGCAGGAGCCGCATGCTGGTGCCGCTGTTGCCGCAATCCAGCGTGTCGTCGGCCTCAAAGAGCGAGTGCATGCCGTTCCCGCGGATGTGGGCCACCGGTGCACCGCTCGGCCAGTCGATTTCGACCCCGAGGGCGGAAAGGCACGCGGCGGTAGATCGGACATCTTCCGAATCGAGAATTCGCTCGACTGTCGCCGGCCCGTCGGCAATGGCGTTGAAGATGAGCGAACGGTGGGAAATAGACTTATCGGAGGGGATCTCGATGCGGGCGCGAATGCGGCCCGCCGAGTTGACGATCACAGCCGATCGTCGATGCCGAGCTCGCGCTTCAGCTTGGCTTCATCGGGCTTCGGCGGATTCGCCGAGAGGCGGTCCGTCGCCTCCTTAAGCTTGTCATAAAGACCCCCGACGAAGAGCCGGCCCATGGCATCCTGGGCAGAAGGCGGTGCCACACCCTCGGGGACCCTTCGTTCGGGTGGATTCGCGATGAAGGTATCGCGGTCGAACTGCGTGCTCCGGAAGAGGTCGTACACCGGTTCGTGACCGGTCTGGATAGCTTCCTTAATCGTGGTCAACTCGGTCTGCAGCCGGGTTATCCAGTGCAGCACCGCCTCGCGGTTCGTGATCATGATGTCCCGTGACATCGTCGGGTCGCCGCTTGCGAGCCGCGTGAGGTCGCGGAAGCCCGGCCCCGCGAGCAGCGAAGCGTCTTCCCAACCCTGGCTATCGCGAACCATGCGGAAGAGCGCGACCGACACCACGAGCGGAAGATGGCTCACCGCCGCGGCGTACTGGTCGTGTTCCGAAGGATCGATGTAGAGGGCGGTCGCGCCGAGCGATTCGATCAGCCCAAGGACGACGCCTACGGCACGCTCATCCGCTCGCGGCGAGGGCGTCATCGCCCAGGTCGCCCCCTTGAACAGGTCCGGCGTGGCGGCATCAGGGCCGCTCTTCTCCTTGCCTGCCATCGGGTGTCCACCGATGAAGTTCACGTTCTCCGGCAGAAACTCCTGGGCCCACCGCATGATGTCGGCTTTGGTGCTGCAAACATCGGTAATGACGACGCCTGCAGCGAAGTACTTCGCCGCATCCTGCAGGATCTGGCGGGCAGCCATGACCGGAGTCGCGAGGATGACCAGGCCCGCGCCTTCGACCGCTTCCTCGAGCGAACCGACTTCCTTGTCGATAGCGCCCAGCTTCTTCGCGGTCTTCGCGGAGCTGCGGTCGCGGTCGGCGCCGATGATCTCGTACTGGCGTCCTTCGCGTTTCGCGAGGCCAAGGCCGATGGACGTGCCGATGAGCCCGGTGCCGATGATGGTGATGCGCGATTGAGCCATGGAGTCCCCTGGGGCGAAGGCCCGGAACGTCGATTACCTTCATTTAGGCTAGCACACGTCACGTTCAGACGATGAAGTCGAAGATGTCGTCGTAAACGAAACCGATGATCCAGCGAAGCGGGCTGAGCGCTGGGTTCACCATGCCAATGACGAGTAACGTCATGAGGATGCCAGGCCCATAAGGAGCGAGCTTCTCGAGGTTCTGCGCCAGTTCGCGGGGCAGCAATCCGGTCGCCACCTTGAACCCATCGAGGGGCGGCAGAGGGATGAGATTGAAGATCCCCAGCAGGATATTCAGGCTGATGACGAAGAACAGGAAGAGAAACACGTACTCTTCACCGCTGCCGAAGCGGATCACTGCCTCGATGTTGGTGCCAAAGCGCGATTCGACAAGGCCAGTCCTGATAGGAATCGCCGCCAGGGCGGCGAAGAAGAAGTTCGATGCTGGTCCGGCAAAGGCAACGATCGCGTTGCCACGGCGCGGACCGTTCTTGAGCCGCCATGGGTTGACCGGCGTGGGCTTCGCCCACCCAAAGCCGAACAACAGGAGAAGCACGGACCCCACCGGGTCCAGGTGTGCCAGTGGATTCAGGGTGAGTCTGCCCTGGCGGGCGGCGGTGTCGTCGCCAAGCTCGTTCGCCGTCCAGGCATGGCTAAATTCGTGGAACGCCAGGCCGGTCAGGATTGCGGTCATGAATGCTGCGAGATAAACGAGGAATACGACGGGGTGCTCTGCCAGGCTGTCGAGGTACCAGACCATAGAGCGAAAATGTTAGCACAGGTGCGCGATTTGCCGGCGAAAGCCCGCCGAGAGCGGTTAATCACGATTGACGCAAACCACCACCCGGGTTACGGTCGCCTGCAGCGCGGAGGGTTCGCTCCCCGTGCTGGCTGCTTGGTGGCAGCCTTCGGTACTGCGGGGGTACCGGCATCTTCGATGCGGCCAAGGGCGCGAGCGGGCGTCAGACCAGGGTAGGGAAGCCTGCCCAAAGCGCGAGGTAGCCGAGTGGTTTTCCCCGGTGTTGGCCGGCTTTCGCTCCATGTGCCTCATGCATTCGTGCCTTTCGGCCTTGCCGTCTGTGCCATCTTGCTCACGCTCTTCGGCTGGGTGCTGCTTGCCCCCGCCAACGTCGGCACCGATGTCGTCATCGATGGGCCCGACATCACTTCGATTCGCTCCATTGCTTACACCATCCCCGGCGAACAGTTCGACGAGATCGTCGTTCGCCCCGCGTCCGGCGCGACTTCGCCCCGAGTGATCGCTTCCTTCCCCAGTGGCGGCCCCACCGGTTTCCATGCGCGCGGCTCAGCATCCCCCCTTGGGGACCGCATCGCGGTCTTGTGGCTTCCGCCGTTCGTGACGACGTCGAACCTTTCCATACTCGATGTGGCCTCCGGCCAGGTGCGCGATGTCGAACGATCATTTGACTCGCTGTCGGCACTGGCGTGGTCGCCTGATGGCTCCCGCATCACCGCGACGGCAACCACCGAGCTTGACGGAGTGAAGCGCACCGAGGTCGTCGAAGTCGACATCGTGTCGATGCAGGCGCGGCCAGTCGCCGAATTCGAGAGCGCGATCGAGGTCGTGCCGGTTGGCTACAGCTTCGATAGTTCGAGGCTGTTTATCGTCGTTGTCGACGCGCGGGGCACCAACCTGCTTGTCGAACGCGGCGGGAAGACGCAGCCAGTCGCCGAACTGAGCCCGGGCAGGACTCGAGACTGGGCGCTCAGCCCCGACGGCTCGCGCCTCGCGTACGTTGATGTCCTGAGCGGTGGGTCGCGCACGTATGTGGGCCGCTCGCTGATGATTGCCACGGGCGCGATAACAACCTTGCCCGCGGGCAAGAACCAGCTCGGCGCCAGCTGGATGCCCGGGTCACCCATTCCTGCCTTCGGCGGGCCCGGGGGCGAATGGCAACTGACAGACCCCGCCTCTGCCTACCTCGTCCCGGAGGACTGGTCGCCCGACGGTGCCTTCCTCGTCGCCACCGTGCACTCCGCCGGTAACGAGAAGTCGACCCGGCCCACGACCGCGCTTGAACTGATCTCGCGCCAGACCAGCACAACCCAGTCCAGCCGCTTACGCATCTCCGAGGCCGTCGGGGCTGCGTTCCTTGGCTGGGTACACGACCTGACCTGACCCGTAACCAACCCCAAGGAGCCATCATGGCCGTTTCCAGCCGACACATGACTCGCCACCACGACTATTCGCGGCTCTTCATTGCCCTCGGCGTGATCGCCGGAGTGATGGCGCTCGCCCCGATTGTCGCCGCTATCGCAGGATTGAGCGGTACGGGTGTCGGGCCGCGCACGGCCTTCGCCAGCGCGCCTTCAGGCGAGTACGTCGTCTTCGGCCGGAACGAAGGCGCCGTTGATGTCATTTCGGTCGCCCGGCCGGAAGACCCCGGTGCCCTGACCGAAATCACGCGCGTCCCCCACATCGATGGCTTCACCTCGACGGGTGCGGTCTCCCCCGATGGAAGGCGCCTGGCGCTGATTTCTGTCGACGGTGGGACAGCCTCCCATCCGGTGGCCTCGTTGAACGTCATCGACATGGAGACCGGCCGGATCACCCGTGCGGCCGCCAACGTGACTCCGGGCCAGGTCCCGCTGTGGTCGCCGGATGGCGACGATCTCGTGTTCACGCGGATGCCTTCCGGCAACGAGGTCCAGGGCCCGATCCACTTGCTCCGTGTCTCACGCAACGGCGACGACGGGCGCACCCTGAGAGAGTTCGCCAACGTTCTAGGGGTGTATCCCTCGGGTTACGACTTCGAGGGCCGGCTCGTGACCGTCGTGCTCGATGGCTCGGGCAGCGCTGTCGACCGCGACGGAGTGGGCAGGACCGCACTCTCCTCTAGCCTCACCCGCGACTGGAAGGTGAGCCCCGACGGCCGCCAGATCGCCTTTGTGGAGGTCCAAACAGCAAGTGGAGTCGCCTACCTCGCCCGGACCGCCCGTCTCGATGGCCGAGCCGTCGAAGCACTCTCCGCCGCGGTTTCGGCGTTGGGGACGGCGTGGGACCCGGCGACGAACAGCGCCAGTTTCGGTGTCGAACCGGCGGGCGCGGACCCGACGGGCCGGATCCAGTCGCTAACGGCGCCTGGGTTCGATGTTCCGCTTGGGTATTCGGCCAGCGGCAAAGCACTCATCGTCAACCACTGGAGTGGTGCGTCATTCGCTGAGCCGGGCCGGCCGCAACTCCAGGTCCTTGCTGGCGGCGGCCGCGAGACCTACGAAGATCAGACGAGGTTTTACGGTTGGGCCTCAAGATAGAGCGAATCATCCTCGCGCTCGCGATAGGCGCGTTCGCGCTGGCGGCGGCACTCGCTGGCCCGGGGTCCGCGCGCGCTGATCACTATGCCTGCCACCCGCCCGCAGCCGGCTGGGGTTTCGATACTTACGAGTACGAGGACTATGTCGGCAAGTACAACACGGCGATCGACCTGGCCGTGCGGGGTTGGGCGGTGCCAGGGGCTTACGCCGTCGGCGATGAAACCGTGAACGTCAGCTACCAGGGAGTCGAAACGGGCTCCAGGGCCGCGAGGACGGTCGCCTCGCCGGCCAATGGCATTCCTCCCACCGTCTACAAGGCGATCGCACACATCGAAGCCGATTGGTCGAACGCTGCCAGCCAGGTTCCCTACGGCGGAGTCGGTCCGACATTGCTCTCGATGGACTGCGGATATGGGATTGGCCAGATCACGAGCGGGATGGGCCACCTCGGCGGTGGAGCTCTCGAACCCGGCGTGGCAGCGGCCCGCCAGGCCGTGATCGGCACGCACCCGCTCTTCAACATCGCCGAAGGCGTGCGGATCCTCGCGGACAAGTGGAACAGCGCACCGAATTACCGGCCGATCGCCGGCGTAGGCGACCCCGCGGCCATCGAAGATTGGTACTACGCGATCTGGAGCTACAACGGGTTCGCCTTCGTGAACCACCCACTGAACCCCACGAAAGACCCGTTGCGTGGAAGCGTCTGGAATTGTGGAGACCCGCACGCTCCCGGGTATGGCGTGTTCAACCGCGGTGACTACACCTACGTGGAGGACGTCTACGGTTGCGTGCGCTTCCCGCCGATGCCGAAGGGCGTGCCCTACCCGCCACCCCTGGCAGGGAACGGTACGCCGCCGCCGCCCCCCCCGAACCCGGGTGGCGCGAAGTTCGCCGCTGGCGACGAGGTCGTTGTCTTCGGCACCGGGTCGGGTCTCAACATCCGCCCCGTTCCGGCCGGCGACCCTCCGCTCACCGTCGTGCCCGATGGCACCCACCTGACGATCCTGGGCGGTCCACAGACGGCGAACGGGCTTACCTGGTGGAACGTCCAGCTCGGTGCGATCTCCGGGTGGGCCGCGGAACAGTACTTGTCGGCGCCCCAGGCCGAGCCGGCGCCGGACGCGCCCGTGAACCCTGCTGGTCGAATGTGGCCGCCCCAGGCCTTCTCAATGCCGAACCCCGCCTCGCCTGAGGTGGCTTCTGCCTTCACGGTCGCGGCATTCAGCACCTGCGAAGATGCCGGTTTTGCCGGCGGATGCCCGCTGATGGACTTCCCTACCACGCCGCATTACGACTCATCGCTGCCGCCGAATCCGTCCGATGCAGCCTATTTCCTCGGGGCGCCGGTCCTCCAAATCGTCGGAGAAACGAACGTGAAGCTGAGCGCCGGCGCCACTTCTGCTTCGTCTTCGCCGTTGACCATAAAGAACCTCGGCAGCGCCCTCGCGCCCTTCCGGATTCGCACGTCGGCCGGCTGGCTCGTCGTGAAACACCCGGTCGAATCGCGACGCCTGGACGGTGGCATCGCAATAGGTGCGAACTATCAGGTCGTCGACCAGAAGTCGCCGCGAATCGCCACAGCCGGCCGTGATAGCTCGCTCATCATTACGGTCGACCCAACCTATCTGACGGCCGGGACCCACACCGGGACGGTCACGATAGACTCGCTCCTCGGCCCCGCAACGAAGACGGTCTTCACCGTGACCGTCGTTTCCACCGGCGGCAGCGGCGGGACCGGGGCCGGCTCCGGTTCGCCTTCTCCCGTCCCCCAGCCCACTCCGTACTACCGTGCGATAGTGCCCAACCTCACCGCGGACCAGTAGGAGCGCAACCCCTACCGGTCCGCAGCAGCGTATCAGTGTGCGGCGTGGGCCTCTTCCACTGCCTTCTTGTGTTCTTCGATGACTTTCTGGGCGAGCTGGTGAGGGACCTCACCGTAGTGATCGAAGTCCAGTTCGAACGCCCCACGCCCTTGGGTGATCGAACGCAGGTCCGCCGCGTAACGCTGCACCTCCGCGAGCGGCACTTCAGCTTCCACAACGCTCATGCCGCCGTCCGGATTGATGCCGTGGATCTTGGCCCGCTTGGTGTTCAAGTCGCTCACCACGTCACCCGCATGTGCTTCCGGAGCGAACACCCGGATCGTCATAACTGGCTCCAGAAGCGTCCCGCCTGAGCCGTGGATGGCCTCCTTGAGGGCCTGCGCTGCCGCGAGCTTGAAGGCCATCTCGCTCGAGTCGACCGGGTGGTGTTTTCCGTCGAGGAGGGTGACCTGGCAGTCGGTCAACTCGTAGCCAGCGAGCACGCCATGGACTGCGGTCTCGTGGACTCCCTTCTCGACGGCGGGGATGAACTCCTTGGGCACCGAGCCGCCGACGACCTTCTCGCCAAAGACCAGTCCCGCCCCACGAGGCAGCGGCTCGACGTCGAGGATGACCCTCGCATACTGGCCGTGGCCCCCGGTCTGTTTCTTGTGGGTGTAATCCGCATGGGCCTTCTTCGAAACCGTTTCACGGTAGGGGACGCGCGGCAGGGTCAGTTCGACGTCGATGTTGAACTTGCGCTTCAACCGCTCCATGGTCACTTCCAGGTGCGCTTCGCCGAGACCTGCAAGGATGATCTCGCCGGAAGACTGGTCGCGGCTGAGCCGCAGGCCGGGGTCCTCTTCGACAAGGCGCTGGAGGCTCGTCCCGAGCTTGTCGACGGCGCCCTTGGAAGTAGGGTGGACTGCCATGCTGAACACCGGACTTGGGAACTGGATCGGCTCGAAGCGGGCGCCAAGTTCCTTCGCGCAAAGCGTGTCGCCCGTTTCGGTGTGGGCCAGCTTGGCCACAACACCGATGTCGCCCGCCTGGAGTTCCGGCGTCGCGGTCTGTTCCTTCCCTCGCTGGACGTAGATGGTGCCCAGGCGTTCGTCCGCCTCCCGGTTCGCATTCCAAAGGTGGCTGTCGCCCTTCACCACGCCGGTGACGACTCGCATGTACGTCAGGCGCCCGACGTACGGGTCCGCCGAGGTCTTGAAAACGCGTGCCGCTGGAGCCCCCTTGGGGTCCGCCGAGAGCGACTTCTCTCCAGCCGCGATGGGGTCGCGGTCCAGCGGTGATGGGCCGCTGAACGCGATGTTGTGGAGGGCCTGGCGCACGCCGATGAGCTTCGTCGCCGAGGCGCAGATCACCGGAATAATCAGATTGTGGTCGAGCCCGCCGTGGAGGACTTTTCGAAGTTCGTCCTCGGTCAGTTCCTCATCGGCGAAGTACTTCGTCATCAGCTCTTCATCGGTTTCGACGATGCCTTCGATGAGTTGGGCGCGCAGCGTCGCCGCCTGCTCGGCGAGGTCCGCGGGGACCTCGGTCTCTTCGGCCTCTTCGCCCGTGTAGGCGCGCATGTGCAGGAGATCCACGATCCCCCGGAATGAATCGTGCGCACCGATGGGGAGTTGGAGCGGCATCACCCGGTGGCCCCAGCGCGCCTGTAGCTGCGCCAGCACATTGCCGAAATCGGCGTTCTCCCGGTCCATCCGGTTGATCACGATCATCTTGGGCAGGCCGAGTTTCTCGGTGATGCTCCAGGTGCGGTCGGTGCCCACTTCCGGGCCCGAGACGGCATCCACCACAACGAGGGCCAGGTCGGCGGCGTTTGCTCCGCAAATCACCTCGGAGATGAAGTCGGCATAGCCGGGCGTGTCGATCAGATTGATCTTCCGGCCCTCCCACTCCACCGGGACGATGGAGAGGTTGAGACTGAACTTCCGTTTGTGTTCGTCTTCGTCGTAGTCGCTGACGGTGTTTTGGTCCTGGATGGTCCCGAGACGGGTAGAGCCCCCACTTTCGTAAAGGGCTGCTTCGGCGAACATCGTCTTACCGACGCTGCCGTGGCCAACCAGGACCACATTACGGATGTCTTCGGTGGCATACACCTTCATAGATCCGAACCTCCACAGCTATAGATGAAACCAGGGTCTGGCCGGGATTCTACCCGCGCCGCGCCACGGCTCTCAATCTCCGTCCCGGTGCGCTGACGCGGCGCCGGAAGCCGACATCTGAAGTCGGGTTTGGCGGACGGTATCGCTCACGACCTCCACCCGCCGTAGACTGGGATAGACCCGCACGAATGTTCGCATTATGACTTCTACCTACGTCGCACTTGACCTGGAAACGACGGGGCTCGACCCCGAGCGCGACCGAATTATCGAAGTTGGCGCAGTGCGTTTCGACCCCGATGGGAACGAACTCGATACCCTTTCGTACATAGTCAACCCGGGCCGCGAGGTCCCCGCATTCATCGAACGCTTCACCGGCGTAACCAACGAGATGACTATCCGAGCGCCGAAACTGGCATCCATCCGGCTCGACATCGAGCGGTTCGTCGGCGATGCAGTGGTCGTCGGACATAACATCGGGTTCGACCTTCACTTCCTCGCCCGAGAAGGAATCCGTGTATCCCCCAAGGCGGTCGACACGGCCGGATTGGCGCGATACCTGCTTCCGGCGCTCCAGGGGCACGGGCTGATGGAGGTCGCCGGCGCCCTCGGAGTCGAGGCCGGAGACCACCATCGGGCGCTGAACGATGCCCGTACCGCGGCCGCCGTATTCGTCGGCCTGCTGCGGAACGCCGAGGGCCTCCCCGAGTCGCAGCGGTTCCAGCTCGCCCGTTTCGTCTCGATGCACGAACCCCTTCTGGCCCAGGTCATCGCGGGGGATGAGTGGGACAAGCGCTCCGGCGGCGGCCATATCCCGGTCCTTCGCCCGGCCCGCGAGCATCCCCCGCTCGAGCCCCGGGAGCCACGTATCCCCATCCTGGTGGAAGACCTGCGCCGGGCTTTCGAAGCGGCGCCAGCAGGCTTCGAACGGTTCGAGCAGCGCCCCGAACAGCTTGAGATGGCCGAAGCAGTGCGGTCGGCCTTCCATCGCGGCGGGCACTGGCTCATCGAGGCGGGCACGGGCGTCGGCAAGTCGTTGGCCTATCTCCTCCCGGCTGCGCTCCACGCGATCCAGAACGGCGAGCGGGTCGTCATTTCGACCAATACCATCGCGCTCCAGGAACAGTTGCTCTCGAAGGACATTCCCGCACTCCGCGAGGTACTCTTGAGCGCCGGAGCCATCAAGGCGCCGGATGAGTTCCGCGCAGCGCTCCTGAAGGGACGCTCCAACTATCTCTGCATGAAGCGGTGGGTCGGAAACTACGCTGCTGGCCTTGGCGACCCCGACTTCGCCCGCCTCAGTTCGGCAATGCTGGTGTGGCTTTCGGAAACCGAAACCGGCGATCGTTCGGAACTAAACCTCGATCCGTCCGAGTGGGTGACCTGGCAGCGGTTTTCGGCCCAGGACACCGACTGCCTCGCCCGCCAGGACCGCCACGTGCGCGAAGGCAACTGTTTTCTCCTCCGCGCCCGCCAGGCGGCGGAATCGGCGCACATCCTGGTGGTCAACCACGCGCTCCTGCTCGCCGATCTCGTCGCCGGGGGAAGCGCAATCCCGGACTTCGATCACCTCATCATCGACGAGGCCCACAACCTGGAGGACGCCGCCACGAACCAGTTCGGTGGCAGCGTCAGCATGCGCAAGACGGTCGACGTGCTTGACGGCATCTACCGCCGGCCAAGCCGTGACCACCGCGAAGGCGGGGTCGTCACGCTGGTCCGAGCCCTTCCAGAGGCAGCGTTCGGCCCGGTCGCCAAGTCGCTGGAGGAGGCCGTCGCCCGCTGCACCGAAAAGGCCCGGCCGTTCTTCGATGCGCTTGCCATGCTGCTCCCGCCGACGGGAGAGGATGACCGCGTCCTGATTACCGGAGGCATTCGCCACAGCGACGTCTGGGGCAGAGTCGAGTCGGCGTGGCATGATTTCGAGATCGGTCTCCGCGATGTTGAAGCACGTGTGTCCACCGCCCGAAAACTCATCTCCGAGGCCGCCATCGAGAGTGCCGAAGTGCTCGCCGGCGAGGTCGATTCCGCCCTCCGCAAAGTCTCGGACCTCCACCTTCAGGCCGCCCAGCTCCTCGGGGCGACCGCGGACGATCTTATCCTCTGGGCCGGCCGGGACCGTGACACGACGGGCACGCTCAACGTCGCTCCGCTGGAAGTTGGCCCGCGGCTCTGGGAGGAATTGCTCTCCAGGCGACGCGTCGTCGTGGCGACGAGCGCCACGCTGAGTGCCAACAACGACATGAGCTTCGCCTCGAAGCGCCTCGGTTTCGAAGACCCCCAGGTACTCCAGCTCGGTTCCCCCTTCGATTACCCCAACGCGACGCTTCTCTGCGCGGTCGAAGACGTGCCCGATCCCTCTGAGCGCGGGTACCTTGAGGGCGTTGCCCGCGCCGTCGTGGAACTCACCCTTGCTTCCGACGGCCGGGCGCTGGCGCTGTTCACGTCGAACGCGGCCCTCCGGCGAGTAGCGGACCTCGTCCGCCCGGAACTTGAGGCCGCGGGCATCATCGCCCTTGCCCAGGGCGTCGACGGCTCGCCCAAGCAGCTCACCGACCAGTTGCGGAACAACCCGCGGACGCTCGTCCTTGGCACTTCGAGCTTCTGGGAAGGCGTGGACATCCGCGGCGACGCGCTCTCGATGCTCATGATCGCGCGCCTGCCCTTCGGTGTGCCGAGCGACCCCGTCTTCAAGGCCCGTTCCGAACAGTACGACGACCCTTTCGGGCAATACTCGCTCCCGGCGGCCATTCTGAAGTTCCGCCAGGGCTTCGGGCGCCTCATCCGCGACAAGGACGACCGCGGTGTCGTCGCCCTCCTCGACCGTCGAATCTGGGAGAAGCGCTACGGCAAGCAGTTCGTCGACTCGCTGCCGGACTGCACACGCCTGAAAGCGCCGATGGACGTCGTCGCCCGCCACGCGATGGAGTGGCTCGAACGGTGAGGGTCGACGATCTGCCGCTACCGATCATCGGCGAACGGTTCCGCCTGGAGAACAGGGGAGACGAGATGACGATTGTGAGGCTCGCCGATGGCGCGGAAGTGGGTCGAATCAGAATCGAGGGCACGGAGGGTGCCGTGCTGGTCCGCTCACTCTGCATCGACGAACCGCACCGCAGCTACGGTGCCGGCTCCGAAGCCGCCCGCCTCTTCAACCAGGCCTGCCAAGCCGCCAAAGTCCCACTCGTCCGCACCTGGGCGCCGCGAGACCTCGGGCTCTCCGTGTACTTCTGGATCCGCATGGGCTACAGCCCGGTCCCCGGTGAAGGGCCGGACGGTGGCATCTGGTTCGAGCGGAGGCTGGAGTAAGGGAAGGTGAGTTCGTGTCGCAATTCACCGCAGCGCGCCTGGCCTCCCGGTGCCGGACTCCGGTCGACGTCACCCTGACGGACCAATGACTAATCCGGTTGGGCCAGGAATTCCCTGTGCCCCTCTCCCGCCGCGGCGGGAGAGGGATCGGCCTTAGCCCTACCAGGCAGCCATCTTCTTTTGCAGGTTGCGGTCGAGCGCATCAAGGAAGTCCTCGGTGCTCAGCCACGGCGCATCCGGGGCAACGAGCAGCGAAAGGTCCTTCGTCATCTGCCCGCTTTCTACGGTTTCGACGCAGACCCTCTCCAGTGTTTCGGCGAACTTGCCGACCTCCGGCGTCCCATCGAGCTTGGCACGGAACGAGAGGCCCTGGGTCCAGGCGAAGATCGATGCGATCGGGTTCGTCGAGGTTTTCTCGCCACGCTGGTGCGCCCGGTAGTGCCGGGTGACGGTGCCGTGGGCCGCTTCCGCTTCGCAGGTCTTCCCATCGGGAGTCAGGAGGACTGACGTCATGAGTCCGAGAGAGCCGTACCCCTGGGCGACCGTGTCTGACTGGACGTCTCCATCGTAGTTCTTGCACGCCCAGACATAACCGCCCTCCCACTTCATTGCCGCAGCCACCATGTCGTCGATGAGCCGGTGCTCGTAGGTCAGCCCGTTCGCCTTGAAGTCGGCCGCGAACTCCGCATCGAAGACTTCCTGGAAGATGTCCTTAAATCGGCCGTCGTAAGCCTTGAGGATGGTGTTCTTCGTCGAGAGGTACACCGGGTACTTGCGATCCAGGCCGTAGCGGAGGGAGGCGCGAGCGAAATCGCGGATCGAGTCATCGAAGTTGTACATGCCCATGGCAATGCCCGGGCCCGTGAACTTTGCGACCTCGAGGTTAATCGGCGCACCGCCGCCCTCTGGGACGTAGTTGATGGTCACCGTCCCCGGTCCGGGGACGCGGAAGTCGGTGGCCTTGTACTGGTCGCCGTGGGCGTGACGCCCGATCACAATCGGCTTCGTCCATCCGGGGACCAGCCGGGGGATGTTCGAGCAGATGATCGGCTCGCGGAAGACAACTCCGCCGAGGATGTTCCGGACGGTCCCGTTCGGGGATTTCCACATCTGCTTGAGCTTGAACTCTTCCACGCGGGCTTCATCGGGGGTGATCGTCGCGCACTTCACCCCGACTCCGTGCTTCTTGATGGCATTGGCGGCGTCGATCGTCACCTGGTCGTTGGTTTGATCGCGGTACTCGATGCCGAGGTCGTAGTACAGCAGTTCGACATCGAGGTAAGGGAGGATCAGCTTGTCCTTGATGAACTGCCAGATGATGCGCGTCATTTCATCGCCATCGAGTTCGACAACCGGGTTGGTGACCTTGATCTTCGCCATGAGTACGTGCTCCTGCTTCGGGTGAATGGTCAGGGGCGGACTTCCCACCCCTGCTTGGTGGTTCCGGTTACTCGGCACTCGCCAGTTGGCGGAGGACGAACTGGAGGATGCCGCCGTGCTTGTAGTAGTCGAGCTCGACGGGGGTATCGATGCGGCAAACAACTTCGAACGCCGTCGTCGCGCCGTCATCCGCTCTCGCAGTGACCGCCAGCCTCTTGCCCGGCGCGAGGTCAGCCGCCACCCCTTCGATGGCGTAACTTTCGCGCCCGCTCAGGCCGAGGGAGTCGCGGGTCTGTCCGGGGAGGTATTGCAGCGGCAAGACGCCCATGCCGACGAGGTTGCTGCGGTGGATTCGCTCGTAGCTCTCCGCGATGGCTGCTTTCACGCCGAGGAGGTTCACTCCCTTGGCCGCCCAGTCGCGCGATGAGCCCGTGCCGTACTCCTTGCCCGCGAGGATGATGAGCGGCACGCCTTCCGACCGGTAACGGACGGAGGCGTCGAATATGGGCATCTCGTCGCCGTCGGGCAGGTGCTGGGTCACACCCCCTTCGGTCCCCGGTGCGAGTTGGTTGCGCAGCCGGATGTTCGCGAACGTCCCCCGGACCATGACCTCATCGTGGCCACGCCGCGCGCCGTACTGGTTGAAGTCCTCGCGCGCCACGCCCATTTCGCGGAGGTAGATGCCTGCCGGGCTGTTGATGCTAATGTTGCCGGCCGGGGAGATGTGGTCCGTCGTGACCGAGTCGGCCACCATCGCCAGGACGCGGGCCCCCTTGATGTCACCGATCGGCGCCGGCGTCATCGTGAGACCTTCGAAGTACGGCGGCTTCTTGATGTAGGTGGACCATTCGTCCCATTTGAAGAGGTCCCCGGTTGGTGTCTCGAGATTGCGCCAGCGTTCTTCGCCCTTGAACACCTCGGCGTAGCGCTCGCGGAACATCTCTGAGCGCACGGACGTGCGGATGGCTTCGTTCACTTCCGCCTGTGTCGGCCAGATGTCGCGGAGGTAGACGTCGCCGTCGCTCCCTCTCCCGATCGGTTCGTTGTACGGGTCGAAGTCCATTCGGCCGGCGAGCGCATAGGCCACCACCAGTGGCGGCGATGCGAGGTAGTTCGCTCGCGTGTCCGGGTTCACACGCCCTTCGAAGTTGCGGTTTCCGCTCAGGATCGCCGCGGCAACCAGGTCGCCGTCCTTGATCGCCGAGGTGATCTTCTCGTCGAGCGGACCCGAGTTTCCGATGCAGGTAGTGCAACCGTAACCAACCAGGTTGAACCCGAGTTGGTCGAGATACGGCGTCACTCCGGCAGCGTTCAAGTAGTCCGTGACGACCTGCGAACCGGGAGCGAGGCTGGTCTTCACCCACGGCGGTGTCTTGAGGCCCCTCTCGACGGCCTTCCGGGCGACAAGCCCGGCGCCGAGCATCACCTCCGGGTTCGACGTGTTCGTGCAGCTCGTGATCGCTGCGATGACCACCGAACCGTGCTTGAGGTCGAAAGCCACACCGCTTTCGATGTGGACGGAGGCGTCCGCCTTTGTGGGGTCGATGGCTTCGGCCAGCATCTTGTCCCAATTCGCCTTCGATGACTTCAGCGGGATTCGATCCTGTGGTCGCTTGGGGCCGGCCATCGCCGGCTCTACTTCACTGAGGTCCAGGGACAGCGTGTCGCTGAAGACCGGGTCTGGCGTTGCGTCCGTCCTAAAGATGCCCTGGGCCTTGCTGTATGCCTCGACGAGTTCCACGAGCGACTCTTCGCGGCCGCTGAAGCGCAGGTAGTTGAGCGTCTCCTCGTCGACTGGGAAGAAGCCCATGGTTGCGCCGTACTCGGGCGCCATGTTCGCGATCGTCGCACGTGCCGCGAGCGGCAGTGACGAGAGCCCGGTGCCGTAGAATTCGACGAACTTCCCGACGACGCCTTTCGCGCGCAGCAGCTCTGTCACGCGGAGGACCAGGTCAGTGCCTGTCGCGCCCTCCGGCAGCTTGCCCGTCAGCTTGAAGCCGACGACTTCCGGGATGAGCATAGCGACTGGCTGGCCGAGCATCGCCGCTTCGGCTTCGATGCCGCCGACGCCCCATCCAAGGACGCCGAGACCGTTGATCATCGTCGTATGCGAATCCGTACCCACGAGCGTGTCTGGGTAGACCTGCATCTCGCCTTCGACCTCGCGAGTGAACGCGACTGAGGCCAGGTACTCGAGGTTGACCTGGTGGACGATGCCCGTGCCGGGTGGGACGACGCGGAAGTTTGCGAACGCCTGCTGGCCCCAGCGCAGGAACTGGTACCGCTCGCGATTGCGTTCGAACTCGAGTTCCACGTTCCGGCCGAACGCCGCCGAGCTGCCGAAATTGTCGACCTGGACCGAGTGGTCGATCACCAGGTCGACCCGTTGCAGAGGGTTGATGCGTGAAGGGCTACCGCCGAGGGCCTGGATGGCGTCGCGCATCGCGGCGAGGTCAACGACCACGGGTACGCCGGTGAAGTCCTGCAGGAGAACGCGTGCTGGGGTGAACGCGATCTCCCGGTCCTCGCCGGAATTCGGGACCCAGGAAGCCAGCGCTTCGATATCGTCCCGGGTCACGGCTCGGCCATCTTCGAGCCGAAGCAGGTTTTCGAGCAGGATTCGAAGGGAGATCGGCAGGCGGCCAACTCCCGGGAGCTGTGCGCGGAGGGTCTCGAGTGAGAACCATGTGTAGGTCGCTCCGCCGGAGGTCAGCGATGAGCGAGTTCCGAAGCTATTTGGGTGCATCTGTCAGTCCTTGTGATTGACGGCCGGACGACGCCGGCGCGGGCGGGCCTGCGGCGTTCGCTACAAGGTCGGTGATGAGCGGGGCGGAATGAATCCCATGTCCCAAGCCTCCTTCCACGTTCGCGTGGGGGTACTTGGGCCCTCTCCGGAGAGGTCTCTCCGGTTTCGCCGTCTCGCCAGGTGTCCGCGACTTCCCCGAATGGTGGGGGACCGTTGGGCCCGGGCCTGGCATTTCGTGGGACGGCCATGGCGAGTATAGCATCGCCGGGTCGCGCAGTGGCGAGCAAAACGGACGCAATAATTGATGACAATCCGATTGGGCGCATGTAATCTGATTCCGGTACCCGCGTTCGTCGGCCTCACGGAGAGGCTTACACATCCTGTCGGCGCTCGATTGACCGTAGGTCCAAGAAAAATTCTCAGGTTTGGTTAGTCCAGGAGGTCTATCGGGTGTCTTACACCGACAAGACGCTCGTCTGCAGCGACTGCAGCGAGTCGTTCGTGTTCACAGCGGGTGAACAAGAGTTTCACGCATCAAAGGGATTCACGCGCGAGCCGCGGCGGTGCCCGAACTGTCGACGGCTGAAGAAGCAGCAAAGCGGTGAAGGTGGCGGCAGTTTTGGCGCCCCTCGCGCACCGCGCCAGCTTTTCGATGCCGTCTGCGCATCGTGCGGCAAAGAAGCAAAGGTCCCCTTCGAACCACGGGGCGACCGCCCCGTCTACTGTAGTGATTGCTTCCAGCCTCAGCCCCGCACGCTTTCGAGTGGCGGTGGTGGCGGCTTCGGCGGCGGACGCCCCAGCGGCGGCTTCGGTGGCGGCGGTGGCTTCGGCGGTGGACGCCCCGGCGGCGGCGGTTACCGCGACAGCGGCTTCGGTGGCGGAGGTGGTGGCCGCAGCAGCAGCAGCGGCGGTGGCGGCGGCGGTTTCGATAGCGGCTTCGGCAGCTTCGAAGGTGGTCGCGGCGGCCCGGCTGGTGGGCGCGGCGGCTGGAACGACCGCAACCGCGAACGCGGCGGCGGCAAGGGTCGCCGGTAGCAGTCCAACCCCACAAATCGGAACGAGTAAGAGGCCGGGAGCATCCCGGCCTCTTGTTTTCCCGGCCCGCCTCGCTTGTGCTGGGCTATACTCTCTCCGTGGGGCCCATAGCTCAGCGGTGAGAGCGGCCGGCTCATAACCGGTTGGTCCTGGGTTCGAATCCCGGTGGGCCCACCAAGATTGACTTGCGTCATACTTCCTCGGTGCCTTGTCCGTTCAGGGTGCCGGGCGCGCTTGGCGCCTCTCAACCAGTGGGTGACTCGCCGATCTCGTGGGGCTCGAACGTTTGACACCGCTGCAAGACCCGCTCGCGTTCTCAGATCCTTCCGAGCTGATCGTCGGGCCACACCGGGCCTTCAGACTCTCAGCCGCGGAAGTGAGCGCCGCCAGAGTCATGGCGACCGAAATAGTGGGGTCTTCCGATCCGGCGTCCGCCATTGTGAAATTTGTACATCTGAATGTACGCGAGACCTATGGGCTCAGCCGCTACAAGAGAGGCCCGCTCGCCGTGCTGGAATCCGGACGCGGGGACTGTCTTGAGGCCCACGTGGTCGCCACAATGCTCCTGCGGGCGTTGGGCATCCCGTGCCGCTTTGTGTCAGAAATCGCCGCAGCACAGTTCGAACCCGGACAAGCGCTCGCTGCCCTTCTCCGCAAGAGTGCGGCAGGACCGTGGACCAACAGCCACGTTTGGGCAGAAAACTGGGACGGTGATGCCTGGCGGCCTCTCGACGCCACCTTCGGGGGAGTGTCAGGATTCAGAGACTGGATCGCCGAGCGACTGCGCCCAGATGGGGGCCGTTTCGGCTGGCGTTTCCCGCTGCAATTGCGCAGTCGCGACGCCGACGGTGGAGTTGGGGAGGACCTTTCCGAGCGTTACTTGATTGAGCCGTTTGCCGAACAGCGAGAAAGTGCCGCGTTCCGCGAGTGGGAGGGCGACATCGCATACTTCCGGCAGTTGCGCCGCGAAAGTCCGTACCTCGGTGCGCGCCTCACATTCCAGGGCGCCCGGCTCAGGCGAATGACAGGTGACCTGAAGTTGCTCCTCGCCGGACGGCGACAGCTTGCGCCAGCTTCGGATTCATGACCTTCGGCTGACGTCCGGCCGTTATGGTAGAGTAGGCGTCCGGCTCTGCTCGGAATGCCGCGCTCCCCGCGCGCCGGAGGTTCTGCATGGCTCGTGCTCTCTGGAGAGGCACCATCAGCTTCGGGATGGTCACCATCCCGGTGAAGCTGTTCACCGCTACCGAATCCCAGGACGTTTCGTTCCGGCAGCTTCATGCTGCCGACAACAGTCCCATCAAGCTCGTCCGCCGGTGTGCCGCCGACGGCACGGACCTCGATCCCGACGAAATCGTCAAAGGCTACGAATACGCGAAGGACCACTACGTCCTCGTCGACGAGTCGGACCTCGAAAAGCTGCCGATCCCCAGCAAGCGCACCATCGAACTTACGGGCTTCGTAGCCTCCGAGGAGATCGACCCCGTCTTCTACGAGAAGAGCTACCACGTGGAACCGGAGGAGCTCGGCCGGAAGCCGTTCACCTTGCTCGTCAAGGCGCTCGAAGAGAAGAAGCTGAACGCGGTCGGCAAGATTGCCATCCGGACCAAAGAACGCCTCTGTTCGCTCCGTCCGCGCAACGGTTCGCTCATGCTTGAGACGCTCTTCTACGCCGACGAAATCAAGCCACCTGACTTCGAAATGCCCGAGGTGAAGATTTCCGAGGCCGAGATGAAAGTCGCCTACGCGCTCATCGACCTGCTCCATGAACCGTTCGACCCGGCGAAGTACCGCGACGAATACCGTGACTCGTTGATGACCATCATCGAAGCGAAGCTCGAAGGCCATGAGTATGTTGCCCCGGCCGAGCCTGCCGCCTTGGCGCCCGCTGTCGACCTGATGGCGGCACTGCGAGCCAGCGTCGAGGCTGCGAAGAAGCGGAAGGCGGAGTCCAGCGTTTCCCCCGCACCGGCTGTGGAAACGCCGCCTCCTGCTCGTGCTCGCAAGAAGACGCCCGCGGGCGTCAGCTAGCCTGACGTGCCGGGCGATTCGCTTGCCGAGTATCGGCGCAAACGCGACTTCTCGAAAACGTCCGAGCCAGATGCCGGCGCCCCGGTCCAGGTGGACGGTCCCCTCCGGTTCATGGTGCACAAGCACGCAGCGACCCGGTTGCACTATGACCTGCGCCTCGAACTCGACGGTGTGCTGAAGAGCTGGGCGCTCCCGAAGGGCCCAGCCGCCGCCACCGGTGAGAAACGCTTCGCCGCAACGACGGAGGACCATCCCCTTTCCTACGCCTCGTTTGAAGGTGTCATTCCGAAAGGCCAGTACGGTGCGGGCCCGAGCCTCATCTGGGATGCCGGGACCTTCGCACCGGATGAGAAGATCGTCCCGCCGTTCGCCGATCGCCGCCTGGCCGAGACGGAATTGAAGAAGGCCCTCGCGAACGGCAAAGTGGGGATAACGTTGCGCGGCAAAAAGCTGAAGGGGTCCTGGGCACTCGTCCGCATGCAGGGCGGCCAGTGGCTCATGCTCAAGCACAAGGACGCCGCCTGCGATCCGCCGGACGATATCCTCGCCGACGAGAGCTCTGTCGCCTCGGGACTCACCCTCGACGACCTGCGCTCCGGCGTCCTGTCCCGGACCGACATGACTGACTGGTCGTTCAATCCGGCTACGCTTAACGGCAGCAGGCCAGCCCCCCTGGGACGCATCGAGCCGATGCTCGCCGCCGCCACGCCGATCCCTGGCGCGGGTGACTTCGTATTCGAACCCAAGCTTGACGGCGTCCGGATCGTCGCGACGGTTGATGCCGGAGAAGTCATGCTCCGTTCTCGCAATGGGCACGACGTCACGCAGGCATACCCAGGCATCGCCGCTTGCTTGCAGCAGCAGCCCGTCTCGGCGGCGGCATTCGACTGTGAGATCGTCGCGATCGACGCAGGCGGGCGCCCCTCTTTCGAACTGCTCCAGCAGCGGATGAACCTTCAGGAAGCCGCCGCGATCGCCAGCGCGGAGAAGACCATCCCGACGATGTGCTACGTCTTCGACGTGATGCACCTCGACGGATATGACCTGACCCGGGTCCAACTGAGGGCTCGGCGTGAGGTCCTGTCACGGGTCCTGTTGCCACTCGGGCAGGTCGCCCAGGTTTTTGCGATTCCCGCCTCTGCCGAGGATGCCTACCAGGCCGCCGTGGCGGCCGGCTTCGAGGGACTGATGGCGAAACGGGCCGACAGCCGCTACGAGCCCGGCAAGCGCAGCGGCGCCTGGTTGAAACGAAAGAAGCTGGACACCGAAGCGTTCCTCGTGGGTGGTTACACCCCCGGCACCGGGCACCGCCGGGAAAGCTTCGGCGGGCTCCTGCTGGGCGAACCTGTCGACGGCCGCCTCGAATACCGCGGCAAAGTCGGAAGTGGATTCTCGGATCGGGATGTGGCGGCCTTGCGCAAGTCGCTCGGGTCACTAGTGACTCCCGAAAGCCCGTTCTCAAGCCCTACGCCCGACGACCGCACGGCCACCTGGGTGAAGCCCCAGATAGAGGTCCGGATCGAGTATGCCAACCGGACGGCGGCGAATCTCCTGAGGACCCCGGTCTTCAAGGGCCTGGCGAATGCCAGGCAGATCGCGAACTCCTCGGTCTCGAGCGAAGTTGCCGCCGGGGGCGGCGTGCTCGATCAGATCAAGGAGGCGAAGGCGAAGACGCTGCTGCGCGGGGACGGCTGGGAACTGGCAGTCACCAACCTCGACAAAGTGCTCTGGCCCGGCTCCCCGGCACACACCAAGCGAGACCTCTTTGCCTACGGCGTCCGGATCTGGCCCGCACTGGAGCGGCACGTGCGCGACCGGCCGCTCACCCTGCTGCGATATCCAAACGGAATCGACGGCAAGAAGTTCTACCAGAAGCACTGGGACGCGGAACTACCGGCCTTCGTCGAAACGGTCAGCATGTACTCGGACGGGGAGGGCGGCGACCAGCGCTTTCTCTTCTGCAACAACCTGCCGACGCTCCTGTGGCTGTGTCAGCTGGCGGACATTGAGTGGCACGCCCACCTCGCCCGCGCCGTCAGCGGCGGTGACGCGGGGGCGCTTCCCGTGACGTTCACCGGCTCGACATCGGATCTGGAGGAGTCGGTCTTGAACTACCCCGACTTCATCCTCTTCGACCTGGACCCGTACATCTACGCCGGGAGCGAGAAGCGTGGCGATGAGCCGCAGCCCAACCAGGCCGCACTTTCGCGGACATCAGAAGTCGCCCTATCACTCAAGGAACTGCTGGATTCGCTGGGACTGGAGTCCTTCGTGAAGACTTCGGGGGCGACCGGTATGCACATTTATGTGCCGATCGTTCGGAACCTCCCCTACAGCGTCGTCCGCGCCGCAGCGAACACCGTCTGCCTGGAGTTGCTCTCGCGGCGCCCGAAGGAGGTGACGATGGAGTGGGATACGACGAAGCGGACAGGAAAAGTGTTCCTCGATGCGAACCAGAATGCTCGGCACAAGAACCTGGCCGTCGCCTACTCGCCGCGCGCGAAGCCTGGCGCGACCGTCTCGATGCCCCTCCGATGGGACGAGGTCGGCCGGGTCAAGGCGACGGACTTCACGCTCGGCACCGTCCCCGACCTGGTGTCGGCGCGCGGCGACGTCTGGGCGCGGATTTTCGATGCAAAACAAGACCTCCATGAGATCCTTGGCCTGTGAAGTAAACGCGACACGGATTGTCGCGATGAGCGGGGATACTCAGCTTCGCGAACTCGCGACCCGCGCAGCGACAATTGATAAGGGACTATATCGGGTTCGCCGATGGTGGTAGCATGCACACGGCAGGGATTTGGGGCCGATCGATGGACAGGACGCAGTACGCAGCCGCCCGGGCGAGCGCTCTCGCCCGCATGCTGGCGAACGCCGAAGACGTATCCACAGGCCAGCTGAGCACGCTCGTTTGCAGCCTGCTCGATGTCGCCGGGCTTTCGCCCGAGCAACGGCTCGACGTGCTTGGCGGAGCCTTTGTTTCCGAAGCCGTCAGGCGCCACTGGGCCACAGACGCCACCGCTGAGCGTGCCCACGCCGCGCTGCGCGGAGGTGACGCCGAACTGGCCGACGCGGTTGAGGCAGTCGCCCAGGTCCTGCTCGGCCGCGCCGAGAGCCGCGAGGATGCGCGCGCTGCTCTCGCCGAACTGGAGAAACTCCTGGCCGGTAAATGAGTGGTCGCCTCGGACGTGCGGCCGCAGCGCCCTCGCGCGTGACTGAGGCCCGGCTCGACGCATGATCGGGATCATCCACTGGCGGCGGGCGGGATCCATAGAGTCTCGGAATGCGTGAGTACGGCGAAGATCGCGTCTATTCCGGCTGGCAAGACCTTTACCGTGATCGGTGGAAGTGGGATGCGGTCTACTGGGGTACGCACTGCGTCGATTGTTACCCCGGCAATTGCCCCATGCGCGTCTATGTCCGCAACGGCCTCGTCTGGCGCGAAGAGCAGTCGGGGACCGTTGGCTCGGTCGAATCCGGAGTGCCGGATTGGAACCCGATGGGATGCATGCAGGGAGTCTCGTGGAGCCAATCGCTCTACGGCCCCGATCGGGTGCTCTACCCGCTGAAACGCGCCGGTGAACGCGGTGAGGGCAAGTGGAACCGCATCAGTTGGGATCAGGCGTTGTCGGAGATCGCCGATGGCTTGATCGACGCGATCCAGGAATCCGGGGCCCCGTTCGATCATGCATGAGGGTTCGCCCGAAGTGGTGACCGCCGTGCCTACGAGTCGCTTCATCGAGGCGATCGGCGGCCTCGGTACCGACGTGAACGGGTCCATCAACGACTTCACCATTGGGATGTACGAGACATTCGGCAAGTTCAGCCCGGAGTCGTCGTCCGACGACTGGTTCCACAGCGAACTGGTGCTCCTCTGGCACACGAATGTCGTCTACACGCGCATCCCGTTCTACCACTTCATCGCTGAAGCGCGGTACAACGGGGCGGAAGTCGTGAATATCTCCCCCGACATCAATCCCACGCATCTCCACGCCGACATCCAGATTCCCGTCAAGGGCACCAGCGACGCCGCTTTCGCCCTCAGTCTGGTGCAGGTGATGTTCGCCGAGAATATCGCCGACTGGAAGTTCCTGAAGGAGCAGACCGACTTCAGTTTGCTCGTGCGAAAGGACACCCGCCGCTACCTGCGCCAGCCTGACCTCGATGGGGCGGGACGGGAAGACCAGCTCTACCAGTGGGAGCCCCTGTCGGGCCTGCGCCCGGCAAATCGCGGCGACCTGCGCCTCAGCGGGTTCGATGTTGCGCTCGAAGGTGAGTTCGAAGTCGTGCTGGCGGATGGATCGAGCGTGACGGTGACACCCGTCTTCGAGCTCCTCCGCGCAAAACTCGATTCTGAGTTCACGCCCGAAAAACAGCAGCCGGTCACGGGCGTCCACCCGGATGTCGTGCGGGACCTGGCGCGCAAAATGACCAGCCGCCGCACGAACGTCATCACTGGTGCCAACGCCTGCAAGATGTACCACGGCGACCTGATGGAACGGGCGATATGCCTGGCCCTGGCTGCCAGCGGCAACTGGGGCAAGAAGGGGACCGGGATCCGCGGATGGTCCGCAGGTCTCCACGACGGAATGGGACTTGCGATGGCGAAGCCCGGGCCCGGTGCGGCGAACACCGAGATCGTGCTCGCTGCCCGCGACGCGGCGATCGCCATGGTCAAGCAGCTCGACCCAACGATGACCACCGAGATGGCTGTGCGCGAAATGGGCCGGGGCCCCCGCGGTGCCCTCCGGGAATTCGCGTCGATGCTGGACCGGGGAGCGGGAAAGGTCACCGGGGCGAGCGTGCCTCCGGCCTTCGGATGGTATCGCCACGCCGGTTACGACAAGCGCTGGAACGTCCGCGAGTGGGGTGACGAGTCGCTTCCGCGCACGTTCGACGAGTACTTCAACGAGGCCCTCGAAAGAGGCTGGTGGGACGGCGTTGACGGACCGGCGGCGGATGAGCCGCCCCGCGTCTTGATCGAGTGCGGCGGCAACACGCTCCGCCGGACTCGCGGCGGCAAGAATGCCCTGCTCCCCACCCTCTGGGAGAAACTCAAACTCATCGTCATGATCGACTTCCGGATGAACGAGACGGCGCTCTACGCCGACTATTTCCTTCCGGCCGCCCAGCACTACGAAAAAATCGCTTTCGCCCTCCCTGGCGCCCACGTCTTGAACCTGACGTTCTCCGATCAGGCAGCGAAACCCGCCGGAGAGGCAAAGAGCGAGTGGGACCTCTTTTCGGCGCTCCTGGCGAAAATGGCCGAACGGGCGGCAGCCCGCGGGATAGCTGAAATCCGGGATGCCCGTGGCAACACCAAGCGCTACGACGCTCTTGTGGATGAGTACACGATGAACGGCCATTTCGTGAACGCAGAGCGTTTGGCCGACGAGCAGGTTCGTGATTCGGCGCTGGCGGGGACCTTGCCGCCCCGGACGACTCTGGAGACTTTTCGCGAGAAGGGCCATGTGCGCTTCATCGACTGGGGCCTGACGCCCCTTGCCCTCTCCCAGGCTTCGCCCCTGAAAGCGGATGAAACGCACTCCCCGTTTCGCGACCACGTGGAACGCGGAGTGCCCTATCCAACCTACTGTCGCCGGGCACAGTTCTACATCGACCATGAGTGGTTCCTCGAAGCCGGCGAGGAGATGCCGACGCACAAGCCGAACCCTCGGATGGGTGGCGACTATCCGCTGGGCTTAAGCAGCGGCCACAGCCGTTGGTCGGTCCACTCCATGAATCACACCAACGAGGTCGTTCTCGGCACCCATCGCGGCGAACCGACGGCACTGGTCAACCCGGATGACGCGAAAGCACGGCGCGTTGCCGATGGTGATCTGATCCGGATATTCAACGACCTCGGCTCATTCCCTGTGCGAGCCCGCCTGGCGCCGTCGGTGCGGCCGGGTCAGATCGTCTCCTACAACGGTTGGGATGGGTCGCAGTACCGGGGCTGGGGTGGCGCCAACGAGATCGAGCCCGGCATGGTCAAGTGGATCGGCTTCGCCGGCGGCTACGGCCATCTGGCTTATCTCTCAACGAACTGGCAGCCCGTTCCCGCCGACCGTTGGGTGCGTTGCGACTTCGAAAGCGTGTAGTCCCACGTCGGCTCAGGTCGCCGGGCTTCACGACGAAAGGGAGAAACGATGAAGGAATTCGCAGGTCGCGTTGCCGTAATAACAGGGGCGGCAAGCGGCATAGGCTTCGGCCTGGCTCGCCGATTCGCCCAGGACGGCATGCACATCGTCCTCGCCGATATTGAGAGCGAACCACTGGCCATCGCGGAGGCAGCGCTGAATGCGATGGGGACGACCACGCTCGCCGTGCGGACCGATGTCACTAGCCCCGAACAGGTCGAGCGGCTCGCGGAGGCGGCCTTTTCCACGTTCGGGAACGTCCACATTCTTTGCAATAACGCAGGCGTCGCAGGAAAGTTCAGCATGGGCACCGCGGGCTGGGAGATCCCTCTCAGCGAGTGGCAATGGGTCCTGGGCGTCAATCTGATGGGCGTCCTCCACGGTGTACGCGCGTTCATTCCTCGCATGGTCGCGAACGGAGAGGAGGGGCACATCGTCAATACCGCGTCGATTGCCGGCCTGCTCTCCGGTGCCAGCCCCTACCACGTCGCAAAGCACGGGGTGGTCTGCCTGACCGAGGGCCTCTACAAGGATTTCAAGTCGCGGGGGCTGAGGCTTTCGGCCTCGGTTCTCTGTCCGGGCTGGATTCAAACCAACCTCATGGATTCAGAACGAAACCGTCCGCCCGAATTCGGTGCACCGACGGATCGCTCCCTGCTTTCCCCGACGGGCCTACAAGCCTTCGAGGCGGTCCGCAGTGCGGTCGACGATGGCATCTCTCCTGCCGACGTGGCCGAACAGGTCTTCGAAGCCGTCCGTGACGACCGGTTCTACGTGATTCCCGCCCAGCCGGGGATGCGAGAGGCTGTCAAACAACGGATGGACGCGGTTGTCTCCATGAACAACCCCGCTGTTGGCATCACTCCATAACCTGCAAGGCCGACCGGACAGGTGCGCCGATCCGGGAGTCCAGCCTGCTGTGGGCCGGTCCTGTCTTCCGCTCCTCGGTTAAATGACGGTAGGCGGGTGGTACTCACCAAACACGTCCCGCATCGCGCCGCAAATCTCCCCCAGCGTGGCGTACGCACGGACTGCATCCAGGATCGGAGGCATCAGGTTTCCCGCGCCGTGGCAGGTGGCCCGCAGCGCCTCGAGCGTCGCGGCGACCTGTGACTGGTCGCGTTCCCGGCGATGGTGTTCGAGTCGTGTCAGCTGATGTTCTACGAGGCGCTTGTCGACCGAGAAGATGGAAGGCCGCTGCTCCGCGCCTTCGGCGTAGTCGTTCACCCCGACGATGATCTCCCGCTTCTCGTCGACTTCCTGCTGGTACTTCCAGCTCGCTTCAGCGATCTGGCTCTGCATCCATCCGGTCTCGATGGCCCGCACCGATCCGCCCATGGAATCGATCTGGTCCATGTACTCCTGCGCCTGGCGCTCGATCTGGTTGGTCAGGTGCTCCACGAAGTAACTGCCGGCCATCGGGTCGATCGTGTCGGTCACTCCCGTTTCGTGGGCGATGACCTGCTGCGTGCGAAGGGCGATGCGCTGTGCATCGTTCGTCGGCAGCGCCAGCGCTTCGTCGAAACAGCTGAGCGCGATGCTCTGCACGCCGCCGATTACCGCTGCCAGGGACTGGATGGCCGCGCGCACGATGTTGTTCTCCGGCTGCTGCGCCACGAGCGTGCTGCCGCCCGTCTGCGTGTGCGTCCGCAGCATCATCGAACGCGCGTCCTTCGCCCCGTATCGTTCCTTCAGCATCCTCGCCCAGAGCCGGCGGAGGGTGCGGTACTTCGCGATCTCTTCGAAGAAGTTGTTGTGTGTGTTGAATATCCACGAGATTCGGGGCGCGAACTCATCGATGTCCAGCCCGCGCTCGAGCGCTGCTTCGATGTAGGCACGGGCGTTCGCGAACGAAAAGCCGACTTCCTGGGCGGCCGTGGAGCCTGCGTCCCGGATGTGATAACCGCTGACCGAGATGGTATTCCACTGCGGCACGTTCCTGGCGCAGTAGGCCATGATGTCTGCCGCCAGGCGCACGCTCGGGGCCGGCGGAAAGATATACGTCCCGCGCGCGACGTACTCCTTGAGCACATCGTTCTGGACGGTGCCGTTGAGTTTGTCCGCGCTGACCCCCTGCTTCTCCGCAGCGGCAACATACATCGCCAGCATCACCGCTGCCGGGGCGTTGATCGTCATGCTCGTGGAGACCTTGTCCAGCGGGATGTTCTGGAACAGCGTTTCCATGTCGTAGAGCGAATCGATTGCGACGCCGACCTGGCCGACTTCGGCGATGGCCATCGGGTCGTCGGAGTCGTAGCCAAGTTGGCTGGGCAGATCGAACGCAACTGATAGTCCCGTCTGTCCCTGGCTCAAGAGGTAGCGGAATTTTTCGTTCGATTCTTCAGCGGTCCCGAAGCCGGCGTACTGGCGCATCGTCCAGTAACGCCCCCGGTACATCGTCGGCTGGACGCCACGCGTAAAGGGGTACTCGCCCGGGAACCCCAGGTCGCGCTCGTAGTCAAGGTCAGCAATGTCCAGCGGCGTGTATAGCCGTTCGACTGCCTGTGAACTCGTGGCGAAAGCGTCAGCACGCTCGGGCTGTCGCTGGAGCGTCTTCGCCAGGGGCCCCTCCTCCCATCCGTGCAACGAACGGGAAAGGGCCGCGAGGGCCTGGCTCGAGAAAAGGGACGGCTGCTCGGGAGCGAATTCGGGCATGGATGTTCCTCCGGCGCGCGCTGCCGCGGACTGTGTCAGCCAGTATACGAAACGAGGCCGCTCAGTCCTCAGCGGGCTCTGCGAGCCTCCGCTGCTGCCTCGGCAAGCGCCACCACACCCGTCTCGCCAGTCCTGCGGTCCCGCACTTCGATCCCGCCCTTTTCCAACGAACGAGGCCCGAGGGTGAAGCGCACCGGGATGCCGATGAGGTCGGCATCTTTGAACTTGATCCCAGCCGAGTCCGGCCGGTCGTCTACGAGCGCCGTGAGGTTGGCCCGCGCGAGGTCCGCCTCGAGTTCGTCCAGCGCCGTCGCGACGGCTTCCTGGTCCCCGTTTAGCACGACCACGTGGACATCGTAGGGAGCGACTGTGGCCGGCCAGATGATGCCGTTCGCATCGTGATTCGCCTCGATGATGGCCGCCACCATCCTCTCGACTCCGATGCCGTAACACCCCATGACGCACGGGCGGCGCTCACCCGACTCATCCAGGTAGTTGACCCCGATCGATTCGGAGTAGAGCGTCCCGAGTTTGAAGACGTGGCCCATCTCCATGCCACGGCGGACTTCCAGTGCCGCACCGCACGTTGCGCAGGCGTCTCCGGCACGTGCGAGACCGATGTTCACGACCAGGTCCGCCTTCCAGTCTCGACCGTGATTGGTGTGAAGCAGGTGGAAGCCCTCTTCATTTGCACCTGCAACCAGGTTGGCCGCCTCGGTGGCGCTTGGGTCGGCAACGATTTTCATGCCAGTCATGCCAACCGCGGAGGCCGATCCTGCGACTAGCCCAAGCCGTTTGACCGTCGCCTCGTCCATCGGGTCGACGTCCTGGGCTTTCAAGGCGTTCTTGAGCTTGACCTCGTTGACATCCAGGTCGCCTCGAATAGCGACGAACACCGGTTGGTTGTCGGCGACGTAGAAGACCGCTTTCACCGTCTGCCGTTCCTCGATACCCAGGAATTGCGCAAGGCCGGCGATGGTCTTCTGGCCCGGTGTTGCTACGCGTTCCATCGGGAGTGCGTTCGCGGGGACCGCGGCCGGCGCCGCAAATTCGGCCTTTTCGGCGTTGGCTGCATAGCCGCACTGCGGGCAGAGGAGAATTTCGTCCTCGCCGTCGTCCGTCAGGAAGACGAACTCCTGGCTCTCCTTGCCGCCAATCGCCCCTGAGTCGGCCGCGACCGGGATAACGGGCACGCCTGCCCTGGCGAAGATACGGACGTAAGCGTCGTATGCAGCGGCGTACGAGGCGTCCAGTGCCTCCCAGCCTGCGTCGAAGCTGTACGCGTCCTTCATCGTGAACTCGCGCAATCGGACGAGACCACCGCGCGGGCGGGGCTCATCCCGGAACTTGGTCTCGATCTGGTAGAGCGTCACCGGGAGGTCCCGGTAGCTTTGAATGTGGCGGGACGCGAGGTAGCTCATGCCCTCCTCATGGGTCGGGCCCAGGACGAAGCCGCGCTCCTTCCGGTCGGCCAGGCGAAAGAGTGTTTGGCCCATCGTCCCCGCGCGGCCGGATTGTTCCCAGAGCTCGATCGGGTTGAGTTCCGGCAGGCGGACTTCCTGGGCGCCGATCCCGTCCATTTCGTCGCGGATGATGCCCTCGACCTTCCGCAGCACGCGCCAGCCAAGCGGGGTGAATGCATAAAGGCCGGCAGCCAACGAAGTGACCAGGCCGGCGCGGAGCAGCAGCTTGTGACTTTCGAGTTCCGCTTCCGACGGTGCTTCACGCAACGTCTTCAGCATCAGTTTGCTCATGCGCATCGAGGAGGCTCCGCGAAGAAGTGTGTGGACGAACGTTGCCGGTGTGGCCGCGTTGCGGTCAAGCGCGCCGCGGCTGGTCGAGGTCGGCAGTATCGATTACGAGCGTGACCGGACCGTCGTTCACGAGTTCCACCGCCATCTCCGCCCCAAAGCGCCCGCGCTTGCAGGCCAGCCCGCTCGACTCGATGGCGGCGCAAAAGGCGCTGTACAACGGCTCCGCGACGGGGCCGGGTGCTGCGCGGTCAAATGACGGGCGGTTCCCACGCCGTACATCGGCGTGCAGTGTGAACTGGCTGACGCAGAGGACTTCGCAGCCCGCCGAAGCAAGGTCCAGGTTCATCTTCCCGTCGCCGTCTTCGAAGATGCGCAGGCCGCAGACCTTGCGTGCCAGCCGCAACGCGTCTGCTGGTGTGTCGTCGGTTCCAACGCCGAGAAAGACCAGGAGCCCGGGCCCGATCTTGCCGACCACCTCCGTCCCGGCGATCACTTGTGCGCGGGAAACTCGCTGCACGACGGCACGCAAATCAGCAAGCCTCGTGGTCGTCGAGTCGGGCCAGCGCCCGTACCCACCGGCGCGTTCGCTCTCGATACACCCGCACGTCCACATCCGCCGGGAAGCTTGGCCCTGCGGAAAGCTGGGTCTTCATGCTCGTGCCCGTGAGAAGCGCGATGATGGCTTCGGTCTTGATTTCGGCCTCCTCGGCCTCGTGGGTGGTGAGCAGGTGCGCCCGCAGGGCTCGTCGCATCACCGCGCGGCTTTGCAGACGCAATGCGAGCGCCGTCTGGTCGCCAGCGAGGATTTCCCGGGCCATGAGTCGCAGAAGTCGGTCGTTCCCGATGGTGAAGTCGAGCGAGGCATCGACCAGCCCGTCGAGCTGCTCGTTCGAGAAGGCGCCATCCGGCCGGCGTCGGCCAACACCGCCGTCAAGGGGGAGGTCCCAGATAGCAGTGAGGATCTCTCGCTTGCTCTTGAAGTGGTAGTAGAGCGCCGCGTCTGTGATGCCTACGGCACTGGCGATCTGGCGGACCGTCGTGCAGTCGAAGCCTTCGGTCCCGAACAGCTCCCGGGCAGCCTCGAGGATGCGCCTGCGCGTGTCATCCCGCCCGCGCCCGGGGGAGGAACTCGAAGGGCTGCTCACGCCTCTTCCTCAAGTGGGCCGGGGATCGCGAGCTGGACCATCGCCCGGAGTCGCCGCTGAAATGCATCCTCAAGCGTCATCTCCGTGAACCGGTCTCCGTGCGAAAGGATCCCGTCCCAGAAGATGCCGCACATCATGTCGTAAAGCATTTCCGAGGCGTCGACCCCACCGATACCGAGGAGGACACCGAGCGGGCGCTCCACCTCGCGGCGCCACGGCTCGTAGCTCGTTTCCATAAAGGCCATGCTGGCTTCCTGGCCCGTGAGCTGTTCGCGCAAGAGCATCCGCCCAAATTCGGGGCGGGCGGCCCACCAGCCGAAGAGGTGCACAACCTGCTCGACGAGGTTCTCACGCGTCAGTGGCAGGCGGTCGAGAGGTAGCTCGCCGTATTCGGGCTCAATAAGGAGGGATCGGTAAAGCGCCTGCTTCGTGGGGAAGTGGTAATAGACCGCGGGGTCGCTCATCCCAAGTGTGCGGGCGATTAGCCGGACCGACGTGCCAGGGTAACCATGCTCGGCGAAGAGGACGCGCGCTGTGTCCAGGATCCGGCGGCGGGTGCTGCCCTCCCCGGTCGGCGCCGATGTCCATGGCAAAGCCCGTGGCATGGCCCGGAGTATAGGTGGGCGGGATCCTTCCGAACAGCCTTCGGGTCTAGGCCCCGTCAGGGCGCGGGAGCAGTCTCCGACGTCGAGGCGCTGGTCTCGGTCTTGGCCGCTGGAGCGTCAGTGGCGGCCGGTGCTGCGTCGCTCTTGGAATCCGAGTCGGAGACTGCCGAAGTCTTGTTCCGGCTGTCCGTCGCATACCATCCGCTGCCCTTGAACAGGACCGGCGGTGCGTGCAACACGCGCTTCGCCGTCCCCTTGCCGCACTCCTCGCACTTGTGCGTGGTCTCTGCATCGAAACCCTGCCGCAGTTCATAGACTGCCTTGCAGGAGTTGCACTGGTATTCGTAGGTCGGCACAAGTACCTCGGGGTGCGCCCGTTGCGGGCATGGTGCTAGCCGTTATGGTGCCGGTGTTAGCACTCAGGCGTCAAGAGTGCTAACTGCGTCGTTGGTCGCCGGCGGGTAAACTCGCACGTGGAGAGGTGGCAGAGTGGTTTAATGCAGCCGTCTTGAAAACGGCCGTGGCGAAAGTCACCGGGAGTTCGAATCTCCCCCTCTCCGCCAATCGCGCTATCTGGTAAGGCACGTCCGCGCTACATTGCTCGGCGCACAACCGTTCCGGAGCACACCCATGAAACTGCACGAATACCAGGCGCGTGATCTGCTGGCCGCAAACGGCGTCGCGACGACTCGCGGCCGCGTGGCCTCCACCCCGGCCGAAGCCCGCGCCATCGCCCAGGAACTGGGCGGCAAGGTGGTCGTGAAGGCCCAGATCCATGCCGGTGGCCGCGGCAAGGGCCGGCTCGTCGCACAGTCTGAGACCGCCGCCATGTACCACAACCTCACTACCGACCCCGATAACTACTCCGGCAAGGTGAAGGGCGACCGGGTCGGTGGCGTCCGCCTCGCGGATACCGTCGATGAGGCCGAAGCCGCCGCCTCAGCGATCCTCGGGAAGCACCTCGTCTCCATCCAGACCGGCCCCGAGGGCAAACTCGTGAAGAACGTGCTCGTCGCCGAGCAGACGGACATCGCGAAAGAGTATTACCTCGCTGCGATCATCGATGGGATGCAGGGTTCCCCGCTGATCATGGCCTCTGCCGAAGGCGGGCAGGAGATCGAGGTCGTCGCCCACAACAACCCCGAAGCAATCGTCCGTCTCCCCGTCAGTGCCGCAGCCGGTTACGACCCGTACGTCGGGCGCACCCTCGCAGCGCGCCTTGGCCTCGCCGGCGACCACGCGGATCAGTTCGGGAAGATCGTCCAGGGCCTCTACAAGACGCTCCTCGCCACCGATGCCAGCCTCGTCGAGATCAACCCCCTGGCCCTCACGGAGGATGGCCGGGTCGTCGCCGTAGATGCCAAGCTGACCGTCGACGACAACGCCCTCTTCCGCCACAAGGACCTCGAGGCACTTCGCGACAAAGACGAAGAGGACCCGCTCGAGATCAAGGCGCAGGAGCTCGGCGTCGCCAACTTCATCAAGCTCGAGGGGAACATCGGCTGCGTGGTGAACGGCGCCGGACTCGCCATGGCGACCATGGATACCATCAAGCTCGCTGGCGGCCAACCCGCGAACTTCCTCGATATCGGCACCGTCAACGACCCGCAGCGCGTCGTCAGCGCTCTCTCCGTCATCCTCGACGACCCCTCGGTGAAGGCCATCCTCGTCAACATCTTCGGCGGCATGGCCCGCGTCGACATCATCGCGCAGGGCGTCATCGACGCTCACCGGCAGATGAAGATCGACGTTCCGGTGGTCATGCGCCTCATCGGCACGAACCTGGCCGAAGGCGAAAAGCTTGTCGAGGAGAGCGGCCTGCCGCTGATCCGCGCGAACGGTCTTGCCGAAGCTGCCCAGAAAGCGGTCGCGGCAGCCGGCGCTCGCTAACACCGTGGCCAACGCAGTCATTCGAAGGGCGTCCATGGGAGACCTGGATGCCCTTCTTCGCCTCTACGTCCAGCTCAGCGCGGGCAACGCCACGACGATTCGCGAACGCGCCGAAACCGGCCTGCGCGACATCCTTGCCAGTTCAAACATGACCCTGCTCGTCGCCGAAACCGATCACCTGGTGGGCACTGTCACGCTGGTCATCGTCCCGAATCTGACACACAACGCCGAGCCGTGGGCACAGGTCGAGAACATGGTCACCGACGAATCAGTCCGAGGTGCTGGCGTGGGCCGCCTCCTCATCGAAGAGTGCCTCCGCCTCGCCCGGGAAGCCGGCTGTTACAAAGTCCAGCTTCAGAGCGGCAACCAGCGCAGCACCGCCGAAAACGATGCCCACGGCTTCTACCGCCACCTGGGCTTCGAAGCATCTTCCGCCGGCTTCCGTTACTACTTCCGGTAGCTGTGCGAGGTCATTCGTCTAGTAAACAGCGCGTCGCTAGACGTACTGCCTGAACCACGCCAGCGTCCGCCGCGTCATGCGGCCTTCGGTGTACTCATCGGCGAACGCTTCGATTCAGGTAGCGCTGGTACTCGTTCATGTTCCGTTCCTGGCCGCGGCGTGGATGGGAAGGCGTCAACGCACCCGCGTCTGGAGCCCGTCGATCGCCATTCCGGTCCCCCACGCGACGAACGCTCCCGCGGCAGCGATGACCGAAGCAACGATCAGGCCGAGGAACACTCCGGCCTGTCCCATATCTCCGGATTCTGTCGAGGGCAGCGCGAAGAGCGCGACGAATACCGGTGGTCCAACCGCTGCGGCGAGGCCGCTTCTTACCATATCCCTCCGGTGGACCCTGGGCAGCGCCGCGAATACCCCGGCAACCGCGGGCCCGAACAGCACGATCAGGAACCAGACGAGCAAGAACGACTCGCCCAGTTCAAAGGTCTTGCCCGAGTAGTAGGAGAGCCACCAGGCCGTGCCGTTGATCGCCATCGCTGCGGCGATCCGTATCCCGCTCATGTGCTGGCACCTATTCCTTCGCCTGTTCCTGCTGCTTCGCCAGCGCCTTGCCAAGCGCCCGGCCCTTGTCCGGCGTCGGGTCTGTCACCAGCCCGTAGATCTCGCGGCCCTCGTGGCCTTCCGGCAGGTGCTCGGTGATGGGCAGGCCTTCTTCGTTAACGAACAGAAGGCAATGGCAGTACTTGAAGATCTGCATCTCGTCGCAGGCGCAGATCCAGTCGCGCCGCTTCACTTCCTCTTCGCGGGGGAGGTAGAGCCCCTCGGGCCAGTTCCCGTTTTCGTCCTTCGAGGGGTAGAAGTTGCAGGGGCAGAGCGGGCGGCCGTACTTGTCGATGTTCGAGGCCAGGCCGAGGACGACGCCCTCGGTGATGAACCGGTCGGGATGGAGGTGCGTGCCGGACTTCTCCGCGAACTTCTCCGCGTAATTCCACATCTTCTTCACCGAGGCCTCGGTTGGTTCGTCCACGTGCACACCCCTCTGGTCGTCTCGCGACATTATCCGCGAAACCGGCACACGGTGCGTTTCGCAGCCGGTAGCATTGCCAGATGACCTTCGCTCCGTCGCTGGATGAAATGCACGCGCTGTACTGTCTTGCGCTCGGGCGGGTCGCGGCGCTTGGTCCCGAAGGCTGTGCGGAAAGAGTCGGGCCATGGCTCTGCATCGATGCCGGGCTTGGCATCTCGAAGTTCAATGTCGCTGCCGTCGTCGACTCGGTTACCCGGCCAAGGTCGGCGTTGCGCGAGGCGATGGACTGGTTCGAGGCGCGGGGCATCAACGCCCGGCTGGACCTGCGCGGGTCGGCCGATGGAGCCATCCTCGCTGCAGCGATGGTCGAAGGGTTCAACTTCTGGGGCCGCGAGCCGGCCATGGTGCTGCACCCGCTTCCCCGCGAGCTGCGCCCGCCACCGCCGGAGCTAACAATGGTCGAGGTGCGCACCGATGCGGAGATCGACCTTTACTGCGCCACCGACCGCGAGGAATTCGGCGATCAGGACTTTCAGATGGCAATGGCTGCCCGCGCCGCCGAGATACCGGGCGTCTCGATGCACCTGGGGCTGCTCGACGGCCGGCCTGTCGCACGCTCGATGGGCATCGTTTCGGGCACGCTAGCCGGTGTGTACAACGTGTACGTGGCGCCATCTGAACGCGGCCGGGGCTTCGGAAAGGCCCTGACCAGTGCGGCGGTCGCGGCAGGTGTTGCGGTGGGAGCAACAGCGGCGTGCCTGGAATCGACCGAGCTCGCCTTCCCGTTGTACGAGTCGCTCGGCTTCCGCCGGGTTGATGACTACATCGTGGTTGGGACGGAGGACCCGGTCGGCGGGCGCTGAGCATGAGCGACGACCTCTTTCACGGTGTCCTGCTTGATGTGAACCGCACCGTCCGATCATCCGGGATACCCGGCAAACTTGCCGAGTTCGATGGCTGGATGGTGGCTGATAGCGGCACCGGGATCGATGGACTGAACCAGGCGATGGTTTTGGAGGCGGACGGGGCCGTTCGCTCGCTCGAATCCGTCGAGCAGTGGTTTAACGCGCGCGGCGCGGGCTTCCACCTGGTGCTGCGCATCCCCGGCGATGAGGCGGTGTTCGAGCTGGCAAAGGCTCGCGGCTACGCTCAGACGCGGTCTCAGCCGCTGATGGCGGCGCTGATGCCGCTCTCTTCGTACCCGTTGGCAGCCGGTGTGACCGCGGCCATCGTTCGCGATGCCGAGGACATCAGGAACTATCTGAGCGTCCGGGGATCTGGCCCCGGCCGCCCACCGCACGACGAGGAAGCGAAAGTGATCGCCGCGCTTGTCGCGACTGGCAAACTCCACTACTTCGTGGCGATGGACGATGGTGTGCCGATTGCGACCGCTTCCTCGGCGGTTTCCGGCGCGGTCGTGTCGATCAGTAACGTCTGGGTCGCGGAAACTGCACGGAAGCGAGGCCTTGGCACCGCGATGACCGCCATCGCCGCCGCGTCGCATCGCGAGGCCGAGTGGGCCATCCTGGAGGCATCGGCGATGGGTGACCCTGTCTACCGGCGAATGGGCTTCGAAGAGCGCTTCCGGTATGTGCGGCTCGCGCCGCCGCAAGCCAGCGCCGTCTCCTAGATAGTCAGCCCGCCGAGGCCCTGCACTCCTCGGACGTACTCGATCTCGCCGACATGGCGATAGCCGTGACTCAGGCAGACGCCGTAAATCCCGTCCCAAAGCGACATGGGCCCGAGCGGCTTGATCGTCACCGTGCGTTCGTCGAATTCGGCCGGCGACATTGCCGCCAGGTACGCATCGGTGGCGGCCCAGACTCTCTCCTGGTACTCATGCCACTTCGCAACGTCATGGATCTGGACGGCGTTGGCCTCAGCTTCAGTCATCCCCGTGCCCTGGCTGTTTCGTGGCAGGGCGAAAGTGTCGTTGTAGCCGCCTTCGAGCCAGACAGTCGGCTTCCCCTGGCTGACGAAGTTGATGATGTTGTCCTCGGTGCGGACGTAGTGCCAGAGGCTGAAGAACGCGCTCACGCCGCCCTCCTGCGGGCGAAAGTTGAAGTGGTCGGCCGTCATGTCCTCGACCGCCTTGTCGAGCAGCGCGTGCATCGACTTGAGTGAGCTGCGGAGAATGCTGTGTGGTGTCTTCGACAAAGGAATCGGCCCCCGACGTTGGTGTTGGGGGCCGATTGTGTCGAGGATCGGGAGGCGCGTCTACCCGGCGCGTGCCGCTGCCCGGCGCGGCTCATCAAGCGAATAGCCGGAACCCCAGCGGTTGACGATGTACACGGGATTGCTGGGGTCGTCTTCCAGCTTCTGGCGCAGGTAGCGCACGTAGAGCCGAAGGTAGTGCGTTTCTCCGGCGTACTGGTTGCCCCAGACGCGTGCGATAAGTGCCTTGGAAGGGATGACCTCGCCCGGGTGCTCGGCGAGCGTGGCAAGCAGCCGGAACTCCGTTGGCGAAAGCGCCACCAGGACTCCGTTCTTGGTAACGGTCTGGCTTGCAGGGTCGATTTCGATCGAACCCACGCGAAGGACGGCAGGCAGCCCCTGCCGCCGGTCTTCCGGCGCCGCCATCTCCATCCGCCGGAACATCGCCCTCAGGCGGAGGTCGATTTCCTCGGTCGCGGACTTCGGGCGGCAGTAGTCATCGGCGCCCGCCTCGTAGCAGCGCAGCATCTCCGCGAAGGTGCCCGCACAACCGACGACCACCACCGGCGCGGGGGAGTCGGCGCGCACGCGGGCGACCACGTCACCGGGAAATGCGAGATCCCTTCCGAGGTCGATGACGATGGCGTCCGCCTGGTCCAGGCTCGCTCCAAGCGCCTGTCCCGCCGGGTCGCCAAGCGGCGAAACGCGGTAGCCGAATTCTTCAAGCCCGCGAGCCCGATCATGCGATCGCTCCAGACCGAGAGAGATCACGACGACGCGTGTGCCAACGAGCGGCGGGAGTCCGGGAGAGTGCGTGCTCGTGGTCGGCTGCATGCGGAATGTCCCCCCATTAGTGGCATCCCCCAATGTTCCGGCTGGCGGGAGCCGTCGACATTGAAGGTATGCCGCATTCGAAGCCGTTCACCTGGCTCGTTGCAGCGGGCATGCTCTGCTCGCTTGCGGGGCTCGTCTTCGCCGAATTGCCGGTTTCCACCAGTGCCGCCGAACGAGACTCCGCACCAGTAACATCGGCAACCGCCGGTGCTTCCTCCGCCACTTCCAACGCCGTCCCAACAGTTGTCACCGAAGCGCCACTGGATGCGCCGCCTCCAGCGGCCGTCGCGACTGAAACCCCGGGCCTGGCTCTGGCAGTCGCTCAACTTGCGGCAACGCCGACTCCTTCGCTCGAACCGGCCCCTGCCGTAACCGTCCAGTCGATGCCGTCGCGCGTCGAACAGCCCGTGGAAGTGCCCCGCGTCCACGAGAAGGCGCGCGCGCTGTTCGATGCAATGAACGACGCTCGTCGAGCCGAGGGGCTCACGCCGCTGGATTGGGACGCTTCCCTGGAAGACGTCGCCTACGCCCGCGCCGCGAATCTCGTAGCCAATGGCTATTTCGACCACTACGCGCCCGACGGAGAAAGCGCCTTTTCGGAGTTGTCCGCGCGGGGCATCCGCTACCGCCTGGCCGGCGAGAACCTCGCCCGCAATAACTACCCCGAGACTAAGACGGTGTCGGCCGCGTTCGACGGCCTGATGAACAGCCCCGGCCACCGCGCGAACATCCTCGAGGCACGGTTCAGTTCCGTCGGCGTCGCCGCGGTTCGCGACGGCAAGATGTGGATCTATGTGACGGTCTTCCTGAACTGACCCGTGGCCTTGCCCGTGCGGCTAGAATGCGCCGATGGAATGGCAAGAAGGCGAACTGGACGCGAATGGTGTCCGCATCCACTACTACCGGCGCGGCGTCGGACGGGCGCTGGTTCTGGCTCACGGGATGACCGATAACGGCAAGTGCTGGAGCCGCCTCGCGACGGTGCTCGAAGACCGGTTCGACATCGTTGCCTATGACGCGCGTTACCACGGGCTGTCCGAAGCTCCCGCCGCCGGCGGCTTCGGTGGCGGCGAGGACCTCGTCGCGGTGGTCACCGCACTCGGCCTGGAGAAGCCCGCCCTGCTGGGACATTCGATGGGTGCGGCAACCGTCGCCCACGCGGCCGGATTGCGGCCCGAGTTGTTCTCCTGCGTCATCCTTGAGGATCCGCCTTGGCGCGACGATTGGTCGGCCATCCGGCAGCAGCCTCAAACCCCGGCGCCGGACTGGAGAGCACTCTCCATCGAGCAGATCGTCGCTGCCGGGCGCGCCCAGAGCCCTCTTTGGCACCCTGACGAATTCCCCGCATGGGCAGAATCCAAGCGGCAGTTCCGCGGCCCCGCCGACTGGCGTGCCCGCGCCATTCCCGGCATCGTGGATTGGCGCGAGACAGTCGCGGCGATCGGCGTCCCGGCATTGCTCCTGCGTGGCGGAAGCTCGGAACGCGGGGCGATAGTCAGCGCCGAAATCGCGGCCGAGGCGCAGCGTCTGAACTCACGGGTCCAGACGGCCTGCTTCGCCCAGGCCGGGCACAACGTCCGCCGCGAGGCGTTCGCCCCATACGTTGCCGCGGTGAGTTCGTTTCTTGCGCGCTACTGAGGTGCTGGTGGGCGATGAGGGGCTCGAACCCCCGACCCCCTCGGTGTAAACGAGGTGCTCTGACCAACTGAGCTAATCGCCCCGAGGCTCGATTGTCACCGCCCCGCGCGAAACTGTCGATCCTCAACCTGCGGCGATGTGTTCCATGCAACGGACAGCAGATTCGATTTCGAGGGCCGAAATGCGCTGGTCCTTCACCCAGGCCCTGAAAGACGTTTCGTCCCACGATCCCTGCCGCCGGTACTCGTCCAGGGAAGAGTAGTTCCGGGCAGCCAGCCGCAGGTCCATGAGTTCCCGGTTTCTGTGGATGGTCTCGGCCGCTTCGCTGCTCGCAAAAGCAGCATCGATCCGGGCACTCTTGCGCCCGAGCACGCTGGTTATCCGCGCAGGTTCCGCGAGGTACTCGTCGATCGGCGCCGCCGCCACGAGCTTGGCCGCAGTCAGTGTCCCCACGCCCGGGATGCCCGGGAGGTTGTCACTCGCGTCCCCGCTCGCAATCCGATAGTCGAGGTACCGTTCGCGGGGAAACGGCGTCGCCGTACCGTCTGAGGACTTGGGCGCCGTCGCCTCGCCGAAGTTCCGAGGCGTGATCACAAGTCGCTTCACCGGCGAATAGATAGTGATGCGATCGTCGACGAGTTGGAGAAAGTCCCGGTCGGTCGAGCAAATGCGGACTTCGGCGGCACCGGACTGCAGCACAGCGGCCGCGATCAGGTCGTCGGCCTCGGTGTTTGCGCCCCGCAGTAGCTGCAACGGAAGCCAGGCGGCCATCTCCGAGAACTGGCGGATGCCCTCAACGACGTGCTTCTCGTACTCCATGAACGAGCCGTCCGACTCACGTCCGGTCTGGTAGGGCGGATACAGCCCGCGCCGTCTAAGCGGCCGGCCAGCGTCGAACGCGACGATCAGGCCGCTCGTCCTCTGTCGCGGCTCGTCGAAGAGACCCTGCTGCCCTGCCGGCCGCGAGGGTGCAGCGTCGGGCGGCTCGCCTGCACGGACGGCGAAACCGATGACACTCTGCGTGAGCCCGAGGAGCGCGGCCCGCACCAGTTTCTCCGGCGTGTCGGCGCCCATGGGCCGGCGCAGGGCGTGAAAACCGGCCCAGGCCACGTTGTTTCCATCGACGACGAGGAGCATGTCTGGAGTATTGGGCATCCGGTGGCTCGACGCGACACGGTTTCTTGTACCGCGGGATCGGTCGTCGCCGGGCTCGATGATGTGTCGCTCATTTCACCGTTGGGACGATGTACGTCCAGTGATCCTGTTGGGAGTACCGGAGCGTCCCACCCTCCTCGACGGCCCGGCGCAAGTCGGAGGTGTAACTCTCCATCGCCACGCCGTAGGGATTGAGCGCGAGCGCCTGGTCGATGCTTCGCCGTGCTCCTGCGCCGTCGCCGAGCATGATTTTGATCGCCGCGACGTCCAGGGCATCACCGGATGCCAGGCCGAAACGGGTGGCAAGGTCCGCATAAGCGGCATCCGCGGGCGTGAGGTGCAGTCCCGGTTGGGCTACCGCGGCGGCAAGCAACGCGCGCGCACGCATCGAGGCGTGCTGGCGTTCGAAGGGGACGATCTCCCCGGCCGACTCGTACAGCGTGGCCGCCTGCTCGAACCGCTGCGCATCGAAATCCTCCCAGGCGCGGTTCGCTTCCATGTCTGCCCTCGGAAGTTGGACAGCGAGGTAGAGCGCCCCGGCGACGAATGGTGCGGCCAGGGCGGCGCCTCCGGCCGGCGGCAGCCGTCTCGTGCTTCCCCGGACCGGTTCGCCGCGAGAAACAGTGACTGCCAGCGTCCCCCAGAACAGGATGTGTGCAGCCAGCGAAATCGGGTTGAGGAGTGTTAGCGCCCCGTACGCCGTCAGCGCCGCCCAGGCGAACGGCAGGGGGCTGGACTCCGTCCCGCGAGTTGGTCGCTGCCGTGCGTGTCGGACCGAAGAAACGGCGACGACGGAAACCAGCGCGAAAAGACTGGCGAGGCCCGGCAGTCCGAAGTTCGCCGCGGTGTCGAGTACGTAGTTGTGGCTGCTTTGGGCGACGAGGTCGTAGCTCTCGAACGCGCCACCCAGGTCAGCGGGCCGTTCCACCGGGAACCCAAGGTAGAGACCGTCCGGGCCAGCCCCGGTGAACGGGTGCCCCTTGATGACTTCGAATGCTCCTTGCCACAGGCTGAAGCGGGTTGATCCGCCCGGATCCTGTCCGTCGATGCCATCGTGGACGCGGTCCGCGCTTCCTGCCAGGCCTCCGGCGGCCGCGCTCATCACAGCGCCGCAAGCCAGGCCGGCGGCAAGGGCGGCTGCCGGCCGGACAAGAGCGCGGAACGGGTTCTTCGCAACCCACCAGGCGGCCACCAGGGCCAGGAAGAACACTCCCAGCGCTCCCAGTCCCGACCGGCTCTCCGCTTCCAGGACGATGAAGCCGACGACGCCCCCAATCACCGCGACTGCGCCGAATCGCCACCGCCAGGTGGTTGCGAGGACGCCCGCACAGGCCGCAAGTGACATAACCGCAAAGGCCGCGAGTTCGTTCGCGTTGCCGATGGTTCCGATCGCTCGGTCCGATGTGTCGACCCACCAGGCGACCGGGTCGTTTCCCGTCGCCTGGATCGCGGTGTACGCGAAGGCGCCACCCAGACCGACGAGCGGGAGCAGCAGCGTCACGCGCGGCTGCCCGGACGCCGAGAAGTGGAGTGCTCCGGCGAAAACCACAACATAACTGAGCTGCGTCAGGAACCCCTGCCGGTACTGGTACACGCCCAGCAGGCTGCCGGCGCGGTCGATGGCGGCGAGTTCGCCCACGATCAACGCCGCGACCCAGAGGCCGAGTGTGATGCCGATTGGCCGCCCACCGGCGAACGAAAAGCCATCGATCCCCAGGCCGAGCAGGATGAGCGCCGCCGCGACGAAGACCGCGCTCTGTTTGGGGAGGGTGAAGTCGTCGTACAGGCCGGGGACGAACACAACGGGCGCGATAGAAAGCGCAACGGCGAGCCCCGCGAAGACCAGGTAGCGGGCTAACCTGCTGGACCCCGTTGATTCAGCCCGCAGAGAGGACGCCACGTTGGCGGATGGTACCGCCGGACTCCCGCAAGCGCATGGCGGCGGTTCAGCTTCGAGGCCGGGCCCACGCGATGCGAGAGTCAATGATGCGCTCCATCGTGTGTTCGACCGGGACGAAACCGTGGCCCAGCCAGAACGGCGCGCCGGACGGATTCGCGGGAGCGAAGTGGAGCGTGCAAGTCTCGTGTCCCGCCAGGCGTGCCCAATCCATGCTGTGGCGAAGGAGGGCTCCACCAATCCCGCCTCCGCGGATGCCGCTGGTGACGATGCCCTCGAAGAGGTAAACGTCGCTTGATTGGCGGATGATCGGTGGAGTGAAGCCGGGACGGAGAAACGACTGCATCGCGATTGGCCGGCCATCTTCGTAGGCGACGAAGTAGGGCGTTTCGCTGCTTCGCAGCGCGTTGAGGTTGAACTCGCGCACCGCCTCCGCCGTCACGTGGAGGACTGGCCAGAACATCGGCGAATTCCAGTGCCAGGCCATCAAGTCGTCGGAGAGTGCGAGTACGTCCTCGATGTCTTCCGCCGACGCGCGCTCCACGGTGATCGCCCGCCCGCGGTCGAGGAGGACCGGGTCCGCAACCCGGCGTGTCGCCGCGGTGAGGAAACGTCCGAATCCGAGGGTGACCCAGATGTCCTGGAGTTCGGGGTCACCCGCCGGGATGGCGGCGCGATGGTGGAAGAAGCCGTCGGCCGCCCACGTTGCCGCGAGGTCGGCATAGAGGGCCACGTACACGGGCAGCGCGTCGATGCCGGCGGCGACCGCGTGGCCTTCGACCGGGATCGAAATCGACTGCGGCGGCACGAACTGCGATGCGAAATCGTTCGGTGGCAGCGACATCCGTGCCCCGATGAGGAACCCGGCGAGTTTGCCGTCGATTTCAGCGACGCGACTATCGCCGCGGGGGTTTCCGAGGAGGTACTGGATCAGCGGTTGGCAGCCCGAAGCTTCGAGCAGGGAGGGCTCGATCGCGGGCAATCGCTTCGCGTGGTCGCGGTAGCGGGCGGCGAGGAGTTCGGCGCAAGCGGGGAGGTCGGAACGGTCGGCAGGTCGCACCTGGATAGTAGGCACGCGCTCTCTCTCTTTCTGAAAACGGGTCCGAAAAGATTGGGGGCAGCCCCTCGATCGCGGCGTTTCCGGTTTGTTTCGTGTATGTTACGATCGTATTAATTCTGGAGCAGGCAGGAGCAATGAGTACACCGACTATGGCCGACCCCGAAGCCGCCGTGAAACAAGCAAGTGCGCACCTTTACGAGGCAATGACCCACCACTATGGTCCGTTGGACCTGGCGGCGCACCAGCCCCTCGTGAAAGCGATCTCCGAGTACGGACAGTTCAGCCGCGCCCACGACGAGGACGGCGTCACGAAGGCCAGCACGCACGTCTACGAAGCGCTGACCAAGCACTTCGGCCCGCGCGACCTCTCCGCCGATGACCCGGTGGTGAAAGCCCTGGCCGAGTACGGCAAGGCCTGCCGGGATGCCGGCCTCAAGTAATCCCCGTTCGGATAAGAATGAAACGAGGGCAGTCGAATCGACTGCCCTCGTTTCGTGCGGCCGAACCGGACTCTGCTAGCAGCCGGGGAGGCGGTCCCGGAGGGCTTCGAGGAGCCCGCTGATCGGGACGCGCACCTGGACCTGCGAGTCGCGTTCGCGGATGGTGACCGCGTCGTCGCCGGGGGTGCCGTCTTCGCCGACGGTCTGGAAGTCGACGGTGATACAGAGCGGGGTGCCGATTTCATCCTGGCGGCGGTAGCGGCGGCCGATCGACTGCGTCTCGTCGTATTGGGCCATGTACGTAGAGCGGACCATTTCGTAAACGCGGCGAGCCGCGGGCCTAAGCGCCTCGTTCTTCGAAAGCGGGAGGACGGCCACTTTGATCGGCGCGATAGCGGGCTTGAACTTCAGCACGACCCGGGTTTCGCCTTTCTCGTCGAGTTCTTCGTTGTAGGCCTCGAGCATCGCTACTGCCAGCGTTCGCGTCAGGCCAGCCGCGGGTTCGATAACCCAGGGGACGACGTGCTGTTTCGTGTCCTCGTCGAAGTAGGTCAGCGGGTGGCCGCTGGCGTTTCCGTGGGCAGTCAGGTCGAAGTCGGTGCGGGCGGCGATTCCTTCGAGTTCGCCCCAACCCCAGGGGAAAAGGTATTCGACGTCGGCGGTGCCGGCGCTGTAGTGCGAGAGTTCGGCCTTTTCGTGGTCGCGGATGCGCAGGCGCGAGGCATCGATGCCGATGGTGTCGCGGTACCAGGCCAGGCGGGTGTTTATCCACTCCTGGTGGAGTGCGAGGTATTCGACCGGGTTGTTGCGGTCGGCCGGGGGTTGGCAGAAGTACTCCATCTCCATCTGCTCGAATTCGAGTGTGCGGAAGATGAACTTGCCGGGCGTGATTTCGTTGCGGAAGCTGACCCGGCTCTGGGCGATGCCGAACGGGAGCTTGCGACGCATCGAGGCGACCACGTTTTCGAAGTTCGGGAAGATGCCCTGGGCGGTCTCTGGCGGCAGGTAGGCAATGCTCGCTTCGTCTGCCACGGTGCCGACCTGGGTCTTGAACATCATGTTGAACTGGCGCGGCTCAGTGAGTTCTCCGCCGTCGTTCGGGCAGGTGACATCGCCGGCAGCGTTGCGCTTCACCTCGCCGTACTGGCCCTCTTCGATGTGGTCCAGGCGCCAGCGCATCTGGCACTTCTTGCAGTCGACGAGAGGGTCGTTGAAGTTTGAAACATGCCCGGAGGCGACCCAGACCCTGGGGTTCGTGATAAGCGCGGCATCGATGCCGACGACGTCGTCGCGGTCACGGACCATGGACTTCCACCAGGCTTCGCGGATGTTCCGCTTCAGCTCGACGCCGAGCGGGCCGTAGTCGTAGGTGTTGGCGAAGCCGCCGTAAATCTCGGCGGCAGGGAAAACGAACCCCCGCCGCTTGGCTAGCGACACGATGGTTTCGAGGTCTTTAGCAGGCACTGCTGGCGTTCCTTGAAGACGGTGTCGGCGCGCCTGGCAGGCGCGCCGCAGAGAAGCCAGACTACCACTCGTGCCGCTAACGCTTCTTCCTGGCGGCGTCCAATCGGCTCGCCAGCGCTTCCTGGTCCACAGGGATTTCGAAAGTCTTCGTTCGCGAGGTCGCTCCGGCTATCAGCACGATGTCGCGCTGGGGCAGGTCCAGCGCTTTCGCGAGTAGCCGGACGACGGCCGCATTCGCTGCGCCATCGGCCGGTGGCGCTGTCACCCGCACGGCGAGCTGTCCCGAAGCGTCCAGCATCCCTACTGCGTCGCCCGACGCGCGTGGCGTGACTCGAACCGTTAGCCTCATTCCAGGAGTGTACGTTCCCTCCCCCTTTCGGCGGCAGGCGCCACAGTTCCAACAAGCGCATGTCACAGGGACTAGAACATTTGTTTGCCACCCGCTATTATCCGTCCGACGGCCACCGGGGTCCCCCTTGGTCAGCCGTACTTAGTTGATGCGGGTGACCCATGGCAGATACCGACCGCGCGCGAGCGCTCGACCTCGCGCTCTCCCAGATCGAGAAGCAGTTCGGCCGTGGCGCCGTCATCAAATTGGGCGACGGTACGCCGCCTCCCATCGAGGTTATCTCCACCGGCTCGCTCGCCCTCGATATCGCGCTTGGGATCGGTGGCATCCCCCGCGGACGGGTCACCGAGATCTTCGGGCCCGAATCCGCGGGCAAGAGCACGCTCGCTCAACACATCATGGCTGAGGCCCAGAAGGCTGGAGGCACGGCCGCCTACATCGATGTCGAGCACGCGATGGACCCTGGCTACGCACGAGATCTCGGCATTCGCCTCGAGGACCTTCTCGTCAGCCAGCCCGATACCGGCGAACAAGCGCTCGAGATTTGCGAAGCGCTCGTCCGATCGAACGCCGTCGACGTCATCGTGGTGGACTCCGTCGCGGCCCTCGTCCCTCGCGCTGAGATCGAAGGCGATATGGGCGATGCCCACGTGGGCCTGCAAGCTCGTCTCATGTCGCAGGCGCTCCGCAAGCTGACCGCGACGATTTCGCGGACCAGTACGTCCGTCATTTTCATCAACCAGCTTCGCGAGAAGGTGGGAATCGTGTTCGGGAACCCGGAAGTCACGCCCGGCGGCCGTGCGCTCAAGTTCTACTCGTCGGTGCGAATCGATATCCGGCCGGTCGAGTCCATCAAACGGGGGACCGACGTCGTCGGGCGCCGCGTGAAAGCAAAAGTCGTCAAGAACAAGGTGGCTGCGCCGTTCCGCCAGGCAGAATTCGACATCATGTTCCAGACACCACGTGGCATCAGCCGCTCCGGCGACATCATTGACCTTGGCGTCGAGTATGGCGTACTGAACAAGAGCGGCGCCTTCTACAGCTTCGGCGATATGCGCCTGGGTCAGGGTCGGGAGAACTCGAAACAGTTCCTCGACGATAACCCTGAACTTGCCTCGACGATTGAAGGCGACATCCGCCGCGAGGCTGGTCTTTCCGTGCCCGCCGCCGCACAATCCGGGGCAGAACCCGTCGGGGCACGCTAACCGGAACCTATGGACGATCCTCCCAGTCCGGCGATCATCGAAGTCCGCGTGATTTCTCACGGCCGGCAGCGGCTCTTGTCGCTCTCCGACGGCCGCGAAGTGCTCTTCAGCGATGAAGCGTGCGAGCGCTGTGGCATCGCCGAGGGCATGGCAGCGACACCCGAACTGCTCAAACAACTCGAGCGCGCCGAACGGCGCGTCAGCGCCCATGAGGCTGCCCTCCGCCTCCTCTCCAGCCGCGCGCGAAGTGAAACCGAGATGCGCACCCGCCTGGCCATGCGGGGATTCGATCCCGCCGCGATAGACGACGAGATCGGCCGCCTCCACGGGTCCGGCCTGTTGGACGACCAGAAGTTCGCCGAGGCCTGGGTTGAAGACCGCAAGCGCGTCTCGCCCCGCGGTCGGCGCATGCTCCGGTATGAATTGCTCGGACGGGGTATCGACCCGTCGGCCGTCGAGCAGGCGGTGGACGGCATCGACGACCGGGAGACCGCGCTCCAGCTCGCCCGCGGCCGCGCACGGAAGGGTCCCCGAGGGACTTACGAAGCGTTCTACGCAAAGGTTGGAGGATTCCTGCGGCGCCGTGGCTTTGACTACGAGGTGACTGCCGCCGCCACCCGGGCGGCATGGCAGGAACTGCTAGCCGAGACTCCCGACGTGGCCGATGAGCCCGCGACCTCGGAGACGCCCTGATTTCCCACCTCATGTACGTTCTGGCAGAATCAATTGGCACGAAGATTCACGGCGGCTAGCCACCAAGGGAGCCGGCCAGGAGGTTGCATGGAACTGCGTTTCGGTGAGAAGGAAGAGAAGCTCCGTCTGGAGGTTCGTTCGTTCCTTCTTGAAAACAACGGGCGGGGCGGCGAGGCGAGCGGGGCCGAACTCGGCAGCCGCAGCGACGACGAATTCGAGTTCGCCAAGGGCTTCAACCAGAAGCTTGCACAACGCGGCTGGATTGCTCCCGCGTGGCCGAAGGAGTACGGCGGCCTGGGCGCTTCGATCTACGAGCAGATGGTCTTCAACGAAGAGTTCGGCTACTGGGGTGCCCCCGATACCGGCACCCGCGGCTTCGGCGTTGGCATGATTGGCCCCACCCTCATCATTCACGGCAACGAAGAACAGAAGAAGAACTACCTTCCGAAGATCACGAGCGGCGAGCACATCTGGTGCCAGGGGTACAGCGAGCCGGGAGCCGGTTCGGACCTCGCCAGTTTGCAGACCAGGGCGACTCGGGATGGCGACGATTTCATCATCAACGGCCAGAAGATCTGGACGTCCGGTGGTCACCGCTCGAACCAGATGTTTTGCCTCGTTCGAACCGATCCGGAAGCGCCGAAACATCGAGGCATCAGCTTCCTCTTGATCGATGACATCAAGAACACCCCTGGCCTGACTGTTCGCCCGCTCATCAACATGGCGAACCGCCATCACTTCAACGAGGTCTTCTTCGAAGATGTTCGCGTGCCCGCGCGTAACCTCATCGGGGAAGAGAACCGCGGCTGGTACGTCGGCATGACGCTCCTGGACTTCGAGCGGTCGGGCATCGGCACCACCGCCTCCCAGAAGCGGACGCTCGAAGAACTGGCCAGGGATCTGCGCGAGGGTTCTAAGGACAGACGGGAGCAGTACCGCACCCGCCTCGCAGACCACGTCGTTTCGAACAACGTCGGGCGCTTCCTTGGCTACCGCATCGGCTACATCCAGGCCAACGGCATGGTGCCGAACTACGAAGCCTCCGTGGTCAAGATCTTCCAGTCGGAACTCGGCCAGAAGATCTACAACTTCGGAGTCAACATGCTCGGCTTGAGCGGACAGATGATGCCGGAAGAGCCGCGTGCCCCGATGCATGGTGCTCTCCCTGAGTCCCATCTGATGGCCGTCCCGTCGACCATCTACAGCGGCAGCAACGAAATCCAGCGGAATATCATCTCCACCCGGGGACTTGGCCTGCCTCGCGGTTAGGTTCAATGTTCCAGGCATGAAAGTGGGCGCCCTCGGGGCGTCCATTTTCGTTTCCAGGATGTCCGGTACCGCTAGAATCGCTCCTGTGATCGCGCTGAACGGGTTCGCACGGCGCCTCTCGGCTACTGGCACAGCATCACTCGCCGTGCTGCTGGTGTTTTTCTGCGCGCTGGCCTACTGGCAGGTGTTCCGGACGGACCTCGCTGGCGACGACCGCAACCCCCGCGTCCTGTCTGCCTTCTACGACCCGGGCCGGGGGAGCATCCTGGATCGCGACGGCAACATCCTCGCCGAGACTTTGGGCGACGGCACGAGGCAGTACTACGACGCTTCGACCGCTCACCTCGTCGGGTACCTCGATCCTCGGTTCGGCTCGCAAGGGGTAGAGCTCGCGTTCCACAGCGTGCTTTCCGGCGCGGTGCCTTCCGGCTGGGCCGGTGCTTTTCGTGCCGAGTTCGATCGCAGTCGCCCCAAAGGGAGCGATGTCGTACTCACGATAGCCCCCGATGTGCAGGCGGCAGCTGCCATCGCTCTTGGTGCACGGAGCGGAGCTGTCGTCGCGCTCGATCCGCGAAATGGCGAAGTCCTCGCCATGGTGAGTGTGCCGACTTACGATCCGGGAGCGCTCGCAATCCATGGTGATGGGCTTTTCGCCGACGCAACATCGCCGCTGCTGAACCGGGCGACGCAGGGCCTCTATCCCCCTGGTTCCACTTTTAAGACGGTGACAGCTGCGGGGATCCTCGAAAGAGGCATCGCCACGCCGGAGACGATCGTTACGTGCCCCGGCGAAATCGTGATCGACGGTTTCCCGATCTCATGCAAGAACACACCGCAAGGGGTGGGCACGTACCCGTTTAAGTCGGCATTCACCTTCTCCGTCAACGCGATCTTCGCCCAGTTGGGTGTGAAGCTCGGTTGGGCGGGTTTGACGGATATCGCACGACGGTTCGGGTTCGACTCACAGATCCCGTTCACGCTCGAAACCGCGAAGAGCCAGATCCACGGCCCGGATGCCGAGACAACGACGGTCCTTCTCGCGACGACCGCCTTCGGACAAGGCGAACTGCTAGCGACGCCCTTGCAGATGGCAGAGATAGCGGCCGTTGTTGCGAACGGCGGCACGCTGGCACAGCCGCGGCTGACCCTGCGCGAACAGCGAGATGGCCGGTCGCTCGGTTCCCTTGAGCCCGCCGTCTCTCGCCGCGTGATCAGCGCCGAGTTAGCGTCGATTCTCCGAGAGTTCATGGTGTCGGTCGTGCAGAACGGACAGGCGGCCGGGGTGAACCTCCCTGGCGTGGTCGTCGGCGGCAAGACGGGGACTGCCGAGGCCGGCGACGGCACCTCCCACGCCTGGTTTATCGCGTTCGCGCCGGCCGAGGCGCCTCGCATCGCTGTCGCCGTCGTTGTCGAGCATGGAGGCCAGGGCGGGAGCGTTGCCTCTCCTATCGCTGGCCAGGTCATCCGGGCGGCCCTCGCTCGATGACAGATTCAGGCGAGCGTCTGGACCGGTTCATCGAGCGAGTGGCGAGCCTCGGCGCGGCGACCGGTCTGCATCCCTCGGCGCTCCTGCAGGAGGTCCACGATGCCGCCGTCGCGGCAGTCCGCGACCACTCCGTTCCCAATTCGTATTTGTTGCTGCTCGCCCCGGCAGACATTCGGGCGCTTGAAGCCCACACGGATGAACTCAGGGCCGGTATCACGCGAATGCTTGAGGAACTGGTAGCTTCGCGCGGGCTTCGGACACTGGGGCCGTGGCAGGTCGAGCTCGAGGAGGCGCCCACGATGAGTACGGGAGGAATTGCCGTGCGTGTGGCCTTTCGCAACCCGGCGTCGCCGAATGTCGTTCCGGCACAGTCGACCGAGACAATCCGACGCCACCGGGGCGTTTTCCTGGTCATCGATGGGGCCGACCGCGTGCCACTTACGCACACGCCTTTCACGATTGGTCGGGCACCGGGTTGTGACCTCGTTCTTCACGACCTCGCCGTCTCGCGCCGCCATGCGCGCATCGAATCCGGCCCGGATGGGTCGCTTTCCGTCCGGGATCTGGGCAGCCGCAACAAGCTGGGCAGGGCTGGCCGGGCCTTCGATGAACTGCCGTTCGCACCGGGCGAAACGGTGCGCCTGGGATCGATCCAGCTCACGCTGGAGGTTCTCCCGTGAGTGGTTCTGACGAACTGCTCGTGCTTCGCCTCGGGCTGATAGCGGTAATCTTCGTCTTCGCGCTAGCGGTGGCCGTGAGCCTCCGTTCGAGCCTGGGAGTGCGGGAGCCAGCGCAGCGCGGTGCGCCGGGACAGAAAGCGTGGCGACTCGTCGTGCTCGTCCCCGGCGACGGTGGCCTCGTTCGTGGCGCCCGCTTCTCGCTCGCCGGGATGATGGTCCTGGGCCGGGACAGTCGTGCCGGGATCGTGCTGCCGGATGCTTCGGTTTCGGCAAGCCACGCATCGGTCGAACGAGTTGGAGGCGAGTGGAGAGTCGTCGACCTCGGTAGCACGAACGGCACGTTCATCGATGGCCGGCGCGTCGGGGATAGCGGTGCGTTCTTGCGCATGGGACAGAGACTCGCGCTCGGGAGCGTGGTCCTTCAGCTCGAGTTGGAGTGACCGCGGCCCGCGATGCCGCAAACCAGGCCGACCAGCGCGAAGTTCACGACCAGGCTCGAACCGCCGTAGCTCACGAAGGGAAGCGTTATGCCGGTCGTGGGGATCAGGCGCAGATTGCCGGCGATGATCACCGCGGCCTGGATCGCTAGCAGCAGCGCGATACCGGCGCACACCAGCCTTCCGTAGTTCGTCGATGCCTTGAGCGACGCCTGGAGCCCTGCGTGAAGGAGTACGACGTATAACAGGACGATGCCGAATGCACCGGCAAGGCCGAGCTCCTCTGCGATCGCACTGAAGACATAATCCGTCGCCACCGCGGGAATTGCGTCCGGCTGTCCCATCCCGAGACCCGTTCCCGTGACCCCGCCCGCCTGGATGGCATACGTCGCCTGCATTGCCTGGTAACCGGTCCCGCCCGGGTCCGTTCCAGGGTGAAGCCACGCATCGACTCGCACCTGTGCATGGTCGAAGGCGAAGTAACCTGCGAAGCCCGTGAGTGACAGCAGGACCAGGCCCCCGGCAAGGTACCAGAGCCGCCCGGTTGCCACGTAGAGCAGGCTCACCGTTAGCAGGACCAGCAAGGCGATCGAGCCCAGGTCTCGCAGGAGGGCGAGGGCCGCCGTTGTAGAGAGCACCAGCGCGAGCAACGGCACGAGATAGGGGAGGCTGGAATAGGTGCGGTTGCCGAGTCTAATCGACGGTGCAGCGAGTGCCGCTCCCCGCTCGCTCAGGAATCCGGCGAGGAAGAGGACGAGCAGTAGCTTGATGAACTCCGTTGTCTGGACGCTTTGTCCTCCGACGTTCACCCACAACCGCGCGCCATTGATCGTCTGGCCGAAGAGCCCCGTCGCGACAAGCAGCGTCAGCGCCAGCGCGCCAGAGGTGTACGTGTACCGGCGCAAAACTTCGTGTCTGGTGCCCAGGTAGGTGCACGCACCGAAGGCGACGATGCCGGCAGAGACCCAGTTCGCCTGGTCGGAGGCCGAATCCGGAGCCAGCCGCAGGGCGAACGCGAGTCCGACGGCGGCGAGGAAGCTCGAAACTGCATACAGTTCGGCCGGCGCACGCGGAGCCATGAGCCGAAGCGCGACGTTCCCGGCGAGCGCCGAAAGCGCGAACTGCGCTACGATCCGGGCCGTGTTACTCGGAATGATCACCGCTGCCGCTGTCAGGGAACGCCACGCAACGGCCAGGAACGCCAGCGCGCCCAGGAGCAGGAAGAATTCCACGTTGCGCTCGCGGGAGAACACCTCGCCAGGTTTCATTACGCGTTGAACGCCTCCGACGTCATCGACGGACGATACCGGCTGGAGCGCTTGCTCGGAACTGGCGGCATGGCCGAGGTGTGGCTGGCGGAAGACCAGCGTCTCCGTCGATGGGTCGCGGTGAAGGTCCTCCACGAGCAGTTCTCCGGGACCGGCTCAGAGCTTGTCGCCGCCTTCGAACGCGAGGCAACGGTCATCGCCCGGATGCAGCACCAGAACATCGTGGGTGTCTACGATGCCGGCTCCCATGACGGCCGCCGCTACATCGTGATGGAATACGTCCATGGGTACTCGTTGCGGCAGTTGCTGGAGACCCAGGGGCGGATGACCGAAGCCGAAGCGATCCGGTACGGCGTTCAAATTGCCTCGGCGCTGCATTACGCGCATGGCCAGGGGGTCGTCCACTGCGACATCAAGCCCGAGAACGTTTTGATCAACGAGGCCGGAGTAGCGAAGGTTGCCGACTTCGGCGTGGCCGAAACGCTCACCCGGACCATGGCGCCCGGACAGGCGCAGGACCTTCTCGGGACGATTGCCTACCTTGCACCCGAAATTATCGAGGGCTCGGACCCGTCTCCGTCATCCGATATCTACTCCCTCGGCCTCACGTTATTCGAACTGGTCGCCGGACGGACTCCGTTTTCCAGCGCCAGCGCCGGCGCGGCACTCGGTCAGCGCCTCGCGACGCCGGCTCCGCCGCTGCGCACGTTTGCTCGTGGGGCGAGCATCGAACTGGAATCAACGCTGGCCCGTGCCCTGGCCCTGTCTCCCGTGGACCGTTACCCAAACGCGGCCGTCTTCGGCGCTGCGTTGCAGCGCGTTCCTCGTACCTCAGGAACCCCGGTTGCTCCCATCGCCGCCCCTCCCGGGCGGCCGCCCCAGGTCCCTCGCCGTCACGACACGGCCCGTGTCGTCCGTGCTCCCGCCCCGAGCCGGGATGGCCCCGGCATGGCGGCAGTGATGCTCGCGGTTGGTCTGGTCGGCGCGGCGATTGTGGTGGGTGTTGCGGCTGCCCTCTGGCTCTCCCGCGATGGCGGTGATGATGGCGGCACAATTGTCCCGTCGCCAACACCTACCCTGACTGCTCAACCGGCCACGAAGACGCCACAGCCTTCCCCGACAGGCACCCCGACTGCCTCGCCGAGCCCTACACGCACGGTGCAACCAACGGCCACCGCGACTCCGCCCCAGGTCGCCACCGCAACTCGGACACCGACTAAAACGCCAGCCGCCTCCGCAACGTCGACCGCTACGGCCCCGGCGCCCACACAGACACTGTCTCCAACGACCGCGCCAACAGCCACGGCCACCCCGTAGGACGAAACAGCAAAGGGCCCGGCGCACGCGCCGGGCCCTTTGCTGTTGCTGCGTTGTGGACAGCGGGTTAGTTGGAAGCCTTCGACATGCCTGTCGTCATTCCGGCGCCGGCATCCACGCGATGGCACCAGACCCAGTGCTCCTTCTCCGCCGTGCCGACGTTCCGCCAGTCTGGTTGGCGGGTCCGGCATTCGTCGATGGCGATAGGGCAGCGGGTGTTGAAGACGCAGCCTGGAGGCGGGCGTAGCGGGCTGGGCACATCCCCGAGGAGGATGATCCGCTCGCGCTTTCGCTCGACGTCCGGGTCCGGGATCGGCACTGCCGAAAGGAGGGCCTTCGTGTATGGATGGAGCGGGTTTTCGAAAATCGAGTCCCGGTCCGTGAGCTCCATGATGTGGCCGAGATACATGACGGCCACTCGGTCGCTGATGTGGCGCACGACGGAGAGGTCGTGCGCGATGAAGAGGTAGGTGAGGTTGAACTGATCCTGGAGGTCCTGGAGCAGGTTGATGATCTGCGCCTGGATCGACACGTCGAGCGCCGAGACCGGTTCATCGCAGACGATGAAGTCCGGTTCGACCGCGAGCGCTCGGGCGATGCCGATGCGCTGGCGCTGGCCGCCGGAGAACTCGTGAGGGAAACGGTTGGCAAAGTACGGGTTGAGCCCCACCGTCTGGAGGAGGTTCTGGACCCGTTCCTTCTTCTCCTTGCCGCTCGCGAGCTTATGAATCGCGAGCGGTTCGCTGATGATGCTGCCGACCGACATGCGCGGGTTCAGGCTCGCGTACGGGTCCTGGAAGATCATCTGCATCTTGCGCCGGAAACGGCGCAGCTCTCCGCCCTTGATCTTCGTAAGGTCGGTACCCTCGAACATGACGTTGCCCGCGGTTGGCCGGGTGAGCTGGAGGACGGCCTTGCCGGTCGTGCTCTTGCCACATCCGGACTCGCCGACGAGTCCGAGCGTTTCGCCCCGCTTGACGCCGAAGCTGACGCCGTCGACGGCGCGGACATCCGCCACTTTGCGCTGGAAGATGACGCCGGCCGTCACCGGGAAGTAGACCTTCAGGTCATTGACTTCGACCAGCGTTTCGCCGAGCGTGCCGACTCGCTGCCTGGTTGAGCTAGCTTGCTGCGCCAACTGGCACCTCCCGACGGACGCGATCAGATTCCCAACACGCCGCGTAGTGCTTCTCCGCGACGAGTTTGAACGGTGGATACTCTTCCTTGCAGCGGTCGACGCGCCACGCGCACCGCGGGAAGAAGGGGCACCCGGGTGGCAAATGAGCGAGGTCCGGCGGCAAGCCTTCGATGGGCACGAGCTTCTCTTTCCGCGTCTCATCGAGGCGAGGCACGGAATTGAGGAGGCCCACCGTATAGGGGTGCTTCGGATTGTTGTACAGCTCGGCCGCGGATGCGGTCTCGATCACCTTACCCGCATACATCACGTTTACGCGGTCTGCATAGCGGGCAACCACGCCGAGGTTGTGGGTGATGATGATGACCGCTGTGCCGAACTCGCGGCTCAGGCGGCTCATGACCTCCAGGATCTGGGCCTGGATGGTCACGTCGAGAGCGGTTGTGGGCTCGTCCGCGAGCAAGAGCTTCGGGTTGCAGCTCATGGCCATCGCGATCATGACGCGCTGGCGCATCCCTCCCGAGAACTGGTGGGGGTAGTCGTCGAGGCGGTTTCGCGCCTCGGGGATGCCCACCATCTCGAGCAATTCGGCAGCGCGGTCGCGCGCGGCTTTGCCATGGAGGTCCATGTGCAACTCGAGCGCTTCGGTCATCTGTCGCCCAATCGTCAACACAGGGTTGAGCGATGTCATCGGCTCCTGGAAGACCATGGCGATTTCGTTGCCGCGGACCTTGCGAATCTCGTCCTCATCGAGTTTGAGGATGTCCCGCCCCTGGAAGAGGATTTCGCCCGAGACAATCTTACCTGGCGGCTGGGGGATGAGACGGAGGATGGACAGCGCCGAAACGCTCTTTCCACAACCCGATTCACCCACGAGCCCTAGCGTCTCGCCTTCTTCCACGACATAAGAGGTTCCGTCAACGGCCTTGACGACCCCCTCCTGCGTGTAGAAGTACGTTCGCAGGTCTTTGACCTCGAGTAGCGCCATCCCTTCTCCTTTCGCCCACCCGTCCCACCGGATGGTGCGGCGACGCCGCGTTGACTCCCGTGTTCGAGTGTGTGGGGAAGGGGAGACTCGAACTCCCACGCCTTTCGGCACATGATCCTAAGTCATGCTCGTCTGCCAGTTCCGACACTTCCCCACGCGAGCGGTCCGGGCCTGCTCGCGCGGGCCCGTTCGGAACAGGGAGGTGGTGAGCCGCGAAGGACTTGAACCTTCAACCGGCTGATTAAGAGTCAGCTGCTCTGCCAATTGAGCTAGCGGCCCCCCTCAGGACGCGCGGGAGTATATCACGCTCTATTTGCTTGGCTGCAAATCCTGGGTACTTAACGATAATAGCGAGAATGACAGTATGCGTCACCGATGACCCTGGTGATGCGTGATTCCCGTGACACCGATTACGCGCTCGTGTTGGCCGCAGCCTCTTTGCCGAAAGCCCGGACAGAACTTTCCCCCGCCAATGTGGATAATCCCGTCGTGAACGACCTTTCCCGCACACTGCAACCGGTCATCGCAGGACGAAGGCGCGCCATCTGCTGCCATAGCGGGACACTGTCGGGCCGGTTTCCACCGAACTCACTCGCAAACGTCGCGGAGTGCGTCGAAGCCAGCGCTCCGCGAGTCGAGGTTGATGTCCGCTTCATGGCCGACGATGCCATGCTCATCTTCCACGACGCCGGGCTGGATCCGTCCACGTCCGGGTCCGGCAAAGTCGCGAACCTCACGCGGGCGGACCTCGCCGACGTCAGTTATAGATGGGGTAGTCCACATGGCCTGTGCTTCCTCGAAGACGTCGTCGACCTGGTCCGAGGAAGCGCCACCATGCTCCAGGTCGACCTGAAGCTGATGCGGCCGATCACGGACCGGCGCGCTGAGGCCTTGCAGACTGCACTCAAGCCTCTCTCGGGCAACGTCATCGTGGGGTCCCAGGCGCATTGGAACCTGCGAAGTCTGGTCCGGGTGCCGATCGCTTTCGACCCCACCCTGCAGTGGCACTACGACCCGGAGCGAACATTCGCCGAAGCCTTGCCAAGGACTCTTGGCATACACGGGCTCTGGGATGACGCGCCGATTGCGGTCATCCGGCACGCGACGCCCGAAACGTACGCAGAGTCTCGTATTCGAGACATTCGCGCCCTGCTTCCCGCTGCCGTCGAATGGATGGTCGACTTTGCCACGATTTTCCGCCTGGCCGAGTTCGGTGTGGCGCTGGGCGACCGCCTGAGGGAGGAAGGTTGCGCCCTGGCCGCATGGACCGTCCGCGAGGACACTCCTTCACGCCGCGATGTCGTCCAGCGGCTCTACGCCCTCGGGACGGAGACGATCATCACTGACGCACCGCTCCTCGTAGCGGAAGACGCCGCCGCAGCTCTGTAAACAGGCTGTAAATTCGTCACCAACGGGCAACGCAATAGCACCCGCGTAAGGCGGTTGGAATCGAGCGGCCCGGTCGAAACTGGGGATAGGGAGAGAAATCGGGCAGGGAGTAAAGAAGTATGAAGCGGCTTATGACCACGCTGCTTGCACGCCGCTGCAGCGCAGGCGAATCCGACGAGGCCGGCCAGGGCCTCGCCGAGTACGCGCTGATCCTCGGGCTCATCGCCGTTGTATGCATCGGCGCCTTGTCCGGCCTCGGGTCCGCAATCGTGAACTCCGCTGGCTTCACGGTCCTGCCCGGAGCGCTTTAGGCAGAGCTCGGGGCGACGGAATCTGAAATGGCGCCAACCAGGATTTCAGGTTGGCGCCATTTCGCGTGCCTGCGGGGAGCTTCCGTCCGGTCGTCAGTCCCTCGACAGCAGTGAGAACCAGGAGCGGTAGACGGACGGAGTCGGTGTTGAGGTAGGAGTAGGACTTGGGGTCGTCGTCGGCGTTGTCTGGGTCGAACCCCCGCCCGTGCCCCCGGGACAGGCGCCTGAAGATGCGAAAATCAGCGTCACCCATGCGACCTTTTTCCCGTCGGCCGAGACGGCCTTTGCCACCCCGACGCATCGCACAGGGAGCCCGACATTCGATGGGACCCACACGCCACCGCCCCCCTCGGACGTCATGGTATTGAGCGCCTGCTGGGGACTCACCGAGACGGGATTGGAGGACTGCACGACCGCGAGACCTTCGCCTCCAGCAGCCTGGTTCGCCGGATAGCCGCAGTTCATCGCCCGTGCTGCCCAGGGATACCCGGTCGTTCCGTCTGCGTAATGGCCCGAAGCTCCCGGGGTGTTCGCCAGGAACTGCGCGTAGCCGGCAGCGGCGGCGTTCAGCGCGCCAGACTGGGAAAGCGGGTAAGACCCGGCGATGTTGGTGTTGCGCCAGCTTTGCAGGAGCCCCAGGAATGTGGTCTCTTCGGCGGACGGCGAGTGCGCGACACAAGGGGCGATGGCGTGCACATCGCCGGCTCTGGGGCTCAGGCTGGCGAACACGGTCGCGATGACCCCGGCCATGGCAAGAGCCACCGCCGTCCAGCCCGGGAATAGCCTGAATACAGCTCTTTGCATAACACCAACCGCGGGGGCGCTGGGTCCGAAACGACCATAACACGCACCAACTTGCGATGGTCAAGCCCTCTTGCATGGTGCCCGCCGCCACAAAGCGTTACCATGCAGGCGACAAACGCAGTCATTGAGAAGGGGCGGCCCGGTTCATGGCAGTCAGCGGCCGGACATCGATTCCCAGGCTTTCACGGCGGACGATAGTCCGCGAGCGCCTGCTGTCGCGACTGCATGCGGGGATCGGCAACGGCGTCACCGTCCTTGAAGCCCCTGCTGGATACGGCAAGACCACCCTCCTCGCGCAGTTCGTCGGAGATGTGGATTACGCCTGCAAGTGGCTCTCGCTCGATTCGACATCCGGCTCCCCTGAAATCCTCGCGCACCAACTCGGGGTTGCCCTGACCGGCAATCTCGATATCGAACCGCCTGCGACCGCGGCCAAAGTGAGCGATCTCCAGGCGTACGTCGGCGCGGTCATGTCCCAGGCACTCGGCGACTCGGACCGTCCGGTTCTCTTGGTGATCGACAACACCCATGAGCTCGCTGAAAACCGGGAAGCGGCGAACTTGCTCGGCTGGCTCATCGTCTTCCTCCCCGAAGGCAACGAGGTGGTCCTCGCCGGCCGTGAGCGGCCGTTCCTCCCCGCTCTGAACGCCGGGATCGCTACCGGCGAAATCGTTGTGCTCGAAGGCACGGATCTCGGCTTCACGCTCGAAGAAGTGCGTATGGCGGCCGCTGAGAGCGGCGCCAGCGCCGCGGCCACCGATGTCCTCGCCGCGACCGGCGGGTGGCCAGTCGGCGTCATGGCGGCGCTCTCCGGGGGGGCTTCGCCTGACGGCCCGGGGGCAGTCGCCTTCGAAGCGTACTTGAAGTGTGAGGTTTGGGAGCACGTCCCGGCGAACCTCCAGGTGGCGTTTCGCCGGCTGTCGCTGCAACCATCAATCAGCCGCGCCTGTGTCGAAGCTGCATTCGGCCCGGCAATGTGGCGCTCAATGACCGCATGGCTCTCCTCGCGCGATTTCCTTTGCGAGCAGCTCTCTCCGGTGGAGTTCCGGCTAAATCCGCTCCTCCGCCAGTTCATCATCAGCGAGTTTGACGAACTCGATCCGGACGGATACGCCGAAACGTTCCAGGCCGTCGTCGACGAGATGGTGATGGCCGGGAACATCGCCGAGGCGATCGAGTTCACACGCTCGGGCGGGAACGAGGCCCAGCTTGCCGTGCTCCTCGAAGAGTACAGCCCCCGCCTGCTCATCCAGGGGAGCTTCACGTTGCTTCGGCGCGCTTTCGATTGCATCAGCGAGCCGACGCTGCGGCGGCGTCCGTTGCTCCGCGGAATGGCTTCGCGGTTGCTGGCTCACACCGGCGATCCCGAGGACGCGATGCGGCGCGCCAATACCATGCTGCAGGATTCACGCACGCCAGTGGCGCCTCAGGCGCACGCGTTACTCGCGAGGGTCCGGGCCTTACGGTTGTTGGGCCGCCTGGAAGATGCCCGTGCTACCGCCCTGCAACTCTCCGAACTCGAACCACAACTTGAACCCGAGTTCCTGGCCGAGGTGCGCTATCACCTGGCCGAATTCGAACTGTCTGTCACACGTGACTTCGTCAAGGCCGAAGCCCTCCTTCGCATGGTCATCGATGATTGCGAGCGGCGCGGCGTCGAGCCGCTGGGCCTCCTCGCCCGTTCGACACTCGGGCAGTCGCTCGCGATGCGAGGCGATGCGCCGGCAGCCGTGACCGTGCTGACGCGCGCCGCGCAGGGATGGCGCTCGCTCGGGCGCTCTTCCAACCTCGGCTGGGTGCTGAACAACCTGGGCATGGCCCATGTCCAGGCCGGCGACTTCACAAGCGCCTCGACCGTGCTTCAAGAAGCCGTGGAGGAAGGCGAAAACTGCGCCAACCAGCGCAACGTCGCCTACGCTACCGCCTCGCTCGGTGATGCCGAACTCGCCCTTGGCCACTTCGAGACCGCCAAGCGGCACTACGAGGAAGCTATCCGCATCTGCGCGACTGACGCCCTGGACGAGTCACTGGCCGCGCTGTCCATCGCAGGTCTCTCGGCCGCCCTCCTCGGCACCGGAGACATCAGCCAGGCGGACTTCTTCTCGCGCCGGGCGCTGCTCGTCGCGGTGAGTTCTGCCAACTCCTACGAAATCGCGATGTGCAAATTGCAACAGGCCGCTGTCGAGGTCGCTGCCGGGAACCATGTGGTGAGCGTCAGCGAGGCCGCCGAAGCAGTTGAGCGATTCTCCCAGATGGAAGTCCTGCCGATGGTCGCCACCGCGGAATACCGCGTCGCGATGGCGAGCTTCAAGGCCGGGAAGCGCAACGAAGCCGAAGACGCGCTTGGCCGTGCCGCCGTCGCCCTGAAGGAGCCATGGATGGTCGGCTCGCTCGTGCCACTCGTGCGCGAAAATCCGATGTTCGCCCAGTGGGCGGCCACCCGAAAATCCGCCGGAGCCGCCTTCCGTGACCTCCTGGAGCGGCATTCCTTCGAATCTGCCCGCATCGCCGCCGAAACCCCCGACGGCGCCCGGAGCCGCTTCCCGCTGGTGCGCGCCCACAGTTTCGGACGTGTCGTAGTCGAGGTTGGCGGCCGCGAACTCTGCGATGAGGATTGGGCGAGCGCCCGTGCCAAGGAGATGTTCTTCCTGCTGCTTGTCGAGCCGCGATGGCATTCGCAAGGAAGAAGCAGTCGAACAGCTCTACCCTGAGCTTCCCCGCGAAAAGACCAACAGCGCCTTCCATTCCAACCTCTATCGCGTCCGTCGTGCCCTCTACAAGACGTGCGTCGTTGCCGACGACGATGGCATCTACCGGTTGAACCCCGAGGGCGTGTTCGAATGGGACGTCGATGAGTTCGAACGCGCCATCGAACAGGCCCGCAGCGCTCCATCCGGGTCAAAGGAGAGGGCCCTCTCCCTCCAGCAGGCCCTGGAGCTGTACGCCGGTCCGTTTGCGTCGGCATTCCAGTCCGAATGGGCAGCGGCAATGCGCGAACGCCTCGAAGGCGATGCCCACGAGTCCCTCGCCACCCTCGCGGGTTACTTCGCCGGTCGCGAGGATTTCGACTCCGCGGCGCTCTGCATGGAACGCGTGCTGAGGGCCAACCGCTACAACGAAGAGGCCGCCTATCTGCTGGCGCGTTATCGAAGCCGGGCCGGAGAAGCGGTCCAGGCGTTGAAGTTCATCGACGATTTCAGCTCGAGCTATCTGGATGAGTTTGGCGAGCGGCCGCCCGTCCGTTTTGGCGAGCTCCGGGCAGCTATCGCGGCCGGGGTGGCTGTCTAGACAGACTCGCGAGAGTTTCGCGAGAACCCGGGGCCTACTCTCCGCGCAGTTGAAACACTGCTGGAGGGACTCCGCCATGACTCGTCTTCTTTCCTCACTCGTCGCCGTTGCCGCACTCGCCACCATCGCCCTTGCCGGCGCCGCGCCGTTCCAGTCCTGGTAGGCAAAAAGCCGGCCATGTTGCCGGTTGGTCAAACACCCCGAAGAATCGCCCGCATGGCAAGCCGCGCGGGCGATTCCGTTGTCCTGGCGATCGCTGCCCTCATCTTCGTCGCTCAACAGGTAGCGATCAGCAATCTCGGAACTGATGGTTCGAGCGGGATCTTCCGGCAGGTGCTGTTCTTCACCACCACCGTGGCACTCGCTCTGCTCGCCCTGAAGCTGAGACGGTACTGGGGCGCCTGGCTCGTCGCACTCGGCATCCTTCTCAACCTCGTCCCGATGGCAGCCCACCGCGGCTCCATGCCGATCGACTACGCGATCATCGAACGGTCGGGCGCCTTTCCGGAAGTCACGCGCGACGACATCGGCCGGCAGACGAACCACGGCAAAGACATCGTCCTGGAGCGAGACGACATCCACTTCTTCGCACTCTCCGATCGCTATGTGATCACGCTTCCGGTGTACGGGCCTAACATCTACTCGCTCGGCGATTTCGTGCTTTTTGCCGGGCTCGGCGCGGTCGTAACCCAGGCGGTGGCTATGGCCGTCGTATCCGGCCGACGCGCGACCCAGTCAGGCGAGGCGACCGCTTCGCGCTGAGGACGGCCTGGCCGTGGTAGGCTCTTGGCCATTCTGAAAACCCCGGAGCAGGGATCAGTGCGCATCATCATCTACGGCGCCGGCGGCATCGGCGGTGGCATCGGCGCAAGGCTCGCCCTTGCTGGACACGAGGTCGTGCTGATCTGCCGCGGCCAACACCTTCAAGCGATCAACTCCCGCGGACTCCTGCTGAAGGCGCCCGAAGGCGAGTTTTGTGTGCCGGTGCCAGCGGTGGGTCACCCGCGAGAGGTCGACTGGCGCGAAGGTGACGTCGTGCTCCTCGCCATGAAGACGCAGGATACCGAGACGGCTCTGCGCGACCTGGAGCAGGCCGCAGGGACGGCTGTTCCCGTCTTCTGCGCCCAGAACGGCGTCGAGAACGAACGCCTGGCGAGCCGCCGATTCGAAAACGTCTACGCCACGCTGGTCGCGATGCCTGCGACTTTCCTCGTTCCGGGTGAAGTCATCGCGTCGGCCGCTCCGCTGAGCGGCTGCCTGCACTCGGGGCGTTACCCGGGCGGCTCCGATGTGACCGTGGCGCAGGTGTGTGACGCCCTGGCCGGTTCGCACTTCCACGCCCAGCCGAGTACCGATGCTATGGCCCTGAAATACCGGAAACTCATCCTCAACCTGGGGAATGGTGTCGAGGTCATCGTTGGCCGGAGCGCATGGTCGGCCGGGGGCGAACTCGGCGAGTTCGTCGAGCACGTCCGCGAGGAGGCTCTCGAGTGCTATCAGGCGGCCGGCATAGTCCCAGTCTCGTCGGCGGAGTATGCGGAACGGGTGACGAGCCACTACCGCGCACAGGATGTCGGCGGCGAGTCCCGTTCGGCCAGTTCGACTCTCCAGAGCATCCTCCGGGGCCACGAAACGACCGAGGTCGACTATCTCAACGGGGAGATCGAGTTGATCGGGCATCTCCACGGCGTCCCGACTCCGTACAACTCGGTCGTTCGCGAAGTCGCAACGCGGATGGCGGCCGCACGGGCCCAGCCGGGGTCGGTGACACTGGAAGAACTCCGGGCCATGGTGGCCGCCACGGTCAATCGACGAGCAGCCCGGCCCTGAGCAGTTGCTCGAGTGCCTCATCGACGAGCCTGGCGAGTTGCTCCGGCCCCAGATCGCCACGGCCACTGGCGGCCGGCATGTCGGCAGAGTCCGCGGCCGCGATGGACCCCATCGCCGCCGCCAGAGCGTCGCGATCACGCGAGCCATCAACGAGCGGCAACATTCGGCAGATGAACGGGTCCAGCACCACGCTGTTGTGGAACGGCACGGGCACGTCACGCTTCCCCGCTTGCGCTGCCATCCGGGCCGGGAGGAATGCCTCGGCTCGCTCGGGGACAGCCATCCCCACCGGCGGCGCCCAGGACCGAAATTCGACTGCATCGAGTGCGTAAAGCGACAGCAGGATCGCCGGCAGGTCTTCCGCCGCCACGCCATCGTCCCCGCTTAGGAGCGCGCTGAGTTCCGCGAAACTCGGGGCGGCCGGCTCCGCGGCGTCAAGGGCCTCGATGACTGCCGTGACGCGCGGGTCGCTCACGCGCGCCACGAGCCCCCCGGTCTTCGGGATCAGCCATGGCGGTTCGGCGTTCCGCGCGAGCCGAGCCCGAAAAGACAGCGACCGTATGGCTTCTTCAGAGATATGACGCTCCAGTGCCACATCGTCGCGGCACAACAGGGACTTCCGGAACATCCGGTTTACGACGAAGTCGCGGTACTGCTCGAGCGCCACCTGGTTTGGCGAGATGCGGTTCAAGTCCGCTGCAATCGCCTCGGGTAGATCCCGCACCAGCATCGTGTGGAAGGCCGCATCGCCGAGGTACTGGAGTCCCCGGGCTCTGGCGGCGTCCACGAACTCGTGGAGGTAGAACCCCTTCCCAAGGTCTTCGAGGTGCTCGTGCATGAGGTAGGAGGGTGGCGCACCGTCGAGCAGTTCCTTCTCGCGCTTGAGCATTCGGTGGTAAATGCCAAGCACCTCGTCGCTTTCGGCAAAAGTGCCGGAAGACTCAACAAGGAACTTCAAGAGCGCCCCCGCCTGGTCCGTCCGCTCTCCGGGCTCCGGGAAATTTCGGGAGTGAAAGCGAAGCATCTCGCCCACCGGGGCGCGCATGTGGAAGCCGGGGAGGGTGTTGTAGCTGATGAACGCAATCCCTTGCGGCGCCAGCAGGCGGCGGCACGCGGCAAGGATCGCTTCTTGAACATCCGGCGCGACCCACGAGAAGACACCGTGGCAGACGATGTAGTCGAACTCGCGTTGCCACTCGACCGCTTCGCGGACGTCCGTTGTGGCCAATTCGACGTTGGTGATCCCGTATTCCGCAAGCGCCTTGCGTCCCAGCTCGATCTGGCGCCCCGAAGGGTCGATGCCCACGAACTCGCATCCGGGAAGCGAGTAGGCCATCGCCAGAAGGTTCATACCGGTCGCGCAGCCGATTTCGAGCACGCGGCAGCGCTCGATCGGGGCGGGAGTCATGCCGAAGAGGCGGCCGACGGTCGCCAGGTGCTCGGGGTGGCTGCCGACGACGAGTCCGCCCTCGTAGGGCATCTCGTCATAACTGGCGTGGGCGGCAGCCGTGACCATCAACGCCCATTCTGAGGCGCGGAGCCCCGCGTCGCAATCTGGCCCGGTCGCCGGGGAGGGGGCTTTCTCGGCGACTATCTGGGGTTAGAATGTGCTCGCATCGCCGGTCCCCGCTGGCGGTGGCGAAGGAGGTAAAGATGACGAAGATCATCGAGATCGAAGGAATCGGCGAAAAGTACGCCGCGGCGCTCGAAGGCGCTGGTGTTGCCACCGTCGAGGCGTTGCTCGACACAGCCGGCTCGGCCTCGGGTCGCCAGGCACTCGCCGAGAAGACGGGCGTCACCCCCCAGCGCGTGCTCGAGTGGGTCAACCGCGCCGACCTCATGCGAATCAAGGGTGTCGGTTCGGAGTATTCCGACCTGCTCGAAGCAGCCGGCGTCGACACAGTGAAGGAACTTGCCACCCGTCGCCCCGACAACCTCCACGCGAAGCTGGAGGAGGTGAACACGGCGAAGAGCCTCGTCCGTCGAACACCGACCGCCGCCGAAGTGGAGAAGTGGGTCGCAGAGGCGAAGACACTCCCTCAGAAGGTCACGCACTAGCCCGGGAGGACTCATGGAAGACCAGATAGCGAAAGTTATCGCCGAAAAAGCCGGGATCGATCCCGCCGCTGCCCAGAAGGCGGCTGCGGCCGTCATCGGGTTCATCAAAGAGAACCCTGACAAGATTACGGCCCTTCTCGGAGGGCCGAAAGCTGGGATCGTCTCCAGGCTTTTCGGGAAGTAACTCCCGAACACTTCCACTGAGTGCCCGCCGGGCCCCGGCGGGCACTCCCCTTTCTGGTGCCGGCGAAGGAGTTCCGAATGCCCGTTCGAGAGGACTTTCTCGCTAGCAGCGACTGGCTGGCCGGCCATCTCGATGATGAGCACCTCCGGGTGCTCGATTGCACGGTATTCCTGAGGGCCAGACCAGAGGGTGGCCCCGGCTACCTTGTGGAAACCGGCGAAGCGGAATGGCTCGGGAGCCATATCCCCGGTTCGATTTACGCCGACCTCCACAACGACTTGAGCGACAGGTCGAGCGCCCTTCGGTTCATGATGCCCCCGGCTGCCCAGTTCGAGACGGCGATGGGTAGCTATGGCGTGGGAAACGACTCGAAGGTCGTGCTCTACGACAGGGCCGGGAACATGTGGGCCGCACGCGTTTGGTGGATGCTGCGGGCCTTCGGATTTGACAACGCGCGAGTCCTCGAGGGGGGCTGGAAGCGCTGGACGGACGACGGGCATCCAGTGGAGACCGGGCCGGTCGGACGCGCACCAGGCAGATTCACGGTCGTTCCTCGGCCCAGGTTGATCGCTAGCCGGGATGAGGTCCTCGAGCTTGTGCGTTCGGGAGACGCCTGCATCGTGAACGCCCTCAACGGTGCGCAGTTTCGGGGTGAGGTCGCGCCCTATGGCCGGCCGGGGCGAATCGCTGGCAGTGTCCACGTCCCTGCAATCGGCGATGCCGGGGTGGTGGACCCTCGGACCCAGACTTTCGGCAGCGTCGAGGAGATCCGGGCCCGCTTCATTAAGGCAGGGGCCGAACCCGACCGGCGGTTGATCGCCTACTGCGGTGGTGGGATCGCGGCCAGCAGTACAGCATTCGCCGCGGTCATGGCGGGCTTCCGCGATGTGGCGGTCTACGACGCTTCGCTATCCGAATGGGCGGCCGACCCAACCCTGCCTATGGAGACCGGCTGAACCGGCAGATAGCGGCCCGACGAGGTGGATATCACCTTCAGTGTGACTTTTGTTCACTCCGGGACGGCCAGAGAGGGTGATCCTTGCTGCCATGGCAACGCAGGAACTCGATAACCGCGGGTTGTCTCCGCCCGAGCCGATGGTTCGCATCCTCGAAGCCATCGGCTCACTGGGACGAGAGGACAGTCTGCGCGTCTTCATGGATCGTGAGCCCCTCCTCCTTTACCCGGAACTTGAGCGCAGAGGCTTCGTCTGGGAGTTCGGCCAAGAGGCGGGCGAATCCATCCTGACCATCCGGCGGGCATGACGTGACGGTAGTGTCTCCGAAGGAGAGCCCGCCGCTTGGCGTGATCATGCCCTTCTTCGTAGTGGCTCCGCTCGGCCTCGCCGCTGCCGGGCTCATGCTTCTGCTCGCCGGCCACGACGCCTTCCTCGCCGTCAACGTGCCCAGGGTAGTTGCGGCCACCCACGCCGCAGTGCTCGGTTGGCTCACGCTCACGATCATGGGCGCCATCTACCAGCTTGGTCCCGCCGTTTTCGGCGGCCGGCTCATCTCGCTGCGATTGGTTCGCCTCCAATTCGCCACCCATGTGATTTCGGTGGTTGGTTTCATCCTCGTTCTCGAACGATGGAACGTGATGGCGATGAGTGTGTTCGGCAGCGGAATCGTCATTTCGTTCATCTTGTTTCTGGTAAGTGCGATACCGGCCGTCCAAGCCTTCCGGCGAGGGTCGGTAGTCCGGGCCTATGTTTCCACCGGAATGGTCTTCCTTGTCGCCGTCGCATGCGTAGGTGCCACGTACCTCGGGACATTGGAGCATCTCTGGTTCCCGGTGACGCAGGGGCGCCTTTCCGGGCACGCCCATCTGGGCCTGTTGGGCTGGCTCGGCATCATGGTGATGGGTGTCTCCTACCAACTAGTCCCGATGTTCCAGGTCGTGCCCAAAGGCACTCCGCGATTTGCCCTCGCGGCCCTCGCAACAACCGCCGTCGCCACGAGCGCCGGCGCCATAGCGCTCATGACTGACCCGGCGATGCCCGTGAGAGTGGCTGTCGCGGTCGCCATGGCCGCCGGGCCGGCCCTCTGGTTCTACGACGTCGCCCGAATGCTCAGGACGCGTTCGCGAAGGGTGGCCGACATCCACACCCGTGCGACGGTGCTCGCCCTCGCTTTCCTGGTCCTCGCCGCCATACTCGGTGTCCTCGCAGCCATTGGCGAACCGGTGAGCCCGGGGGGGGACCCCGCTCGCCTGCAGCTCGCATACGGCATCGTCGCAATCGGCGGCTGGGCAGGTACGTCCGCGATCGGCAACAGCTTCAAAATCGTGCCGTTCCTCGTTTGGAATGCTCGTTACCGCGAACGCGCGGGACTCGAACCGGTGCCGCTTGTGGCGGCGCTTGTCAGCGAAACATGGACACACGCCACCCTCGTGATTCACGCCCTGGCGGTGGTCCTTCTGGCAGGTGCGGCACTCCTCGGCCAGCTGACCCTGTTCCGCGCTGGCGGGCTTCTCCTTGCGCTTGGGGGTTTGAGTGAGTGCCGGGTGTTGCTTTCGATTCTCATTCAGCGGCCGGCCGTGCAACGCGGTTCGGCGCAGGCAGGGCAGGTGACCAGGTGAACCCTTCAGATCTAGCAGCAGCTCTTGGCGAAGTCCTCGATCCCGAACTCGGGATAGATGTCGTTTCCCTCGGCCTCATCTACAACATCCAGGTCGACGAAGACGTTGTGGCGGTGGAAATGACGATGACCACCCCGGACTGCCCGATGGGCAGCACTATTGCCGGGATGGCTGCGTCCCGCCTAAACCGCGCCGCCGGCGGACGCCAGGTCAAGCTCGACCTGGTATTCGAGCCCGAATGGAACATTCGCATGGCGAGTCCGGCTGCGCTGCGACATCTCGGGTTGCCGGTGGGCTAGAGCATCTGGCGAAGAGCGCGGAGATCGCGCACCAGGATTTCCTTGCGGCGGACTTCGACGATGCCGTCAGTCTCCATGACGTGAAGGGTCCGGCTTACAACCTCCCGCACGCTGCCGACCAGCGCCGCAAGGTCGTGAAGGGTGACAGTCCGCGAGACGAGGATCCCTTCGGGTGTCTCTCGGCCCTCCTCGCGGGCCGTGAGATAGATGTAGCGCGCGACCCGTTGCTGCACCGTCTGCAGGCTGATCTGCTCCACCAGCTCCGTGAACGACCGGAGCCGCTTCGCAAAATGGTTCAGCACGTCGAGTGCGATCGCTGGCCGCGTGTCTACCAGTCTGCGGAAGACCGCGGAAGGCACCAGGACGATCTGCGACTCTTCCAGCGTCTCGACATGCGCCGGGTTCGGTCCACCGTCAAAGACGGGCACTTCCCCAAAAGTATCGCCGGCCTGGAGGAGGCGCATGATCTGTTCGCGTCCTTCAGGTCCGGTGCGAAAGAGCCTCGCACGTCCGTGCAACAACTGGTAGAAGCCCCTGCAGGGTTCGCCTTCTACGGTGACCATCTCGCGCGGCTGGTACGAGCGCACCACGAGCTCTCCGGAAAGCTTCTCTGCGTCGGCGAGGGTGAGGGTCGCCAGGTGAGGGATATTGAGGACGTCGTGTCCCGTGAATGCGGCCATCTGGACATGAGTATGCACCCGTTCGGGCCTTGGCCGCACATCTCGTGATGAATGTCACATTCCCTGAGATCGAACGCGCTCAGTCTGTGCGCATGGATGCCGCCCAAACGTTTCCGGCCGACGAGACCAACGACTGGGCAGGGCGTCCAAGAGGTCTCCAGATTCGGTACGAATGGCCATCGACTCAGGCTGTCCGGATCGCGAGTCTTCGCCGAGTAAAGGCAGGAGCAGCGTAACCGTGACCACCAGTTCGCAAGCTCAGGTCCGCCCCTCCGAGATCCGCGCGCCGCGGCCGTTTGTCGGCCCTGCCGTCATCGCCGTGCGTGGCCCCTCCCGTTCGGGTAAGACCACCATGTGCGAACGGCTCATCCCCGCCCTCACGGCAGAAGGTCTCCGTGTAGCGTGGTTCAAGCGGACACACCACACCGTGGATCTTCCGGGAAAAGCATCGGATCGTGTCTGGCTATCGAGTCCCGCAGCCAGCGTCGTCCGCGCAACGGACCGGCTGCTGCTGACCTTGCCGCCTGGCGGCTCGCAACCACAGGACATGCTCGCCCAGCTCCCGCCAGGTATCGATGTCGTCCTGTTCGAGACGCACGAGCCGCTCCCCTACCCGACGATTCTCTCCAGCCAGCTCGACCCTGAGCCATCCGAGAATGTGCTCGGTCGCTGGTCGCTTTACCACGAAGACGCCGCCGTGCTCACGGCGATGCCTGAGATCCGTAAGTGGCTCCCGGCTGATCGCGAACTGGATATGGCCATGCGAGCTGCGCTGAAGCTCCATGGCGGTCACGGCTGCGCCGGGCTGATCCTCGGCACCCGCCTGGCCCTTACCGGCGCCGCCGCGCTGGGCATCGAAGTGCCGGATACGAAGAAGCGACTTATCGTCGTGAGCGAAACCGACCGCTGCGCGGTCGATGGTATTCAGGCTGTCACGGGCTGCCGCCCGGGCAAACGAACGCTCCGTTTACTCGACTTCGGGAAGCTTGCGGCAAGCTTTCTCGACGAGCACACGGGACGTTCGGTCCGGGTGGCAGCCCGTGGCGACCTTCGCGAGCGCGTTGGCGCTACCGGCGAAGGTCGCCATGAGATTCAGCGGGCGGCGTATGCGGCCTGGCCCACTGAAGATCTGTTCACTGTCCGCGACACCCCGCTTTCCTTGTCCCAGTACGATCGCCCCGGCCCTCCGAGGGCGCGGGTGCTGTGCGTAACGTGTGGCGAGGAAGTCTCGGACGGCCGCCACCTTCAAACCGAACTTGGTCCACAGTGCCGCCCCTGCAGGGCAGGCCTTGAGACCCGGAACAAAGGAGCCCTGTTGTGATGGATCGAAGAGGATTCCTGAAACTCACTTCGGGCGTCGCCGCGGCAGGCACCGCGGTGTACGTCGAGCGGAAAATGGCGTTCTTGCAGGCGGCGCCGGGGATCACCCAGCCGCTGCAGTACTACCCCAATCGCGGCTGGGAGCGCATCTATCGCGACCAGTACAAGTACGACAGTTCCTTCACCTTCGTCTGTGCGCCGAACTGCACCCATAACTGCCGGCTGCGCGCATTCGTCCGGAACGGCGTCGTCATTCGCACCGAGCAGAACTACGACGGTCAGGCCGTAGGCGACCTGGATGGGAAGTTCTCGACCAATGCCTGGAACCCTCGCGGCTGCAACAAGGGCGCGACCCTCACCCGCCGCGTCTACGGCCCTTACCGCTTGAAGGGGCCGATGATCCGGGCCGGCTGGAAGAAGTGGGCCGATGACGGCTTCCCGGGGCTCACTCCCGAGCTCCGAACGAAATACAAGTTCGATTCCCGCGGCACCGACACCTTCGTCAAGATGAACTGGGACGACACGTTCAAGTACGCCGCTCGGGGACTTCAAGCTGTTGCGAAACGCTACTCCGGCGAGGAAGGCAAGAAGGTCCTCCTCTCCGAGGGCTACCAGCCGGAGATGGTCGACGCCGTCGAAGGCGCCGGGACCCGCACGTTCAAGCTGCGCGGCGGCATGGGCCTGCTCGGTGTCATGGGCAAGTACGGCATGTACCGCAACTCCAACATGATGGCCCTGCTCGATGTCCACGTCCGCGGGGTCAAGCCCGAGGACTCGAAGGGCGGCCGCAACTGGTCCAACTACACCTGGCACGGCGACCAGGCCCCCGGCGTCCCGTTTGTGACCGGCCTTCAGAACCCCGACTGCGACTTCAACGACATGCGCAACGCCAAACTCCATGTTGGCGTCGGGAAGAACCTCGTCGAGAACAAGATGGCCGACGCCCACTTCTTCATCGAGATGATGGAACGCGGCGGCAAGATTGTGACGATCACGCCCGAGTACAGCCCGCCGGCGACGAAGGCCGACTACTGGATGCCCTGCCGTCCGGGCCTCGGCGACCTCGCGATCTTCCTCGCGGTCACCAAGCTCCTCATGGACCGCAACCTGTACGACGCTCCGTTCGTCAAGCAGTTCACGGACTTTCCGCTGATCTTGCGCGCGGACACGTTGAAGCGGCTCGATCCCAAGGACGTGTTCGCCGGTTACACCCCGTCGCTCGACCCCAACGGCCCGAGCTACAAGATTCAGGGCATCACCAAGGAGCAGTACGCCAAGCTCCAGGACTACGTCGTGTACGACGCAAACACCAAGTCCCTCAAAGCCCTGAACCGGGACGATGTGGGGGCCAACCTCGACAAGAAGGGCATCGACCCCGACCTCGAGTACAAGGGAACAGTGAAGACGCTCGACGGAAAGACGGTCGAGGTCCTGACCCTCTGGCAGGCGTATCGCCAGCATCTGGCCGATTACGACGTCGCCACCGCTGCCGAAATCAGCGGCTCACCCGCGAACCTGATCGAACAGCTCGCCATCGACCTCGCAACAATCAAGCCGGCAGCTATCCACGTCGGTGAAGGCATCAACCACTGGTTCCACGCGACCATGCACAACCGCGCCGTCCACCTGCCGCTCATGCTCACGGGCAACATCGGCAAGCCGGGCGCGGGTGTCTACTCCTGGGCCGGCAACTACAAGGCTGCGCTCTTCCAGGGTACCCCGGCGACAGGTCCCGGATTCAAGGGCTGGATCGCCGAGGACCCGTTCGAGATGAACCTCGACGATACGGCGAAGGGCAAGGATATCCACGCCCACGCGTACACGAAGGATGAAGAGCCGGCCTACTGGGACCACGGCGACCAGGCGCTCATCGTCGAAACGCCGAAGTTCGGCCGCAAGAACTTCACCGGCAAGTCGCACATGCCTTCGCCCACGAAGGTCCTGTGGACGACGAACGTCAACATCATCAACAACGCCAAGTGGCTCTACGGCATCCTCTTCAACACCCTGCCGCGCATGGACATGATCATGACGCAGGACATCGAGATGACGCTCTCCTGCGAGTACTCCGACTTCATCCTTCCCGCCAACTCCTGGCTGGAGATGGAACAGGTCGAAGTCACCGCATCGTGCCAGAACCCCTTCCTCCAGATCTGGAGGGGCGGCGTGAAGCCGATGTTCGATACCAAGGACGACATCTCAATCATGGCCGGTGTCGCCAAGGCGCTCGCCGAACTCACCGGCGATAAGCGCTTCTCCGATTACTGGAAGTTCGCTCTCGAAGGCCGCACAGAGGTCTACATGCAGCGCCTGCTGGACAGTTCGGGCACGACGAACGGCTACTCCGTGGACGACATTATGGACGGCAAGTACGGTGAGCCCGGCTCAGCCCTCCTGATGTTCCAAACGTACCCGCGCATCCCGTACTGGGAGCAGGTCCACAGCAACATGCCGTTCCACACCGATACGGGGCGCATGAACTCGTACTGCGACATCCCCGAGGCCATCGACTACGGCGAGAACTTCATCGTCCACCGTGAAGGCCCGGAAGCAACGCCCTACCTCCCGAACGTCATCGTGAGTTCGAACCCGCTCATTCGGCCGAACGACTACGGTATTCCGGAGAACGACATGGACCCCGAACGCCGCACGGTGCGGAACATCCGGAAGCCATGGGCCGAGGTGAAGAAGACGAAGAACCCGCTCTGGGAAGCCGGGTACAACTTCTACTTCCTCACGCCCAAGTCACGTCACACCGTCCACTCATCCTGGGCCGTGACTGACTGGATGAACCTCTGGTCGAACAACTTCGCAGACCCCTACCGGGCAGACAAACGGATGGCGAGCGTCGGCGACCAGCAGTTGCACATGAACCCGACGGACGCAGCCAAGCTCGGCCTCGTCGACGGCGACTACGTATGGGTCGATGCCAACCCGGCCGACCGGCCGTACATCGGCTGGAAAGCCGACGACCCGCACTACAAAGTCGCCAGGCTCATGCTCCGGGTGAAGTTCAACCCGGCGTACCCGCCCGGGGTTGTCATGACGAAGCACGGCGGATTCGGCGCCACGGAAAAAACGGTGCTCGCGCACGAAACGCGTGCGGATGGCCGTGCGACTTCCGCCGACACCGGCTACCAGTCCAACTTCCGATACGGCTCTCAACAGAGCGTGACCAAGGACTGGGCTATGCCGATGCACCAGACCGACACGCTCTTCCACAAGGCGAAGGTCGCCCAGGCATTCCTCTTCGGGGGCGAAGCCGACAACCACGGCATCAACACCGTGCCCAAGGAGACGCTCGTCAAGATCACCAAGGCTGAATCCGGTGGCCTCAACGGCGAAGGCGCCTGGGCGCCCGGTACCACCGGCATGACCCCCGGGACCGAAAGCGCCCTCATGAAGAAGTACATCAGTGGTGGGCTCACCACGGTGAAGAAGGCCTGAAGTGGCTGAAAAAGACTTCGAATCCGATGACCCGTACGAGTTCGTCGGCGTGCGCTACCCGGCCGAGCCCGGCACCGACCCCGACGAAATCATGGCCCGGTGTTTCATCGAGGAATATGCCCTGATGGGCATGCCTCGCGACCGGATCATGCGAATGTTCGCCTCGCCCGCTTTCAACGGGACACATTCAATCCTGCAACGGCGTGGCGTGGAGTTCATCCGCGCTATCGCCGAAGGGGTGTATGGCCGGCCGGCCGCGGAGGAAAGCCATGCCTGATGTCTACAACTGGCAACTGGGCCGCAACATGTCGTACCGCTTCCAAACCGGTGCGCAAAAGCGCCAGTTCGCCGCCGTCTTCAACATCAACCGCTGTATCGCCTGTCAAACCTGCACGATGGCGTGCAAGTCCACCTGGACGTTCTCGCCCGGGCAGGAACTGATGTGGTGGAACAACGTCGAGACGAAGCCGTACGGCGGATACCCCCAGCACTGGGACGCCAAGATCCTGGACCTCCAGGAACAGGCGAATCCCGGTAAGCAAGTCTGGGATCCCAATAAGAAGGATGCGAAGAAGGCTCCCTACGGGACGTTCGAAGGGAAGACCATCTTCGAAACGGCCGACGGCGTGAACCAGCAAGCCACCGGCTACATCCCCTCGGAAGACGAGTGGAAGGCGCCGAACATCTTCGAAGACACCGCCACGAAGTATTCCAAGGAAGGCGTCACCCTTCCTGAGCACTCCGGCTGGTTCTTCTACCTTCAGCGCATCTGCAACCACTGCACCTACCCCGCTTGCGTCGCCGCTTGCCCGCGCAACGCCGCCTACAAGCGCGAGGAAGACGGCATCGTCCTCATCGACCAGCAGCGTTGCCGCGGCTACCGCAAGTGCGTAGAGGCCTGCCCCTACAAGAAGTCCATGTACCGCCCGAGCACGCGGACCTCGGAAAAGTGCATCGGCTGTTACCCGCGCGTCGAAGGCACAGACCCGCTGACCGATGGACTCCCGATGGAAACGCGTTGCATGACGGCCTGCATCGGCAAGATCCGGCTTCAGGGTGTCGTGAACGTCGGCGCCGACGGGCAGTGGGTGGAAGACCGGCAGAACCCGCTCTACTACCTGGTCCACGTCGCGAAGATTGCGCTGCCGCTGTATCCGCAGTTCGGCACGCAGCCGAACGTGTACTACATCCCGCCGCGCTGGGTGCCGCGCGCCCACCTCGAGCAGATGTTCGGCCCGGGCGTCCAGGCAGCTATCGATGCCTACACGAACCCCAGCCGCGAGACCCTCGCCGTGCTACAGCTGTTCCGGGCGACCCAGGAGATCATCTTCTCCTACAAGATCGAACAGGGCCCGAAGACGGCGGAACTGACCATCGCTGGCCAGAAGCGGGAAATCTACAACGACACGATCATCGGCTACAGCAGCAACGGCAAGGAAGTTGTCCGTGTGACAGTGGACGAGCCGCTCATCGAGCGTCCCGACCGCTTCGCGATGAATACGATTTAGGGAGGGATACCGATGGCCAGGCCAACAACGGACCAACGCATCGAATCCGCCCTGACCAGGGCGGCCTTCTGGGAATTCCTCGCGCACGCCTTTGCCTATCCGAACGATGAGCGCATCGCGGCGCTTCATGAATCGGCAGCGGAAGTCCTGGCGGGGGATGCAAGCGTGCCCGCGCTCCGCATGGCAGCAGTCGCGAAGGAGGCGAGCCGCGACTACCTCGAGACCGTTTACATTTCGCTCACGACCTTCAGCTCGTCGCCGGACGCCCCCGCCTTTGAGAGCGCCTACTTCGGGGGCGACGCTCAGCAGCAAACCCAGCGCATGGCCGACATCGCCGGGTTCTATCGCGCCTTCGGCGTGGACTCGACGGATGGAGGGTTCCGCCCCGACGAGCTCCCGGTCGAACTCGAATTCATGGCGTACCTCTGCCGCAAGGAGGCCTACGCCGAGGAACATCTCGGTGCTCCCCGCGCCGGGCAGACGCGGAAGGCCCAGCGGCTCTTTCTCGAAGAGCACCTCGGTCGATGGGGCGCTGCCTTCGGCCGACGGGTCGCCTCCCAGGCGCCGGCCGGCCACTTCTACCAGCTGGCGGGAGAGACCCTCTCATATTGGGTCCTGCAAGAATGCTCGTCTGCCGGAGTAACGCCCGTCGAAGTCTCTGGTGACACATCCCGGCATTGGCCACAGCCGATTAGCCATGGTCCCGAATTCGCTGGCGACGCCAGTTTCGTGCCCATGGAAGAGCTCGCAGTGAGGTGATGAAGATGTTGCATCGCTTGGCAAATCATCGAAGGGCAGTGGTGGTACTGGTGGCCGCGTTGGCTGTCGGTGGCCTCTTGCAGCTCACCAACACGAACCCGGCGGTCTCCCAGTCTCAGTACATCAACGCGTATGAGGTCTCGGAAAGCCCGGGCATGGACCCCGATGCCGGGGTCTGGTCGAAAATAGGCAGCGTCAGCATCCCGCTGACGGCCCAGGCCGGGCAATACATCGCTGGCGGCAGCGTCACCGCGGTCAAGGCCCAGGCCGTCCACCATGAAGGCCGGCTTTACGTCCGCGTGAGCTGGAGTGATTCCACGAAGGACGAAGCCACCCTGAGAGCGCAAGACTTCTCGGACGCCGTCGCCCTCGAGTTCCCGGCCAGCGGCGAGACTGCCGTCCCTGCCATTTGCATGGGGCAGGCCGATGCCGCCGTCAACATCTGGCACTGGCGTGCCGATTCGAACGCGGGCCTCAAGGATCCCAATCAGGTCTACACTTCCGCGCAGATCGACGGATACCCCTACACCGACTCGCTCTTCTACACGGCGAGAGAAGCAGGGAATCCCTTCGCGAACCCCGACCTCGGAGCCGTGCAGTCCCTCTATTCCCGCGCTTTCGGTGAACTCACCACGCTCGCGAATCAGGATGTCCAGGGCATGGGCAAGCACACCGACGACGGGTGGAGCGTGGTCTTTGCGCGGGACTTCGCAAGCATCAATCCCGGCCACGCCTCGTTCGCTGCCAGCACGACCGTCGACATGGCATTCGCCGTTTGGGATGGCGACAAGGACGAGCGGAACGGCCGAAAAGCCGTCTCGCAGCTCGTCACGATGAATATCGGTGCGGCGGACGCCTTCGAAGACGGCGGCAGCAACCTTTCCATCATGCTCATCGCTGGCGCACTGCTGCTCGTAGTCGCCGGGCTTGGTGCTGGACTCGCCGTCTATGGCTACCGGGAGAAGGGCCGCTAAACATGGCCGTCACGATGCGCCGCTCCTCGAACGAGAGTTCATGGTCCGATCTGTCTCTCCTCGTTGGCGGGTTGGCGGTAGCATCGGCCATCGAACTGGCCATCCTCCGGACGTTCACGCGCACGGCGATCCATATCCCGGCCTTGAACAGCCTCCAGGAACCGTACGCGGTCGTGAGCCGTGGTGGTCGCTACGCGTACTTCGTTGCGATCGCCCTGATGGTCCCGGCTCTCGCGATGCTCGCGCTCCGCTTTGGCCGCCAGGGGATTGCCGCAACGTTCGCAATCCTCCTCTTCGCCGTCGTGGCAACAGGAGCCGCAACGGGCCTTGTCGACCGCCTGCTGCTCGATTGGGCGACGTTGATCGCTGTTGTGACACTCGCCACGGCTCTCGCTTCGAGCTCTCCGCGACGCCTGGCATCAATTCCCATTGCGAGTTTTGGCATTGCCTTCGCGCTCAGTGGAGCCTTCACCGCGGCTCCGGACTTCGCGGAAGTGGACATCACGTTCGAGTTGCCGGCCCGTGTGCTCGATGGTGCGGAGATTTTCGGCATCGCCTTCGCCCTGTCCACTCCACTCTTGGCGAGCCGCGGCAAGGATCGTGCAGCGCGCTGGGCCGGAGCGGCGGTCGCCCTTCTCGCCTTGGCCTTCTTTCTTGGAAACGGGTCGACTTCTCGGTTCCTCTTGCTCTGGAACGTTGGCCTATCGGGGATCCTTCCAGGCTTCGCTTATGCGGTTGCCGCCGGGGCGCTCGCGTTCGCCCTTGTCCGCCTGGTCAGGGCCGGTCGCGGTCTCGAAGCCGCCGGCCTGGCGCTGCTCATCACCGGTGGGATCGGCCTGCACAGCACATACCAGTCCGGATTGGTCGTCGCCGGCCTCGCCGCGCTCTCCGTGGGGATGCTTTCCACGAGGCGAGCGGATGCCGCGGACGGTCTGCCCGCGGAACCCGCTGTGTGACCCGCTGAGCTAGCTGCCCAGGACTTCTCGAAGCGACTTCGCCGTCCCTTCGGGGTGCGGCAAGGACAGCCGGAGGAGTTCTCCCGCGAGTAAGCGGTAGAGGGCCAGTAGTTCCGGCTCCCCCTGTAGCGCTCGGAGGTGGGCCGTTACGGTTGCCAGGTCTCCCCGCGCGATCGGCCCGGTGAGCGCATCGACGAGTTCGAGTTTCCCGATGTTGGCTGCGGCCGCCTGCAGCAGAGGGGAAAGCGCGGGCCGGCCCAGGTCTGGCGGCAACCCGGCGAGTGCCCAGAGGCGGCTCGCCGCCGCGGCAAGCGCCACCGCATTGTTGCTCATCATCACTGCTGCCGCGTGGTAGAGGGCACGGTTGCTTCCTTCCAACCTCACCACGCTCGCTCCAAGCGCGGCGGCCATGCGTTCCAGGGTCTCACCCAGTCCGGTAGTTCCTTCGACCCCGCAGAAGATCCCATGGAACCGGTCGGGCTCCGGTAGCCGGGAGGGAAATGTCTGGAGTGGATGAAGGCAACCCACGGCCGCCACGGACGCGGCGCTTTTCAGGGCATCCAGCGTGAGCGCTCCGCTGCAGTGGACGACCATGTGGCGCGGGGTCCATCGGACCGTATCGCAGGAGCTTTCGACCGCGGAGTCAGGTACAGTGAAGAAGACGAGGTCGCAGACGGCAGCGACGCGCGTTACGTCAGCCGTGGCCTCGGCGACACCGCCAATCGCCTCCGCGACCGCACTTGCCGAGGCGATTCGGGTGCTCCCGATTGCTCCGATCCGGTAGCCCGCCCGCGAAAGTCCCACCGCGAGTGCGCCGCCAAGTCGCCCAGCACCCACGATGCCCACCAACGGGAATCAGTTGTCATCCAGGGTAGCAACGCACGCCGCTGGGCGGCCCGTCAAATCCACCGCTGACCGGCGCTGGTTCGCCCCGGGATACTCGGTCGCCCAGGGAGGTCGCTCGCACAGGACTGTCCAGGCGCGAGCCGTTTCGCGGCTTCGCCGAAGGCGTTCAAAGGCGGGACGCAGGCTCGAGCTGGGGCGTAACATCGGCAGCGAGACCCACAGTTGACGGATTCAAGACAGATTGCCGGGCTCTTGGGGCCGATCAGAGTCGTCGTGACCCTCTCCGGAGATGGTGAACCTCGACATTTGGGAAGAGAACCTCGCTCCGGTGACCTACCTGAACGGGCACTCCTTTTCGCGGCAGGCCTGGCGATAATCAGGACTCACAACATCTGGAAGCCGAACTGGACGCTGCTCGTGACGCTGACGGGGTGGGGCATCGAGTCCTCGGACTCTGGCGATTGTTTCTTCCCGAAGCGGACCAGGCTGGCGAAAACGTCGCGGCCTACCTGGGCGTGGGCGTCCTCTGTGCGCTCGGCTGCTTTCTTGACTTTCAAGGTTACTGGCCGCTGAAGCCGTCCAACGGGCCGCCGAATTGACCGCCCGGGAAGCACGAAACCCGCCTCATTGGGCGGGTTGTCGTAATGAACGAGACTGGCGACCCCGAGCAGATCGAGGTCAGATTACCCTTCCACTCTTTTACGTACCGGGCTTCGACCGATTCAGCCCCAAGGTTTGGGCAGTCTTCGAGGTCAGTACCGAACGTCCAGAGGGATCCGATACTCCCGGCGCGCCGCTATGTTCTCTTCTCTCCGCTGGATCATGAGTTCGCAGGCTCGAACGATTGCGTTAGCCTCCGGCGTGCCTTCCTCTTCGTAAATGCCGACGAAGACGTTCCAGATGTCACGAGCGTCGGCAATAGTGTTGCCGATGTGTCGGTCGCCCTCACAGACGAATTTGAACAGGACGAGACGGGCCTTCGAGGCGTTCAAACTTGCCGAGCACGTGGATAGGTAACCGTTTCCGGTGATTTGGTCGCGCTTTTTCTCAGCATCACCTTCTGCGACGAAGACGGGGTATTGGCCAGCGGCGAGGCCATCCCGAACAAGCGTGGTGAGCCTCGTACCAGTTCTGACCCAAGACTGTTTCCGAATCTCACCGTTGGCAACGTAAAGGTGCAGCGCCCGAATGGAGGCAGAAGATCCTCTTCGCCTCCGACGCGTTCGTGAAATTCGAGATACGGGCATCAGGTTTCTTGCCGAGCCCGAAGTCCATCTCGGTGACCCTTCCAGCACGTCGAGTCCGTGCATCTCCGCCCAGTAGAGAAAGGAATCGTAATTCGTCGTGAACACTTTGTACGTAAAGCGGTGTGATGAACTCGACTACGCAGCCTTCTTCTCGTCTTGAACGTCAGAAGGAAGGTCAAGGTGGCGACCGGCGACCGCCGACACCAAGACTCGCTTTATCTGTTCGGCGTCGTCGGTGATCGTCGGCGTGGGCTCGGCGCCGGGAGCAAGACCGTAGACCTCCGCTACGAACGCAGTGTCGTCGAGCGCCCGAAGAACACCTTCGAAGTTGTTGGTCCCGAGTCGTTCGAACACGGCCTGTGCGCGCCCGGACAGCCCCTCCTCCTTCGCGTACGCATAGAGGCTGTCGTACCTAAATCGGGCGTCGCAGCCGATGCTGAATCCGTTGCCAAGGAGGAGATGCTTCCGGCCGTTGCCCGCCGCTTCGAGAACTTCCTGATATGTAAGAAATGCCATCCTCGGGATTGTAGCTAGCTCAGAACCTGGCGTCTGATGTCAGTGTCGCTCGTCTGGTATGACTTCGACCCGAACCATCACGGAGAGACGAGAAGCGTATGATCCCGTTCCAACCGTCGGGCGCGAGGTTGCCTACGAGTCCCAGGGCCGGCCCCGAAAAGTCTGGAGCGTTCTGCCGTGGCCATCAAGAAATCCGAACTCTACTCATCCCTCTGGGAGAGCTGCGACGAGCTGCGCGGCGGCATGGACGCCAGCCAGTACAAGGACTACGTCCTTTCGCTCCTCTTCATCAAGTACGTCAGCGACAAGTACGCGGGCCAGCCTTATGCCCCGATCACGGTCCCCGACGGCGCAAGCTTCAAGGACATGGTCGCCCTCAAGGGCAAGAGCGATATTGGCGACCAGATCAACAAGCGAATCATCGCCCCGTTGAAGGACGCCAATAAGCTCTCCGACTTCCCCGACTTCAACGACCCCAGCAAGCTTGGCAGCGGCAAGGAGATGGTGGACAAACTCACCAAGCTCATCGCCATCTTCGAGGACCCGAGGCTCGACTTCTCCAGGAACCGCGCCGATGGCGACGACATCCTCGGTGACGCATACGAGTTTCTCATGCGCCACTTCGCCACGCAGAGCGGCAAGAGCAAGGGCCAGTTCTACACGCCCGCCGAGGTCAGCCGCATCATGGCCCAGATCATCGGCATCAACAGCGCGAAGACGACGCCCTCTACGAGCGTGTACGACCCGACCTGCGGCTCCGGCTCGCTGCTGCTCAAGGTTGCCGACGAGGCCGGTACGGCCGTCACCCTGTACGGCCAGGAGAAGGACGTGGCGACGGCGGGCCTCGCCCGCATGAACATGGTCCTCCGCAACAACCCCGGCGCACTCATCCATCCCGGCCCACCTTCGACTTCGTCGTCGCGAATCCACCGTTCTCAGACAAGAGCTGGACCACCGGTGTGGACCTGTCAGATCCCTTCAGCCGGTTCAAGCCTTTCGGCACACCGCCGTCAAAGCAGGGCGATTACGCCTACCTTCTCCACATCGTCCGTTCGCTCAAAAGCACCGGGAAGGGCGCGTGCATCCTCCCTCACGGCGTCCTCTTCCGCGGCAATGCGGAGGGCGACATCCGCCGCAACCTCGTCCGCCGGGGCTACATCAAGGGCATCATCGGGCTGCCGCCGAACCTCTTCTACGGCACTGGCATCCCCGCCTGCATCGTCGTTATCGATAAGGAGGACGCGCCCGCCCGAAAGGGCATCTTCATGATCGACGCGAGTGGGGGCTTTGAAAGATGGCCCGAAGAACCGCCTACGTGCCCAAGACATCCATAGGATCGTCGACGTCTTCAACCGCCGCATCGACGTCCCGAAATACGCGCGCATGGTGTCCTTCGACGAGATCGAGAAAAACGACTTCAACCTCAACCTTCCGCGTTACATCGACAGTCAGCCGGCCGAGAATCTCCAGGACATCGAGTCACCTTAGGGCGGTGTGCCCTGCGCCGATATCGAAGCGCTTCCAACGCTACTGGGCTGTATGCCCAGCGCTTCGCCACACCTTGTTCAAGGAGAATCGCCCCGGCTACGTCGACCTTGCCGTGGACAAGCCGGCCATCACGTCCACCGTCTACGACCACCCTGAGTTCACGGCCTTCATCTCGGACATGAACGCCCACTTTGCCTCCTGGCGCACAGGGGCCGCCTCCACCCTCAAGGCATTGCAACCCGGCTGCCGCCCGAAAGAGGTCATCGCCGAGCTGTCCGAGGGCCTGCTGTCCCACTACGCGAACAAGCATTTGATCGACCCCTATGACATGTATCAGCATCTCCTGGATTACTGGGCGGCGGGGGCGATGCAGGACGACTGCTACATCGTCGCCGCCGATGGTTGGAAGGCGGAAACCTCCCGCGTCGTCGTAAAGGACAAGGCCGGCAAGGAGAAGGACAAAGGCTGGACCTGCGACCTCGTTCCCAAGGCGCTTGTCGTCGCGCGCTACTTCGCGGGCGAACAGGCGGCCATCGACGACTTAAACGCCAGAGTGGAAGCAGTCACCGCGCGTATCGCCGACCTGGAGGAAGAACAGGGCGGAGACGACGGAGTCTTGGCCGACTTCGGTGCCGTGAACCACGTCACGGCCACCGCGCGGTTGAAGGAGATCAAAGGCGACAAGGATGCCGAAGACGAAGCCGCCGTCCTCAACGATTGGCTCAAACTCAAGGCGGAAGAGAGCCCTCAAGAAGGCCATCAAGGCGTCCGAGACCTCGCTCGACGTCCAGGCGCTCGCGCGCTATCCGAAGCTTACCGAGTCCGAGGTCAAGGCGCTGGTCGTGGATGACAAGTGGCTCGCCGCACTCGAAGCCACCGTCCGCGGCGAAATGGATCGCGTGAGCCAACACCTTACGCGGCGCGTTCATGCTCTTGCCGAGCGCTACGAGACACCGCTGCCGCGGCTGGCCGCGCGCGTGGCGGCGCTGGAGGCCACCGTGAACTGCCATCTGGAAAGGATGGGGTTCTCATGGGAAGTGACGCCGGGCTACAAGCGGAGCGACATAGGAGTGATTCCGCAGGAGTGGGAGGTTGTCCGGTTCTCAAAACTGTTCGAATTCCGCAACGGCGTCAATGCCGACAAGGACGCTTACGGAAGAGGGACTCCCTTCGTCAATGTTCTGGAGATCATCACCAAGGGCCATCTCAAGGCGTCGGATGTTCCGGGCAAAGTATCGCTGCCCAGGAGTGCGGTCGTCTCGTACGCGGTTCGCCGTGGCGACTTGGTGTTCAACCGGACATCAGAAACACAGGCGGAAGTTGGTCTCGCGGCGGTCTATCTCGACGATGTACCCGTCGTGTTCGGTGGCTTCGTTATTCGAGGCCGACCAACAACTGCGGACGTGGATGCCATCTTTCCCGGTTACGCATTTCGTGCGCCGTCCGTCCGGTCTCAGATCATCGCGCGCGGTCGGGGTGCGATCCGTGCCAACGTCGGACAAGGCGATCTTCCGGCAAATCGTGGCTGCGTTGCCGCCCGCGTCCCGAACAAGAAGCCATCGCCGAGGCGCTGAGCGACGCGGACGCCTGATTGAATCCCTAGAGCAGCTCATCGCCAAGAAGCTTACACCTCAAGCAAGGCGCCATGCAGGAGTTGCTCACCGGCCGCCGTCGGCTACCCGGCTTCAGCGCGGACTGGGAGACGAAGCGGCTCGGGGAGTTGGGCGGATTCTTGAAAGGGCGAGGAGTAACGAGGGATGACTCGACCGGAGGCGACCTGCCATGCGTGCGTTACGGCGAGCTTTACACGAAGCACGCTGACCATGTCAGGGCGTTTCACTCGTGGATATCGCCCGCCGTCGCCGCCGCGGCCACGCGCCTCAAGTATGGGGACATCCTCTTTGCCGGCTCGGGCGAAACCAAGGAGGAGATTGGCAAGTGCGCCGCATTCCTGTTCTCCGGCGAAGCGTATGCGGGCGGCGACATCGTGGTACTTCCAGGCGCGCAGGCGTCTCCCATCTTCCTCGGCTACTACCTCAACACCGGTCCAATCAATCGCCAGAAGGCCGCCAATGGACAAGGCGACGCCGTTGTCCACATCAGCGCAGCGGCGCTCGCCGGCATTCAAGGCCAATTTCCGTCTGTGCCCGAACAAACCGCCATCGCCGCCGTCCTCTTCGACATGGACGCGGAAATCGACGCGCTGGCGGCGAAGCTGGCTAAGGCCCGTGACATCAAGCGGGGCATGATGCAGGAGCTGCTCACCGGGAGAGTTCGCCTCTGTATGACTATTGTGGGCCAACCCGAACGCGCGACACAGAACCGCGTCCTCGACCTCTTCCGTGATGAGCTGGCTACCGCTACCTCGGCGACTGGACGGACCGCGCCAGCAACCAATGTCGAGGAGAGCGTTCTCTCGCCTGGCTCGCCTCGCGGGTCACACACCGGGCGAATCAACGCCGCGCTCTATCGGCTCCGCACCGAGGCTGACAACCACGCGCGTGGCCTCTACGGCAACAACCAGGCCGTCTACAGCCTCCTCCGCTACGGCGTCCCCGTGAAGATCGAGGCGGGCAAGGTGACCGAGACCGTCCACCTGATCGACTGGGACCACGCCGGGCGAGAACGATTTCGCCATCGCCGAGGAAGTGACGTTGCGAGGGGCGATTTCGAGCGTCGCCCCGACCTTGTCCTCTACATCAACGGCATCGCCGTCGGCATGGTCGAGTTGAAGAACAGCCGCGTGAGCATCGGCGACGGCATCCGGCAGCTCTCGAACCAGATGCCAATGTTCCACGAATGGTTCTTCTCCAAGATCAGATCGTCTTTGCTGGCAACGACTCCGAAGGGCTTGCGCTACGGCACCGTCGGGACGCCGAGAAGTACTTCCTGAAGTGGGAAGGAGGACGAGGAGGACAACACTCGGTTCAAGCTGGATAAGTACCTCCTGAAGATGTGTGAAGGGCCGCTTCTCCGAGCTGATCCACGACTTCGTGCTCTTCGACGGCGGCATCAAGAAACTGCCGCGCTCACCAGTACTTCGGCGTCAGGGCCGCGCAGGCATATGCCCGCGAGCGCCAGGGCGGAATCATCTGGCACACGCAGGGAGTGGCAAAAGCATCGTCATGGTCCTTCTCGCAAAGTGGATCCTTGAGAACAACCCCCACGCGCGCGTCGCCATCATCACCGACCGCGACGAACTCGATAAGCAGATCGAGGGAGTGTTCGCAAGCGCGGGCGAGGAGATGTACCGCACGACTAGTGGACGTGACCTGATGAGCCAGCTGGGGCAGGCCCGGCCGCGCCTGCTCTGCTCGCTCATCCACAAGTTCGGCCGCAGGGATGTGGATGACTTCGAGGCCTTCATCAAGGAGTTGGAGGCGCAGCCAAGCCCAACCGTGGGCGAAGTCTTCGTGTTCGTGGACGACTGCCACCGCACGCAGAGCGGCAAGCTCCGGCGTGTGATGAAGGCGATGATGCCCAACGCGGTGTTCGTCGGCTTCACCGGCACTCTCCTGCTCAAGGCCGACGCCAAGACCAGCATCGAAGTGTTCGGCCGCTACATCCACACCTACAAGTGGCGGGAGGGCGTGGAAGACGGCGTCGTACTGGACCTCGTGTACGAGGCGCGGGACATCGATCAACGGCTCGGCTCGCCCGCGAAGATCGACGCGTGGTTTGAGGCCAAGACCCGCGGGTTGAACGACTGGCAGAAGGATGAACTTCGGAAGACGTGGGCGACGATGCAGAGCGTCCTCAGCTCGCGGGCGCGAATGGACCAGGTCGTGAATGACATCGTCCTCGACTTCGCCGTGAAGCCGCGTCTATCCAGTGAGCGTGGCAACGCGATTCTGGTTGCCCGCAACATCTACGAGGCGTGCAAATACTTCGCGCTCTTGCAGAAGACGCCGTTTAAGGGCAAGTGCGCCGTGATCACCTCGTACAACTCCCGGGTGGCGAGGGACGCTGACGCTGGAGAAACGGCGCCAACACCGAGACCGACCGGCAGTTCATCTTCAACACCTATACGGAACTCCTGAGGAACGTCCAGGCGCGTCCGGGTACGAGCAAGACTGATACCTATGAGGATGACGCGAAGGCGCTCTTCGTAGCCGAACCTGCAAGCATGAAGCTGCTCGTCGTCGTGGATAAGTTACTTACCGGCTTCGACGCGCCGCCGTGCACCTACCTCTACATCGACAAGTCCATGCAGGACCACGGCCTCTTTCGGGCCATCTGCCGCACGAACCGTCTCGACGGCGACGACAAGGTTTCGGGCTTCGTCGTCGACTACAAGGATCTCTTCACGAAAGGTCGAGAACGCGCTCGCCGTGACAGTTCCAAACTCGATCAGACCGCCAACGGCGTGCCGGAAATCCTCCTCCAGGACCGCCTCGCCAAGGGCAAGAACTCCTCGACCGGGCAATCGAAGCCCCGGTCTTGCTCTGCGAAGCCCGTCGATCCGCCCGGCGGTGAACTCGAACATATCCACTACGCTGCACAACACGGAGATTGAGTCCGACCTGGAGGTGACCGCTCCACGACGGTGGCCCTCTACAAGGCGACGGTCGCCCTTGTGCGCGCGTGTCCAATATCGCCGACGAACTCGACGGCGCGGGCTACAACGCCGCCGACGTTGCGCGGCTCCAGCGTCAGCTCGCTCATTACCTCAACGTCCGCGAAATCATCCGCAGGGCGAGCGGCGAGAGCCTTGATCTGAAGGCCTACGAAGCCGACATGCGGCACCTTATCGACACCTACATCGCGGCCGACGAGGCAAGGGTGATCTCGCCCAGCGGTGGCATGAGTCTCATGGAGCTCATCGTGAAGACCGGCATCGCCGATGCCATCGCGCAGCAACTCGGCACCATGAAGGGCAACACCAATGCCATCGCCGAGACGATCGAGAACAACGTCCGCAGCACGATCATTAAGGCGCATCTAAGCGACCCGGCCTACTTCGAGGAGATGTCTGCGCTGCTTGCCGGATCATCGCCGATCGCAGGGCGAAGGCAATCGACTACGAGGAGTACCTTCGACGAATCGGCGCGCTCGCGAACCAGGTCCAAGCAGGCCAGTCCGCCGGTACGCCCTCAACCCTCACGACCGCCGGCAAGCGCGCTCTCTGGAACAACCTCGGCCGTGATGAACTGTTGGCCTTGCAAGTGGACGCCGCCGTCCTGCGGCTCGCCCGACGACTGGCGCGGCATCCTTGCGCGTGAACAGATCGTCAAACGAGCGCTCTACAACGTTCTGCAGGACCACGGCGAGGTCGAACGCATCTTCCTAATCATCAAGGCGCAGGTCGAGTACTGATGGCCGCTCAGCTCACTCTTGGCGACATCGATGTGGACGTGGTGTTTAAAGACATCAAGAACGTCCACCTCAGCGTCCATCCTCCGACTGGGCGCGTCCGAATCGCCGCGCCCGCGCGAATGAACCTAGACACCGTCCGTGTCTTCGCGCTTTCGAAGCTCGACTGGATTAAGAGGAATCAATCGAAGCTCCAGGACCAGGATCGTGAATCCCCCCGCGAGTACCTGGAGCGTGAGAGCCACTACCTTTGGGGTACGCGCTACCTCCTATCGGTGCTTGAGGGCAACAGCGCCCCATCGGTTAAGACCGACCACAACCGGCTCCTGCTGCGCGTCCGCCGGGGCTCGGCAGAAGGCGCAAGGCAGTCCGCCATTGCCGCGTGGTATCGGTCCGCGCTGCGGCAGGCAATCCCCCCACTGATCGCCCGGTGGGAACCCGTCATTGGCGTCAAGGTCGAGCGGTTCTTCGTCCAGCGCATGAAGACGAAGTGGGGAAGCTGCAACGCCGGCGCCAGCACCATCCGTCTCAACACGGAGCTGGCCAAGAAGCCCCGCGAGTGTCTCGAATACGTTGTTGTCCACGAAATGGCCCACATCCTGAGAAGCCTTCCCACAACGCGAGGTTCACGTCGCTCATGGATCAGTTCATGCCAGGTTGGCGTTTTCGCCGCCAGCAGCTCAACGAGCTGCCATTGGCTCACGAAGACTGGCTGTTGTGAAGGTGACTCTGCGACCTCCCTGCTGCAGTCAGGCGACGAACCGGGCGGTCGGCCCTCGCGCGTCCGACGTCGGGAACGCGAAGCACGGCTTCGGGCTGATCGGAGTTCGACGGCCGGAGCATTCGAGAGTTCGGTCTGCGTTGATTGTCATGCATCACGGAGCCGTTGAATGGACACGATAAGAACTTCGACCGCCTCCTATCGTAAGTCGGCCTATGCCAATGAAGCTGATCTCGAAGCGGCGATTCTCTCGCTTCAGCTCGACTTGTTCGGCCCTTCGCGAATCTACCTCGATATCAAAAAAGATTTGGTACCAAGGGCGGACTAAGGAACATTCCGGACGGCTACCTCATCGATCTGAGCGGACCTACCGCGCGACTCTTCGTTGTCGAGAACGAGCTGGCCTCGCACGACCATTTGCGTCACATTGCCGTTCAGATTCTTCAGTTCTCCCTATCGTTCGAAGACGAGCCGCGGACTGTTCACCGGATCCTGATCGAAGCGATCCTCGCGCAAACTCCGGCACGAACGCTCTGCGAACAGTATGTCGCCGATCACCCCGAGCTGCGGAGTCTAGACCACCTTGTTTCGACGCTGGTCTCAGAGTCGCCGTTCACCGCGCTGGTCATCATCGATGAGATTCCAGACAACCTAGAGCGTGTGCTCGCGGACCGTTTTCAGTTCGGCGTCGAAGTGATGGTTGTCGCTCGGTACCGCAGCGAGAGTGGAGAAGACATCTATCAGTTCGAGCCCTTCCTGGATGACATTGCAGCCCCACGGGGCGAACGTCTGGTCCCAAATGTGGTCACGCCGGTCGATTCGACTTTGATTGACACGATAGTTGTGCCGGCGAGGGAAGATGGATTTCAGGAAACTTTCCTCGGTGAGCAGCGCTGGCATCACGTGAGAATCCATGGCAGTATGCGCCCGCAAATCAAGTACATTGCGGCGTATCGAACGGCCACTAGCTCCGCGATTACTCATATCGCACCCGTGTCCTCCATTGAACCTTGGGAACGTACCGGGAAGTACGTCCTCAATTTTGCGGAGCCTGCGCGGGAGATCGGCCCGGTCAAGGTTGGCAATCGAGTGAAGCCCTTGCAGAACCTTCGCTACACGAATCACGAGCGTCTCGAACGAGCCTCCACGCTCGACGAGGTTTGGGCAGACCGGTGGTCGGCGGTGGAATCTTCGTTGTGAACGGCGACCTCAGCGGCAACTCGAGCTGCTTGAAATGGTCGAGACGCCCTACGCGAGTGAGGACGTGCTTCAGTCGCTCATCGAGAGATACCCGAATCTGTTGGCGGGCGACCAGGTCAATCCCGACGCGCCCGCCGCTGGCTTCTCGTCCGGCGCGAGCAATCGGTTCCGGACAAGCTCGACGGAAACCAGCGATGGTCGCTGGATCACCTCCTTGACCGGGACGGCTACCGACGCTCGTCGAGGTGAAGCGAAGTACTGACTGCACGCGGATACGACGCGAGGTCGTCGGTCAGATGTTGGACTACGCTGCCAATGGCGCGGTCTATTGGCCGGTCGCCACCTTGCGAGCGGCGTTCGAAGCCGTAGCAGACGATCCCGACGGTCAGATCGCAAGCGCGCTGGGGCCGGGCATCACCTCGGACTCTCTATGGATGAACGTGGAAACCAACCTCCGCGCCGGAAAGCTCCGCCTCGTCTTTCTTGCCGATGAAATCCCAACGGAGCTTCGGCGGGTTGTCGAGTTTCTCAACGGCCAGATGAAAGCCGAGGTCCTCGCCGTGGAGGTGAAGCAATACGCGAGCCCAACTAACGCAGTGCTCAGAACGTTAGTCGCTCGGGTCTACGGCCGAACCGAGGAGTCCGCCGATGCGAAAGGCACGACCGCGTCGAAGCAGTGGACCGAAGAGATGTTCTTCGCGGACATGGCTGACAAGTACCCTCAAGGGGTCGACACGGCAAAACGCCTTCTGACGTGGGCGCGGGAGAACGGCCTGAATGTCCTCTGGGGCAAGGGGCACAGGGATCGTTTAATCTCTGGGTCCGACAAACGGCCAGCGGAAGTAAGGGGCCTACCTCGTGTCAGCTCGCTCGAGCGGTCGCGTGGAGCTCGGGTTCGCTACCTCCAAGAACTCCGACCAATTCGCAGACGACAGTGCGCGTTTAGAGCTGTTGCTGAGGTTCAGGTTGGTGCCGGGTTTCGAGTGGCTTCAACCCGACCAAATCGGCCGCTATCCAACATTTTGGTTGGACAGGCTTATCCCGGAAGAGACTTATGAAGGCTTCATCGCCGAGTTAGGTTGGGCCGCAAACAAATTCTCCGCCGTTGGCAACGCGTGACGAGAATCGAGTTCACCGTCGAAGGCGACCTTCCACCGAAGAAAGACGGTGCCAACTCTGTGTGGAACAAGCCGTCCGAATTTAGACGCTTAGTCCGCCTTCGCAGCGTGGCACTTCAAGCAATGGACGGGCGAACACCACTTGCAAGCGACATTGTCCTTGGCTCGAAATTCGTTGTGGTTGTAGCGACGGCGATTTAGACAACTTCATAACTGGAGTATGTGACGGGCTCCAAGCTGCTTCCCGCGGGACACCAACTGGCGAACTTTGGGAGTCTGAGAGCCCGACGATCCGGCCGGACAGAACCATCGCAATTCAGGACGACGCCTACGTGCTACGTATCGTGGCGTCGAAAAGCACCGCGGCCCATGCAGAGAACGATTACTCGGTCGTCTTGGAGGGCCGCAGCGCGTAAGAAGGAGGGGGAACGGAGCGTCCTGCACCCGCGATTTCATCGTCGGTGACCGATCGGTCGTCGGCGTTGCAAAGGCGTCGCGAGTTGATACGCTGGTGGCATGCTTCACCGGGTCAAGACGTTCGGCACCGAAGACAACTACCGCGAATGGGTGGAATTTCCGAGCTACGCCCGTTTTTGCAAAGCAGAAGATTACTGCCTTGCCGCACGCGTCCTCTGTGGGACGTTCGGTTGCGGTGAAAATCTGGGGTTCCTCTTCTTCGAACCTCCCGAGCCGCCCGGCTGGGAGCCAGGGCCGACCGTTTCCGGGTTGGCGCTATGCCGCGCCGCCCGAGTTCATCGCCGAACTGATTGCCTCCGGCGGCCCTGGACCAGCGCGACGGCGCTTCCGCGTGAGCCAACGCAAGCTGCGGGGCATGACGCGGATAGCTTCGCCCGAGCCCGTCACGGCAGACCGGTCGTGCGAAGTAATCTGCCCGGTACATCGTGAGCCCCGGACAATCGCCGTGCCTGATTGGCCGGACATTCGCAAAGCGGCGCCGCTGCCAGAGGTAGGATTGTCACAACGCCGCGCACTGTACTAAGGTGATGATGTTCCATTAACGCGAGCTCCCGCCGAAGGTAATTTCGACCAATAGGCGTCTTGGCCCGCTTTTCCGCTTCCAGTCTCTTCGGGGCTCGGTAGCGAGAAAGGCTGGCCTTTTTTGTTGCCCCTTGATTCGCTTCAACAACCTGACGAATCCGTTTCCCTCTCGCCAAACGCCGACACATGTTGCGCTATGTCACCGCTCACTTCGCGTCGGACGACGTGATCGAAGTACGTGCCTTCCATGTCCGTCTGCCGGGCGCAAATTCGGTGTCACGGTTTCGGGTTCCCTTCGACAACGCATCTGCGCTGGTCGCGAGCGTGTTAGATATCGCGAACTACGCAAATGGCGTGTTCGTGACCTTGAATCCTGTTTTCCGAACTTCAGCAGGCGCACGCGAACCGTCTTGGGACCTTCGCTCGGGACGATGCGGCGGCGCGGGCTCAGAAATCTCTTGCCGCAAAGCGTTCTTGGTGGATTGCGATCCGAGCCGGCCTTCAGGGATCGCGTCCACAGACGAACAACACGTCGTTGCGATTGAGCGGGCCGTGATGATCAAGAACTGGGGGTTGGAAAGGGGATGGCCGAGGCCCACTTTCGTGGACTCTGGAAACGGCGCGCACCTGGTTTACGCGCGGACTTGCCCTCTGACGATGGCGGCATCATCAGGTCGGTGCTTCGGGAACTCGGCCACCGGTTCGACGACGATGTCGTGCACGTGGACCAGGTGGTCCACAACGCGGCGCGGTTGGTTCGGCTTCCGGGAACCATTAACCGCAAAGGCGACTCGACACCCGAGCGGCCACACCGCCTCGCGCGCCTCCTGGAGGTTCACGAATGACCTCGCTGGTGTCGACGGAACAACTTTGCGTATTGATCGCCGAGGCACCGCCCGCCGAAAGGCGGTAGCGCACCTCGCCCAAAACGACCTCGATTTGGCGGCATGGGTTAAGTCTCACGCCATCGAAGGCGAAATGGAAGGAGTGGCAACATGGAAGCCTCTTCGTTCTGAAGCGATGTCCGTGGAACCACGAGGCATGTCGCGACGGCGCGCGTTGGACAACTCACGGACGGCGGACTTTTCGCCGGTTGTTTTCACAACTCTTGTGGTGGGAAGGGTGGTCAGACTTCCGAGAAGTCTTCGATCCAGGAAGTTCGAAGCAGCGCCGCGGCGACTCTCAAACCAAACGTTTGGTCGGCTATGTGGAGGAATCCGGAGCGGAGTTGTGGAAGACGCGTTGGCGCCAAGCCTCGATCAGCTTTCCGCTAGGGAACGGCACTGCCAACGTCCCACTGGATGCCAGCGAAGCGGAGGACTACCTGCGGCTGTCGCTGTGGCAGAAGGAGCGCATCCCTGCCACCGCCACGGTCATCCGTGATGTCCTAGCGACGCTGCGGGCTAAGGCCATCTACGAAGGCGAGACCTATGAAGCGCCAGTCAGGGTAGCTGCCGTGGGAGAGGAGCGATGGCTCGATCCTTGGCGATGACACAGGCCGCGCCATCCTCATTAAGAGTTCTGGATGGGAAGTTCGTGGTGATGTCCCTATTCGTTTCTTCCGCTCTCCGGGAACAAGACCGTTGCCGCTTCCCATGCGGGGAGGTTCGATCGACGCTCTCCGCCCGTTCATCAATGTCTCCGATGAAAGGGAAGTCAAGCTCCTCGTCACCTTCTTGACGTGGGCGATAGCCACGAATGGCCCGTGCCCGGTATTGATCCTGATCGGAGAAAAAGGATCTGCTAAGTCGACCCTCCAGAAGCTCCTCGTTGAGATCGTCGACCCACGGACAGCCGCAATCACTGGCCCACCACGCAATGAGCAGGATCTCATCATCGCTGCCGCAACTCAGGCGTTCCTGGCGCTTAGACAACTTAACCGGTCTTCAGCGATGGCTGTCCAACGCACTTTGCCGGATCTCGACGGGAGGGGCCGTTTCAACACGGAAGCTCTACACGGGTCGCGAACTTGAGATGTTCGAGAGTCGCCTTCCGATAATCCTCACCGGAATCGGCGAACCTGCGACCCAGGCCGATCTGCTGGACCGTTCGATTGGCATCACCTTGGAGCCCATATTCGAGGATCGCCGGCGCACGGATAAGGATTTTTGGGACGGGTTCGGCACCACGCACGCGGAGGTCCTTGGGGCATTGCTCGACCTCATCGTCGGCGCCCTAAAGCACCTTCCGTCAGTTCCAACGACCGGCCTTCCACGTATGGCCGACTTCGCCCGCTTCGGCATCGCCGTCGAACGAGCGGCCGGTTGGCCCGCTGGCTCCTTCATGGAGGCATACGCGGCCAACAGGAAATCGTCGCACGCCGTTGCACTTTCGGGAGACCCGGTGGCCACCGCCATCCTGAGGTTCATGGCGAGTCGCGATATGTGGGACGACACAGCGACCAAACTGATGGCCGCGTTGCTTGAAATCACCTCGGAAGCGGAGCGAGGCAAATGGTGGCCGACGACGCCTAACCACTTCTCGAAGCGCTTGCGGGAGGCGGCGCCAGTGATTCGAGAATACGGCGTTGAGGTCCACCAGGGAGACCGGGAGGGAATCGACGGCACGCGCGTGATACGCCTTTGGCGGATAGCCGGTGACCGACGATGACCGACGATGATTTCGCGGCTCTTCGCGAAGGACCGCGCGGAGATCCGGTTGTAGCCGGCGTCGACCGGCAACGGACTCTTCCTATTGACATAAAAGGATCGTATAGTATTGCTAGGACTGATGATCAGTTCGAGGTCAGCGGGGAGATCGAAACTCTCGCGCGAATAGTGAGCGGAGTTCTGAAGCGACTAGGCATCACGAGTGTCACTGACAAAAGCTAAGTCCCACATCGTCTCAATCATCATCGCGATCTATGTGCGGGTCTCGACGACAGAACAGACCCTCGGGCACTCTCTGGTGACCCAGGAAGACGCCTGCCGAAAGTTTGCTGAAACGCTTGGGCTGGGTGACATCGTCGTCTATTCGGACGCGGGGTTCAGTGCAAAGACTTCGAACCGGCCTGCTTTCCAGCGGCTCCTAGATGATGCCGACGCTGGCCGCATCGGTGCTGTGATTGTATGGAAGGGTGACCGTTTCGCCCGCAACCGTCTGGATGCCTTGCTGGCCAAAGAGCGCTGCGAAAGGCCGGCGTGAAGTTCTACAACGTCACGGAGCCGTTCGATGACTCACCTGCCGGGCTCATCGGTGAAGGGATGCTCCAGCTCATCGCGGAGTGGTATTCGAAGGACTTGCAGCACAAGGTCACTGCCGGCTTAAGGAAACGCGCTGAGAAGGGCTTAATGAACGGCATGCCCCCATTCGGCTATAGGCAGTCCGACAGCCCCGCCTCCGAACCGCCTCTGATCATTCCGGAGGAAGCCTGTCACGTCCGCGAGGCGTTCGAACGCTTCGCCACGGGAACCGCTAGCTATCGGGAGATTGCTTCTGATTGGAATAAACGTGGGCTTCGCACACGACACCGCCCGCAATCCGGAAGGCCTGAAGATGGTCCGCGGTTATGGACTGGAGACTCGGTACGCAAGCTGTTACAGAACCCGGTCTGAAGGTGCGGTGACACAAAAAGGTGAAGAACTTCCAGGACGACACGAAGCGATGGTTTCCGCCGATCTATGGCAACGAGCGAACTGAATCGGCGAGCGCCTCAGAGGAACGGCCACTTCGGTTCACCCAGAGTCGGCGGTTCTATCCGCTTTCAGGAATCATCAAGTGCGCTGGCTGCGGCAGGCCGCTTCAAGGCAACCACACCGAATCAGGCCAGGCCTACCGCTACTACAGGGAGGTCGCCCATCGTCGTGGCGTGGCGTGTTCTCAGCCTCAGATCGCCGCCCGTGCCGACCGCGTTGAGGCGATGGTGGACGAGATCGTGAAGCGGTTCCGGGCGCCGAAACAACTCCGGAAACGAGTCGTCGAAATGTTGGCGGACGGCGCCAGCGGCGAAGACCCGTCCATCCAGATCGCGCGGCTAAAGGAAAGGCTGCGAAGAATTGCGCGCCTCTACGCTGACCTCCGAAGTCGATGAGCAAAACTACTGCCGAGCGCCGGAAAATAGAGGCCGAAATCGACCGCCTGGAAATTCCGAAAAGAAACAGCCACGGTGGCCATAAGGATTTCTGACGTTTTGCAGCTGGCATGGAAAAAGGCGACGCCTGGTAGAGAAACGTTCCCCTCGGGCTAGCGCCTTTCAGGGATCTACTTCTCCTAGAGACAATGGAAATCACCGAAGTCGTCGTCAATCCCGGCCTTCCGGCCATGGCTTTAGGCTTCCGGAAACTCCAGAAATAGGACTGGATCAAATTCCGCGTGCCTCACGCCTGCTCGACATAATTTCTGCCAAGAATCGTCGTCGGTGTCCTTTTATTCCGAAGCTACCGGCACGACCATTTCAGCCGCCGGGCTACAGGAATTGTGGGTTCGGCCGGCCAGTAACACGGGCGGAAATGTCATCGAAGCGAGGAAACTCGTCAATAAATGTCGAGACGGCCGTGAAAAATGTCTAGGAAACTACGTCGACGGTGAGATTTATTCGCCAAGGGTTTTCGCTTCGACCCCTTCAACGCCTCCGAGGAGGTCCGCCGGCTGGCAATTCAGTGCCTGCGCCAGGCGGCAAATGTTGAGCAACGCAACATTTCTTTCGCCGCGTTCGAGTGCCCCGACGTAGTTTCGATGCAGGCCGCACTTAGCCGCGAGCGTTTCCGTGAGAGCTCTACCACGCGGCGAGCCCCCGGTTCTGACCAAAGCGCTGGCGGGGATCCACGCACTGAAGCTGAAAGGTTTGATGCCCGGCGAGCTACCCAATTATAAGGCGGTATTCCAACACAGGAAGGTGATGACAGTGTCGATATACGAGAACTGCGCGAATGGGGTAAAAGCGCCAACGGACCAAGCTCGCGCGATGGAAGTGGACAGCTCAGGTTTTGTTGGTTGGTTTCGCACTGCCGATATGCCTGGGAGTCGTCGCGTGGCGGTTCCAAAGCGGGAACTAGGTCCGACTCGATGGACCAGGCGACGACGCTCCAATCGCCCGCTTCGGGCACGCCTGAAGTCGTCGAACAATTGAGGTCGGCCGTCGAGGCGTACAGCAAGGCGTTCCTAACGGGAGACGGTCGGGCTTATGACATGCTCACGGCTCGATGTCAGCAACGGGTGAAGCGGTCAGAGTTCGAACTCATCCTCGCAGCCGCGAAGAAGCAATACGGCACGAACCTACCCATTCGCAGCTACGACGCCAAGGTGTCAGGGATCCGGGCTAGGGGTTCCTACTTCACGTTATGTCGCTGAAATTAATCAGACGATGGAGCCTTGGGCTCGCGAGAACGGGTCGTGGAAAGAAGACGACTGCTAGTCGGCGATGCTTTCCTGCGCAGTTTACCCCGGTGTCTGGACGACCCAGCCCCAGCCTTCGGGACAATTCCGAAACCAGATACTCCAGCTCCCGACCTCGAGTCCAGTCGAGGTGGACATACCCCGCTTGCCCGGTTCCACGTCCTATCGGTCCCTCCTCCGTGCCGCTTCTGGCTGCTTCGATGAGGCAAGGTCCGTACTCAACGCTCTTTCGCTTGGCGTTTAAACGGGGCACGGGCCTCTTTTCTAGGAGGGGTGGGGGCTTCTCCGGGAGCTTGCCGTTCAAGCTACGACCCTCTCGCGACGCCCAAAGGCCGAGACGGCCACTAGGCGTGGCGAGAACCGCACTTTCAACTCAGGAGGTTGACTACGAACGACGACACAATCTATGAAACCGAAGGCATCCTGCCCGACCGCCGACGCTACCAGGCCGAACTATGGCAACTCGGACCTTCCTACCACATGACCATCTTCACGCCGCAGACCGATGGTGAATCGGCCGACGACGTTGCTCAGAAAATCGAGGCGGCGCTCATTCAGTTTTGTGGAACGCAATACCGCCGCGTGGAGCCGGTTTTCCGAGCGAGTGACCCGTTCTGGTCCTACAACGTCGTCGTCTGCGATGACCATGACCAGTTCGTCTCTCATCTACCGATCATCAGTCGGACCGAATCCTTCAGTGTTTGGTACGGCGACCGTCGTGTCGAGCTACTAACGCCACGGCCTCGTCACCAGTAAGGGAAGTCAGCGACGGACGTGTTGCGCATTTGCCGGACTGCCCGAACGCGCGCGCGAATCCCCTCCGTACTAGCATTTCGCGCGAGAGGACCATCGACCTATGGCTAAGAAGCCCTTGAGTCTAGTCACGCTGTATCACTTCACCGGGGCAGTGCACATCGGGTCTATTAGGACTGACGGCTTCCTGCGTACGACTGAGTCCAACCTTAGCCGCACTCAGTCCCGGCCAGATCACGTCGTTTGGCTCACGAGCTCCGCCGAGTGGTCCGAACAGGGCGGCTCTTAGAGGCGTCGCCGGATCTCCGGCGACCACGGCCGATAAACGCGAATTCCGGAATCACCGTCGAACTTCCCATTGCCGATACCACCACTGGTAGGCTGGGCGAAACGCCATCGTATCGCCCGGCGACCGGCTAGCGACGCTAATGAATACAGCAGGTTCGGAACCCGCATGCGGCTTTTGGGTCGTGGAGAGAGCGGTCCCAAAATCCGAGTGGCGCCGTGGCTGGGAACGGCACGGCCTGGAGCCGGAGCTGATCCGACTCCAGTCGCGAATCGTAATTCGCTCGCGAATGCGCCGGACCAGTCGAACACGGGGAGCTTCATGGAGTTCAAGGCCATTGAGGCAGGAAAAGAATACGCAGTAAGAACAAAGGTCGCCGTCGGTGAACCGTTGCTTCGGGTCGCTGCGATCGAAAAGGTCCTTCGGAATCACCAAGTGAAGGTTCGGTGATGTCGACGAACCGCATGCTGGAATGGAAGAGTTCCTTCCGCAGCGCAACTTCATCGTTCCGTGGAGAGAGGTGAAGGCGTTTCTCCGTGATGAACAACGGATGACGGCGGTCTATAACCGTTCGGCTGAGATTTGGCGACTCACCGGTCCGGATGCGTACTCTTTGTTGATTTTCGAGTCGTCCGGCGAGACTGACATTAACGTCCATTCGGGCGGTCGGGGGGACTGGCGGCAAACCCGGCCATGGAACGTTTCGCCCGAGCAGGGCCTCTCGTCCGCCGTTTGATGGGCTCGACGGAACGGCGTTTCTCGATTTGGCACGGCGTATCATCACGGCTGAGCTTGGTCGGCGGGGAGAAGCTTGCTCGCGCCTTTGCTGCGGCGGAACCGAATAGCGTCACGCTGGACATCGAAGCCGAAGAGGAAAAACTCCTTGCCCAAGGATATGGCCCTGGCGATCGGTTCTGGCATGACTATCTTAGAAAAAAGCGCCCTGCCTTCGCCCTCGCTCGCCAATGGGCTGGCACCGAACATGAACGCGCCAGACTGAATAAAGAAATCGTGCGCCTGCAGAACCTGTTAGATGAAGGTCTCGGACTTGAGGACCGCTGGTTCAGTGCGGGAACGGAATCGGCTGGAGGGATGATCGGGGAAATAAGTTACCGTCTCGACTTAACGGGAGCGGAAGAGGTGCGGTGCCTGCCTTCCTCTTCTTACACAGAGCAGATACAGCCCTGTCGCCGCTCGGCGGTGCCCAAAGTCTTCGCGCATCCCCATCAGACCGTCCACAACGTATCCCACGAGGAGCCGATCAGCGTCGTCGTCCAGTGACCCGAGCATGCCGCACGCGAGAAGCCCCGCGGCAAGCACAGTGAGAGCCCCAACGCTGGGCTCGACTTCCGCTGATCCAACGACGTAGCCCTCACGCTCGAGTTCGACGCGTTGTTCAGGAGGGAGGTTCTCCTCTCGGACTTTCGCGGCGTCCAACGTCCCAGTGCACCACGCGCACGGGATGCCTGGTCCGTGAAATCGGACTTCAGCAGCCAGTCCTTCAAGTCCGCGTGGCCCGCGGCCAACCCGAACTCCGCCGTCGATCAGCGGGATGTGGAATGCGTAAGCCACCGCCGTCAATGCCGCTCGACTGGAGTGAGAGTCGGTGGCGCAGATGATGATGTCGGTGTCGAGTAGTCTTGGGAGCGTTGCAGCGAACCGCACGTCGGCCGTCACCGCCAGCGCTTTGTTCGGCAGGCCGATTTCGCGACACGCGTCCACAGCGATCCAGCCTCGGCGGATAAGTGCCAACCATTTGCCCGAGGCGCGTTAAACGTGCGCCGAACGTTGGACGTCGTATCAAAGAACCCGGAGTCCAGGACGGTGAGTGATTTCGGCCCCATCCGAAACAGTGTCTCAGCTAGCGGGGATCCTATTCCGCCGGCGCCTACGAGGGTCACATCGCAGGCCCCAAGGCGGTGATGGATGTCACCCAGAGCAGGCTCTTGGCGTGAATCCATTTCGCTCGTCGCGGTAGCGCGCAAGGGCTGCAGAAAACGAAGTCCCCGACCGGCAGCGGTGAGGTGCTCGATCTCTTCGAACCCGCCGTCGATCCAGACACGGGCGACTCCAGCCGGCGTGGTCCGGCGACAGCCGCCGCGAATGGTCCGTTCAGGACGTCATCCGGAAAAGGGCGCCAGAGAATAAAGTGCGGCGTCGTCGGTTGACTGGAAGGCAGTCGGGTGTCGGGATCGGGGTGCGAATGAATGAACAGCAGGCCCGCTCCCGCCATGTTCCGCCCGGCTGACCTGGAGTGGGATACGAGGCGCGCGCTGGGAACGAGTTGGTGTTCTGCCAGAATGTCCCACTCTCGCGGACCGGAAAGTACGGGTTTGAGGCGACGTATCGATACCCACTTGACGTCCTTGCCCGTCTGAGGAGGAAGAAGGCACCGTAGCTCCATAGGGCCGAATTCGCGAGCACTCGTTCGGTCTTTTCAACGTCAGAGCTCTTAAACGCTAGCCGGTTCACGTGACCACCCTTGGCCCAGCAGGATTCCACGAAGGCCCAGTGGCCGAGAAGGTCATCGACTCCCGGCGTCCAGACGCCATTGCGATGATGCCAGCTCCAGCGCCTCCAACGGCGCCTGACGTAAGTTTCAATGCTCGACTGGTGGCTGGGACCGGTGCCGTCAGCGAGCTTCACCGGTTCTTCCATCCAGAACATATCCATTGCCGAGACGGGGTACTGCACGTCCGAAATGAGGAGGACGTCCGAGCGGGTCGTGGTGTAGGTGGCGGGAGGAAGCTGGGCTGCCTTGACGACGGCGAACAGCTGGGCGCCGGACCTCGCCACTTGAACTTCGCGCTCGATGTTGGAGCCGAGGCGCGTCGCATCGGCGCGCCAGATCGCAGGAATGTCGTCGTTGCCGAAGGTGCGATTGCCAGGAATGGCTCGGAAGTGCATCCCAGGCCGGATATCGACGATCTGGTCGGCAAGGATAACCTGACCGCCTGTAGGGTCCCCTTCTCCGGTGAGAAGGAAGAGATCGTAACCTTCGCCAAGACCCGCGATCGCGAGGACCTGGCGACCGGTGGCCGGGCCGACTTCAGCGTCGAATTTGCGACGGTTGATGGAAATTGGGACCGACCCATCGCGGGAACTCATGAGACCACTCCGGAGCTAATATGCTCATTGCTACATGCAGTGGAGAGGTGATTTCTGACAGGGATCAAGACGCTCATCGGCCGTCGCACGATGGAGATTCTGGCCGAACACGGGACCGAGTCTGCGCCGGTCGATGTGGAAGAAATTGCCAGATGGCTTGGGCTCAGTGTAGTCCGAGTGTCAGCCGCGGCGAGCTTCTCCGGGCGACTCGTGCGGGACCGACTCCTGCTGGAAGTTAACAGAGGCCATCACCCTCGACAGACAGCGGTTCACAATCGGCCACGAAATCGGCCACTTGGTCTAACCACAGCGCAGTGAATTGCGTGTTCGACGACCGATCGTGGGGCGACCCGACGATGGAAAATGAGTCACAGGCTCAGTCGTTCAGTGGCCCTGTTGATGCCTGAGCCGTGGATCCGCAGCAAATTTAGACCCGGCATGAACTACAAGACGTTGGCGATCGAATTCGAAACGAGCCCGGAGGCCATGTGGAGGCGGCTGGACGAGCTTGATTTGTTGGGCCTCGAGCGACCTATCCGTCAAGCTCGCGTACGAGATGAGCCATAAAGGCGGCAATCTGT